>NKIO01000024.1 GCA_002255935.1 Comamonadaceae bacterium PBBC2
CTCATTCCCATCCAGCGTGACACGCGCCGTACCGCTGACCACAATCCAATGCTCGGCACGGTGGTGGTGCATCTGCACCGACAACTTGGCCCCCGGCAACACCGTGATGCGCTTGACCTGGTAACGCGACCCAGCATCCACCGAATCGTATTTTCCCCACGGGCGGTACACCTCGCGGTGAATCTGATGCTCGGTACGGCCCTTGGCCTTGAGCTGCGCCACGATCTGCTTGACCTCGCTCACGCGCTCACGTGGCGCCACCAGCACCGCATCTTTGGTCTGCACCACCACATGGTCCTGCAAACCCACCGTGGTCACCAAAGCGTTTTCAGCAAAGATCAAATTGTTGTGGCTGTCATGGGAGAGCACATCGCCCCGGTGCACATTGCCAGCGGCATCGTGCGGCAACACCTCCCACAAAGCGGCAAACGCGCCCACATCGCTCCAGCCCGCATCCATGGGCACCAACACCGCCGCATCGGTTTTTTCCATCACCGCGTAGTCAATGGACACATCTGGGCAAGCCTTGAACGCCTCGGCATCCACCCGTACAAAATCCATGTCGGTTTGGGGTGCGGCCATGGCCTTCTGGCATGCCGACAGAATGTCTGGTCGGTGCGCCTGCAACTCGGCCAGATAGCGACTGGCACGGAACAAAAACAGGCCGCTGTTCCAGTCGTAATTGCCACTGGCCACATACTGCTCGGCCACTGACTGGGCAGGCTTTTCGACGAAAGCGGCCACCTTGAAAGCGCCATCGCTCAGTGCATCACCACGCTTGATGTAGCCATACCCCGTCTCAGGTCTATGCGCCAAGATGCCAAAGGTCACCAAAGCGCCCGCCTCAGCCAAAGGCAAAGCCTTTTGCACAGCAGCTTGAAACGCCGCTGTGTCCTGGATCATGTGATCCGCAGCCAACACCAAGAGCAACGAATCAGCCCCGTGCGCCGTCGCCTGCAAAGCCGCTAAGGCGACAGCCGGCGCTGTGTTGCGCCCAGCGGGCTCCAGCATGATGTTTCCGCTCAAAGCGCCAATCTGACGCAGCTGCTCTGCCACCAAGAACCGGTGGTTCTCGTTGCAAATGACCAAAGGCCGTTCGACGGGCAAGCCCTCCAGTCGCGTTACAGTGGCTTGCAACATCGACTGCTGATCACCCAAGGCCAAAAACTGCTTGGGGAAAAGCTCACGCGACAAAGGCCACAAGCGCGTGCCAGAGCCGCCGGCCATGATGATGGGTAAAAGTTGCATAGATGAAATAAAACAGCTTCGCTCACTTGGCCGTCAAGCCACCAGACACATCAACAAGATTAATCTTCATCGTCAAAGTTACCCTACGATCGAATCATCATCTATCCAACAAGGCTGCATATGAATTCAATGTGTTGCGGACAGAAATATCCTCAGTGAAGACATCAAGAAAACGCTGACGTGCACCTACTGCGAACTTTTGATGAAGCGTCGAAGAACTCAATATTTGATTACACGCGGCCGCTAGCTGCTCCGCGTCCTTAACTGGCACATTCAAACCGCTAACGCCATGCTGATTCACCCAAGGTACGCCAGAGCCCGGTATTTCTGTGGCAACAATAGGCAAGCCATGCGCCATAGCCTCCAACAACACAACGCCAAACGCCTCTGCGCGATAAGTGGAAGGCAAGCAGTACAACGAGGCACGCGCAAACAACGCCTGCAGCTCAGCATCACTCAAACGACCTGCAAGAATGATGCGCCCCTTCTCTGGAGAAGCCTCCGCAGCTTTGCAAAGTTCTTCTTGAAGAGGACCCGAGCCCACGATGACCACCACAGCATCCGGCGTCAATGCAGCAGCAGCCCGTAGTAAAACATCAAAGCCCTTATAGGGCACCAGTCGCCCCACTGCCAAAACAATCCGACGGCCAGCAATCCATTTATCCAACTCGGGTGGCAACTCTGATGAGGAATTAACATGGACTGGATCTGCGACACCTATTGGAACGACCTTGGTTTTGTGTTTGAAAGATTGAAGACTCAACGACGAATCTGCATAAACCTGCGATGTGGCCACAATGCAATCTGCACGATGCAGCATGGCTTTTTCAAGGGGTCGCGTCAAATACCCCAGCCAACCTTTGTTGATCACATCGCTATGCCAATGTACCAGCAGACGTGTTCTGCGTTTGATGAACAAAGCGCACAATGCACCCAACATATTGGGCGCATGTAAATGAACAATGTCAGCTTCGCGAGCGATAGCTAAGCATTTACTGAAATACTTCAAACCCAAGGGTTGTGAAGCCACCAGCTTCGCAATAGGTGCCCGCACAACGGTCACGCCATCCATGACCTCGGTAGGCACGGAAAGCGACTTTGCAAAACAAACAACAGTTACTGCATGCCCCGCTGCAACCGCACCCTTGGCAACACTGACGGTAACGCTTTCTATCCCCCCAGAATCTGGCAGGTAGTACTTTCCGAAGTGGACAATTTTTGCCATTACGAACACCGAATAAGGCTTGAAATTAATAGACAGAACTGATGCCAATTCCGACAAGCGCAAGCAACAAATACAACGCCCCTGTCGTCACCCACACCCGAACAAGCCGCAAGCCCAACAAATTCATGATCCAGGACTGCGCCACGTAGAAAGACAGCATCACGCAGCTGTGGACCAACACGAATTTTTCAAGCGACAAGCCAGAACTAGCCAGAACTAGCCACCCAGCGCCCAAAGCGAACGAGAGAAAAACAATGCTGTAACGCAGTACTTTGTTCATGACCTGGTGCCGAGCGATGACCAAATCGTTCAGCGCAATGGCGGACCACAAAACAGCCTGCGCAACAATCAACATGCCGGCCAATTTATGCTGACCGAAAGCATCCAAGAAAGCAGGCCCCAGCACAAAACCTATCCACGGGCTCACAGCAAAGAAGCCCAAAACACTGGCCGCCACGCACAACACAATTTGCAAGACAGCACGTTCAACAGCCTGATCTGGTTGTGCAAACAAATTGCGGAACCTGGCAATCAAAATAAGTTGGTGGGCAACAATCGGCAAAGCACCTGCGCGTGCAAGCACGGCATACACTGCAGCCAACTCCGGGTTCGCCAGCAAACCCATACCCAAGCGCCCGGAAGTAGTCGCCAGCAGTGATACCAGGCCACCCAACATCAAAGGCACACCGACCTTGATGGAAGCTAGCCAAGCCCAAGAACCCGGCTCTTGGGCTTGCTTAGCCAAAACAAGCGAATAGGCAAAAACAAGCACCAACACATAAAGTAGTGCTGCCACCGCAACAAAATCAATTGTTTGGTCCGCCCCCAAATAATGCGCAGTGAGAACAGCCGCAGCCATCAAACCAAGCAGACCCGCATCCATCAGAACCGAGGCATCGCCATGTCCTAATGTTTTTAGGTGTGTACTTGCCAAACCCTGCATGACCAGACAAGCAGCCATCAAAGCTGTCAACGTCCATAACAATGGCCATTTCATTGCCATTGCGACCAGGGAAAAGCAGGCTGCCACGCCAACCACTAAAAGCTGGTGAACAACAATTCCACGCACAGTTGCTTGCTTGTTGTTGCGCAGCAATACAAGTGGCACAGCGCTGCTCGTACCTAAAGAAGCAGTGCTGGCCCATACCGAAGCAGCTGCCAATGCGGTCTCCAACATGCCGTATTCGGATGTCGCCAGATAATTGGCCAGTAACAGCGGTGCCAAAAACAACGCACCGCGCCCCAAGCCGAAGCTCAGCACGTAAACAGCCCAGCGCTTCATATTGGTCGCGGCCACTTAATCAGCTTGCAGCTTGATGTAAACGCGCTCGCAAAGTTGCTCATCTTTGACGAGGGTGAGGTCTGCCCGCTCGTCAGGGCTTGGTGGTCGATCCAATTTACGCAGCCCAGCTGATACATAAAGCCCCGGCTCCAAAAGGCTGCGGGCAACAGTCGTACCGGCTCCAACAATCACGCCGTCAGCGATGGTGACGCCAGCGGTAATGACGCACGCACTGCCGATATAAACGTTATGGCCAATACGTACAGAGCCGTCAATTCGGTATCGTCCTGGCCCAGAAAGATCGTGGACATAACCATGTGTCCAAACCTCACTTGCGGTACCCGCAATAGTCGTAAACGCACCCAGCGAGAGCGAAGTTGTGCAGTCAATTCGATGGTTAGCCGTGATCTTGGCGAGTTCGCCCAATCGCAGACAAGCGGGCCCCGATGTGACAAGTCCTCTCGGACCACGCACGATCTTGTTGCGGTTACCAATGGCTGCACGCTCAGCCAGAGAAACGGAGATGGGCCCGTAAATAGCGTTGCGACGACCCAAATAGGCCCCATGTCGCATCACCAACCGACGCAAACGCAACAGGTTGAAATGACCGATGCGGGAAGCCCCCTGAAGGCTCAGACGGTCAACTAGAACCAAAGAGAATCCCAGACGTGCTTGCCCACTGATGCGGTGACCAAGCATGCGCAATAAAGGCCTACACAACAGACTAGGCATGCAAAGAATAATCAATGCAGTCAGCCAGAGCCGGAGCCGGAGACGGAGCATCATTCGCTTTTGAGATAAAGACGGTTTACCCAAGGGTCAGGGAAGGTGCCATCGTCAAGCTTTACACCCTTGGCAGCCATAACAGGTGCTTTGGGTCCATAAGGCAAGGGGAACATGCTGTAAACCGCCTGGAAGATCAGCCTTGTGCCCTCGGCCACTGGCTGCCCCTTATGAATGCCGAAGGTGTCTTCCAAAAAACCTTCCCCCGCACGCCCCGTCAACTCCATGACGCGGCTGGCACCAAAGGCGCCCACCACTTCTTCGTCCGTGTATCGGCGAATCTGGCGTAGTGCCGGACTTGGCGAGGAATGGCTAACATAGATATGCGGCCCGTTTTCAGGACCAACATCGGTGAGATAAATGAACAGCTTAACGAAGCGCCAGTCATCGACATCGCGGTGAAAGTGCTCTGCCTGCTGCGCACCATTTTCGGTGTGGTAGCTCCACCAAGTTGCGAGGTAGCCGAGTGTCGGCTTACAGCCCAACACCCCCTCAACAATGGCCAGTATGTCAGGTCGATTAGCAATTGAAAGCAAATATGGCGCCTGAAGAATGTCTTGCGTGGAATGATGAGCGATATGACTGTCTGGGTGCCTATCAGAACTGTCGGGCAAAAATGGCGTCCAGTCTGGTCGATACGGATCCTTGACCTTCTTCAGCAAGAAATAGCTACGCAACTCAGCAGCCTGATCAGCACTCAGCAGTTGCCCGAAGTGAGTGATTCCCGCATCTTGCATTTCAGCAATGCGATGCTTTAATTCTGGCCCTAAATCCATTGAAGGCCTCCCCTGAGGGCGAAACTTGGACGCAACCAAGGCCCCCAAGCGACCACGGGCCACTGAAGCCATGAACTGCCGTTGCAGATAAAAGGGCCACCAGCGTGAATCTGACACCACAAGGCCCAAGTGACGCATCTTGCTCACAAAACTCATAATTTATCGTCTCGTCTTAAATCGGGCAGTTGCCGAAGCACCTTGGCAGGCATTCCGGCCACAAGTGTGCGAGGTGGAACATCGCGCGTCACGATGCTTCCAGCAGCAACCACTGAATGCGCACCAATGCGCACCCCTCCTAGCACGATGCTTCGGGTGCCAATCCAGACCCCTTCTTCGATGAAGATGGGCTTGGACATATGTCGATATGGCGGCGGACCAGAGAGAAAGTCCAAACCAGCGGTCTCGATCTGCACATCCTTTGAGATGCGTACTCGATGTCCGATATGTATTGGACTGTGCGCACCTAAACTTGCATTGACACCAATCACAACATCGTCACCAAGCACCAAGTTTTCCGGGTACTTCAGGTCAGCATTCCAGTGACAAACACAACCATGGCCCCGATTTCGGACAAGTGCCGAAAATCTAAGACGCCCCCATAGCCACAAGACCCGCTGCAAAAAGATGGCAGGAGTTAATATAAGCAAGCTTATAAACTTAAGGCCAGAAAATTTCTTTTCAAACTGCAGCAACTTATCTCGCATATGATTTTATTTTAATTTTGGAGAAAACAACCCTATAATTAAAGCCACCGTCAGAAGATATACTCCTGACGCACTCTCAAGCATACTCAAGATGGGCGAAAAAATTATAACCGCCTCATTCATTATTGCCAAAAACAACCACTGGGATTTTCCACTCGATACAAACTTGTTTGGCAATGACAAAAAGAAAAAAATAATAAAAGCTGCAACTGGAGCAAATATAGAAAAATCCAAAAATAGACCCCCGGCAAAGGTGGTAAAAACTCCAGATCTAAAATTAGGGATCGACTCCAAACTCATCAAACCAAAAGACCCAAATATAGTTTCAGCAACTTTAACTGGCAACCAAAATATCGTCGCACCATACGTTTGATGAGAGCCCAAATTACTGAACATGTAAAAGAATTCATAGACCCCATGGAATACGTAAAGAATTAGGCTGTAGGCAGACGCACCAAAACCCTCAAGGAATTCATTACCATCAATAAAACCCAAGACCGTCTCAGTTGGCCTTAATGTATAGGCATACACCGAAAACCGAATGCTATCTATAGCCGACACCCCCATTAAAGATAACCGACTTTGAAATATCATTATGAGTACAATCAGTAGCGATAAACCTGCGACCAATACACCAACAATAAATAATCTCAACTGCCGCTTGCCAAGCTGCTCAGAGATTAATAATTTAGCAACCAAGTGAACTACAAATATAACAAGCAACAAAGACCTGGATCCCAGCATAATAGACAAATATAAATAAGTTATCAAATTAATATAAGCAAGTACTTTAATTTTTTTTCGGCTATTGACTGCGACAGCATCTGCCAACCAAGTTGATATAACTCCAAAAGCCGCAAACGATGACAAAAATGCCGCAAGCATACCCACAACCCCACTGCCAGCGCTTTCAATTGCCTCACGGGCTTCCATTGCATCTTGAGCAAGACCAACACCACGCAGTGCGAAACGATCAAAAATTGCTAATGCAACGCCCACCAGTGAAATTAAAATAATGCATCGTGACAATGATTCAAAATCAACAGAAGGCTTAAATAATTTACTCACCCCCCCCAGTCGCAGAGACGATGCCCACATGCCTGCCATGGCAGCCATAACAGTAATTACCCAAAATATTACCGCCGACCATTCAACTGTAAAAACAGGCTGAGCAGGCGCCAGCACCAAAAGCACGAGATATATAAAGTAAACTTTTATCGCAAGACGCACTGGCCTTCTGCTTTTCGCATTGTTGGCCAGTCTTAATTGAAGGTTTTTTATTTGCACAATCAATTATTTGTTTATTATTTATGCAGCTCTATTACACTATGAAAAGCAGTGGTCAGCGATTCAACCACAATGATGTTGCCAAAATCAGGTTTTGTCACGGGGTCCCAAATAGCCGCTGAATAGCTAGAAGAATGCAGCTTCTGGAGTAAATTTCGCGCTTCTTCAGCTGTCGCAACAGCCAACAGCCCACGCTCTGCAGATTGAAGCACCTCGGCGACGAACTCCGGTTTGCTGATTTGCGTTACACCGGGGTAATGGGCCATGGCGTGCTTACCCAAGCATGCAACAGGCTTACCCGAAAATATGCACTCCATCAGTATCGTGCCCGTAACTGACAACACCAGCGGCGCAAAAGGAAACACTTCAGCCATCGGCGTTGCATGCGGCAGTGCCACCACATTGGGCGTACTGCACACCACCTGAGAAAGCCGCTCGTTCATCTCATACTTGGACTTGGGGTTGGGCTTAACCACCAATGTGGCCCCTACAGCAGCAAGGCTGGCAGCAGCACGGCGGATGATTTCAGCTTGATCATTCCAAGGTGAGCCCCACACATCAATATTTCCCTCGGGCTGCATCTGGAGTGCGTACAGCACCCAGGGGGTTTTTGACGTTTTTAGGTCTGTCCATGGCCCGATCTGCGCCGCAGCTTGTGCCTCCCATTGAGCTCGGGCTTTTTTCTGCGCTGCGTTGAGCGCCAACTTGCGCAATGGCGACGGCGTGATGTAGCGCTCACCACACAGCCAGCCCCAAGTAATCCTGATCTTATCTGCCAACTTGCTGAGCGGCAGGTTTCGGGGGGTTGACACGTTTGGGCGCATATAGCTTGGCACAACCCTGCGTTGGCGTATCTCCTCCAACATCCTGTCTGACTCTGCATCAGACAGTTGGCTACCGTCTCCACCCACGGGCTGCAATGTGTCATAAGCAAAAAAAGCCAGCCTGTCTGCCGGGTAGCGGGTCACATTGGGCGAAAGGTATCGGATACTCATGGCTTTGGCATGCCTGATGACGAGCAGCTCATGGAATTCTGTTGCCTCGCCAAAAATCACATCAGGCTTTATGCGCTGCAAATGTTCTCGGACTTGCTCATCGTAGTGTGGGTAATGCGCACCTGTTGCGCCGAAATGAAGCACGCCCCTGTCGGTTCTTGCAAGCCATTCGTATTCAACAGGTGCGTTTACCTTTCCTGTCAAATTTGAAGGAAAAGGCATGATGTGCACACACCCAAATGCAGGCTTAAAAACCGGGTTCTGTACAAGCCAATGAATTTGATGCCCCAGCTTTTCCAACTGTTGGGCAACAGCTGCATAGACCCAAGTGGCGTAACGATTCTCAACGAACAGCAGTTTCAAAAAATCTCTCTTTATTTCTTCAAGCAATGTCATTTGTGCATTGCTATTCACAACTTACCAATTATCAAGCGCGCGTACTGGCCACTTGTACTCCTGCCGCATGAATACATGACTTGCAAACCCGTGTTTGAACTCGCCAATTGCAATTTCCTTGCTCGTGGCTGGAGGCATTTCTTGCGCGTAGCGTCGCTCGCCAATCTTGTACCACTTCAGGCCCAGGGTTCTCATTCTCTCGATAGCAAGCTGCTGCACAGCATGGCCAATTGGCTGGTCAAACAAGTTTCGATCGTAAGCTGCAACTGCATATTGGCCTTCATCACGGGTATATTGAAAAAATCCGGCCCCCACCAAACGTCCGCTAGCGCGATCGCGTGCAGTAACCAAAAAAGCGGCACCGTTTAGCACCATTTCGTATTGCTTATCCCAGCTGGCTTCACTGCGGGTTTTACGCCCAGCCACTTCCAAGTGAAGGTTTTTAAACTCTTCCCATATTGAGCAACTAAGCTGCTTTGCATCGAGTACCTCGTTGGTGAACAGGGTTAGCCCTTTGTTAATCAGTGATTTGTAGCTTTTGCGAAATGTATTGCGTATTGCCGCCATGGTTGGGCTAAGGTTTACAAAGAGTTCATGCCGGTCAATGCTTAAGACCCCATGACGCAACAACTGCTGTTGCCACTCACTCAGCCCATGCGATGCCGTTAAAGGGTCGGCAGGGCACTGCAATGTTGGCATGGGAATCTGTAACTGTACGCACAGCTCCTGAAGAAAGTGCAATGCCTTGGTGTAAATGTTTTTTACGCTCTTGGCCCCAAGGCTCGAGATTAACAATGGTGGCATCAGTGCCGTGCCAGCCGTGCTAACTGTTGTCTTACCGTTGTAGCGCCCCAGCGTAAGCGGCCAAATGCCACAAGGCCTACCATCGTGCAGCATCACCATGCTGAAGTCTTGCATGACCCAGCCTGCACCTGTGAAATAGTTTTGTTGATACTCGACGAAGCTGGCTTGGTAATTTACTGGCTGGTAAGTCACGCTTTGCCACGCATGCGCCCAAGCCTCCTGTTTTGCGTATCTAAAGACCACACGGAGTTCGCTTTTCGCAAGGGCCGCCGTGATCCACCCCGACCACTCATTCATAAGCGCTTCAGGCGAGTCATCCACCTTGCTTGTCACCATGTATTCGCTGTGGAACAGGCGCATCATGCATACGCTGTCAAGGTTTCCATCTTGCATGACATGATCGGCAAGTGTTGCCTCAATCTGGAAACCGTTACGCTGAAAAGCTCGTAGGCTACCCACATTGCTGGCATACGCCCCAGCAACGATCTTACGCAGCCCTACACCATCAAAACCCAGCTCACACACGAGCGAAATTGCACACGTAGCGTAACCCTGCCCCCACGATGAAATATCACCAATCATCAGGCCAATGTCGCCCACGCCGTGGTGGCGATCCCAATGCAGCTTGATATTGCCAATGTATTGACCAGTGTCTGTTCGTCGAATACCAAGCAGCAATTTGTTAGGCGATGAATCGCAATCGCGTACAAACTGCAGAAGGGTTTCTTCAGTGTGCTCGTTGAAACGTGACTCAAGAAATTTGCTGATATGCGGGTCACGTAGCCATTGCAAATGTTGAGGCGACAGACTGGACTCGCCAAGCTGAAAAAGCTCTACTTTGTCGTTGACCAGTTTTCGGTCTAAATAGTCCGTCAGCTTCATAGGCAGTCCTGCTTTGGGCGTGTCATTGGCTCATTCAAAACATGTCCAGGCAACTGGTGTATTTGCCTTGGCATCAGCACTCAGTCTTCTGCCCAACAACGACTCCAGATGCTTCGGCGCCAACCCAAAGCCAGGCCGCACACTGCGAACGCAATTTGGCGTAATCACATCCCCCGCCTTCATGTCTGTCACGAAGTAAAGCGACCGGCGAAATTTAATGTTGGCTTGCTCGCTGGACTTGCAGCCATAGTCCACGCTGCCTATTGCAGACCAGGCCGTTTTTGCACCTCGGCATAAGGCAGCTAACTCCGCAGGCTCTAGGCTAAAGCTGTCGTCCGGCCCACCGCCGCTGCGATCCAAGGTAAAGTGCTTTTCAATGATGCTGGCGCCCAGCGCCACACTGGCAATAGCGGTGGTATTGTCCAGCGTGTGGTCGGACAAACCCGTGACGAGGCCAAAGCGCTCAATCATGTTTGGGATGGTGCGCAGGTTGTAGTCTTCGGCGGGTGCAGGGTAGCCGCTTACGCAGTGCAGCACGGCCAGTTGTTTGCAGCCGCCTTCTCGTGCGGCGTCAATGGCTTCTTGAATTTCTTCAGCGTCGGCCATGCCAGTGGAAATGATCATGGGCTTGCCGGTGCTGGCTGCGTATTTGATCAGTGGCAAGTCCACTGCTTCAAAAGATGCGATCTTGTAAGCCGGTGCGTTCAGCTTTTCCAACAGGTCGATCGCCGTGTTGTCAAAAGGCGAGCTGAAGATGGTGATACCCAGCTTGCGTGCATGCTCAAAAAGAGGCTTGTGCCAGTCCCATGGCATGTGCGCTTCTTCATACAGCTCATACAGCGTGCGCCCGTCCCACAGACCGCCGCGAATCTTGAAGTCTTCACAGTCGCTGTTGAGGGTGATGGTGTCGGGCTTGTAGGTTTGCAGTTTGACCGCATCAGACCCAGCCTTTTTGGCTTCTTCAATGATGTGCAGCGCGGTTTCGAGTTTGCCGTTGTGGTTGGCCGAGAGTTCGGCAATCACATAGGGCGAGTGTTCAGGGCCGATGGGGCGGCCTGCGATTTCAATTTGAGGCATCTGTGATGTCCTTAGTCCGTTGAACGGCTTGCCAGTCTTTGGCCAGCAAACCGAAGCAAAAAAGCGTGTGGTATTTCTCGCCGATGCGTTGCTGTTCACGCAAGCGGCCTTCTTCTACAAATCCCATTTTTTGATGAAAAGCGATGGATGCCGCATTGATTTCAATGGCTTGACCGCATACTTTGTGCAGCCCCAAGTCTTTGAAAGCGTATTCCAGAGCCGCCTGGCCGAGTTTGCTACCACTGCCTTTGGGTGCATCTGGTCGTGCGTAAAAGCCCCAATCGGCAATGCCCCTCGGGGTCACTGGGTTGAATTGAACAAAACCAATAGGCTCTATTCCCTCCCTCACGATCAACTGCTGCCGTGTCTTGTCGTGTTGCACACGCTCAAACCATTTGCGATGTTCTTGCAAGCTGATTTCATGCTGGGTCAGCATGTAGCTGCGTATTGCGGGGTGGTTGCGCCATGCCAAGACCATGGGCAAATCGTCCTCCGTCAATGCTCGAACATTACAGGCCTCAAGCATTGGTGGCTAAAAGCAAATCAACAACTTGCGATGCGCCATCGCCATGGGTCAGCTGGGCTGCGGTTTGGCTCATTTTTCTCAATACTGAGCTTTGCTTTTCTGGGGTGAACAGCTCATTCATTTGTGTGATCAACTGCTGGGTGTCTGCTGCGAATAATGCAGCCCTATGAGTTTGCAAGGCCATGGCTCCACTGTGTTGGTTAGCAGCCAAGATCAATACGAGTGTGGGCAAACCCAAAGCGCATCTTTCCCATGCGCTGCCGCCCGCTGCCCCAATACACAAATCGCTTTCTGCCATCAACTGCGCCATGTTATTCACACCCACCAGCACTTGTGTGGGTCGGGGCAGGGTTGCCGCTTGGGCTTGCACTTGCGCCAGCCAAGGGGCGGTTGGGCCCATGACCACAGTGATGCGCACCTCTATGGGGAGTTCGCAGTGGTTCAGTGCTTCCATCACCAGACCTGTTGCGTTGGTTTGATCTACACCGCCCATGGTGATGAGCAGGTTTTTCAGCTGTGGCTTATTGCGGCGTTGCAAACTGTATTCGCGCCACTGGGTAAATTCGGGCCGGAGCAAGGCATATGTCGGTCCGATCAGGGTTTGCGTGTGGCAACTAAGCAGCCCGCAGTAGTCTTGGGGTCGGCGACCTAGGTTTTGGTCCAGCAGAAGGTCGCAGTCGTGCGGGCGATCGGCCAGGTCGTCGACGGCCATGATGCGGCGGGTGTGCGGGCGCAGAGCTTGTTCCCAGCGGCGATCAAGCGCGTAATGGTCAACCACCAGCCAGTCCAGCACTTGTTCCCCTAGGGCTTGGCTGGTTTGTGCTGCATCGCTGTCCCAATCAGTGCCAAGCCATTTGGCGTGAAACGGATCTGCGGGGGCAATGAATGCCTCGTCTGCAGGGGGCAATGCAATTGCCTGGTGTCCACGCTGCTTGATCAAGTCAAGCAAGTGCCCTGCATGAGGGCGGCAAATGAAGGTGCTTTGTGAACCGCGCTCCCTCAAAGCATCGGCCAGCGTCAGGCAGCGCATGACATGACCGGTGCCAATTTGCAGCGAGGCGTCGGCGCGAAATGCAACGCGCATCAATGTGCCATCAATTCAAACGCTTGAAGCCACCGTGGCAAACGGGGCCTTTGAGCAGGCTCATCACGTCGCGGCCTTCTTCGCACTCTTTGATGGTTGCAAACAGCGGATCGAGTGCAGCAAAGTAACCGTCCACCACATCATTGGTGTGTTCGGTGGACACATACACAGAATTGCTGGCCAGATACCCTTGGGCCAGCATTTCCTGGGTGATCAATGTCTTATATGCCAGTGCGTTGTCACTTTGGAATGTGTAGCCGGTCAGCGCAGGCAATCCCCAATGGCTGATACCCAAGCCATGTTTGT
Source organism: Comamonadaceae bacterium PBBC2 (assembly GCA_002255935.1). GTDB lineage: Bacteria > Pseudomonadota > Gammaproteobacteria > Burkholderiales > Burkholderiaceae_C > Limnohabitans_A. Next base: position 13,376 of record NKIO01000024.1, read on the forward strand.
TCGCCAGTTGTTGCCAGCGCTCACGGATGTTCAGGCCTGTTTGCGTGATGGTTTCCCAGGACTTGACGCGCTCCATGACTTCCAGTGTTTTGAGTGCAGCTGTTGGCCCAATGCGCTCCGTCCAGAATGTGCTGCTGATGAAGGTCGACTGCGCAGCCTCCATCACTTCGCGACGTCCAATGGTGGCAGTGATGCCATAACCATTGCCCAGGGCCTTGCCAAACATGGCCATATCAGGTTCGACGCCGTATTTTTTGTGCAAGCCACCAAAGGTTTCACGGAATCCAGAGGTGCACTCATCAAAAATCAACACAATGCCACGCTCTGTTGCCAGCTGGCGCACCTTGTGCAGGAAGTTATCTTCCGGCCCCATGTTGCGCACAACTTCCATCTTGATCACGCCAATGTCGTGTGCGTTGACCAGATCCTCGAGTTGTTGGTAATTGTTGTAGCTGAACGGGAACACGGTTCCGCGCAGGTTTTGAGGCACACCCTTGGGGTCGAGACCGGGCAACAAATGGCCTGCCAAGTTTTCATCATCGCCCAAGTTGGCCGACAGATACCAATCGTGCCAGCCGTGGTAACCGCAAACAGCTACTTTGTCACGGCCTGATGCGGCACGGGCAATGCGGATGGCGATGGCATTGGCTTCGCCACCTGAGCGAGCAAGCCGTGCCATGTCAGCCCAGGGGTGTATTTCGACCAGTTTCTCGGCCAAATACACCTCTTCCGGGCAGTTGAATGTGGACATGTTGCCCGTATCCACTGTCTGGCGCACTGCTGCATCAACTTCTTCATGGCCATAGCCCAAGATGTTGGTACCGATCCCCATGATGCTCATGTCGGTGTAGCGATTGCCGTCCATGTCCCAGACTTGGCAGCCTTTGGCTTTGCTGAAATAAGCTGGCCATTGGTCCGGCAAAAACATCTCCGCCCGCTTGGACAGCAACATGTTGCCACCGGGGATCACCGCTTTGGCACGTTTCCAGAGTTTTTGACCAGTGCCCATAGCGGCTCCTTCGTTACGAATGATGTTGTGGTTGGCGGCAAAGATGTCTGGGTTTTGGCTTTGCAAATCCAGTACATCAGTCCACGAAAAATGAATATTGGGCGCAAAGTGGTCAAACACTTTGCTGACCACTTCATAGTCTGCAGGTTCGTCCACCGTCCAACGAAGGCCAGACAAGTCTTGATCGTGGGTCAATGCTGCGGTTTTGAACAAGCCAGGTCGGCGCAGGTAAGGTGTGACGTGCTCATGATCAAACGCGTCTTGCGATTCACGGCCAGCTTGCTCCAGTGCTTGGAGACTGAAAACTTCGGTGTCCAATCCATCTGGGTAGGTTGCTGGTGAAGTGTTGCTCAGGTAATCCACATCGCTGCACTTGAACCGTTGGATCGTTTGATCCACCAATCCAGCGTCAATGAGTGGGCAGTCTCCTGTAATGCGTACGACAACATCAGCCTGGACTTGTCTGGCTGCTACCAGATACCGGTCTAGTACGTCCGCCTCGTTACCGCGTATGCAGGTGTAGCCAAGGCTCTTTACGTGCTCAACGAGTGGCGTATTGCGCTCGTCTGTTGATGTAGCCAGAACGATCTGGTCAATCTCTTTGGATTTGGCGAGGCGTGCAAGTAATAGCTCAATCATGGGCACGCCTTCCACCAGCTTCATCACTTTATTGGGCAGACGTGTGGAGCCCATCCGGGCCTGAACAATGGCGACAACTTTCATAGTTGGTTCCAAGCTGCAGGGTTGATTAATCGGTCATCCTGCAATGATTTGAATGAGGGCAAACTGGGCAGTGCGCCCTCTACGGCTTCGATGATTTGGTCGAACTGAGCGACGTTATCAACCCCAACGACCACTTTGTCTATGCAATCGAGCGTGTTGGTGAATCGTAAGCAGGCCTGCAAAGGTGTCAGCCCAGTTTCTGTAAGCCAGCGATCCCACTCGGTCCAAATGTATGACCAGTTCCCGAATTTTGCGGGGCGGTTTTCTTTGGACATGAGCAGCAGGCCTTGCAAAAAAGCTGAGCGTGTGTGTACTTCCACGCCGTCATCTTTAAGTCGCTGAGCCCAGCCAGAATCAAGTAAAGAACGATCCAGAATGCTCAATGGCGCTTGCACCAGATCGAATGTGTATTGGCCATGAAGAGCATCCAGCTCTTGCGGCCCATAAACAGACACACCAATTCTGCTGACAATGCCCTCGTCTTTGAGGGATTGCAAAGCAGCGTATAAGTCTGCCCCTTTGCCAGCCAGCAACTGGTCTGGGCGATGCAACAACAGACCATGCAAACTGTTGAGCCCCATGCGCGTGAGTGAGCCCTGCGCTTGAGCTTTCACCCATTGAGTCACATCGCTGCAGCCGTCTGGTACAGCGGGCAGCTTTGTCACTGTCTTCCAGGCCTTTACGCCAAGCTGCCCCAATACTGACTCGCTGTCGCCATAGGCTATTGCAGTGTCAAGCGTGTCGATACCTGCTTGTTGCGCACGCTGCAATATGGCTTTTGCGCTTTCATGGCTGACTTGGCCCGATGTATTTGCAACGCCATAATTTATTCCAAATTGAACAGTGCCGAGCGCGATTTTCATGCACGCAACACCTTGCCGAGCACGTTTACGACTATGTCTTGCTGGACTTCTGTCAGCGTTTGGAACATCGGCAAACTGATGGCATCTTCGTAGTAACGCTCAGACTTCGGAAAGTCTCCAGCTTTGAAGCCCATTTGCATGTAGTGTGGCTGCGTATGCACTGGGATGTAATGCAAATTCACACCAATTCCGCTTTCACGAAGCAGCTCAAAAACCTGCCTATGGCTCTTGGTGATCTTGTCTAGTTGCAGGCGAATCACATACAAGTGAAGACCGGAATAGCTGTCCGGCTCTTGCCATGGCGTGACGACAGGCAGGTCTCGCAATAAAAAATCATACCGTTTGGCCAGTTCATGACGACGCGAAACATACGCATCCAGCCGATTCATTTGACTCACACCCAGGGCGGCTTGCAACTCTGTCATACGGTAGTTAAAGCCAAGGCCAACTTGCTGGTAATACCAAGGGCCATCGGGTTCATGTGTCATGCGCTGCGCATCGCGTGTGATGCCATGACTGCGCAACAAGGCCATCTGGTCAGCCAATTCATCGCTGTTGGTCAGCGCCATGCCGCCTTCGGCTGTGGTGATGATCTTGACGGGATGAAAGCTGAAAACAGTGATGTCGCTGTAATGGCAATTTCCGATGAATTCATCTTTGTATTTGCCACCAATGGCATGCGATGCATCCTCGATGATTTTGAAGCCATATTTTAGACTCAAGGTATGGATCGCTGCCATATTGCACGGTTGTCCGCACAGATGCACAGGCACAACTACTTTGGGCAATTTGCCTTGCGCTTTGGCCTGCTGCAATTTGGCTTCGAGCGCATGTGGACACATGTTGTAAGTTTGCGGATCGATATCCACAAAATCCACTTGCGCGCCACAGTACAAGCCGCAATTGGCCGATGCCACGAACGTGATCGGGGATGTCCAGAGCCAATCACCTGGCCCCAAACCCAACGCCAGACAAGCGATGTGCAATGCCGATGTGGCACTGTTGACTGCCAATGCATGCTTTACCCCCACGTGCTGAGACACGACTTGCTCAAAGCGTGGCACGGCAGGGCCCTGCGTCAAATAATCTGACTGCAGCACTGCAACCACCGCATCAATGTCTGCTTGTGTGATGTCTTGACGGCCGTAGGGGATCATTCTTCAGATGCTTCCAATTTTGTCTCGGTGACTGTCGATCCAAGCTTGGAGTTCTGCATCGCTCATCCACTCGGTGTTGTTGTCGCTTGAATAAATAAATCCTTCAGGGACTTTTTTACCGTCCTTGATGCGCTCAGGGCTGGCACCCCAGTCATTGATGGTGGGGAGAATTTTGAAATGCTCTGGGTACTCGAATGTGTAATAAGAATCCTCTGAACCGATCATTTGCTCATGCAACTTCTCGCCGGGTCGTATGCCAACCACTTCTTGCTTGCATTCGGGGGCCACAACACGTGCAAGATCAGTCACCTTCATCGATGGAATTTTTTTGACATAAATTTCGCCGCCCACCATGTCTTCGAAAGCATGCCAGACCAGTTCGACGCCCTGCTCCAAGGAAATCATGAACCGCGTCATGCGCTCATCGGTGATGGGCAAAACGCCTTTTTCTCGGATGGACATGAAAAACGGAATCACCGATCCACGCGAACCCATCACGTTGCCATAGCGAACGACTGAAAATTTTGATCCGTGCTCGCCAGAATAGGCGTTGCCTGCCACAAACAATTTGTCAGAGGTGAGCTTGGTGGCGCCATACAGGTTGATAGGGCTGCTTGCCTTGTCTGTTGACAAGGCCACAACGCCCTTGACCTTTTTATCGATGCATGCGTCGATGAGGTTCATCGCCCCATTGACGTTGGTCTTGATGCATTCAAAGGGGTTGTACTCTGCTGTAGGCACGATCTTGGTGGCGGCAGCATGAACAACGTAGTCCACCCCGTCTAAAGCACGGTAGAGACGCTCTTTGTCACGCACATCACCAATGAAAAAGCGCACACGATTGTCGCCTTGGAATTTTTTAGCCATGTCCCACTGCTTCATCTCGTCGCGCGAAAAGATGATGATTTTTTTGGGGTTGTATTTGGCCAGGGTCATGGGCACAAACGTGTTGCCAAATGAACCTGTTCCACCGGTCACCAATATTGTTTTTTCTCTCAACATTTTTTCCCTAACTGAAGATGCCAAATGATCTTTATGTGTTACCTATGCATTGTTCAGTGAATTGACACTTAAACCTTGTTTCTAAACTTTTGGGCTTGAGGTCTAAATAACAAAAACCCGATGGGCGAACACCACCGGTGACGCACAATGCGCGCATAAATGGCGACATACATCAACATGAAAATGACGCAAAGCACAAATGCAAACAATGCGTTTTGTCTGGCCAAGTAAGCCATCAAGACAGCCGGCAAAGACATGCATGCCAAAAATATTCCGGCAATGGAATTTCTCATTCGTGGGGATACTTTTTTACGGATATATCGGCGCAAAATCAAACTGTGCAGATGCTGACGGTCCGGCGCTCCCGGATTCAACGAACGTAATTTGCGGCGGTAAATACTGAACAAGACCTCTGAAATCGGGTGCACGCAAATCAGCAACGCTGCAAATGGCGTGATGACTGTATTCCGCTCTACCAACAACACAGCTGACCAGGCCAGCGCAAAGCCGCAAAAATAAGAACCGCCATCGCCAAGGAATATTTTCCCGAAAGGCCAATTGAGGACAAAGAACCCCATGATTGCAGCGGCCAGAGAGAGGCAAGCAAATGCCAGGTTGATGTCTCCAACGCTGTAGCCAATTGCCGCAATGCCTGACAAAGCCAAGATCGCCATGCCACTGGCCAATCCGTTGAATCCGTCAATGATGTTGATGGCATTGGCCACACCACCGATGGCGAATGCGGTGAACAACACTGAAAGAATGGAGTAGCTCAGCAATGCATCCAGTCCAGGCATATCCAGAGAGGTGATGGACACCCCTGTGATGTACCAGCCCAGCACGCCAGAGACCATGGTGGCGATCAACCGGGTCAAAACAGACACTTGCTTGGTGATGTCTTCCAGCAAGCCAAAAAAGAAGGCCGGACAGCCCGCCAAAATAACAGGACCCAACAGGGTTTGTCGCTCGGGTTTGGCCACCAGATATGCCGCAGCGATACCGAGGACAATGGCCACCCCGCCAATCCGAGGCGTTGCTTCGGTGTGGAATTTCTGAATGCCCTTCGCACCGTCAAATGAAAAATGACCATGCCACCGCTTCGTGATCACCAGCACGAGCGCACAGAGCAATGACGTCGCAAATGCTACGTAAGCGCTGGCAGGTAACTGGCTGAACATCGACATGGGGGGCTTAGCTCAAAACTTGCGCTTCACTGCTTGCCCAGAGCTTTTCTCAAAGAAGCATTGATTTGCGCCAATTTGCTTTGCGTCTCGGTTGTTTGACTGGCGTTTCGAATCGCGTTGCGCACGAACACAAAAATCAGCAACAAAAAGCCTGTGCCTACCGTGGCCAACAGTGCAATCAAAGCCTTTTTGGGTTTCGACTTTTTCTCAGGTGGCTGTGCTACGTCGACCACCTGTACAACCGATCCTTCACGCCCCTCATCCACCCGGGCTAACTCGTACTGTTTCGCAAACAACTCAAACAAGGTTTCTTGGTATTTGAAGTTGCGGTAGCGCTCGACGTAGTTGCTCTGCCCTGCCTCTTGCGGCTCTGCCTTTTCGGCGCTGGTCAGTTGGGCGCGCAGTGCGCTCAACTCGACCATGGCTTGTTTGACTTCTGGGGAGGACTCGGTCATGTAGCCGCGCATGGCGCCGATTTTGACTTCTTGGGCCACGATGCCGGCTTTGACACGGGCCACGACCTCCACTGCGGCAACGGGACTGGATTTGAGACTCGATGCATTGATGCCGGTGGCGCGGAGTTCTTGGTCGGCCTGCGCCAGGGCGTCTTTGGTTTCTTGCAGCTTGCCTTCGAAGAAGGTGCGGCGCAATTGCGCTTCGGTCAGGGCCAGGCGGCCCATGAGCTTGCGCAGTTCTTGCACATAGCCGTTGGCCACATCGGCGGCAAACTGGGGATCGCGGTCGTCAAACTCCACGCTGATGATGCCGTCTTTGCCAGCGGCAATTTTGGTGTTGTTTTCCAGTTCTTTACGGGTGTCGACTTTGAATTTTTTGTCGTAGCGTTCTTGCAGTTTGAAGCGCTCGACCAGGCCGTCTTGGATGCTGGCACTTTTGAGGAACCCTACAAATTGGTCGGCAGGGTTCTTGAGGCCGGTGGCAGCACCGGCCAAGCCACCCATGGCGCCCAGGCTTTGCAGCAGGGCCGATGCGGAGCTTTGTTGTTGCTGGGGCGGCAAGAATTGGGTTTTGGCGGTGTAGGTGGGGGGGATGAGGGAACTGACGATCAATGCCAGAACGCCGACACCCAAAGAGCCGAACACCAGCAGGCGGAGGTTGTCGACGATGACTTGAAGCAGGTCGAGGAGACTGATTTCGTCGTCTTCAGGTTCTGCGATGGTTTGAGGGGTATCGGTCATTGGCGGTTTGGCTGGCAATCGCTCAACACAGTTGAGCTCCTACAAGGGGTCTGGATTACAGGGGTCTGGATGTTTGTGGGAGCTGAACTTGTTCGGCGATTTGGCAATCGCCCAACACAGTTGGGCTCCTACAAGGGGGTCTGAATTACAGGGTGTCTGGATGTTTGTGGGAGCTGGATTTGTTGGGTGATTTTGAGAATCGCCGAACAAGTTCAGCTCCTACATGAAAACCAGCAGATCAGATGAATTAAAACCAGCAGATCAGTTGAATTAAAACCAACAAATCAGTTGAATTAAATACTGCTGATCAGTTGAGTTGTAGCCCGTTGATCGGAGTCAGGCGATCAGGGGCTTAGTTTTTGAGGGTTTTATAGGCTGCGGCGCCGATGCCGAATTGGTACAGGATTTGAGTCCAGTCCTTGGCGCCCTGAATGAATTGGGTGTAGGCGGTGCGGCGGTCCAGCACTTCGGGCACGAAGATGGAGTCGCCCGGTTGCAGGCGGGTGCCCATGAAGCTGAGATTGCCCACGCCGATCCAGCTGCGCTGGGCGCGGTTGGCTAATACGGTGCCGTCGCTGCGAATGATCATGGCCGCTTGCAAGTCGGCATCGCGGGTGGGGCCGGCTTTTTCGATGTAGTCGGCGGCGCTGGCGTCTGGGCGGTGGAGGAAAGAGTTCTCGGCCATCACGGCGCCAAACACGGCCACAAAGCTGGGCTTGCTGGGCACGTTGATGCTGTCACCGTCTTGCAAGGCCAAAACGGGCAGCTCGGGTTTGGTGACATCCATCTCCAGAGCAATGCGGCCGCTGGCGCGCATGGTGCGCAGGCGCTCCAGCAAGATGCGCTGACCTGCCAATTGGGCTTGCATGTTGCCCGCGTTTTCTTTGTCGTACACGTTTTGCAGTGATGTGGCGGCCTGAGAGTTGATTTGCGACTCCATCTTGCGGATGGCTTGGTTCAGGTTTTCTTGTTGCTGCTGACGGGTGGACTCGCGTGTGAACACGGTGCCATACAGATACGCGTCACGGCTCAAGCCACCTGCCCGCTGGATGAGCTGGGGCAGTGTTTCGCCTGGTGTGAGCTGGTAGATGCCAGGCACTTTGACTTCTCCGCCCACGCGCACAAACTGGGTGCGCTTTTCCAGGGGCACGGGGATGTCGTCCACGCCAAAGATGGTGACGATGTCGCCGGGCATGAGCTCGATGTTGTGGGCCGGGTCTTTGGATTTGATGGCCTTGCCCAGGTTGAAGGGGATCAAGGTGGTTTTGACCGCCTGGGGGTCCAGGCGCTCGATGGACGCATAGTCCCAGTTGATTTCGGTGACGAGGCGTTTGACTTCATTGACCACTCGGCTGTCGGTCACATCGCGGCCCGACTCGAACTGGACCATGTTGTTTTTGTTGCGGTAGTAGTCGGGCAGGATCAGTGCGTCGGTTTCTGGCACCAGGTCTGCCACCCGCATGCCGGGCTTGAACACGTAACGCAGCGGCGATGCCACGTTGCCGCGCAAAGTCACGGCGTTGGCAAATTGGGCGCTGATCTTGAACAAGGTGAGCAGGTCGCCATCGCGCAGCGTGGTTTTCAGGCCGGCGGCGTCGAGTGTGCGTTCTTGCACTTCGCGGGGGGTTTTGGCTTGCAGGTTGTTGACGCGCTCGAGCAGGGCTTTGTGAGGCGTGGTCAGGGTTTGCGAGCCAGCGCTGTAACTCAGTACTTGGGCAATGCTTTCTTCGGCACTGGCCAGCTCAAAGATGGCGGGGGTGTCGGTGGCGCCCGTCACGGCCACGCGCGGGCCAGCCGGGGGGACAACGATCACATCGCCCGGCAGCAAGCGGGCGTCAGCGGTGGTCTCGCCTGCATGGATGAATTTGTACAGGTCGATGGTGGTGACGGTTTGGCCGTTGCGCATCAACTGCACCTTGCGCATGCTGCCGCTGGCTGCAGGGCCACCGCTTTCAAACAAGGCGTTGATGAGGGTCGACAAGCTAGAGACGGTGTAAGCGCCGGGGTTACGGGCCTGCCCCACTACAAAGATTTGCATAGAGCGCAAGCGGCCAATGGAGGCGCTGAGCTCGAAATTTGCAAACACGCGGCCGACTTGTTTTTTCAGGTGCGCGTCCAGGTCGTTGGATGCAGTGCCAGCCACAGTGATGGGCCCCACCTTGGGTACGGTGATTTGACCATTGCGGTCTACGGGCAGGCGCATGGCCACATCCACAGCGCCCCAGATTTTGAGGTCGATTTCGTCGCCGGGGCCGACCACGTAGTTGGCAGGCACGGGCACGTCGGTCAGGCTGGGAAATCGGCTGCGCTCAAACAGGTTGTAGCCATACAGCGGCAGGGCTTTGCCCGTGGCGTCTTGCACAAAGCGCTGGAACTGGATTTGGCCCAGTGGGGGCAGCGCACCCAGGTTGGCCGTCACATTTTGGTTTTGCGCGCCAGCGCCAACAAGGCCCTGCTGGCCTTGCAGCGCAGCGCGGCCACCCAAGCCTTGGATGCCGGTGCCGTTGAGGCCGTTGGCCAAGCCCGATGCACCTTGGCCGTTACCCAGAGCATTGACTTCTGAGGTGCGCCCCAGATTGCCCGTCAGCAATGGGGCTTCAACGGTGGCGTCAGCACCCGTCGAGGTGGTGGTGCTGAGCGACTGCGCTTGCGCACCAAAAACAGGGGCCAAACACAGCAAGCAGGCAAGCCCCGTTTGGATCATGGGGCGATGACAAATCCAACTGCGGATCGTGGCGTTGATGTACGGGGACATGGCTGATGTGGAATGTGTTTTGAGCAGGCTACCGCAGTGCACGAAGGCTTCTAGAGCCTTTTTTCGTGCACAAAAAAGCGCTTTGAGACAAGCGCTGAAAGATCGCAATTTTACCTTTTAACGGGTATCACTGATATCATTTTTATCAAATTAGAAACGTTTTGATGTTTTAATTTGTAATATCTTTTAACTCGTATTTCCGTCAAAGAGATTCAAAAATACAAATCAAAAAACAAGTCCCAATCCCACCGACAAAACGCCATAGCGCTGGTTGAAGCGGTGCGAGGTCAGGCTGTTGTAGAGAAAGGGGATTTCGGTGAGGTACTGATTGCTCATGGCCTGGCCACGGGTGAACAGCACCAGGCTGGGGCTGACTTGGTAGGCCAACTCACCCACCAGGGTGTGGTTGAGGCTGTAGGGTGTTTTGCCTTTGGCGCGAATGACCTCGTCAACCGCTGTGCGCTGGATGTTTTGCAGCACATAGCCGCCGCGCAGTTGCCATGGGCCTGATTTGTAGGCCAGATTGAAGCCGGCTTGCGCCATGCGGTAGGTGTATTGGGTGGACTTGAGTTCGGTGTTGAAGCTTTGCGGCACCAAGGTGTCCAAAAAGCTGCCAAATGAGCCGTTGGCATAGGTGACCGGCATGCCCGAGATATTGGCCGAGATGCTGCCCACCGAGACTTTGCCCTGCCCTGCCCCAGCAAAGGCCGACAACTGCATGGGGCCCAGTGGCCATGAGCCGATCATGTCGGCCTGCAGGGTGCGGTCTTGTGCGTCGTTGACGCTCAAGCGAGAAGCGGTGATGTTGCACAGGCTGGCGATGCAGCCGGGCAATGCGGTGGGCGTGGACTTGCTGACTTGGCCGGCTTGGTTGCCCCAGGCCGACAGGCGCAGCGCGGCGCTGTTGCCGCCCGTTGGCGGCTGCAAAAACTGCCACTGGGCACCGACGCGCCAAGAGTCGATTTGCGGTTGGTCGGGGCCATAGGTGAGTTTGCGGCGCTGCAGGGCGCCGTCAAGCCAAACGTCAGGCCGCAGGCTCAGGCCTGCACGCACGGTGGCGCCTTGGTAGTCGCCGGTGTTTTCGCCAAAGGCCTGGTCGGTGCTGCGCAGTTTGAACACATCCAGCGACTGGTTCATGTGATCGGCAGAGACTTCAACAAGGCCTTGGCCGTAGCGGGCTTGGGGGTTGGCGTGCAGCAGGGCATCCAACGGGGCGGCATGGATCGAGGGGTACGTCAACGCAGCAGCGGCGAATGCAATAAGTTGTTTCATCTTTGTATTTACAGATCAATGCGTCGCCATTTTTACCTCTTTGCAGAGGGCAAATTGGTGTGCTGCGCAATTTCAACATGGTTGATCGTGAATCGCAGAAACAAAATCGCGGTAAAGGAGCAGCAACATGCTGAAGAATCGATTTGCTTTTTTTAGGGACGAACAAGCAATCTCCGAGCACAGCTCCCACAAACTCCAAGCCTATTGGTAGTTCATTTTTGTAGGGCGGTTGTTCGGGATGGCGCGGTTCATTGAAGCATCGCCGAACAAGTTCAGCTCCCACAAAGTCAAGGTCAGGCCCCTACAAAGACAAAGTCCAGTTCCCACAGGGTACAGCCCTTGTGGTTCATGGTGTTGGGGCTTTGTCTTTGTGGGAGCTGAGCTGTGCTCGGCGATGGGTGGTTCAGCGTTCGCCTAAAGACTGGCTGAAGGTCTTGACGATGGGTTTGGTGAGGTACTGGAACACGGTGCGTTGACCGGTTTTGACTTCGATGGTGGCGGTCATGCCGGGTTGGATTTCCAGCTTCTCGTCGGGCCGTCCGCTGAACTGGCGGCCTGTGGTGCGCACTTGGGCGCGGTAATAGGGCTGCTCGCCTTGGCGCAGGTCTTCGCTCAGGGTGTCGGCGCTGATGTAGGTGAGCTTGCCGGACAGTTCGCCATAGACGGTGTAGTCGTAGGCGTCGATCTTCACGCGCACGTCTTGGCCGGGGCGCAAGAAGGCGATGTCGGCTGGGGAAACTTTGGCCTGGATGACGAGGTCGTCCTCCAAGGGCACGATTTGCATGACTTCTTCGCCAGGGCGGATCACGCCGCCCAAGGTGGTGATGCGCACGTTTTTGACGACGCCGTGCACGGGGGCACGCAGCTCGGTCAGCTCCAGCTGGTTTTTGCGCTGGGCCATGTTTTGCTGCACACCGGCCAAGTCTTCCTGGGCTTTGCCCAGTTCTGTTTGGGCGTCCTGGAAGTATTTGTTGCGCTTGTTGGTGACTTGCGATTTGAGTTCGGCCACTTGGCGCTGCAGGCGCAGGATGTCGGTCTGGCTGACGTCGCCGGTTTTGAGCAAGGGTTTGGTCATGGCCAATTCTTTTTCGACCAATTCAATCATGCCGTCCAGCGCCGAGATGTCTTCGCGAATGGCGGCTTGGCGCTTCTTGAAGAGCATGGTCTGGCTCACTTTGAACTCGGGGTAGTTTTTGAGCTCGGGCGGGAATTTCAGCGCGGTGCCCAGCACTTCGGCTTGCAAGCGGGCCACGGTGGCGGCCAGGCCTGCGGATTTGGCTCGGGCTTCGAGGTAGCTGGTTTCGGAGCGGATTTTCTCGAATTGAACCAGCACTTGGCCGGCATCCACGGTGTCGCCTTCTTTGACCAGCAGGTCAGAGATGGTTCCGCCTTCTTGCGACTGGATGATTTGGGTTTTGGAGCTGGCGATGACCGAGCCGGGGGCACGGGTGATTTGGTCCAAGCTGGCCCACAGCGACCAGAGCACGAAGATCAGGAGGGTGAAAAAAGTGATCCAGACGGTCAGGCGCAGGCCCCCCACCTTGAAGGGCGCTGCGGGCGCAAAACGCGGATTGATGGCGGCGGTGCGGTGTTTGAATACCCAGAACAGGTTCATGCTTTGGCCTCAGAGGCAGATGGGTTGGCTTCGGCAGCAGGCGTGGCGCCGCGCAGGCGGGCCAGGACCGCGTCACGCGGACCGTCGAGCACGATGCGGCCTTTGTCGAGCACGATCACGCGGCCGACATAGGCCAGCAGCGCAGGTTTGTGGGTGACCACCACCAACAGCGACTCGGGCGCGAGTTCGTTGAAGAGGTGGTGCATGACGCGGTTTTCAAGCTGCGCGTCCATCGATGCAGTGGGCTCGTCGAGCAGCATGATGCGCGGTTGCTGCAACAGCATGCGGGTGAGGCCCACCAACTGGCGTTGGCCGCCCGACAGGCCTTTGCCGCCTTCGGAGATTTCCAGCTCCAGGCCTTTGGGGTGGCCCTGGATGACCAGGTCCAAGCCTGTCATGCCGGCTGCGCGCAAGATTTGGCTGTCACTGGGCGATGGCATGCCCAGCGTGAGGTTTTCGCGCAAAGTGCCCTGGAACAGGCGCACGTCTTGCGGCAGGTAGCCCATGTGTTCGCGCACAAACTCGGGGGCCAGCTGGGTCACGTCCACGTTGTCCAAAAACAAGTTGCCGGCGGTCGGTTTGTACAGGCCCGACAGGATCTTGATCAGTGTTGATTTGCCCGAGCCCACGGAACCCAAAATGGCCACGCGTTCACCCGGCACAAAGGCCAGTGCAGGCACTTCGAGGATGGGGTGCTTTTCGCTGTAGGCGAAGCCGACTTTTTCGAGGCGGACCTGGCCTTGGCAGCTTTGGGGCACCACCAAGCGGGTGGCGGGGTCGCGGTCGCTGGGCATGGCCATGATGCCGTCCAAACCCTTGAGTGCGATTTGCGCGTGCTTCCACTGCACGATGAGGCCAGGGAACTGCGCCAGCGGCGACAAGGCGCGGCCGCTGATGATGGTGCAAGCGATCAAGCCGCCCATGGTGAGGTCACCGATGGTGATGACATAGGCCCCCATGGTGACCATGCCCACATAGGTGATCTGCTGCATGACCTGGGTGATGTTGGTCGACAGGGTCGACAGGGCCCGCATGTGCAGCTCGCCTTGGGCGATGGTGGCCGTCAGGTGGCGCCAGCGGTCCAGTTGCTTCCATTCGCCGTTGGCGGCTTTGATGGATTCGATGCCGTCGATGGCTTCGATCAACAAGCCGTTTTTGCGGTTGGATTCGGCCATGTGCAGGCCGGTGTATTTCTCGATCGGCTTGCGAAACGACAGGCCCACCAAAATGGCCAAGGGCACCATGACCAAGGGCACCAGCGCCACTTGCCAGGAGATCATGGCGATGACGATGACGAACATCAATGCAAACGGTGCATCGGCCAGGATGAACAAGGTGGACGAGGTCAGGAAGCCACGCACCGACTCGAAGTGGCGAATTTGCGAAGCAAATGTGCCCACGGTGCGGGGGCGTGCATCCATGCGGATGTCGAGCGCCTTGCCAAAGAAGACGGCCGACAGCTCTTGGTCGATGGCTTTGCAGGCACGCTCGACCATGTGGGCGCGCACTTGTTTGATGAGCAGCTCCAGCGCAATCGAGATCAGCACGCCAACGGTGAGCACCAGCAAGGTGGAGTAGCCCTTGCTGGGGATCACCCGGTCATAGACCTGCATGGAGTACATGGCCGCGAGCAAGCCAATGAAGCTGATGATGAAGGTGGCAAAGACCGCGTCCATGAAGGACGAGCGGTAGCGGCTGAGGGCAAACACAAACCACTCGCCTGCCGTTTGGGGGCCGCTGTGGGCTTCGGTGCCTTGCACCGAAGTGACGTGCAGGGCGAGGATGTCGCCCTTCTCCAGCGCCAGCAGGCTGATCTCGCCAACGCGGCCGTTGTGGTCTTCTGTGGTGCAGCCGCCATGGCTGAGCTTGCCGCGCAGCATGAGCACTTGCGAGCCGTCCTCGGACACCCAGACCAGCGGAAACTGGCCTTTGCTCAATTGCAGGGCTGCAACTTCGCCGATGGCGGCCGAGGCGAAGTGCACGCTCCACAGCTCGACGGCGCGGTGCTTGCGGCTCAAGCTGGCCAGATCGACACCGTCTGCGGTCTTGTCCACCATGCCAAAGCGGTAGGCAGGCACCGAGTGGCCTTGCAATGCGGCCAGGCGCGAGAGCAGCGCCGCGAGTTCAGGGTCTTGCTGGTAGCTGGCGGCTTGCGCCTTGTCGGTGCTCAGTGGGGTGGACGTGTCAGTCATGAATGGCCGTGAGTTGTTGTGCGCTGATGTCGCCGGTCATGATCATCAGACGGACTTTGGAGAGTTGGTAGCCGTAGCGGGTGTCGGCGTCACTGTAGAGGGCCTGGGTTTTTTCGCGCTGGGCGTTGAGCACATCGAGCCAGTTTTTGCGGCCAACCTGGTATTGACGCAGGTAGGACTCGACCACTTCGGTGGTGCCTTCGAGCAGCGCTTTAGACGGCGCCAATTGGGCTTCGAGGGCTTCGAGTTCGGACAGTGCGGCATTGACTTGCGAAGTCAAATTGCGCTCGTGGGTATCGAGTTCTTGCTGCGTGGCCTCTTTGCGCGAGACCGCCGCTTGCTGGCCTGCGCGGGCACTCAAACCGGCACCGGATTGGAACTCCAAACCCAAATAACCTTTGTTGCGGTCGTAATTGGCCGGCACCACACCGCCCCAGGTGTGCTGAAAGCCGGCCACCACGGTGGGGTAGATCTGCGCTTTGCTGACGTTGATTTGCGCTTCGGCGCTTTCGATTTGCGCCAGCAGACGCTTGCGCTGGGCCGAGTTGGCCATCGCGCGCTCAAGCATCACCCCTTCGGCGGGGCGCTGAAAGACGATGTCGGCAGGCGTCTTGAGTGGGCCGTTCAGAGGCACGGTCCATTGCGCCAGCGTGGTCAGTGACGCGTCGAGTTGCTTTTTGATCTGAATGCGTTCGCTGACGGCTTGCTGCAAACGGGCCTGGGCCAAGGTGGTGTCGGCCGGAGGGCTGATTTCGGCTTCGGAGCGGCGCTTGATCAGGGCCACCAGCCGTTCGTGCTCGGTGACGTTGAGCGTGGCATTCTGGAGGCGCTGTTCCAGCCGCAAAGCTTCAAAAAATGCCGTGGCCACTTGGGACAAGGCAGTGAATTCGGCTTCGCGGATGCCCGCTTCGGCCGCGCGCAAATTGGCCTCGGACAACTCGATGCGCGAAGTGAGCTTGCCGCCGGTCCACAAAGGTTGCTCGACCTTGGCCAGGCTTTGGGTGAGGTTGGAGTCGGATCGCAACTGCGAACTGACGGTGGGAAAGCGGCCCCATTGGGCCGATTCGACATCAAAACCGGCCGCTTGTGCTTGGCGACGGGCTTGCAAGACGCTGGGATGCCGTTCGGCGGCTTCTTCAAAAAGCTGTTTGAGGGTGTAGTCGGCCGCTTGCGCTGCACCGCCCATGAAGGTCATGACGGCCAACGCCACAGCTAGCAGGGCCGAGGAAAGCGGATGGTTGCGACGATGTAAAGCCTGGGGGTTCATCAACGGTTCTCGCAATTCATCTCAAAGTTAGGGGCACACCAAACGCCAACAAGGCTTGTCGCTGTCGGCGGATTATCTCCCACACGGGGTCAGACAATAGCCGACAAAAAACGACAAGCCCTTAGGTCCAGACGCCCATGAGGCACCTTGATATCAGCGCAGGTGGTAGTTCAAGCCCACGGCCATGCTGGTGTTGTTGTGATGCACGCCTTGCTCGTTCAGGTGGTCATGGGAGACCAAAGCGCTCAGGCTGAGGTTTTTGTCGATCAGGTATTCGGCGCCCACGCCGACTTGGGGGCGGTAGCCGGGTGCGCGTCCAGTCACACCCAGGCGGCCATACACCAGCACATCGCCCACGACTTTGCCCGCCTTGAAGCCCATGCCGAAGTCACGGCCTGTCGAGGATTTTTTGTGGAAATCGGCAAAGCCTTCCACGCCGTAGAGCACGCCGTTGTAAGCCGTGTTGTGACCCACGACCAACCCGGGGTAGGCGCTGTTTTTGCTGTGCTCCTTGCCGGCCCTCATTTCTGTCGAGTGGTTGACGCCCAACTGGGCACCGGCGTAATAACCAGCGAAATCGGCTTCGGTTTTTTGAGCAAAAGCCGTGGAGGCCACAGCCAACAAGGCCAGGATGGAGATTTTTTTCATGGTTTGTCCGCAAAATGAGGTGAACTGCTCAAAGCACCCCGAGGGCAACATCGCCATCGGGCAAGCCAAAGCGCCCGCGAAGTTACCATTCAAATGAGTTTTTAAGTATTTATTTACATGAAATTACAGATTTAATGAAGCTACTTTGTGAACAACACCCGATCGGCGGCGCCCTGACCAGCAGGGTTCTTGCTTTTAGGTGCTTTACCCTCTCGACAATCTGGCCCTTGCCGCTATGATTGACGTTTACGTAAACGTAAAGACTTTTTAACCGCTCATACCGGCCCGGAGACCCCATGACCGACCTTTCCGCAGAATTCAAAGCTTTGGCCAACTACCGCCCCACGAACAAGGTGCGTTTTGTCACGGCGGCCAGCCTGTTTGACGGGCACGATGCGGCCATCAACATCATGCGTCGCATCTTGCAGAGCATGGGCGCCGAAGTGATCCACCTGGGCCACAACCGCTCGGTGGACGAGGTGGTGACCGCTGCTTTGCAAGAAGACGCGCAGGGCATTGCGATCAGCTCTTACCAAGGCGGGCACAACGAGTACTTCAGCTACATGGTGGACTTGCTCAAGGCCCGCGGTGGCGAGCACATCCAGGTCTTTGGCGGCGGTGGCGGCGTGATCGTGCCGGCCGAGATTCGCGCTTTGGCCGAAAAAGGTGTGCGCATCTTCAGCCCCGAAGACGGCCAAAAAATGGGCCTGGCCGGCATGATCGGAGAGATGGTCATGCGCTGCGACCAGGACGTGAGCCCGCTGGCCCCCAAAGATGTGAAGGCCATTGAAGGCCACGGCGAGATGAACTGGCGCGCCCTGGCGCAGTTGATCACCGCACTCGAAAACGACAAAGCCAACCCCGAAGTGGTGGCGGCGGTGCGCGAACAAGCTGCACTGAAAAAAGTACCCGTACTGGGTATCACCGGCACCGGCGGTGCAGGCAAGTCGAGTCTGACCGACGAGTTGATCCGCCGCCTGCGTCTGGACCAGGACGATGCGCTGCGTGTGGCGGTGATCTCCATTGACCCTTCACGCCGCAAGAGCGGTGGCGCTTTGTTGGGCGACCGCATCCGCATGAATGCGATTTCACCTTGGTCGCAAGGCCCACGCGTGTTCATGCGCTCGCTGGCCACGCGCGACTTTGGCTCGGAAATCTCTGCTGCGCTGCCCGATGTGGTGGCCGCTTGCAAGGTGGCAGGCTTTGACTTGATCGTGGTGGAAACCTCGGGCATTGGCCAAGGCGACGCCGCCATCGTGCCGCACGTGGATGTGCCGATGTACGTGATGACGCCTGAGTTTGGCGCCGCCAGCCAGCTCGAAAAAATCGACATGCTGGACTTTGCCGAGTTCGTGGCGATCAACAAGTTTGACCGCAAAGGGGCGTCTGACGCCCTGCGTGACGTGGCCAAACAGGTGCAGCGCAACAAGGAAGCCTGGACCGTGCCGACGGAACAGATGCCTGTGTTTGGCACCATGGCCGCACGGTTCAACGACGACGGTGTGACGGCTCTGTACCAAGCGCTCAAAGAACGCTTGGTGGCCTTGGGCATGAAGGCCAGTGATGGCCGTTTGCCCGTGGTCAACGTGCGCCACAGCACGCACCAAAACCCGGTGGTGCCATCGGCACGTACACGTTACCTGGCCGAGATCAGCGACACGGTGCGCGGCTACAAAAAGCGCGCCATCGACCAGGCCCGCTTGGCCCGCGAGATCCAGCAATTGCGTGCAGCCGCCCGCATGTTGGAAGAAGGCAAGCCCGGCCGCGCCAAGGCCTCCGAAGCGGCCATTGACCTGGCCATCGCACGCGAAGAGACACAGGACCCCACCGCCCGCAAGTTGCTGGCCCAGTGGCCCGACATGCAAAAAGCCTATGCGGGCGACGAGTACGTGGTGAAGATCCGCGACAAAGAAATCCGGACGGCACTCACCACCAAGAGTCTGTCTGGCACCACCATCCGCAAAGTGGCCTTGCCTCAGTACGAAGACCACGGCGAGATCCTCAAGTGGTTGATGCTGGACAACGTGCCCGGCAGCTACCCCTACACCGCAGGCACCTTCGCCTTCAAGCGGGAAGGCGAAGACCCGACCCGCATGTTTGCCGGTGAAGGCGACCCCTTCCGCACCAACCGCCGCTTCAAGTTGGTGTCTGAAGGCCTGCCCGCCAAGCGCCTGTCCACCGCGTTTGACTCGGTCACGTTGTACGGCAACGACCCCGACCTGCGTCCGGACATCTACGGCAAGATCGGCAACTCGGGCGTGAACGTGGCCACACTCGACGACATGAAGGTGCTGTACTCGGGCTTTGACCTGTGCAACCCGACCACCTCGGTGTCGATGACCATCAACGGCCCTGCGCCCTCCATTTTGGCGATGTTCATGAACACGGCCATCGACCAGAACATCGACAAGTTCAAAGCCGAGAACGGCCGCGAGCCCACCGAGACCGAAACGGCCAAGATCAAGGAATGGGTCCTGGCCAATGTGCGCGGCACGGTGCAGGCGGATATTTTGAAAGAAGACCAGGGCCAGAACACCTGCATCTTCTCGACCGAGTTCTCGCTCAAAGTCATGGGCGACATCGCGCAGTACTTTGTGCACCACGACGTGCGCAACTTCTACTCGGTGTCCATCTCGGGTTACCACATCGCCGAAGCCGGGGCCAACCCGATTTCGCAGCTGGCCTTCACGCTGTCCAACGGTTTCACCTTTGTGGAAGCGTACTTGGCACGTGGCATGCACATCGACGACTTCGCACCCAACTTGTCCTTCTTCTTCAGCAACGGCATGGACCCCGAATACACCGTGCTGGGCCGCGTGGCACGCCGCATCTGGGCCGTGGCCATGAAAGAGAAGTACGGCGCGAACGAGCGTTCACAAAAACTGAAGTACCACATCCAAACGTCGGGCCGCTCGCTGCACGCGCAAGAGATCCAGTTCAACGACATCCGCACCACGCTGCAAGCGCTGATCGCGATCTACGACAACTGCAACAGCCTGCACACCAACGCGTTTGACGAGGCCATCACCACGCCCACCGAAGACTCGGTGCGCCGCGCCATGGCGATCCAGCTGATCATCAACCGCGAGTGGGGCCTGGCCAAGAACGAGAACCCCAACCAGGGTGCGTTCATCATCGACGAGCTGACCGAGCTGGTCGAAGAGATGGTGCTGGCCGAGTTTGAAAAGATCGCCGAGCGCGGCGGCGTGCTGGGCGCGATGGAAACCGGCTACCAGCGAGGCAAGATCCAAGACGAGTCGATGCATTACGAGATGCTCAAGCACACCGGCGAGCTGCCGATCATCGGCGTCAACACCTTCCGCAACCCCAAGGGCGACGAAGTGCTGGAGAGCTTGGAGCTGGCCCGCTCGACCGAGGAAGAAAAGCAGTCGCAGCTCAAGCGCCTGAACGTCTTCCACACCCAACACGCCAACGAATCACCCGCCATGCTCAAGCGCTTGCAGCAAGCGGTGATCGACAACGGCAACGTGTTCGAGGTGCTGATGGACGCGGTGCGGGTGTGCTCACTCGGCCAGATCACCAACGCGCTGTTTGAGGTGGGTGGGCAGTACCGTCGCAATATGTGAACTCAACATGTCGGCGCTGAAGCCCCAACCTGCTCAGAGAGTCCTGCAGGTCGGCGGCTTCAGCCTCGACGAGTTGAATTTTGTACATCCATGTGTTTACAAACTTCCAATCTTTTGCTAGGATGTACACGTACATCCACATCACAAAAAAGGGGCGGAGATGGTCAACACCAAACTGTTCAAAAACGGCAACTCCCAAGCGGTGCGCATTCCAGCTGAGCTGGCTTACGGCAGCTGGGACATTGAACTGATCATTGAACGCATCGGGGACGAATTGCGCATTCGGCCTGCGCGACGGCGCATGGGCGACGTACTGGGCAAACTGGCACGGTTTTCTCCAGACTTCATGAGCGAAGGCCGCGGACTCAACATCGAAGGCGAGCGCGAGACCTTATGAACGCCAAATACATGCTGGATACCAACATCTGTATCTATTTGATGAAACACCAACCGCCACAAGTGTTTGCACGTTTTGCAGAGTGTTTTGTGGGTGATGTGGTGATCTCGGCCATCACGCTGGCTGAACTGGAGTTCGGCGTGGCTTGTTCCGGCGAGGCCCAAGCCCACAACCAGGCGATGTTGGACAGCTTGCTGGAAGACATTGTGGTGACACCTTTCGAAGCCAGCGCAGCGCGTGCGTATGGCCCATTGCGTGCGGCCAACCGTGATCGCCAAAAGGATGCCTTGGACAAACTGATCGCCTCGCACGCGCTGTCGCTGGGCGTGACCTTGGTCACCAACAACGAGGCGGACTTTCGGGGCTTTCATGGCCTGATCGTGGAAAACTGGGTAAACAGCCACTGAGACTCAGCACCTCAACGGCGCGTGTACACCTTGGGCACAATGGGGCCATGAGAACCCCCATTCCCTTCATCGCCCCCGAAGTTTTTGACGATCCCGCTGCGGCTTTGGCACGCGTGCAGGCCATCTACACGCAAAGCGTGACGCACCTGCGCCAGGCCATGCAGCGCTTTGTGGCCGGGGAGGACATGCAAGACCGCGTGCGGGCGTGTTACCCCTATGTCCGCTTGGACACCGCCACCGACTGGATGCCGCCCGACGACGCCGAGACCGAATTGCTCAGCTTTGGCTTTGTGGCCAGCGCAGGCACCTATGCCACCACCCTCACCCGGCCCGATTTGTTTGCGCATTACCTGCGCGAGCAGTTTGCGCTGTTGATGCGCAACCACGGCGTGCGACTGGAGGTGGGCACCAGCAAAGAGCCGATGCCGGTGCATTTTTCGTTTGCTGAAAACGAGCACATGGAAGGCGAGATGAGCGGCGCTCGCCGCGCCCGCATGCGCGATGTGTTCGATCTGCCCGACTTGACGGCCATGGACGACAGCATCGCCAACGGCACTTGGCGCGGCACGCAGGGGCAGCCGCAGCCCTTGTCGCTGTTCACCGGGGCGCGGACCGACTATTCGCTGCACCGTTTGCGGCACTACAGCGGCACCAGCCCGGCGCATTTTCAAAACTATGTGTTGTTCACCAATTACCAGTTTTACATCGACGAATTCATCGCACTGGGCCGCGCCGAGATGGCCAAACCCGACAGCCCCTATGTGGCCTTTGTGGAGCCGGGCAATGTGGTCACGCGGCGGGTGGGCTTGCCTGCCGAAGCGGACGATGCGCTCGGCCAGACACCGCCACGATTGCCCCAAATGCCGGGCTACCACCTGGTGCGCGAGGGGCACAGCGGCATCACCATGGTCAACATCGGCGTGGGCCCGGCCAATGCCAAAAACATCACCGACCACATTGCCGTGCTGCGCCCGCACGCTTGGCTGATGGTGGGCCACTGCGCGGGCCTGCGCACCACGCAGCAACTGGGCGACTACGTGCTGGCCCATGCCTATGTGCGCGAAGACCATGTGCTGGACGAAGAACTGCCGCTGTGGGTGCCGATCCCGGCGCTGGCCGAGATTCAAGTGGCCCTCGAGAAGGCCGTGGCCGAAATCTCGGGCTGCCAGGGCCCCGAGCTCAAGCGCTTCATGCGCACCGGCACTGTGGCCAGCACCGACAACCGCAACTGGGAGCTGCTGCCCGACAACACGCCGCAGCGCCGCTTCAGCCAAAGCCGCGCCGTGGCGCTGGACATGGAAAGCGCCACCATCGCGGCCAACGGCTTTCGTTTTCGGGTGCCCTACGGCACGCTGCTGTGCGTGAGCGACAAGCCGCTGCACGGCGAGATCAAATTGCCGGGCATGGCCAACCACTTTTACCGCGAGCGGGTGAACCAGCATTTGCAAATCGGCATCCGCGCCCTCGAATTGCTGCGGGCCGCAGGCCCGGCCCAGCTGCACAGCCGGAAGCTGCGCAGCTTTGCCGAAGTGGCGTTCCAGTAAGCCATGACGCTGGTCTTGCTGAACCCCCACGCCCAAGGTGGCCGCGCGGCGCGGATGTTGCCCACGCTCAACATTTGGCTGCAGACACATGCCCCAGGCGTGACGCTGGCGTCCCCCGACACCCTGGCCGAGAGTCTGGCGCTGCTGCGCGACTTGCCCTGCGGCAGCCGCGTGGTCGCGGTCGGTGGCGACGGCACGCTCAACCGCTGGCTGCCTGCCATGCTGGAGCGCCAATTGACCCTGGGCCTGGTGCCCATGGGCAGCGGCAACGACTGCGCACGGGGTTTGGGCTTGTTTGGCATGCCTTGGGCCAAAGCTTTGGCGCACGCCCTGACGGCCGCACCGCAAGGGGTAGACACGGGGCATGTGAGCTGGACCGACATGCAAGGCGTTGAGCACCACAACCCGTTCTTGTCGAGCCTGACGGCGGGTTTTGATTCAGCCGTGGGATTGCGGGCGCTGAACGGCCCGCGTTGGTTGCGAGGGCTGCCGCGCTATTTGTGGGCCACGCTGAGTGAATTGCTGCACCTGAAGGTGTGGGATCTGCATGTGCACAGCGATGGCCAATGGCTTCACGAGGGGCCTGCCCTGTTTGCATCCAGCCTGAACACGCCGACCTTTGGCTCGGGCATTCCGGCGGTGCCACAGGCCCGCATGGACGATGGCCGACTGGATCTGCTGTGGGCCGGGCCCTTTTCACGTGTTGGGGTTTTGCTGATGCTGCCAAGACTGCTGATGGGCTGGCATTTGAGCCACCCACGCATCGACAGCCGCGCTTTTGAGGCCTTGTCGATCGCCTGCGCCAGCGGCGTGCCCCTGGCGGCCGATGGCGAGTACCTCGGGGTGGCCAGTCAAGTGACCGTACGCAATGGTCCGGCCAGTTTGCAAATCGTCTCGCACCCTGGGGTACGAAAAGCCCCAGCGTAGGTCGGCGGCTTCAGCCCCGACACGATGGACCACGAACACTTGTCGGGGCTGAAGCCACCGACCTACAAAACCATCACCTCCTACAATGCCCAGCATGAAAATCCTCTTTGTCGCCGACCCCCTCGAATCGTTCAAGATTTACAAGGACACCACCTTTGCCATGATGCGCGAGGCGCAAAAGCGCGGGCACCAGGTGGCCGCCTGCGAGATGACCGATGTGCGCTGGCAGCGCGGCGAATCGGTCTCGGCCGTGGTGCGCGAGATTCGCCTCACGGGCGACGCCGATGTGTGGTTTGTCGAAACCGGCAAGGCCCGCGCCGACTTGAAAGATTTTGACGCGGTGCTCATGCGCAAAGACCCGCCTTTTGACAGCGAGTTTTTTTACGCCACGCACCTGCTGAGCCAAGCCGAGCGTGAAGGCGCCAAGGTCTTCAACAGCCCGGCGGCTTTGCGCAACCACCCTGAGAAACTGGCCATTCTGGAGTTCCCCCAGTTCATTGCGCCGACGCTGGTCACGCGCAACGAGGCGGACATCCGCGCGTTCCATGCCACGCACGGCGACATCATCTTGAAACCGCTGGACGGCATGGGCGGCATGGGCATCTTCAAGGTCGGGGCCGATGGCCTGAACCTGGGCGCGATCATCGAAACACTCAACCGAGACGGCGCACAAACCGTGATGGTGCAAAAGTTCTTGCCCGGCATTGCGCAAGGCGACAAGCGTGTGCTTTTGATCGGTGGCAAGCCGGTGCCGTTTTGCCTTGCCCGCATTCCACAAGGCGGCGAGGTGCGTGGCAACTTGGCCGCAGGTGGCAAGGGCGTGGCGCAGCCGATTTCAGCACGCGACCGCGAAATTGCCGAAGCGCTGGGTCCGATCCTCATGGCACGGGGCCTGATGCTGGTGGGTCTGGACATCATTGGCGAGAGCCTGACCGAGATCAACGTGACCAGCCCGACCTGCTTTCAGGAAATCACCGACCAGATGGGCTGCGATGTGGCAGCGCTGTTTGTGGATGCGGTGGAGCAAGCGCTGGAGGCTTAAGTCGCAGCATGCGATGCCCTGTCATCGGGCGTTCATGCCCACACGCTAGGATCGGGTGTTGTCCTGATTTCTGAATACCCATGCATTCTTTTTCGATCCGCTTTTTCCTTTGCGTGAGCCTGGCCGGCTGGGGCTGGGCTGCCTGGGCGCAGGACACCGAGAACACCTCGGCCCGCTACCAAAGCACCTACAACTGGCAGCGGCACCCCAGCTTTGCGAGCAGCGGCAGCACCTCGGCATTCAGCCTGAGTGCGCCGCGCGAGAAGATGTACACCTTCTCACTGACCGGCCATTGGGGCCGGCGACTGGAATCGGGTGCGGAGGTCTATGCCAACGTGGAGCTGGCTTCGGGCGTGCCCTTCACCGGTAATCTGGTGGGCATGGGCAGTTACACCAACGGCGAGATCACCCGGGCTGCGGGCACCACGCCCAAGCCGTATTTGCAGCGCCTGTTCTGGCGTAAGACCTGGAACCAGGGCGGCGAGAAAGAACAGATCAGCTCTGACTTCAACCAAATGGCGCAGGTGGTGGACAAGAACCGCTTCGTGATGACGGCGGGCAACTTCTCGACGCTGGACGTGTTCGACGACAACGCTTATGCCAAGGACCCTCGCACCCAGTTCATGAACTGGAGCCACTGGACGTATGGCGCCTACGACTACGCCGCCGATGCCCGTGGCTTTGGCTGGGGCGTGGCCGGCGAGTGGTACCAAGGCGATTGGGTGTTTCGTGCAGCCCGCATGACCGGCCCCCAAAAGCCCAACGAGTTGAAGGTCGACTGGGATTTGCTGCGCCACTACGGCGACCAGGTCGAGGTGGAGCATGCCCACACTTGGGTGAACCAGCCGGGCAAGGTGCGGGTGCTGGCCTGGCGCAACCGCGCCGTGACGGCCAGCTTCAAAGACGCCACGGCCTATTTGCAAGCGAACCCCGGCACCGATCCGCAGGCGTTTTTCAATGTGCGCTCGGGCGAGAAAATCAAATACGGTTTGGGTGTGAACCTGGAGCAGGCGCTGAGCGATCAGGTGGGTGTGTTCATGCGGGCCATGAAAGCCGATGGCCGCACCGAGACCTATGCCTTCACCGAGATCGACGCTTCGCTGTCGGCCGGTGTGCGCATCAACGGCGCGGCTTGGCAGCGCGGTCAGGACAGCGTGGGCCTGGCCTTCATGGAAAACCGCTTGTCTGCCGACCGCCGCAACTTCTTGGCCGCTGGCGGTGTGTCCTACTTCATTGGCGATGGCCAATTGCAATACAAACCCGAGCGTGGGCTGGAGACTTTCTACAGCTGGGGCATCCGCCGCAACACTTGGCTGACCGCAGACTATCAGTACATCCAGAACCCGGCCTACAACGCGCTGCGCGGGCCGGTGCAGGTGTATGCGGTGCGACTGCACACACAGTTTTAAAAACCCGCGCGCTCAGCCTTTCACGTCGCCGTCTCCAAAGGTGTAAACCCGACCGGGCTCAAAAGCCACCCACGCTTCATTGGTGGTCAAAGGCTGGGTGACGACCACGGCCACGCGATCGGTCTCGCGGGTGTGCTCGGCAAAATTCACGCTCATGTCTTCGTCGCTCAAGGTGGCTTGGCTGAAGGGGTGGCGGCGCAGCACGTAATGCAGCTGCGTGTTGGCATGCGCCCACAGCGCTTGGCCGTTGGACAACAAAAAGTTGAAGGTGCCATGCTTGGCGATGTGCGGCACCAGCTCGCGCAGCGTGAGCGAGAGCTCTTGCACGCTGGGCACGCTGGCGTGTGACTTGGCCAGCTCTTGCATGAGCCAGCAAAAGGCGCGTTCGCTGTCGGTCTGGCCCACGGGTTTGAAATTGCCATGCAGACGCGGCGCAAAGTCCACCAAATTGCCGTTGTGCGCAAACACCCAATAACGGCCCCAGAGCTCGCGCACAAAGGGGTGGCAGTTTTCCAGGCTCACCTCGCCTTGCGTGGCCTTGCGGATGTGGGCAATCACGTTGGTGCTTTTGATCGGGTAACGGCGCACCAGCTCGGCCACCGGCGAGGTGCTGGCGCTTTGGTGGTCCACCATGTGGCGCACGCCGCGCCCTTCAAAAAAGGCGATGCCCCAGCCGTCGCTGTGGTGGTCCGTCACGCCGCCGCGCTGCGCAAAGCCGCTGAAGCTGAAAGTGACATCGGTGGGGGTGTTGCAGTTCATGCCGAGCAGTTGGCACATGGGGTCATTCTTTCTTGTGAGCGGGCGCCGCCATCAGCCAGGCCGGAATGATCGCCAAGGCCGTGAGCACCGCCAAAAACCAAAACGCATCGTGAAAAGCGTGCAAGCGGGCATGCACATCGCCGGGCCCCAGCAGCGCCACATCCATGACGCTCAAACGCCACTCGAGCACGATGGCGCACAGGCTCACGCCCGCCGCACCACCGAGCATGCGGACAAAATTGACCACGCTGGCCCCTTGCGGAATCAGGTGCGCGGGCATGCCCTGCATGGCACCGAGGTTGAGCGAGGGCAAGATGAAGCCCAAACCCACGCGGCCCACCATGGTCCACAGCCACAGTGTGAGCAAACCTTTGTCCGGGTCCACTGTGCTCATGAGCGCAAACGAGCTGGCCAAGAGGGCCAGGCCCACCAGCACCAGACGCCGTTTGTCGGTGCGGTCGGCCCAGCGCCCCACCAAGGTGATGGTGATGGCCAACATGAAGCCCGCAGGCAACAAGGCCGAGCCCACATACGAAGCCGACAAACCCAAGCCGCTTTGCATGAACACCGGCAGCAAATAGGTGGAGCCAAAAAGCGCCGTGCCATAGGTCATGGCCACCAAAGACCCCATGAGGAAACTGCGGTGGGTGAACACCCGCAAGTCCATCAGCGGCGCCTGCGCGCCGGTGGCGTGGTGCTGAAAGCGCCTCTGCAAGCGCATTTGCCAAGCCACAAAGCAGCCAGCCATCCAGGCGGCGCCCAGCAGCAAAGGCAGGCCTTGCGCTGTGCCCGATTCGCGCCATGCCACCATGCCATTGAGCAAAAGCACGGTGCCCAACAGCGCCATCAACAGGCCCCACCAGTCCAGGCGACCCGAAGCGGCATTGGCCTGCACACCACCGGGTGCGGTGGTGGGCACATAGCGCCGTGCCAGCCACAGCGCCGCCAGCGCCAGCGGCACGACCATGAAGAAGATCGAGCGCCAACCGAACGCATCGACCAGCAAGCCGCCCACACTGGGCCCAATGGCCGGGGCCAGCACCACGCCAGTGCCAAACAAACCGCTGGCGCGGCCACGTTCCTCGGGGGCAAAGGCGTTCATGATGATGATCACCGGGATCGGCTGCACCACACCCGCGGCCAGGCCCTCCACAATGCGCGCCACCAAGACCCAGCTGTAATCGTTGGCCAGCCCACCGCCAATGCCACCGCCCAGCAGCAAGAGCATGCAAATCTCATATGTACGGCGGTAACCAAAGCGCGCGAGCAACCAGGGCGTGGTCAACATGGACACCGTCATGGCCACCATGAAGCCCGAGCTGACCCACTGCACCCGCGTCTGGCCCAGCGTGAAATGCTGGCTCATGTCGGGGATGGCCACGTTCATGATGGTGGACGACATGACCGACGCCATGGTGCCCAGCATGACCGACAAAAGCAGCAGCCAACGGTAGCGATCGCCATATCGCGCCTGAAGCGCCTGGAGGCTGTGGGGAGGGTGAAGGTCGGTCATGGCAGCCTCCGAGTTTAGACCGCCTCACGCAGAAAGAACTGAGAGCGTGCGCACTCAGCGAGCGTATTGGAGGCCCAGCACCAGGCCCACGCCACCGGTGAAGCGTCCCTCGGCTGTGGTGTACACCGACCGGTCTGCGTTGGTGCCTTGCACAGAGGCCGAAAAAGACAAGCCCGGCATCCAGTTGCGAGAGACCGTCACGGCGTAGTCGGCGTAGGAAGCACTGGGTGCGGTGTTGCGCACGCGCAGATGCCCCAAGTGCGGGCGCAATGTCCAGCCGCTCGGTAAAGCCCAGTCTTTGCTCAACTCGATGTAGTGGCTGTTTTGGCTGTTCGGATTGCCCATCCAACGGGTCAAGACATGCGAATATTTGAAAGTAACATCGGCCACGCTGTAAGCGGCATAGGCTTCGGTGGTGCTAGGGTCTTCGCGCTGGCCACGTCGGTGCAAGTTGTTGCCGACAAAGCCGTAGCGGGCCAGCCCCAGATCCCAGGTGGCTTGGCCATCGGCCCATTGGCGACCAAAGTTCAGATCCACCTCGACCGAACCGGATGTGGCCCCCGCATCTTTGAGCCAACCGATGGTGGACGCCCACACGCCCGCATACCAGCCATGGGCTGCGGTGTAGTCCACACCGCCTTGCAGAGCAGGGCTCAAGCGTGATTGAGAAATGCCCCGAAAGCGGTAATCATTGACGACCGCGACGTTCCAATGCAGCGCCCCATCACGGTCTTGGGCCTGACACCCGCCCGCCGCCAAGGACAAACTGACGCTGAGCAGCGCGAATCGCAAACCGGTTTTCATGAATGGACTTGGAAAAATGAAACCCAAAATTATGAGTCATAAAGAATGCCATTCCATCAGCGTGCGCTTGAAGATCTGCCTTTGAGCGCGGCGACGCATTGATTAATCCATTGGAGGAGACGCTTGCGCACATGCCTGGCAAATGCAGGCCTTGCCCTTGGCCGCGTCTGGAATTTGCCGCAGCAAGGCGGCGCTGAATTGTTCGCGTGTGCACCAGCAAGCCGCTTGCGCATTCGCTGGGGCCTTTGCCTCCATGGCACAACGGTTGTCTTGCCCGCACAAGGGGCAGCGGCATGGGTCAACGGTGGAACAAACGTTCATGGCAAGGGTGGATGCGGTAAAGCCTCAAGTTTAGGGGGTGGAGGCGATGCGTTTGAGTTTGTGCTGGTGAAAACAAGTCGGGGCTGAAGCCACCGACCTACAAGACAAGCTGTAGGTCGGCGGCTTCAGCCCCGACAGAGGTCCCTGAAAGTTCAGGGACACCAGGACATCAGGCCGCTTTGACCTTCAAGCGCCAAGCGTGCAACAGTGGCTCGGTGTAGCCGCTGGGCTGGGCCTTGCCCTTGAAGACCAGATCGCAAGCGGCTTTGTACGCGGCCGACTTGGCGAAGTTGCCGGCCATCTTCACGTAGGCGGTGTCGCCTGCGTTTTGGGCGTCGACCACCGCAGCCATGCGTTCCATGGTTTGCTTGACCTGCTTTTCGGTCACCACACCGTGGTGCAACCAGTTGGCCATGTGCTGGCTGCTGATGCGCAGCGTGGCACGGTCTTCCATCAGGCCCACGCCATTGATGTCGGGCACTTTGGAGCAACCCACGCCTTGGTCCACCCAACGCACCACATAACCCAAGATGCCTTGGGCGTTGTTGTCGAGTTCCTTTTGCTTGTCTTCGGCCGACCAGTTGGCGGCGTCTTGGGCCACCACGGGGAACTGCAGCAACTGGTTGAGGGTCTCTTCGCGCAAGGCTTTGGCGTCTTGCTTGGCGACCGCCTTTTCCATCTGCTTTTGCAGCGCAGGCACGTCCACTTGGTGGTAGTGCATGGCGTGCAGCGTGGCGGCGGTGGGGCTGGGCACCCAGGCGGTGTTGGCACCGGCCAGGGGGTGACCAATCTTGGCCTTGAGCATGTCGGCCATCAGGTCGGGCATGGCCCACATGCCTTTGCCGATCTGGGCACGGCCGCGCAGGCCGCAGGCCAGGCCCACGTTGACGTTGTTCTTCTCGTACGCGCCCAGCCAAGTGCTGTTCTTGATGTCGCCCTTGCGCATGACGGGACCGGCCAACATGCAGGTGTGCATCTCGTCGCCCGTGCGGTCCAAGAAGCCGGTGTTGATGAAGGCCACGCGGCTCTTGGCGGCAGCGATACAGGCCTTGAGGTTGGCGCTGGTGCGGCGCTCTTCGTCCATGATGCCCAGCTTGACGGTGGAAGGCTTCATGTCCAGCACTTTTTCGACGCGGCCAAACAACTCGTCGGCAAAAGCGACTTCGGCGGGGCCGTGCATCTTGGGCTTGACGATGTAGACGCTGCCGGTGCGGCTGTTGCGCAGAGGGTGTGACGATTTTTTCTGCAAGTCCACCAAGGCGCAGGTCACCGTGACCATGGCGTCCAAGATGCCTTCAGGGAT
>NKIO01000025.1 GCA_002255935.1 Comamonadaceae bacterium PBBC2
GACCCTGCCGCCCAGCGAGATCACGCCCACCTCGGTGGTGCCGCCACCAATGTCCACCACCATGGAGCCCGACGCTTCCGACACGGGCAGGCCCGCACCGATGGCGGCGGCCATGGGTTCTTCGATCAAATACACCTCAGAGGCGCCTGCGCCCAAAGCCGACTCACGGATCGCGCGGCGCTCAACCTGGGTCGAGCCGCAGGGCACGCAGATGATGATGCGGGGGCTGGGGCGGAAGGTGCTGCGGGGGTGCACCATGCGGATGAACTGCTTGAGCATCTGCTCGGTCACGGTGAAGTCGGCGATCACGCCGTCTTTCATGGGGCGGATGGCTTCGATGTTGCCGGGCACTTTGCCGAGCATGGCCTTGGCTTCGTGGCCCACGGCCTGCAAAGTCTTCTTGCCTTGGGGGCCGCCTTCGTGACGGATCGCCACCACGGAAGGCTCGTCGAGCACGATGCCCTTGTCACGCACAAAAATCAGCGTATTGGCGGTGCCCAAGTCGATGGCCAGGTCACTGGAAAAATAGCGGCGAAATGAGGAGAACATTCGGGAATCCTTTGGCGTCAAGGCACGGGGGCAAAAATGCCTTTGCGCGTGCTGAGCGCGGCTGTCAAATCTGGGGGGTGATGCGGTCTTGCCATAGCGGCTGCTCGGGCCCCGCAACAAACACTGGATAATACCCGATCCCCCGGCCTCGCCCGCGCCCAAGTGCGCCGCCCGGCCCAGAAAAACCGACCTTTACAACTCTTTTTAAACCATGTCCCTGACCTCGCAGGATATTGCCCGGATCGCGAACCTCGCCCGTCTGGAACTCAAGCCAGAAGAAAGTGAGCGCATGCTCACGCAAATCAACGGCTTCTTTGGCATCGTCGAAGCCATGCAAGCGGTGGACACCACCGGGATCGAGCCCATGGCCCACCCGGTGGCCGCCATTCAGGACATCATGCTGCGCCTGCGCCCCGATGTGGCGAGCGAGCCCAACCAACGCGACCTCAACCAGCAAAGCGCCCCTGCCGTCGAGCGCGGTTTGTTCCTGGTCCCCAAAGTCATCGAGTAAGCCATGAGTGATCTGCACAACCTCAGCGTGAAAGCGCTGGCCAGCCTTTTGCAAACCAAAGAAGTCAGCGCCGTCGAAGTCGCGACCCGCTTTCTGGCCCGCACCGGCGGCAACCCGCACAACGCCTTTTTGGACATCGACAGCGAAGTCACGCTGGCCCAGGCCCGCGCATCCGACGCCAAGCTGGCGGACGGCACCGCTGGCCCGCTCGAAGGCGTGCCCGTGGCGCACAAAGACGTGTTCGTCACCCGCGACTTCGCGACCACCGCAGGCTCCAAAATCCTGAGCGGCTACCGCTCACCCTTTGACGCCACCGTGGTGCAGCGCCTGCGCACGGCGGGCATGGTGTCTTTAGGCAAGCTCAATTGCGATGAATTCGCCATGGGCTCTGCCAACGAAAACTCGGCCTACGGCCCGGTGCAAAACCCTTGGGACACGGCCCGCGTGCCTGGCGGGTCTTCTGGTGGCAGCGCAGCGGCTGTGGCCGCCGGCTTGGCCCCTGCGGCCACCGGCACCGACACCGGCGGCTCGATCCGCCAGCCCGCCAGCTTTTGCGGCATCACTGGCATCAAGCCCACCTATGGCCGCGCGAGCCGTTACGGCATGATCGCCTATGCGTCGAGCCTCGACCAAGCGGGCCCCATGGCCCGCAGCGCCGAAGACTGCGCGCTGCTTTTGAGGGCCATGTGCGGCGGAGACATCGACCGCGATTCGACCTCGCTGGACATGCCCACCGAAGACTTTGTGGCCTCGCTGAACAGCTCGATCGAAGGTCTGCGCATTGGCATCCCCCAAGAATTCTTTGGTGAAGGCTTGGCCCCCGATGTGCGCGCCGCCGTCGACAGCGCTTTGCGCGAGTACGAAAAGCTCGGCGCCAAGCTGGTGCCCATCCGCTTGCCGCGCACCGAGTTGTCGATTCCGGTTTACTACATCATTGCGCCGGCCGAAGCCAGCTCCAACCTGAGCCGCTTTGACGGCGTGAAATTTGGCCACCGCGCCAAGGACTACACCGACCTGGTGGACATGTACAAAAAGACCCGCGCCGAAGGCTTTGGCAACGAGGTCAAGCGCCGCATCATGACCGGCGCTTATGTCCTCTCACACGGCTACTACGACGCCTATTACCTGCAAGCGCAAAAGATCCGCCGCATGATTGCGGATGACTTCCAGAATGCGTTCAAACAATGCGATGTGATCGCCGGACCCGTGGCCCCGACCGTGGCTTGGAAGTTTGGCGACAACGCCAACGACCCCGTGGCCGACTACTTGGCCGACATCTTCACGCTGCCCGCCTCTTTGGCGGGCTTGCCCGGCATGAGCGTGCCGGCTGGCTTTGGCGCAGGCAACATGCCTGTGGGCCTGCAGCTGATTGGCAACTACTTCAAGGAAGCCCAGTTGCTGAACGCCGCACACCGCCTTCAACAAGCGACCGATTTCCACCTCCAGAAACCAGCGGGGGTTTAAGACCATGAGCAAACTCGTCCAAGGCTACGAAGTCGTCATCGGCTTTGAAACACACGCCCAACTCTCCACCCAAAGCAAGATTTTCAGCCGCGCACCCACCGCCTTTGGCGCCGAAGCCAACACGCAAGCCTGCGCGGTGGACATGGCCCTGCCCGGCACGCTGCCGGTGATGAACATCGGCGCGGTGGAACGCGCCATTGAATTCGGCTTGGCCATCAACGCGCACATCGCCGAGCGCAGCATCTTTGCGCGCAAAAACTACTTCTATCCCGACCTGCCCAAGGGCTACCAGATCAGCCAGTTCGAGATCCCCGTAGTGCAAGGCGGCGAGGTGTCGTTTTTCCTCGAAGAAGGCAAAGAGACCGTACGCAAAACCGTGCGCCTGGAGCGTGCCCACCTCGAAGAAGACGCGGGCAAATCGCTGCACGAAGATTTCATTGGACAAAGCGGCATTGACCTGAACCGTGCAGGCACCCCGCTGCTGGAAATCGTGACGCGACCCGACATGAGCAGCAGCGAAGAAGCCGTAGCCTACGCCAAAGAGCTGCACAAAATCGTCACCTGGATCGGCATTTGCGACGGCAACATGCAAGAGGGCTCGTTCCGCTGTGACGCCAACGTGTCGGTGCGCAAACCTGGCGCCGAGCTGGGCACCCGCCGCGAGATCAAGAACCTGAACAGCTTCAAGTTCATGCAACAAGCCATCGACTACGAAGTGCGCTGGCAGATCGAGCAAATCGAAGACGGCCACGCCATCCAGCAAGCCACGGTGCTGTTCGACCCCGACACGGGCGAGACCCGCGCCATGCGCACCAAGGAAGACGCCGCCGACTACCGCTACTTTCCAGACCCGGACCTGCCGCCTCTGGTGATCGGCCGCGACTGGGTCGAGCGCGTCAAAAGCGAAATGGCCGAGCTGCCCCGCGTGATGGCCGAGCGTTTTGTCAAAGACTACGCCCTGCCCGAATACGACGCCACGCAACTGACGCAAAGCAAGGCGGTCGCCGCCTACTTTGAAGCCACGGCCAAAGCCTGTGGCCAAGCCAAACTGGCCAGCAACTGGATCATGGGTGAAGTCTCACGCCGCCTGAACGCCAGCGAAATGGCCATCGAGCAAGCGCCCGTGAGCGCCGCCCAACTGGCGGCTTTGATTGGCCGCATCAGCGACAACACCATCAGCAACAACGCAGCACGTCAGGTGTTTGAAGGTCTGTGGAATAAAGAAGGCCCCTCCGGTAGCGGCGAAGGCGATGTCGACGCCCTCATCGAAGCCAAAGGCCTCAAGCAAATGAACGACACCGGCGAGCTGGAAAAGATCATCGACGAGGTGCTGGCCGCCAACCCCAAGAACGTGGAAGAGTTCAAGGCCGGCAACGCCAAAGCCCTGAACGGCCTGGTCGGCCCGATCATGAAAGCCAGCAAGGGCAAGGCCAACCCGGGGCAGGTGAATGCGTTGTTGATGAAGAAGCTGGGCTGATCGACCTCTTCATCCCTGGCCGTTTGCGCTTCAGCTGTGAAGCGCAAACGGCTTTTTTACGCTTCAGCCTGGACCAAAGGCACGATTTCCTGCTCAATCGCCCCAAACAAACTCTCGCCGTTTGGGCCCTTCATCTCGATGCGGATGGTGTCGCCGTACTTCATGAACTCGGTGCTGGGTTTACCGTCCAGGATGGTTTCGATGGCGCGTTTTTCGGCGATGCAGCTGTAGCCCTTGGGCCAGGTTTTCTGGCCGTTGACTTCTTCACTCTTGTTGCTCACCGTGCCGCTGCCCACCACGGAGCCGGCGCGCACATTGCGGGTTTTGCAGATGTGGGCAATCAGCTGGCCGAAGTGGAAGGTCATCTCGGGGCCGGCTTCGCACATGCCCACTTTGCGGCCGTTCCAGGTGGACTGCAGTGTCAAATGCACACGGCCGCCTTGCCAAGCGTCGCCCAGTTCGTCGGGCGTGATGGCCACGGGGCTGAAGGCGGTGGCGGGTTTGCTCTGGAAGAAGCCAAAACCCTTGGCCAACTCGTTGGGGATCAGGTTGCGCAGGCTCACGTCGTTGGCCAGCATGAGCAGGCGCACCGCGTCGATCGCGTCATCGGCATTGGTTTGCATGGGCACATCGCTGGTGATGACGGCGATCTCGGCCTCGAAGTCGATGCCAAAGGCTTCGCTGGCGCAGACCACGGGGTCGCAAGGGCCGATGAAGTCATCGCTGCCGCCTTGGTACATCAGCGGGTCGGTGTAGAAACTGCTGGGCACTTCGGAGTTGCGCGCGGCGCGCACCAGCTCCACGTGGTTGATGTACGCCGAGCCGTCGGCCCATTGGTAGGCGCGTGGCAAAGGTGCCATGCACTGCTCGGGGTTGAAGGGAAAGGCGTGCCGCGCTTTGCCTTGGTTGAGCGTGGTGTACAGGTCTTCCAATTGGGGCGCCAGAAAGTTCCAGTCGTCCAGCACCTGCTGCAATGTGTTGGCGATGCCGGTCGCATAATGGGCGGTACTCAGATCGCGGGAAACCACCACCAGTTGACCATCGCGTGAGCCGTCTTTGTATGTCGCCAATTTCATGTCGTGTGTGTCCGTGGGTGTCGCAATGCGCTACAGTGGGTCAGCGCGCAAATTACGCATTGTTAAACTCGTTTAACTAAACGAAACTTGATTCTAGACCAAATGGCCCCTGACACCAACCCCGCCGAAGAAGGCAAAGAACGCGCTGGCATCCAGTCCGTCGAAGTGGGTTTTGCCCTGCTGGACGTGCTGGCCCAAGCCCCCGGCGCCTTGATGCTGCGCGACCTGGCCTTTGCCGCCGGCATGAGCGCGGCCAAGGCGCACCGCTATCTGGTCAGTTTCCAGCGACTGGGCTTGGTGGTGCAAGACAGCACCAGCACCCGCTACGAACTGGGGCCCGCCACTTTGCGCTTGGGGCTGGCCACCCTGTCGCGGCTCGATGCCGTCAAGATGGCCCGCGAGCGCCTGCCCGCCCTGATGGAGCAAACCGGCCACACCCTGGCCCTGGCCGTCTGGGGCAACCACGGCCCCACTCTCGTGCATTGGCAAGAGTCGCCCATGGCGGTGCCGGTCAATTTGCGCTTGGGCGATGTGATGCCTTTGCTGTCCTCGGCCACGGGGCGCTGCTTTGCAGCCTTTGTGGGGCACGGCGGCGGGGTGGACAAAGCCCACGCCAAGATCGAGGCCGAGCTGGCCCTGACCCGCAAACTGGGCCGCAGCGATTTGCCCAGCACGGCCGCCGAGGTCAAGGCCATCCTGAAAGAAACCCGCGAGCAAGGGCTGGGCCGCGTGGTCAACGTTTTGCTGCCCGGCATTTCAGGCTTTTGCGCGCCCGTGTTCGATGCCGACGGTCACCTGGCCTTGGGTGTGGTCTCGCTGGGCTCGTCGGCCACCTTCAATGCCGAGTGGACCGGACCGGCCGCTCAGGCCCTGCGCCAATTTGCCCGCCAATTGTCGGCAGACCTGGGCTGGCGGGCGGACTGATTCCAGGTGAACACCGCCCTGCCCAGCCGCCCATCGCGCCGCACTTTGGCGTGGCTGATGGCGGCCGTGTTGCTGGCGCATGGGGCTCTTTTGCTTGGCCTGTCGGGCGCCATGGATTTTCAGCTGCAAGATCGGGCATCGACAAAGGTCAGCCCTTTGCAAACCCGCATGATCGCGCCGCCCGCCTCGGTGGCCAAAGCGCCTGTCCCCCAAGCCAAAGTGCATCGCCCCCGCATCGCGAAAGAAGCCGCGCCCACGCCGCGCCCCGTGCCTGAAGCCACACCGGTGGCTGAACCGAACGCGCCAACGGAAGTGAGCGCAGCCCCCCCGCCCGAAACTGCCACGCCCGAAGCCGCGGCGCCCGAAAAGGCCGCGCCTGAAGCCACACCCGCCGTGGAAGCCCCCAGCGCCAGCACAGCACCTGTGGCCACCGCAGAGCCCGCCTTGTCCTTGTCACCGGCCGAGGTCTTGCCGCACATCCCCTTGGGGGCCTTGCCGCCGTCCAGCCTGCTGCGCTATGACCTGACGGGGCAAGAAAAAGGCCTGAACTACTTCGCCAGCGGCGAGTTGAACTGGCAGCACAACGACCAAGCGTATGCGATGGCCCTTTCGGTCAAGGCTTTTTTGGTGGGCTCGCGCCACTGGCGCAGCGTGGGCGAGATCACGGCCGCAGGGCTGTCACCGCGCCGTTTCTCAGACAGTTGGCGGGGCGAGCGGGCCGCACACTTTGACCGCGAAAAAAACCGCGTGGTGTTCAGCAACAACGCGCCCGAAGCGCCTTTGCTGGCGGGCGCGCAAGACCAGATCAGCCTGTATGTGCAACTGGCCGCCGCCATGGCCGGCACGCCCGAGCGCTTTGTGCCCGGTGCGCGTGTGCAAATTCAAACCATCACCTTGCGCGATGCCCTGCCTTGGCTTTTGACCTTGGAGCAAAAAGAAACGCTCACCGTCGAGGGCAAAGCGCTTGAAACCTTCAAATGGGTCTGTCAGCCGCGCCAGCGTTTCGATGCCAAAGTCGAGTTTTGGGTCTCGGCCCAACACCATTGGTTGCCAGCGCGCATCCGCATCACGCAAGTCAGCGGCAGCTACATCGATTTGAATCTGCGCAGCCTTGAAAAATTGTCGGCTTTGCCGGCATCGTGAAAAGCCCCATGCCCTTGAAGTTCATGCACAATGACCTCACGTGATTCGCAGAAGCTAAGGGAAAATCAAACCATGAACCTGTTGTACGAATCTGAAACCTTTGCCGTGATGCACCTGCTGGCCAACGCGCCTGCACAGACCGCACCGGCCACCAGCCAACCCCTGCTGGAGCGCCATGGTTTTGAAATCGTGGACAAGCGCTCGGGCAAAGAGGTTTACCTAGACGGCTCATGGGCCGAAATGTTCCAACAACAAATCCAGGCCTGGCAACAACACACCCCCACCCAAGAAGAGGTCGAAGACACGCTGGAAGGCTACACCGGCCTCGCGCAGCAGCCGGTCGTGGTGCACTGAAACCCAGCCACCGCCCCAACCCAACCGCCTTCAGGCGGTTTTTTCTTGGGCAATCACCCACTTGAACAGCGGCCCCACCATCAGCAGCACCGCCACCAAGCGGCACACCTGAAACGCGGTCACCACGGGCACGCCCAGCTGCAAGACCTTGGCCGTGATGGCCATCTCGGCGATGCCGCCTGGCGCGGTGCCCAAGATCAAGGTGGCCGGATGCAGGCCTGTGAGCCAAGCCATCAGTAAACCAAAGCCCAGCGATACGGCCATCATCACGAAGGTGCCGCTGGCTGCCGACAGCAACCATTGCGGCGCGGTGTGCACAAACTCCCTGCGAAAGCGCACCCCCAAACTCACCCCGATCACCAACTGGGCGGCGTTCGACAAGTCATTGGGCACCGCCGACCATTCCACGCCCGAAAGCGTCAACGCCATCGAGGCCAGCAAAGGCCCCATGAACCACGGATTGGTGCGCTTGATGGCCACCATCACGCCCGCCCCCAGGGCGGTGACCAGCGCCAGCCACAGCAAACCGGGCCACTGCGCCACACGCGGGCCAGGCAACAAGCTGGCATCCACATGCAGACCCCAGCGGTGCTGCGCCCATTGCATGCCAAAGGGCACCGCGATCACCACGCACAGCAGACGCACGCTGTGCGCCGCCGCCACCAAGTCGGTGCGGGCGCCATGCCGCTCGGACAACAAAGTCATCTCGGAAGCGCCACCAATGGCGCTGGAGAAATAGGTGGTGGCCCGCAAGGCCCGAGGCGACAAATGCGCAAAATCAGCCGCGTGTTGGCGGTGCAGCCACATGCCGAACAAGGCCCCCAGCAACAAAGCCCAGCCAATGGCCAACACGATCGCCCACCACAGGCTGATCACCAAGGCGCTGACCTCGGGCGTGAAATACAGCCCCAAAGCCACGCCAATCACCCACTGCCCCGCATTGCGCAACCAGCCCGAACTGCGCGTGGGCATGCCCGCCATGGACCCGAGCGCCGTGATGATCAATGGCCCCAGCATCCACGGGATCGGGGTGTGCAGCCAGACACACAGCTCGGCCGCAGCCAGCGCCACCAGCAAAGTCAACGCCGTTCGGAACCCTGCGCTCATGCCCCGTAGGTCGGAGCTTCAGCTACGACATGCACGGTCAAGCGACCATCACCGCAGCTGAAGCTACGACCTGCAAAAACACAAGGCACAAGCTCCACAATGCGGCGCCCGTGAAGGGCGGGGTCCATCTCATGCATGCCGACGGATGCTGTCGGCCACGGTCTGCACGATCTGGTCGATGTGCGCGTCTTCCACGATGTAGGGCGGGCAAATCACCAGGTTCTCACCGGCAGGGCGCACCCAAACGCCTTTGTGGAAACAGTCCATAAAGATGTCGTAAGCCCGTTTGCCGGGCGAGCCGGCGATGCTGGCCAGCTCCACCGCCCCGGCCAGGCCCAGCGTGCGGATGCCAATCACATTGGGCAGGCCCTTGAAGGCGCTGTGCATGGCATCGCCCAGCACGCGGCCCTTTTCACCGGCGCGAGCAAACAGGTTTTCTTCCTTCATCAGGTCGAGCGTGGCAATGGCCGCCGCACAAGCCACAGGGTGGCCCGAATAGGTGTAGCCGTGGAAGAACTCGATGGCATGCTCTGGCGCGTTGGAATTCATCATCGCGTCGTAGAT
This sequence comes from Comamonadaceae bacterium PBBC2, assembly GCA_002255935.1. GTDB lineage: Bacteria > Pseudomonadota > Gammaproteobacteria > Burkholderiales > Burkholderiaceae_C > Limnohabitans_A. The sequence continues at coordinate 9,170 of NKIO01000025.1, forward strand.
GAAATCACGGCAGATCACGCCGCCCAGCGGGATCACGCCATTGGTCACCGCCTTGGCAAAGTTCATCATGTCAGGCACCACGCCGTAGTAGTCCGCCCCAAAGTTCACGCCCAAGCGGCCAAAGCCGGTGATCACCTCATCAAAAATCAGCAAGATGCCGTGCTTGTCGCAAATTTCGCGCAAGCGCTTCACATAGCCCTTCGGTGGGATGTACCAGCCTGCGCTGCCCGCGATCGGCTCGACGATCACAGCGGCAATGTTGCTCGGATCGTGCAGCACCAAAATGCGGTTTTCCAGCTCCAGCAGCGGGTCTTCGGCCCACACCGGTTCTTCGTGGTGAATGTAGGCGTGGTTCACCGGGTCGTGGATGAAGCGCATGTGGTCCACACGCGGCAGCAGTTGCGCGCCGTACACCTTGCGGTTGGCGGGCAGGCCGCCCACGCTCATGCCGCCAAAGTTGACACCGTGGTAACCCTTTTCGCGGCCAATGAAGACATTGCGGTGGCCTTCGCCCCGGGCGCGGTGGTAGGCCAGCGCCACTTTCAAGGCGGTGTCGGCCGCTTCAGAGCCCGAATTGCAAAACAGCACCTTGTTCAAATCGCCCGGCGCCATGGCCGCGATCATCTCGGCGGCTTTGAAGGCCTTGTCGTTGCTGGCCTGGAAGGCCGTGGCGTAGTCCAGCGTGTCCAGCTGCTTTTTGATGGCCTCGTTGATCGGACGGCGGTTGTGCCCCGCGCCCACGCACCACAGGCTGGAGATGCCATCGATCACCTTGCGGCCATCGTGCGTGGTGAAGTGCATGCCCTCGGCCCCCACAAACACGCGCGGGTCTTGGCGGAAAGTGCGGTTGGGCGTGAAGGGCAACCACTGGTTGTCCATGTTCAAGTCGGTCTGGGCCACTTTGTTGCTCCTGGGGATGCGATCGGGCGCCCAGTTTAAAGCCGAAGCCCCGACTCAAGGTGCCAGCAGGTGACAGCCCAGCCCTCTCTACAATAGAGCCCGACCCGAACCTGCTGCGCCCCCTGAGGCAGACGGCAGACATCTGAACATAGCCCCCATGACCACGACTTACATCCTGACCCTCTCCTGCCCCGACCGCACTGGCATCGTGCATGCCGTGTCGGGTTTCTTGCTGGAGCGCGGCGGCAACATCGAAGAAGCGGCGCAGTACAACGACCACGACACCGGCCTGTTTTTCATGCGGGTGCAGTTTGCGTGCGAACAGATCGACGCAGACAGCCTGAACACCCAATGGTCGGCATTTGCCCAGACTTTCGAGATGAAGTGGGACCTGCACGCCACCAGCCAGCCCATGCGCACCGTGCTCATGGTCAGCAAAGAGGGCCACTGCCTGAACGACTTGCTGTTTCGCTGGAAGAGCGGCCTGCTGCCCCTGGACATCCGCGCCATCGTGAGCAACCACCGCGAGTTCTACCAACTGGCGGCCAGCTACAACGTGCCGTTTCACCACATCCCGGTGACCAAGGACAACAAGGCGCAAGCCGAAGCGCGTCAGTACGAGATCATCCAGGCCGAAGGCGCCGAGTTGGTGGTGCTGGCCCGTTACATGCAAATCTTGAGCGACGACCTGTGCCGCAAGCTCGCAGGCCGCGCCATCAACATCCACCACAGCTTTTTGCCCAGCTTCAAAGGCGCCAAGCCTTACTACCAGGCGCATGACCGGGGCGTGAAACTGATCGGCGCCACGGCCCACTACGTGACGGCCGACCTGGACGAAGGCCCGATCATCGAGCAAGACGTGGCCCGTGTGGACCACAGCAAGACCGTGGAAGACCTGACCACCATTGGCCGCGACACCGAAAGCCAGGTGCTGGCCCGCGCCGTCAAGTGGCACAGCGAGCACCGCGTGCTGATCAACGGCCACAAGACCGTCATCTTCAAATAAAGCCCGCCATGTCCGTCAATTCGCGCATCCCGCCCATTCAATGTCTGCTGACGTTTGAAGCCCTGGCGCGTTTGCGCAGCGTGACCCAGGCGGCCGAAGAGCTGTGCGTCACACCCAGCGCGGTGAGCCACCGCGTCAAGCAGCTCGAACAGATCATCGGCACCAAGCTCTTTGGCCGTGCGGACTTTTCGCTCACGACAGAGGGCATCGAATACCTGGCCCATGTGCGCGAGGGTCTGGTGTCTTTGCAGCGCTTTCCCTCGGCCAACGCCCCATCGGGTCGCCGCAAACTACGCTTGGCGGTGACACCTACTTTTGCCCGCTCGGTGCTGATGCCCCGCCTGAAGCACTTTCTGGATGCTTACCCCGAGATCGACATCACTCTGCAGGTCAGCATCCCCTTGCTGGATGTGGTGGCCGAAGACGCCGACCTGACGGTGCGTTTTGGCACCGGACGGTATTCGGATGTGGAACACGTGTGCCTGGCCAAGGACGAAGTGACGCCCCTGGCCTCGCCCGCCTGGTTGCGCGAGAACGGCCCCTTCACCAGCGTGGAAGACCTGCAAAACCAGCCGCTGCTGCGCAGCCCGCTGGAGCCCTGGCGTACCTGGTTTGCCGCCCACGAGCTGGACTGGCCAGAGCCGACCGAAGGCTCCTCGTTCAACGACATCGGCCTGATGTGCGACGCCGCCGCCCAAGGCCTGGGCATCGGCCTGATCCGCACCAAGCTGGGCGCCCCCTGGCTAGAAAGTGGCCAGTTGGTGCGCCTGTTTGACCGCAGCGTGCCCAGCCCGCATGCCCATTACCTGTGCTGGCGCACCGGCACCATGGAGCGCTGGGAATGCGCTACTTTTGCCGACTGGCTCAAAAGCGCACTGGCCTGAAGGCCCTCCCATCTGGACAAGGTGGGCGCGCCAATTTGCAGGACGATTCGGGGCTTGTGGTGTGCGAGTGATCGCCGAACAAGTTCAGCTCCTACAAAGCCCGCCACTTCCCTCGCGCTGAGCCATCTTTCTGTGGAAGCTCAACTTGTTGGGCGATGGGGGAGTTTGCGGTCCGCGAGTCATCGCCGAACAAGTTCAGCTCCTACAGACCCTGCCACCTCCCTGATGCTGAGCCATCTTCCTGTGGGAGCTCAACTTGTTGGGCGATGGGGGCGTTTGCGGTCGGCGAGTGATCGCCGAACAAGTTCAGCTCCCACAAAGCCCGCCACTCCCTAAGCACTTTGCCATCTTCCTGTGGGAGCTCAACTTGTTGGGCGATGGGGCCGTTTGCGGTCCGCAGGTCATCACCGAACCAGTTCAGCGCCCACCAGAGGGTCTCCCTGGGCTAAATTCACACGGTCATCAAAGTTTCTTCAGCCCTTGGCCCTGGGCTTGGGCTTACAGTTGAAGCATCCTCTTTCAGGTCTTGCATGCCATGAGTGCCAACACCCCCGCTGAAACCCACGAACTGACCGCCACCGAACGAGCCACGCGCCAACGCGCTGTGGTGCAGGCCTTGGGCCGTGTGTTGCCGGCCGACGCCATCCTCTACACCCCCGAAGACACCACGCCTTACGAGTGCGACGGCCTGACCGCCTACCGTGAGCGTCCTTTGGTGGTGGCCCTGCCCGAGACCGAAGCCCAGGTGCAAGCTGTGCTCAAGGCCTGCCACGCGCTGCAAGTGCCCGTGGTGGCCCGTGGTGCAGGCACCGGTTTGTCGGGCGGCGCCATGCCCCACAAGCTGGGCGTGACCTTGTCGATGGCCCGCTTCAACCAGATCAAAAACATCGACCCGGTCAGCCGCACCGCCGTGGTCGAATGCGGCGTACGCAACCTGGCCATCAGCGAGGCAGCCGCGCCCTACGGCCTGTATTACGCGCCCGATCCGTCGAGCCAAATCGCCTGCACGATTGGCGGCAACGTGGCCGAAAACTCGGGCGGCGTGCACTGCCTCAAATACGGTCTGACGGTGCACAACGTGCTCAAGGTGCGCGGCTTCACCATCGAGGGTGACCCGATCGAGTTCGGCAGCGACGCGCTCGACACCTCCGGCTACGACCTGCTGGCGGTGCTGGTGGGCAGCGAAGGCATGCTGGCCGTGACGACCGAAGTCACCGTCAAGCTGGTGCCCAAGCCGCAACTGGCCCGCTGCATCATGGCCAGCTTTGACGACGTGCGCAAAGCCGGCGACGCGGTGGCCGCCGTCATCGCGGCCGGCATCATCCCGGCGGGGCTGGAGATGATGGACGGCCCTATGACGATTGCGGTGGAGGACTTTGTGCACGCAGGCTACGACCTGAGCGCGGCGGCGATTTTGCTGTGCGAGAGCGACGGCACGCCCGAAGAAGTCGAAGAAGAAATTGGCCGCATGAGCGAAGTGCTGCGCGGCTGTGGGGCCACCGCCATCACCGTGAGCCGCGACGAAGCCCAGCGCATGAAGTTCTGGAGCGGCCGCAAAAACGCATTCCCCGCATCGGGCCGCATCAGCCCCGACTACATGTGCATGGACTCGACCATCCCGCGCAAGCGCTTGGCCGACATCCTGCAAGCCATCTCTGAGATGGAAAAGAAATACGCCCTGCGCTGCCTGAACGTGTTCCATGCGGGCGATGGCAACTTGCACCCGTTGATTTTGTTCGATGCAAACGACGCCGACCAGCTGCGCCGTTGCGAACTGTTTGGCGCTGACATTCTGGAAACCAGCGTGGCCATGGGCGGCACCGTCACCGGCGAGCACGGCGTGGGCATCGAAAAAGTGAACAGCATGTGCGTGCAGTTCAGCGCCGAAGAAAACGCGCAGATGTTCGCCGTCAAACGCGCCTTTGACCCACAGGGCCTGCTCAACCCCGGCAAGGTCATCCCGACCCTGAACCGCTGTGCCGAATACGGCAAGATGCTGGTCCGGGCGGGGGCCATCAAGCATCCGGAGCTGGAACGCTTCTGAAACACTTGCCCCTCGGTAGGTCGGCGGCTTCAGCCCCAACAAGTGCCAGCGCATGGCACGCATCGTTGGAGCTGAAGCTCCAACCTACATGAGCGACAACTTCAATCTTGTAGGTCGGCGGCTTTAGCCGCGACAAGCGCCAGCGCATGGCACGCAGTGTTGGCGCAGAAGCGCCAAGCTACAGCATCACTCTCTGACCCCGAACAACTCGTCCGGTGCAGCACCCCAATCGGGTGGGTAAATTCCATTCTTCACATAGCGATGAAACGTGCTGTACGGCCAGTCGCGGACATGCGCAACATGACCGTGCTTGACAGGATTGAAATGGATGTAATGGGTGTGTTGCTCGACATCGCGGTCGTCGCGCAAGGCGTGCTCCCAAAACCGGTTTTGCCACAAATGTTGAACGCCGATCCGACCGCGCAAGCGGTGCGCCACGGCTTGCTTGATCAACATCCACCGGGTTGAGAAATCGGCATCTTCTGTCGGCAAACGCCAGATGCAGTGCAGGTGGTCGGGCATCAGCACCATCGCCAGATTGTCAAAAGGCTTTTGCTCGCGGACTTGCCGCATCGCATCGCCCAGTGTCTGGATGCTCAAGGGCTCTTGAAGCCAGGGGCGCCGATCATGCGTCACCACCGTGAAAAAATAGGTCCCACCTGGCGTGTTTGCTCGACGGTACTGCATGGCAGATGCCTCCCTTTTTTCAAATCATTGAGCCATGGATTTGGCGCGTGATCAAGCGTTTTTACACACGCAATGAGCGGGGCAATGCGTTGTTGGTCGGTGGCTTTGGCCCCGACACGTGCTCGTGCCCCGCTACGTCGGGGCTAAAGCCACCGACCTACGAGATGGCCGTTGTAGGTTGGAGCTTCAGCTCCAACACTGGTTGCCATGCGCTGGCATTTGTCGGGGCTGAAGCCACCGACCTACAAAAAGCAAATTCAATTTGGTTGCGCGCGCAACCAATTGACCCTACAATCCGGCCAAACTTTGTTTTGGCCCATGAGCAAGCGCGCAACACCCACCCCCTCTGACACGGCCAGCGACGCGCTGGACCGCACGCTCACCTACCGCCTGCACCTGCTGCACAAGCTGACCGATGCGGACAGCCAAGGGGCTTACCCCGAGCACACCGGTTTGTCGCTCAGCGATGGGCGTTGCCTGGCGACCATTGGCCATTTCGAGCCTTTGTCGGTCAAGGACTTGGCGGCGCAAGCCAACTTGAACAAAGGCCAAGCCAGCCGTGCGGCGCAAGCCTTGGTGGACCAAGGCCTGGTGCGCAAGGAAGACCGGCCCGATGACGGCCGAGGCGTGGTGCTGAGCCTGACGCCGGCCGGGCGCAAGCTGTTCAAACGCACCATGCAGCTGATTGCCCAGCGCAACGACGAGATTTTTGGCTGCCTGAACGCCCGCGAACAAGCCACGCTCAGCGCCCTGTTTGACCGACTGATCGCCCACGCCCGCCCGCAGGGCCAAGCCGACTGAATTTTTGGAGTCCCCATGCACCAACCCGCCACCGAAGCGAGGCCTTCGATTTACTACACCTACGAAGTGTTCAAGCCCTGGCTGCCTTCGCAACACCCCGAGCAACCGCGCCACCGGGTGGCCATCGCAGGCTCTGGCCCCGCCGGCATGGTGACTGCGCTGGAGTTGGCGCGTCACGGCGTGCCCAGTGTGGTGTTGACGTCGGAGTTGCAGTTCTCACAAGGCAGCCGGGCGATTTGCTTCACGCGCCGCTCGATGGAGATCCTGCAACAAGTGGGCGTGGCCGATCGCATGACCGAAGGCGGTTTGCCCTGGCGCTTTGGCAATTCGTTTTACCGGGGCCAGCGCGTGTTCCGCATGGAGGCGCCGCACGACCCGGATGACCGCTTTTTTCCGATCATCAATGTGCAGCAGCAGTTCATGGAGGAGTACCTGCACGACGCCTGCAAGGCCAACCCGCTGATCGATTTTCGCTGGGGCAACAAGGTCAACGCCGTGGTGCAAAAAGACGGCTTTGCCGAAGTGGAAGTGGACACGCCCGAAGGCCCTTACATCCTGGAGACCGACTGGCTGATCGCCGCCGACGGCGGACGCTCTGGCATCCGAAGCGCCATGAACTTGCAAATGGAAGGCGCGTCCTACGAAGGCTTTTTCGTGATCGCCGACATCCAAATCGACTTGCCCTTTCCGACCGAGCGGCTGGCGTACTTTGACCCCGAGTGGAACCCCGGCAATACCATCTTGATGCACCGCGAACCCAACGGCATTTGGCGTGTGGACTACCAACTGCCGCCCGGCGAAACGCCCGAAGAAGCGCTGCGCCCCGAATCGCTCAAGGCCCGCATCGATGCGCAACTGGCCATGATCGGCTTCGCCGGAACCCCCTGGAAGATGGACTGGTCGTCGGTGTATTCGGCCCGCACACTGACCCTGCCCGACTTTGTGCATGGCAGTGTGATCTTCACTGGCGATGCGGCCCACCTCTTGCCCATCTTTGGTGTGCGCGGGGCCAACACCGCCTTTCAAGATGCGCAGTCGCTGGGCTGGCACTTGGCCTATGTGGTCAAAAGCCTGGCCGGGCCCAGCTTGCTGAAAAACCACAGCACCGAACGCGTGGGCGCGGCCCGCGAAATCATCACCGAAGCGGGCAAAAGCACACGCTTCATGGCCCCGCCCAGTGAGGGCTTTCGGCTGCTGCGCGATGCGGTGCTGTCACTCTCGCTCACGCAAGAGTTTGTGCGGCCGCTGTACCACTGGCGCACCTCACGGCCCCACGAATACACCCACTCCATGCTCAACAGCACGGACGACGACAACGCTTTGTTCAAGGCGGGTCCCGCCCACGGCGCACCGCCGCAAAACGTGCGCCTGGGTGACGACGATTTCTTGCTCGACCACCTGGGTGGCGGCTTTGACTTGCTGTACTTCACCGATGCACCGGCTCTGCCCGCAGCGCTGATGCATGTGATCGATGCGGCCCGAAGCCAAGGCATGCCGATCCAAGTGATCGCCGTCGGCGCACCCCACGCTGTGCAAGGCGCAGACCAAACCCTGCCCGATGCCGACGGCCACTTGCGCCAGCGCTATGGCGTGCCGGGCCAGGGCGCGGCTTATTTGCTGCGACCCGACCAGCACATTTGCGCCCGCTGGCTCACGCTGGACGCCACACGCTTGCAAGCTGCCCTGTGCACCGCCTTGCCGCAATAAGGAATCACCATGTCAGACAAAATCCTCACCATCGACGGCCTCGAAACCGTGTACGACGCCCTGGCCACCGCCATTGACCAAGCAGGCCCCGAGAAAGCGCAACTTTTTTTGGTCAAGCTCGCCTTGCTCAATGCCAAGGCATTGGGTGACGCCGCGCTGGTGCAGCAGCAGATCGCCACGGCCTTGCTGGATTTGTAGGTCAGCGTGTCAGGTCGTACGCGGCGGGCAAATCACGGGGACTTGTCGGGGCTAAAGCCGCCGACCTACGAGGCCCTACGCAAGCCGCTGTCGGGGCTGAAGCCGCCAACCTACGGGGCCCTACGCAAGCCGCTGTCGGGGCTGAAGCCGCCGACCTACGGGGCCCTTCGCAGTCTGTAGGTCGGCACCTTCAGGTCCGACATGGCCGCCCCACAAGTCAACGCGTCAGCCGTGACAGCTTCAAGTGATAAATTCGGCAAATACTTTTTTGCCCACGGAGCACACCATGACTTTCTTCTCGCCCACCCGCCGTCGCCTGGTTCAGGCCCTGGCCGCTTCGAGCCTGCTGCTGGGCAGCTTGGCGCAAGCCGACACCACCATCAAGCTGATGGTGGGCTTTCCCCCTGGCGGCGGCACCGATGCCATCGCCCGTTTGCTGGCCGACAAGCTCAAAGAGCCGTTGGGTGCCAACGTGATCGTCGAGAACAAAGCCGGTGCCGGTGGCCAAATCGCCGCGCAAGCCCTGAAGGCCGCGCCTGCGGACGGCACAGTGCTCTTCCTGTCGCACGACCACACCATCTCGATCCTGCCGCAAGTGGTGAAAAACCCCGGCTTCAACCCCGCACAAGACTTCACGCCTGTGGCCGGATTTGCGACCTTTGTGAACGGCCTGGCCGTGTCGGGCGGCACGCCTGCCAAATCGTTCAACGAGTACGTGGCCTGGGTCAAAACCAAGGGCAAAGACACGGTGGGCGTGCCCGCGCCTGCCTCAGTGCCTGAATTTTTGGTCAAAGTGATCGGCGAAAAATACAAGCTCGACCTGGCGGCTGCGCCCTATCGCGGCAGCGCCCCCATGATGGCCGACATGCTGGGCAACCAGATCGCCGCTGGCGTGGCCTCGGTGCCCGACTTCATCGAAAACCACAAGGCCGGCAAAGTCCGCATGGTCGCCCTGCTGGGCAAAGACCGCCAGGCCCTCTTGCCCGATGTGCCCACCTTTGCCGAGCTGGGCTTGAGCGGTTTTGAAGACCTGCCCTACTACGGCATCTTCGCGCCCGCTGGCACGCCCAAAGCCGTGATCGACCGCACCTCGGACGCCGTGGCCAAGGTGTTGGCGCAAGCCGATGTGAAAGAGCGCCTGACCGCCATGGGCCTCACAGTGGGTCACATGACGCCTCAGCAATTGGGCAACCGCGAAAAGGCCTACACCGCCACCTGGGCCCGCATCATCAAGGCCAGCGGTTTTCAGGCGCAGTAAAGCGATTCGTCGGGGGACGCCTTGTCGGGGCTAAAGCCGCCGACCTACGGGGACAACTGGTGATTTCTGCGGGGAACTTGTCGGGGCTGAAGCCGCCGACCTACGGAACAACGCGTAGTTTCTGCGGGGCTTCGTTGGGGCTAAAGCCGCCGACCTGCGGGAACAACTTGTCTCTTGTAGGTCGGAGCTTCAGCTCCGACATGGTCACCAGGTATCGATCGCCAAGGGCCCCGCAGCGGGCGCCATGCGGCCCGATTGCAAACCCGCCACCAACCAGGTGCGGGTCTCGGCGGGGTCGATGACGGCATCGATCTCGAGCGTGGTCGCCATGTTGATCGCGCTGCCGTTGTCGTACTGCTGGGCCAGCAACTGCTCAAACAAGGCCTCGCGCTCGGGCCCTTCGGGCACAGCTTCCAGCTCTTTGCGGTAACCCAGTCGCACTGCGCCTTCCAGGCCCATGGCACCGAACTCGCCGGTGGGCCAAGCCACGTTGCACAGCGGCTCGTGAAAGCCGCCCGCCGTCATGGCCATCGCGCCCAAGCCGTAGCCCTTGCGCAAGACCACGCTCAGATAAGGCACGCGCAAATGGGCTGCCGCGATGAACATGCGCGAGACGTGCCGCACCTGGGCTTTTTCTTCCATGTCCGGCCCCACCATGAAGCCGGGCGTGTCCACCAGACTCACGATGGGCAGGCCATGTGCGTTGCACAGCTGCATGAACCGCGCCGCTTTGTCGGCGGCATCGGCGTCGATCGCGCCGCCCAGGTGAGCGGGGTTGTTGGCCAACATGCCCACGGGCCGGCCTTCGATGCGGCACAAGGCGGTGTGGATGCCCGCGCCAAAACCGGTGCGCAGCATGAGCAGACTGCCCACGTCGGCGATGCCCTGCATGGCCGTGCGGGTGTCGTACACGCGCAAACGGTTCTCGGGCACCACCTGGCGCAAGGCCTCAGCCGGTGAGGCTTGCCAGTCGGACTGGGCGCCCTGAAAGAAAGACAGGTACTGCCGCGCAGCCGCCACGGCCTGCGCTTCGTCGTCCACCAGCACATCGATCACCCCGTTGGCATGCTGCACACCACTCGGGCCGATTTGTTCGGGCTTGAAGACGCCCAGGCCCCCGCCTTCGACCATGGCCGGGCCGCCCATGCCGATGTTGCTGTCCTTCGTGGCTATGACCACGTCGCAGCAACCGAGGAAAGCCGCGTTGCCCGCAAAGCAGCGCCCCGCCACCACGCCCACCACCGGCACGCGGCCATTGAGACGGGCAAACGCAGCGAAGGTGGTGAGGTTGAGTCCGGCCACGATGGCGACATCCACATCGCCGGGTCGGCCACCGCCGCCCTCAGCCAACAGCACCACGGGCAAGTTGTTTTGCAGCGCAATGCCCAGCATGCGGTCGGTCTTTTGGTGGTTGCGCATGCCTTGCGTGCCGGCCAGCACCGTCGCGTCGTAGGCCATGACGACCACGCGTTGCCCATGGACCTGGCCGATGCCGGTGACCATGCCATCGGCCGGGGTGTTGCGCATGAGGTCGTCGGCCGAGCGGCGGCGGCTTTGCGCGGCCACGGCCAGTGCGCCGTATTCCACGAAGCTGCCCGCATCGCACAGGTCGGTGATGTTTTCACGCGCGGTGCGCAGGCCCAGCGCATGGCGCTTGGCCACGGCCTCGGGGCGCTGGGCGTCTTGCGTGAAGGCCAGGCGCGTTTGCAATTTTTGCAGATCGGCCCGCGCGGCGTGGGCGTTGGCCACCGGTGCAGCCCCCGCTGGCGTGGCCACAGGGGCAGCATGTGCTGCGGGTGCCACAGCGCCCAAGGGGCTGAGCGTGCCCAGCACTTCGCCTTCGTTGACCGTCTCACCCGCCTGGAAAAAAGCCTCGCCCATCTGGCCTGCTTCAGGGGCGCGGATTTCGTGCTCCATCTTCATGGCTTCGACAATGACCAGCACATCGCCTGCGGCCACCGCATCGCCCGATTGGACGAGCCATTGCACCACTTGCGCCTGAAGAGGAGATCGGATGTTTTGCATCCAACGATTGTGCGGCCCGCCCCGAAGGGCCAGCGGTCAAGTGTGAGACAAGCGGACCATGTCCACCGCCTTCTCGGCCATCGCGATCACGGTGGCATTGGTGTTGGCACCGATCAGGGTGGGCATGGCCGATGCATCGACCACGCGCAGGCCTTCGAGACCGTGCACCTTCAAGCGTGCATCCACCACCGCCATGGCATCGCTGCCCATCTTGCAGGTGCCCACTGGGTGGTAGACCGTGTCTGAGCGCTGGCGCAACAGCTGGCGGATTGCATCGTCGCTTTGCACGCCAGCGGTGAACACATCCCTGTGGCGCACGCTGGCCAATGCGGGCGCATCCATCAAGCGCTGGGTGAGCTTGAAGCCCTTGAGCAGTATTTCCAGATCGTCCTCGTGGGCCAGGAATGCCGGATCGATCAAAGGGGCCTTGCGCGCATCGGCGTGGGCCAGCGTGACCTGCCCACGGCTCTTGGGCCGCAGCACGCAGACATGGCAGGAGTAGCCGTGCGCGGCATGGAGTTTGCGGGCGTGGTCTTCCACCAAGCCCACCACAAAGTGCAGCTGCACATCGGGGGCGGCCAGGGCCGGATCGGTTTTCAAAAAACCGCCGGCCTCGGCATAGTTGGTGCTCATGAAGCCTTGGCGTGTGCGCATGTAGTTCAAGGCCTCTTTGGCCATGTGCACCGCGCCCCCCAGCGAGATCCCCATCAAATCGACGCTCTTGGCGGCGTAGCCAAAAATGAAGTCCGGGTGGTCTTGCAGGTTTTGGCCCACCCCGGGCAGATCGTGCAGCACCTCGATGCCGTGTTGCTGCAAATGCGCACCGGGCCCGACGCCCGAGACCATCAGCAACTGCGGCGACTGAAAGGCCCCTGCACACAAGATCACTTCGCGGCGGGCCCGGATCACCTGTTTGCGGCCGGACTGGAGGCACTCCACGCCCACGGCGCGGCGACCTTCAAAAACGATGCGCGTGACCTGCACACCGGTCTGCACATGCAGGTTCGGCCGCTTCCCCATGTGCGGATGCAGGTAGCCACGCGCAGCACTCCAGCGTTCGCCGTTTTGCTGCGTCACTTGGTAAATCCCCAAGCCCTCTTGCTCAGCGCCGTTGAAGTCGTCGTTGATCGGGAAACCCGCTTCGCGGGCGGCCTTCAAATAGATCTCTTGAAACGGGTTGTGGGTCTGCAAATCCGACACATGCATGGGGCCGGCATGACCATGAAAACCGTCACGTATGCGGCTGTTGTTTTCGCTGCGCTTGAAGTAGGGCAAGAGCTCCTCGTAAGACCAGCCCAGATTGCCCAAGTCGGCCCAGTGGTCGTAGTCGGATCGGTGCCCCCGCGTGTAGACCATGGCATTGATGGCCGATGAGCCGCCCAAACCTTTGCCGCGGGGCTGGTAACCCTTGCGGCCGTTCAGGCCGACTTGGGGCACGGTCTCAAAGGCGTAGTTGTTGATCGGCGTGGGCAACATGGCCACCGCTGCCGCCGGTGTGTTGACCAGCCAGCTGTCGCCTTGGCCCCCCGCCTCCAGCAGCATCACCTGCACATCGGCGTCTTCACTCAAACGGCCAGCCATCACGCTGCCGCCCGAGCCCCCACCGATCACGATGTAGTCCATGTCCATGCTTGTCTCCAATGTTGTTGGGCCATGCTACGCAGCCACAGGCCCCTGTCTTGTCACTTGGGCAGCATGGCCCAGAGCTTGGATTTGTCAACAGGACAGCCCAGCGCTTCAAAGCGGTCTTTGGCTTTCAGATTGAGCACGTAGGGCAGGTACTCGCCCATGGCTTGTTTTTCAGTGCCCGGTTGGGTCACGGCAAACCAGCTGTGCTTGAAGTTGGCATGCACCTGCGTGTGGCGGTTGATGAGCGATGCAAATTGTGGCGAGCCACTGACCATGCCGTCGCCGTTGCCCATGTCGATCCAAGCCACACCACACTGGGCCGTGGCGTTGCTGGGGCGGTCTTCCTGGCGCGAAATCACCAAGGCAAAACGGCCCGTGTCGTCCGCGCTGGCGGCCAGCTGCTCGTCGTAGATGCAGTCGGGGGTGCTGGCGGCGGTCAAAGAGCCCCCTGTGCAGATCGATGCATAACGCATGTCGTAGTCAGAAGGGTTGTCTTTTTCGCCATGCCAGTTTTTGGGGGTGCGTGGCATTTTGGCGGTCATCACATAGACCTGCCCGTAATTGCGGCTCAGGTAGGTGTAGCCGTAGCGGGTGACCTTGTTGCTCCACCAGCCACCGACTTGCTCAGGCTGTTTGGCCGTAAGCATGGGGAAGAACAAATCGGTCACGACCTGCTTGCGGTTGAAGAAGGCTTGCAGCGGGCGGGCTTCCACATCTTTGGCGCCCACATTGGCGGTGTCCACCCAAGGCAGATGGGTCAGCAAGACCCAGGCGCGGCCATCGACCGAGCTGGGCAACTGCTTGCCGCGCATCGGCGTGCTGCTGGCTTGGCAAGCGGCATCGCCTTCCAGGCGCTGGCCGTCGGCCATGACCATGGACACGCTGGGCAGGGCCAAGCCGCCCAGGTAATCGCGGCTGTGGTCAGGCACGTAGTTGCGCATCCACAAGAAGACTTCCTGGCCCGCATCGGCATAGGTGTAGAGCGTGTTGGCCGGACGTGGTGTGGCGGGCTTGCCGTTCACGATGGTGAATGTGTAGCGGCGGTTTTTCGCGTCGCGCGGCACGCCAGGCAAGAAGGGGTTGACCGAGCCGGCATCGGGCGCGATCTCCACATCGTTGAGCGAATCTTGCGGCTCGCCACGGGGGTTGTAGGTGTTGAAGTTCCAGTGCCGCATGTGCGGGAAGTCACCTTGCACCACCAGCTTGGCGCCTTCGGGCAACTTCAAAGCGGTGGGAATGTAGGTGGTGGCCGTGTCGGGGAACTGGTTTTCCCAAGAGAAAGAGTTCGCATCGTTGGTGAACACCCCGTTGCGTGCGCGGGGGCCCGGCCAAAAGCACGAGCGCAAGGCCAAATTGCTTTTGTGGTTGGCCGCGGTGTGGATGTCCATGGGCTTTTCGGGCGGCATGGGCGGCACGATGCGGCCACGGCCTGCACTGTCGACCACATGGCCCACAGCGCTGGGTGGGGGCGAGCCGTCGGCGGCGCCTTGCCCCATCTCGAAATGTTTGTAGACTGGGCGAGCGATGCTGTTGTCGTCGTGCGCCAGTCGCAATGTGGCCCAAAAGACCGCTGCGGCCACACAGGCGATCAGGGTGATCAGCACAAGGGCGGTGATTTTCAGAAATTTTTTCATGCGCTTGTCTCCTTGTTTTCTAAGGGATGAGACTTGTCTCAGTCTTCGATCAGGTGGTAGTCCGATTTCATGGCGCCGCATTCGATGCAGCACCAGTCTTCGGGCAAGTCTTCAAACGGGGTGCCCGGCGGGATGCCGGTGTCCGGGTCGCCTTGGGCTTCGTCGTACACATGGGCGCAATACGCGCAGCGGTATTTTTTCATCAGGGCCTCTCAGTGGGAGCCGACGGCGGTGGTGCCGCCTGGGTGGAAGGTGGGCAAGATCGCCAAGCCGTGTTGGATGCGCAAATCGCGGGCACGCAATTCGGGCTCCATCAATTGCCAGACCTTGCGGTGGTTGTACGACGGCGTGGTGGGCCACAGGTGGTGGATCAGGTGGTAGTTGTGCCACTGCATGAGCACATCCATCACGGGCTCATGCCCCATGCGCACCGTGGTGCCTGCGGTCAGGTTGTTCTGGGTGGATGCCGCGGTGGTGATGTGTTGCAGCTGCCCGTGTTCGTCGCCATCCAGGTGGGGCAGCCACAAGAACACAAAGCCGATCAGTGCCGTGGTGATGCGCGCAGGCACCAGCCAGAGCATCAGCACCTCCCAGCCGTAGCCGAAATAGACCAAGGCCAGCACCAGCGCAATGGTCATCGCCGCCAAGGGCAGGGTGTCTTTGAGGGTCTTGACGCCCCGTGGGTCACCCGAGCGCCAGTTGTAGACCGCATAAGACAAATCAAAGGTCATCCACCGGAACACGATGTTCCACCAAGGGCCGTGCGCGTAGTGGTCGGGGTCCTTGGCGTCGTTGGTGAAGCGGTGGTGGATCATGTGCGAGTAGCGGAAGGTGCTCAGCGACACCTGTGGCGCGATCATCAGCAAGGCGATGCGGCCCATCCAATCGTTGAGCTGCACATTCGACGAAGCACTGCGGTGCGTGGCGTCATGCGCCACATGAAAGATCGGGTACATGAAGAGCACATTGAGCATGGCTGCAGCCCAAAGGGGCAGATGGCCCTGCAGCGCCAAGGTGTCGGTGCCCACAATGCCCACCACGATGAACACCAAAATCGCCAAGGTGGGCCAAGCGATCACGGGCGGGTTGGTCAGCCGGTACAACTCGGCCTTTTTATCGGGCGAGACGGGGATCGGATTATTCGAAGACGCATTCGACGACATGGCTTTCTTGTCTCTCGGGTTGACTGGGCAGTGCATGCCGCCCAGCGTTGTGGTGTTCTGCCATTGTCTGGAACGGTCACTTTTCGGACAGCTCAGCAAGTGACAACATTTCTTCATGAAGTGACAATGTGTGGGCATGCACGATTTGCCCCCCCCTGCCTCCTGGCGCGAAGGCGTCATCCACACGACCTATGTGCGCTTGGCCATGTCACTGGCTGAGCGCATGGGCGTGCCCATCGATTTGCCCCTGCCCGAAGGGGGCCGCATGGTGTCGGTTCTGGACGTCTTGCCCTTGCTGGAACACATGGATGTGGCCCACCAGCCCGCTTTGGGGATCGCTTTGGGCCACCTCGTGGCCGCTTCTGCCCACGGGGCCATGGGCTATGCGGTGGTGTCCAGTGCCACGGTGGGGGAGGCCATGCACACCCTGGCGCGCTATGCCTCGATGCGCAACCGCTTTTTTCATTACCGGTGTCACAGCGTAGATGGCGAGATCCGCTTGGTGCTGGAGCCCCGCATGCCTTTGGGCCCGCTGCGCACCTTTTGCGAGATCGGCACTGCCGTCTCGGTGTTCAAAATGATCCAGGGCGTGGCCGGTGACGAAGCGGCCGCCCACATGCACTTTGACGCGCACTGGGACAGCACCCTGCCCTTACAGCTGCCCATGCAAATGCATTACGGGCAAGCCCACACCGCCTTGCGTGTGCCCCACGCTTTGGCGCAAAAAACCAGCCCCACGGCCGACGCCAAACTTTTTGCCAGCGCATGCCGCAGCTGCGAAGAAGAACTGGCTGCCATCGACGGCAGCCTGGTTTCGCGCCTGCGCGCCATGATGCCCGATGAACAGCAAAACTGGCCCAGCCTCAAAGCGGCGGCCGAGCGCTTGGCCATGTCACCGCGCACCCTGATTCGCCGACTGGTGGCCGAGGGCGTGACTTACCAAGCGCTGCTCGATGAGGCCAAAAGCGAGATGGCCTGCTGGATGCTGAAAAACACTCAGCTGCCCATGAGCGCCATCGCAGAGCGACTGGGCTTTGTGGACGACACCAATTTCAGCCGCAGCTTCAGGCGCTGGCGGGGCAGCACCCCCATGGCCTACCGCAAAGCTGGGTGAGTGCAAGGCCCAGAGTGCGATGGCCCATCAGCCATCGCACGCGGGGTCACAGGCGCTCGCCAGGTCAGAGGTTGCCGGTACCCACCAAGGTGTGCTGCACATTGGCATCGATCAGCAACTGCGCGTTCAATGCGGCGTAGGTGAACACCTTGTAGGCGTGGCCGCCCATCGAGATGTTGCTGCCCTCTTGAACCCAGGCGCCGGGCTCGGCACTGCCGACCAGGTCCTTGAGTTCCACCACATCGCCCGCATTGCCGTCGACCTTCATCTGCACCATGCCGGCAGCGCCGGTCGCATCCTGGAAAGCACCCAAAACACCTTGGCTCAACACGTCGTTGAGTGATAACTTGAGGGTGTTGTTCCCCGTGCCGGTGATGTCGATCGCCTCGATCGATTGCAAATCGGCTTTGCCTTGCGTAAAAACAGACCAATCCAACACTTGGTCTGCGGAAGTCAAACTGAAAGTCTTGAAACTCGCCGGAATCTCTATGGTGTATTCGTTGGACACCACATTCAAATTGGATTGACTGTCACTCAAAACGGTGTAGTAGCGGTACTGGTGACCTGGCGCCAAATCCGCAGGCTCCTGGTATTGCCAATTGTTTTGACCATCCAGGGCAAGACCCGCTTGGATCAATTGAGGGGGTTGATTGCCAGCACCCGGATCCACGCGGTACAGGTCCAGTGTCCAGGTCGGCTCCAAGGCTCTGTCCAAATGCCCCTGAATCCGTGGCGACGCATCGGCACTGGTGTAACCATAGACACTGTTGCTCCATTGTTCAGCAGGGCCTTGCTCCATATCCCCCACAAGAACTTGTCCTGAGCTGTCTGACGTCCAATGCGTGAGCGGCATGGCCGTGTTGCGCAACACCTGCATGCCCACCTGGACCAGTACCTCAACGCCCAGTTCAGCCGTATTTTTATAGCCCACATATTGGACGCCATCGACCACCACTGGGGCGCCCGCCACTGGGATCCATTCACCGGCGTTGGCGCCATTGCTGTATTGGTCACTCAAACTGACGGTGTCTTCCGAGGACCCTTTGACGAACACCTGCTTGTCCTGATGGGGCGAACCCGCGGCCAAACTCAAGGCATTGCTCACGTTCATGGTGAGTTTGTGCGCGCCGCTGGCTGTGAGATCGAAAACCTCAATGCCTCTGACCACCTCTGCCACCAAGGGGTCTGTCAAATCGATGCCTTCACGCACATCGGTCACCGTGCCCGTGAGCGCGAGTTGGTCGGCGACGGTGGTGCCCAAATCGGTCAGGTTCACATGGAGCAATGCCGACGATTGCATTTTGGCGATCACCGCATTGAGGCTGTCGCTGTTGCTGATGCCCTGCATCTGGGCCACGGTTTGAAACAGCTGGGTCAAACGGCCATCGGGCTGCAATTGGTGGGCCAGCCCCATCAGGTCGCCCAGGGTCTTGCTGTCGAGGATGCTGGCAGATACCGCACTTTGCAAGAAGGTGAACGCACCGCCCATCGTTTGCAACTGCGGGTTGTCTGCGGCCAGGTATGTCACCGCACCACCGATCAAGTCGTTGACGGCGGTGTCGATGTTCACCGACTGCCCGGTGTACATGCTCAGGGCCGTTTGCAAGGTGCCCAGTGTCATGCTGGACATGCTGCCGTTCTTGAGTGCGCTCAGTGCTTGGTTCAGGCTGCTGGTGCCATTCAAACCCAACATGGTCATGGCGACACCCAGGAAAGTCCCAGCGCTGGAGCCGCCCGGCAGCACGGCCATCACATCTTGCAACTCAATAGCATCGAGCTGTGTGGTGGTGAAGGTGTTTTGCAGATAGCCCGCCAGGGTGCCGACGGTGGTGACCGAGCTGGGCGCTTCGGCCCCTGCGCGCAAAAGTTGCAATGCGTCTTGCAACAAGTTGGCTGCCGCTGGCAGCACCAGCGTGTCCAGGCCCTCACCACCGTCCACACCCAGGCCTTGCCCAGCGTTGAGCCCTTTGAGGGCCGCGTCATTGAGGGTGATGGTGTCTGGGCCAGACCCTGCGTCGATGACATCTGTGGGCAAGGTGACGTTCAAAACATCGGCAGCGGCACCGCCCGTCATGGTGGCCGAGGGCAATGGCAGCAGCCACATCCCCGTCGCAGGCTTACCGTCGGAATAGACGTGCGTGACCACGTTGTTCACCTGAAGGACTGGAATCGTCAGGGTGTTGTCTGTGTCTGCGCTGTCCGAATTGACATTGCCAGCGGCATCGCTGAAGACGCCACTGGCCACGTGGATGGCCACATCTTGTTGCCCGCCCAGATCGGGGGTGATGATGGCCGTATAGACCAATGGATCGGTCAGACTGACACTGAATTCACTCAGCGCACCGCCCACCACCGTGATGTCGTCCATCCCAAAATTGTTGCTGGGCTCGGACAAAGTAAACGTGATGGTGGCCGTTTGTCCATTGACCAAGAGCGACTGATCGCTGGTGACGGCGATGGTGGGCGCCACGTTGTCAGGGACAACGGTGTTGGTCTCCATCGTCACTTTGTTGTTCGCTTCCTGACCGTCAATGTTCGGGTTGCCAGCAGCATCGGTGAACTTCAGACTGTTGACTGAAACCACACTGCTGGCGGTGCTGTTTGCAGTCGGTATGAAGGTGGCGGTGTAAATGCTGCCGCCACCTTGGAAGTTATTCAGTGTTCCGCCCGTGACCAGCACATCGGTCAATGTGAAATTTGTACTGTCTTCGCTGAGTGTGAAGGTGATGGTGGCGGTCTGTCCTGCGAGCAATTGCGTTTGATCGCTGCTGACCACAATGGTGGGGGGCGTGAAGTCCGTCACGTGATTTGACGTGGTGTCGGTGACCATCAGCACGGTGTTGTTGGCTTCCGTGGCATCGCAGTTCAGGTTGCCCGCCGCATCGCTGAATTGCTGATTCGGTACATGAAGACTGCTGTCGGCTGTGCTGTTCGGGTCTGGTGTGAACGTGGCGGTGTAACTGGCGCCACTGCCTTGGAAATTGCTCAACACCCCGCCCACAATCACCACATCGGCTGCGGTGAAATTGCTGCTGGCTTCACTGAGCGTGAAAGTGATGACCGCGGTATCGCCCGCCAACAACTGCGCTTTGTTGCTGCTGATGGCAATACTGGGCGGTGTGGTGTCCGGCAGCGTCGTGTTGGTGGGCATGGTCACCGTGTTGTCCGCATCGTTGCCGTCGACATTGGGATTTCCTGCAGGATCGCTGAACTTGACGCTGCTCACGCTGAGCACGCTGTTGGCTGTGCTGTTGCCATGAGGTGTAAAGATGGCCGTGTAGTTGGTTCCTCGACCCTGAAAGTTGCTCAAGATGCCACCCGTCACAACCACATCGGCGGCAGTGAAGTCGGTGCTGGGCTCGCTCAACGTGAATGTGATGGTGGCGGTCTGACCTGCGACCAGATTGCTCATGTCGCTCGTGATGGCGATCGTGGGTGGCGTGGTGTCTGGTACCGTGGTGTTGGTCGCCATCGTCACGGTGTTGTTGTCATCCACACCATCTTGGTTTTGGTTCCCTGCGGCATCACTGAATTTCTGGCTGGCCACACTGACCACGCTGTTGGCAGTGCTGTTAGGTGTGGGCGTGAATGTCGCCGTGTAGACCGCACCACTGCCCTGAAAATTGCTCAAGGTGCCACCGCTGACAGTGACATCTGCGGCCGTGAAATCGCTGCTGTTTTCG
This sequence comes from Comamonadaceae bacterium PBBC2, assembly GCA_002255935.1. Classification (GTDB taxonomy): domain Bacteria; phylum Pseudomonadota; class Gammaproteobacteria; order Burkholderiales; family Burkholderiaceae_C; genus Limnohabitans_A. The sequence goes on from NKIO01000025.1 coordinate 29,903, forward strand.
CTCAGCGCAAAAGTGATGGTCGCCGTTTGACCCGTGCTCAAGCTGACTTTATCGCTGCTGATGGCAATCGATGGCGCCAAGGTATCGGGCCCCATGGTATTGGTGGGCATGGTCAATAAATTGTCTGCCTGTGCGCCATCGGCGTTGGCATTACCTGCAGCATCACTGAAGGCGGCACTGGCAACGTACACGCTGCTGTCTGCAGAGCTGTTGGCGTTGGGCGTGAATAGGGCGGTATACGTGGTACCTGAGCCTTGGAAATTGCTCAAACTACCGCCACTGACCACCACATCGGCGGCCGTGAAGTTGGTGCTGGACTCCGACAGGGTAAAGGTGATGGTCGCTGTCTGCCCAAGGCCCAAGCTGGCTTTATCGCTCGTGATGGCGATGGTTGGCGCCACGGTGTCCTGGGCCATGGTGTTGGTCACCATGGTCACCCTGTTGTTGTTGTCTGCGCCGTCTGTGTTGAGATTGCCTGCCCCATCCCGAAAACTCAAGCTGCCCACACTCACCACACTGCTGGCTGTGCTGTTGGGATAGGGTGTGAATGTGGCGGTGTAGTTCGTCCCTGCCCCTTGAAAGTTGCTCAGTGTTCCGCCACTGACCGTGACATCACTGGCCGAGAAGTCCGTGCTGACCTCACTGAGTGTGAAGGTGATGATGGCCTCTTGGCCTGCTGCCAGCGCGGCTTTATCGCTGCTGATGGCAATGGTTGGCGCCGTGATGTCCGCGGTGGTGGTGTTGGTCGCGATGGTCAGCAAATTGTTAGCATCGGCCCCATCGGTGTTTTGATTCCCCGCGGCATCTTTGAACTTGAGACTGGCCACGCTGATGACACTGTTGGCGGTGCTGTTAGGCGTGGGCGTGAAAGTGGCCGTGTAAGTCACGCCACTGCCCTGAAAATTGCTCAAGGTGCCACCTGCGACCGTGACATCGGCCACTGTGAAGTCGGTGCTGGATTCGCTCAAGGTGAAAGTGACTTGCGCTGTTTGTCCAGTGCTCAGGGCGCTCATGTCGCTGGTGATGGCTATCGTGGGGGCAATCGTGTCCAAACCCGTGGTGTCCGTCGGGATCGTCAGCAAGTTGTCGGCTTCATTGCCATCGTTGTTTTGATTACCTGCCGCATCCCTGAATTTGCTGCTGCCCACGTAAACGCTGCTGTCGGCGATGCTGTTGGGAGTAGGCGTGAAAGTGGCCGTGTAAGACGCGCCACTGCCTTGGAAATTGCTCAAGGTGCCACCAGCGACGGTGACATCTGCGGCTGTGAAGTCGTTGCTGGGCTCGCTCAAGGTGAAGGTGATCACCGCTGTTTGACCTGCCAACAACTGTGCTTTATCGCTGGTGACCGCCACAGTGGGCGCCGTCGTATCCACGCCAGGTCCAGTGGTATTGGTGGGCATCGTGACTGTGTTGTTGGCCTCTGCGCCATCGACGTTGATGTTGCCTGCCGCATCCTTGAAGCGCAAATTGTCGACCTTGACCACGCTGTCACCCACGCTGTTGGCCTTGGGTGTGAAGGTGGCGGTGTAAGTGGTGCCCGAGCCGGCAAAATTACTCAAGGTGCCGCCACTGACCGTGACATCTGACTGCGTAAAGTCGCTGCTGGCCTCACTGAGCGTGAAGGTGATCGTGGCAGTCTGTCCGGTCGATAAATTCGTCTTATTGCTGGCAATTGCGATGGTTGGGCTGACGTTGTCCACCACGACCGTGTTGGTGCTCATCGTCAAGGTGTTGTTCGCATCAGCGCCATCGCTGTTTTCCAAGCCGGCAACGTTTTGGAACGCATAGCTGTCCACATGGATGACGCTGTCTGCCTTGCTTTGAGCATTTGGCGTGAAGGTTGCGGTGTAGACCTTGCCCGAACCTTTGAAGTTGCTCAAAGTTCCGCCACTGACTTGAACATCTGCCGACGTGAAGTCGGTACTGGCTTGGCTCAAAGTGAATGTGATGATGGCTGTTTGCCCTGCGGTCAAACTGTTTTTATCACTGGTCACAACGATGTTCGGAAACTCCGTCGTTCGTTCTGAACCTGTCGTGTCGGTGGGCATCGACACCGTGTTGTTGGCTTCGCTGCCATCTGCATTGAAATTGCCTGCAGCATCACGAAATTTACCACTGGCGACAGACACGCTGCTTTCAACGGTGCTGTTGGCATCGGGCGTGAAGGTCGCGGTGTACGACGTGCCGCTGCCCTGGAAATTGCTCAGTGTTCCCCCGCTGACCGCCACGTCGTCGGTGCCGAAGTCGGTGCTGGGTTCGCTGAGCGTGAAGGTGATTGTTGCACTTTGACCTTCACTCAATCTGGTTTTATCACTGGCGATGGCCACTGTGGGAGCGACTGAATCGGAAAGCACCCCATTTCCATTGACCGTTTCCTTGTTTTGCTTGACTGCAGCCGCGACCGCCGCCGTCCCCGCCACGCCTGCGACCACACCGCCGAGCAAACCCAGCCCCCCAAAGCCACCAAACACCACACCCGCAATGGCCGCACCCGCCCCGGAGACCTCGGCGCCACCGAGCGCCACGTTGATGGGCAATGCGCCTTCGCGCAAGTTGGGCACCAAGCCTTTGACGTTGGGATCTTCGGGAATGTATTCGTAGAAACTGCCGTTTTCTGCGCGCCCCACCAAGCCGTTGTAGGGCGTGGTCATGACCTCGTAATAGCCTTCGATGATCAGGTCCGCATCGCGCTGGCCTTCAAAGATGACGTGCAGGTCTTTGCCAATGCGCTTGACCTTGACGTACTCCGGAGCCGCCTCTTGTGTGCGTTGCAGTTCCTGCAACTGGTATTTCAGGCCTTGCTCTGCCTTGATGCGCACGGGTTGACCGTTGCGCCCTGCGCCCCCGGCCACTTCAACGATTTTGTTCTCGGCAGCTTTGCCATTGTTGACAATGACTTTGTATTGCTTGGCCATCGGGTTTTCCCAGTTCTAGCTTAATGAGTTCGGATGCCGAAAGGTCGTCTTGGCGTCAGCGGCGTTGGCCAGTCACTTCCACTGCGACGCGGCGGTTCGGCTGGTTGCAGGCCACGCTTTCGGGGCTGCTGACTCGACTGCAATGGCGCACCACGGCCTCTCTGGAGCCTCGGCCTTCGGTGGTGACACGGCCGTTCATTTGCCCAGCCATGTCGATGTATTCACGCACCGTTTGGGCACGCTCGATGGACAAGCGCTCGTTGCTCAGATCGTTGCCCAGCGGATCGGCATGTCCGATCACGTGAACGCGGTCAATGCGGCTGTATTCCATGCGGATTTGCCCGAGCAAGCGGTTGATCGCCATGACACCGTCTTGTGTCAGACCGCCTCGGTCCGATCGATTGAAGGCAAACAAGGTGTCGCCTGCCAATTGGTAGCTCTGCGTGGGGGCCACCGGGTAACTGGCGGTCGGCATTTCATAGCCCGCGCCGCCCCTGTCCACATTGCAGTTTTGCATGCCTGTGACGCGGCTGACGGTGTGCACTTGCAAACGTGTCGATGACAGTTCTGGCAAAGCCAAGGCGGCACCAACGGGGCGCAGGAAAATGCGCCGGCCCTGCTGCTCGTCCACGCGCATGTAGTAGGTTTGGCCGCTTTTCAGATCGATGGCAGAGATCGCATCCATGCCATCTTTGTTGGGGCGCAAATCAACTTCCATCTGACGCACACCCATCTCGACAGGCCCGGGCCGCAAACACAAATAGCTGAACCCGCCTGCACTCAAAGACGCGTGGTATTGCTCATTGACCAAGACCGTGATCGCACCGGGGGTGGGGGCATTCGCTGGGCGGTAAAAAATGACACGCGTTTGCCCTGCTGCTACACCCGATCCCAAGTTGTAGTTCTCAGCCAAGGCTTGGATGGCGCCATTGCTGACTTGGGTTTGGGCCTGCACGCTCACACAGCCTGTCAGGACAGCCCAAAATGCCATTTTTAGCCATTTCGCATGGCTCCTCAGCCCCTCTGTCTTGTTTTTGACAATTTGGGTTTCAGGCGTGTGTGTCATCTTCGATCCTTGGCGTCATTCGGTCTTTTTTGTCACGCCAAGCGACCATCGATACCCATAAAAACAGGAAGCGAACGCTTTCGTGACAATTTTGGCAAATTGACACAACAATATCGAAATAATCCTTAAATTCAATACGCCAAATGGCGTACGCCATTTACATCGATTTACAAACTCCTCCAAGACCCTAGAAATAATCAATTCGAACTCAGATCAAATGATTTTCTTTTGTTCTGAACTTCTATAAGGGGGTTTCTTGTGTCATTTCTCCCAAATCCGCCAATTGGCGTACGCCAATTGGCGGATTTACAAATAACTTTTCATATCGAAAATTTCATTTTTAACGTAATTGGCAATTGCCAGCTGATGCATCAACTTGTTCGTCAAAACCCGTTTTGTCAGTTTTTGGCTTTTCGACGGCGCTCCCGCGCACCAGAATGGCTCAAACTGACAGCTTTGGCTTGGGCTTCTGCCTGCGCCATGACGAACGCCGGCGCGCAAACACTGCCCCAAGTGGTCGAGCGCGCGCTGCAGATGTATCCGTCGATCCAAACGGCCAATGCCAAGGCGCAGGCCTCGCGGGCCGACATTGACCGGGCACGCAGTGCGCACCAACCTCAAATTGGCGTCACGCTTTCCAGCAACCAATATTCATCTGGCTCGATCCCTTCGTCGGTGGGCCGGTCGGTGGTGTCGCCCACCGCGAAACTGAATTTGTGGTCCGGCGGCAAGATCGAGGCCGAAGCCAACCGAGCAGAAGCCCTGACCCGGGCGGCCGAATTGCAACGCGACGGCACTTTGGACGATGTGGCCCAACAGGCCAGCGAGGCTTACCTGAACTGGGACAAAACCGCTGACCTTTATGGCTTGGCGGTGCGCAACCTGAATTCACACAAGGAAACGCTGGACGACATCCAAAAGATTGCCCAGGTCGATGCCGGTCGCCGCATTGACTATGAGCAAGCCTTGGTCCGCATGGAAAACGCGTCTTTGGCGCTGCAGCAACGCAAGGCCGATCTGGCGCAAGCCATGCAGAGGTTGCGTCGCTTCTGGCCGGAGGACATGGACGCGCGGCCTGTGGGCTTGGACGCGGTGGTCTCGGACCATGGCGTTTTGGGGCAAATCCCTCTGAGCCTGGCCGCCGCCATCGATCGCGTGGGCGACGATTTGCCCAGTGTGGCGCAATACAAGGCACAGATGGTGGCGGCAGAAGCGGCCGTGCGCATGGCCAAAGGCCAGTACTGGCCCACGGTGGATGCGGCCATGTCGCGCCAATTCAATGCCAACACCTTGCGCTTTGAAACGTTTGCTCAGTTGCAGCTCAATGCCCCACTGTTCACAGGTGGCGCCACCTCGGCCCTGGTTGAGGCAGCGCAAGGGCAACTCAAAGCATCTCAATTCGCGCTGGAAGAAGCGCGATTGCTGGCGCGCGAAAAAGCCGCGCTGGCCTGGCAGGAATGGGCTTCAGCCCGTTCTCGCGCCGTGGTCGGTTCTTCCCAGTCCGATGTGGGCGACAAAGTGGTGGACGGCTATCGCCAACAGTTCCGCGTGGCACGACGATCGCTGCTGGATTTGCTGAACATTCAGGCCGACTCTTTCAATTACCGCAGTGCAGCAAGGGCCGCATTCCACGACGAACGCATCGCGCGCGTTCGTTTGCTGGCGGCCACTGGCGATTTGGCCAGACGCTTTTCGTCCGAACCCGGCACCGTGCAGTTGCCCGCTTCGCCCACGACCACTGATTTGAAGAATTGAGACACCATGGCTGATTTGATTTCCTTTTTGCCGGGCACCCAGGCCCCCCGCCCTACCCCCAAGGCCAACGATGTGATGGCCGACCCGATGCTGATGTGTTTGGCCATGGCGGCCAAATTGCTGGATCGCCCCGTCCATTTACAGGTTTTGCGGGCCGGTTTTGCGCTGGACGACCGTGGTCGCGTGCCGCTGGCGGCTTACCCGGACTTGGCCCACAAACACGGCCTGATGGCCGCCTGGTCACGCATCAAAGTGGCCGACATCCCGGCCTATGTGTTGCCTGTGCTGATGCCTTTGATGGACGGACGTGCCTGCGTTCTGCGCGCCATTGAGGGCAACGAAGCGGTGGTGCTGTGGGCCCACACGGGCATGGAAAGCCATCGCGTGCCCTTGTCGGAATTGCAAGCCTTGGCCCGCCCCGAAGTTTTGGCCGTCAAAGTGGTTCCGCATCGCCACGACCAGACCCTGGCGCCGATGCATGACAAGGCCTTCAGCTGGTTTTGGGACACTTTGTGGCGCTTCCGTCACTTTTATGTGGAGTCGATGGTGGCGACGGTGGTGGCCAACATCCTGACGCTGGCCTCGGTGTTCTTCACCATGAACGTCTACGACCGGGTGGTGCCCACACAGGCTTACTCCTCGCTGTGGACACTGGCGATCGGCACCTCGATCGCGATCGTGATGGAGTTCATCATGCGTTGGCTCAAGGCCCGCCTGGTGGACTTGGGCGGCAAGAAGGCGGACTTGGCGATCAACGCGACGCTGTTGCGCGAGATCATGGCCATACGACTGGAGCATCGCCCGCAGTCGGTCGGCATTTTCGCCAGTTCCATGCGCGACTTCGAGTCACTGCGCGACTTCTTCTCTTCATCGTCCTTGGTGCTCTTGGCCGACATGCCCTTTGTGGCGATGTACCTGATCTTGATCGCCATCGTTGCAGGTCCCCTCGCTTGGGTGCCTGCGGCCGTCGTGCCCATTTTGTTGATCATTGGTTTGTATGCCCAAAAGCCCTTGATGAAGGCCATGCGCGCCAACATGAAGGAATCGGGCGACAAGCAAAGCGTGCTGGTGGAGTCGGTGTTGAATCTGGAACTGCTCAAGGCCCACAACGCCGAGAGTTACCTGCAACGCCGCTGGGAAGTCTCCAACTTGGCAGGCTCTGACTCCTACAAACAAATTCGCAGCCTGACCAACTGGATCATGGGCCTGACCACAGCGATCCAGCAGCTCGTCACCGTGGTCATGGTGGTCGGCGGGGTCTACATGATCCATGCCAACCAACTCACCTTGGGCGGCTTGATCGCTTCGGTGATTTTGGCAGGGCGCGCCCTGTCGCCATTGGCCAGCGTGATGTCTTTGGCCTCGCGCTACCAACAAGCCGTCACCTCGCTCGAAACCCTGGATGGCCTGATCAAGCGTCCGCGTGACCGCGTGCATGGCCGCAACTACGTGGTGCCCGAATCGATCGCAGGACACCTGGAAGCCGAAGGACTGGAGTTTGCCTACCCCGGTCAACACAAGATCCCGGTCATCAAAAAAGTGTCGATGTCCATCCCTGCCGGCCAAAAAGTGGCCATGCTGGGGCGTGTGGGCAGCGGCAAGAGCACCTTGCTGCGCTTGATGGCCGGCCTTTACGCGCCCTTGGCGGGGAGCATTCGTCTGGACGGTGTGGACCTGCAACAAATCGATCCGGCCGAAGTGCGCAACCGAATGGGCTATGTGGGTCAAGACCCCCAACTGTTCATGGGCACACTGCGTGAAAACTTGGTGTTGGCCGACAGTTGGATCAACGACACCCGCATCGCCGAGACCCTCAAAGCGCTGGGCATTTACGACATCGTGGCCAACCACCCCCTGGGTCTGGACATGCCCATCACCGAAGCCGGCGGCGGCCTGTCAGGTGGTCAACGCCAATTGCTGTCCATTGCCCGCATGATGCTGCGCAACCCACAGCTGGTCTATATGGATGAGCCCACCGCCAACATGGACCAAAACAGCGAAGCCCGCGTGATCGCGGTGCTCAAGGAATGGCTGCAAGGCCGCACCTTGCTGATGTCCACCCACAGGCCCCAGTTGCTGGAGTGGGTCGACCACATCGCGGTGATCGATGCAGGCCAGTGCGTGGCCATGGGCCCCAAACAAGAAATGATTGAGAAGTTGTCGCGTGGCATCGATGTGCAGGCCCCACGGGCACAAGGAGTTGCAGCATGAGCGGCAAATCATTTGGCTCCACCGGTTTTGGCATCGCCACCGTTGAGGAGGATGAGCGCCGGGCCAGCAAAATATTGGTTTGGGCCACGGGCGCCACTTTGGTGCTGGGCCTGGCTTGGGCAGGCTATTTCCAACTGGATGAGATCACACGCGGCCAAGGCAAGGTGATTCCCTCCAGCCGCGAACAGGTGATTCAAAGCCTGGACACCGGCGTGCTGAGCGAAATGTTCGTGCGAGAAGGCAGCTCGGTCGAGAAAGACCAAGTCCTGCTGCAGATTGACGATGCCCGCTCGGGCGCCGTTTACCGCGAAGCCCAGGAAAAATTCATGTCGCTTTCAGCACTGGCCGCACGCCTGAAAGCCGAAGCGTATGGGGTGGAATTGAAGTTCCCACCGGAAGTGCGCAAGGAAACCGGTTTGGTCCAGCAAGAGACCCAGGCCTTCAATGCCCGCAAAAGGGCTTTGACCGAATCGCTGCGTTCATTGGACATTTCCCTGGCCGCCGTCAGCCGCGAATTGAGCATGACCGAGCCCTTGGTGAAACAAGGCGTGATGTCCGAGGTGGAGCTGTTGCGCCTGCGCCGTCAGCAGTCTGAACTGATGGGGCAACGCGCAGAGCGTCAAAACCGTTACCTGACCGATGCCAACAACGAATTGGTGCGTGTCGCTTCAGAGCTTTCACAAACCAAAGAAAACGCGTCTGCACGCGAAGACGCACTCAAGCGCACCACCATCCGATCGCCCATGAAAGGCGTGGTCAAAAATGTACAAGTGACCACTGTGGGCGGCGTGATCCAGGCCGGTCAACCGATCTTGGAGATCGTGCCGACCGAAGACGAAATGCTGGTGGAGGCCTATGTCAAACCCTCCGAAGTGGCCTTCTTGAAGGTGGGGCAAAAAGCCGTGGTCAAGCTCACCGCTTATGACTTCAACAAGTACGGTGGTCTGGACGGCGTGCTCGAGCACCTGAGCCCTGACACCTTGCGCGCCGAGCGTCAGAAAAAACCCGGCAACCCGATGGAACTCGAAGAGGGCTTGTACCGAATCATGATCCGCGTCAAAGAACCCGAAGGCATGCGCAACGGTCTCAAATTGACCCCCACACCCGGCATGACCGCCACCGTCGAAATCAGAACAGGCCAAAAGTCTGTTTTGGAATACCTCTTCCGTCCACTTCAAAACGTCTCGCAAGCTTTGCGAGAGCGGTAAACAACCACTCAATCCAGGAGAAACACCATGGGTGATGAACAGTCTTCGATAGCCACGATGGAACCGTCCATCGCGACCAAACGCTCTGTCAATGACAAAGTGGCTCAATTTTTGAGCACGGCAGAGGCCGCGCGCATGCTGGGCTTGTCGACCACCTTGGTGCAAACTTTGGTGGACCAAGGTGATCTCAAAGGCTGGAAAACGCGTGGCGGGCACCGGCGCATTTCGCTCGATTCGATCCTGGATTACCAAAACGCTTCACGCAGCGCCATGGGGGTGGCCATCAAGTCCATGGTCAAGCCCCGCGTGACCGTGGTGGTCGAAAAAGCCCACTTGATGAATCAATTGATGGCGGCCAACGCCGAGTGGAAGTTTCCGGTCGATGTCACCTTTTTTGATTCGGTCACCGAGGCTTTGCTGGAGCTGTCGAGCAAACGCCCTGACATGCTGGTGGTTGAAATGTCCATGCCGCGCACGCAGCAGGAAAAAACTTTGCAAGCCCTGGAAAACTTCAACAGCCGCGGCCGATCACCCCTTTCAGTGGTGCTGGTCACCGAAGAAAAAGGCCTACTGAGCCAACCATCGTCCGGTTCGCCCTCTGCGATCCAGGTGGTTTCAGGCCCCATGTCCAACATCTGGATGCATGCCTACCTGACCGGAGTGGTCGCGTCATGTCAGATTTGAGATTCCAACAACCCATCCGTCAGTCTGCCTTGGTGCGTCAAGGTGGCGGCCCCGGTCATACCCGCACCTTGCAAAGCGCCAACAAAGAAGCTTTGAGTCATTTGGGTTTGCCCAGCGAAACACCGGGAGATCCCAAGGGAAGGATATTGCGTCAATTGCGACTGCAATTGGGCATCGATCCGTCTTTGCTGGCCACTCAGGCCTGCATGTCTTTGTCTCAGTTGTATGAACTGGAAGATGGCGGCAATTCACGCTTTTATTCGGAGTCCTTGCGTCGTCAGGCAGGACGCAGGGTGGCTCGGCTTTTGGGTGCCGATTGGGACCGCATGGAACAAGAAGAGCGCTTGTTTGGACATTCCGCATCCAATGTGGTGCCTTTGCAGCGTCCGGGCACTTCACCTATGCCGCCTGCCATTGTCGAAGTGAAAGTGCGTGTCGCCCCCGAATCGATCCAGGCCATCACCATGGCGGCCGATGATGCAGCGACCATACCCGCACCCAAAGCGCTTCCAACGGTGTCCATGGGTTTGGCCACACCGGCCAGCGAAACGGTCTTGGTTGAACCCCCGGTCCTTCACTACACAGCACCTGCTGTTGAAGTGCAAACCCCTTCGTCGACTGGGCGTACGGTCTTGATACTCCTGACCGTCATCGCATTGGGTGCTGCTGGGGCCTACGCCTTTGTAGAGTACAGCCCCTACCGACTTTATTGGCCTTGGTGATTTCCAGTTCACAGCAAAAAGCCACCTCAAAGAGGTGGCTTTTTTGGTTTTTGGTGCGGCTGGCGGGGATCGAACCCACGACCCTTGGCTTCGGAGGCCAATACTCTATCCACTGAGCTACAGCCGCATCACTGTTGGTGGCGTAGATTATCTCACGCGCCAGCGCTTTGACGGCGTCTTGCAAGTTCGGTGAAGGTTGGACCGCTATAATGCTCGGTTGATTCCGGTCAATCCATAGGCCCTATGGCCAGCCCAACAAGAGGATGTCATGAGCGACAACAGCCACGATCAACACGAAGCCCACACCGGTCCGGTGAAAACCCCCAAGCAAATGCTTTTGCTGAGCTTGGCTTCTTTCATCATCCCGGTGTTCATCATCATCGGCTTGGTGTTTTATGTCACATCGGCCAACAAAGAAGCCCCCGGTTCGAGCGATGCCGAGCGTGCGGTCGCTGAGCGTATTCAAAAGATCGGCGCTGTGGAAGTTCGCGATGCGAACCGCCCTTTGAAGTCTGGCGAAGAAGTCTACAAAGCTCAATGCGCTGCTTGCCACGCCACCGGTGCTGCAGGTGCGCCTAAATTCGGTGATGCAGGCGCTTGGGGCGCTCGCATCAAACAAGGCCTGGCCACTTTGACCACCTCCGCCCTCAAGGGTAAAGGTGCCATGGGTGCTCAAGGCGGCGGTGACTTCAACGACACTGAAATCTCTCGCGCTGCGGCTTACATGGCCAACAACGCCGGTGCCAAGTTCGATGAACCCAAAGCGCCTGCGGCTGAAGAAAAGAAGTGATTCTTTTCTCTCTCCAGAAAACCGGCTCGTGAGCCGGTTTTTTTATGCCTGCTCGTTTTGCGCTTGTGGACTGATCACATAGCCAAATTGACTCGGCAAATCCTTCGACACGCAGTCCTGCGCTGTCCATAAACCTTGCTCAATGGCCAAGGCCACCAAACCCACATCCAGGGTGTGGACCAAGCCTAAGCCCAGCGGCGTGTGCAAGTACACCCGACCCCACTCGTCCACCAAGCAAGATTGCACCGTGCTGCATTGACCTGTGTGTGCTGTGGGCGTGAATGCCTCATCGAGACGAAAAATGAACGGTGTGGATTCCAATTCAACATAAACACGCTGAGGACCATTCTGAAAATACCAGCGTCCAAGTCCATCCGCCTCGTAGTTGCGGTCAATGAACGAGATCAATTTCTCGTGACGCAGGACCGATCCTTTGGCGCCTTGCGTGCCGCATTGGAAAGGCCCCAGCGCTTGCACACGGTCATCGCGCATGTGCCATTGACCGCGGTTGTCCAAGCCCAACCATCCAAAACAGTCAGGCACATTGGGCCACTTGGCCATGGCCTGTCGAACCAAATCATCCATGTCTTGTCTCTTGCTCGTTCTGTGGCCGCCCTGCAGCTTGGAGCAGCCATCCGCCCACGGCATCGGGCAATCCTCGCACATGCCCCGGCCATCCACCTTGCGTAAAACCGACATGTCCCCCCTGGACGGGTTGCCACAAGGCCACTGATGCCGAGACATCTTTAGCCTTCGGCAGGCTTGACGCGGGCACAAAGGGGTCATTCAAGGCGTTCAAGGCCAATGCGGGGATGGCAATTTGATGCATCACCGGCTTGGCCGATGCACGCTGCCAATAATCGTCGGTGTTTTGGAAGCCATGCAAAGGCGCAGTAAAAACATTGTCGAAGGCGTACAAGTCCTTCGCGGCCAGCATCCTTTGTCGGTCAAACAAGCCCGGATGCTGTGCCAGTTTGGCCAGCGCTTTGGGCTTCATGCTCCGCAAAAACATGCGCGTGTAAACCTGTCGGTTGAACCCGCGACCGATGGCGTGGCCACTGGCCACCAAATCCAAGGGGGAACAGATCGAGGCCACGGCATCGGCTTTTGCCTTTGCTTGTGCGCCCTGTTCACCCGCCCAACGCATCAGGGCATTGCCCCCCAAAGACACGCCCGCTGCCACCACGGTCTGCCCGCCTTCTTGTTGGTGCGCAAGACGGCATCTGCGCAAGATCCAGTCCACTTCTTGGTGATCGCCCGAATGGTAGGCGCGTGGGGCGTGGTTCAACTCACCGCTGCAGCCGCGGAAATGGGGGAGTGCAAAGTTCAAGTCGTGTTCGGCTGCCCAGTCGGCGAAAGCTTGCGCATAGTGGCTTTGCGATGAACCCTCAAGACCGTGGAAAAGCACCACCAAGGGCCTGCTGGGGTGACTGGCCGTTTGCCGGTCGACATCGACAAAATCACCATCAGGCGTGACCCAACGCTCACGTTGTAAAGGGCGTAAGGGGGCCCAATGCCTGCGTGCATACAAGGCTGACCAAATCGTTTGCACATGGCCACCCAGCAGCCACGCTGGTGCTTTGTACTGCATCAGTGCAAGACCAAGGGCTTGTGGCCTGCATCGGCATCTGTGGCCGTGCCGGGACTGGTGTGGTGCGCCACCAAGCGCCAGCCTTGCGGGGTTTTATGAAAAACATTGGTGGCGATCACCCATGCGTGTTGCGCACCTTGCGGTGTGATGACTTCAACCCGCTCCACCAGGTGGTGAACCGCACTGGCCAGCGATTGGATTTTATGAACACGCTCAGGAAAGGCTTGCACGCTGCCGTTGGCAAACATGGCTTCAAACGCAGCGCGGATGGCGCCTGGACCGATCAAGCGAGGGCCACCGGGGTGAACACAGACGATCTCGTCCTCCTCGGCCCAGCACGACATGAGTTGCTGGATGTCTGCATTGTGCAAAGCCTCGTAGAAGGCTTGTTCAATGTCATCGGGCGTACCACCGACGATGGCGGCTTGCAGTTTGGCGCGTTTCATAGGGTTTGGCTCAAATAGGCTGTAACCATCATTGTGATGCCTTGCAGGGTTTCAACGGCCCTTCCCCTGGGTATCGGTGCCCATTTTGTGCCGCAGCGCACACAGCAGACGAAAAAAACCCGGACACATGGGTGCCGGGTTTCTCACAAAAGCAAGGTGTGAACCTGTCTTTTATTTCTTGCGATAGCGACGCAGAGCGGACAACTGAGCAGCCAATACAACCAGCTCGTTTTGAGCACGGGTCATGTCGATTTCGCTCTTGGCGTTGCGCAGGGCTTCTTCAGCCTCTTGCTTGGCCGCGTTGGCTTTTTCTTCGTCGAGGTCTTTACCGCGGATCGCAGTGTCGGACAGCACGGTCACGCAGTCTGGCTGCACTTCCAGGATGCCACCGGCCACGAAAACGAACTCTTCGCCGCCGTCAGCCGTTTCAATGCGAACCGACCCGGCTTTGATGCGGGTGATCAGCGGGGTGTGGCGTGGGTAAATGCCCAGTTCGCCAGACTCGCCGGGCAAGGCCACAAACCGGGCTTCGCCCGAGTAGATGGACTCTTCGGCACTGACCACATCAACGTGGATGGTGTTCATGTTTACTCCTTAAAAAGGTGCATTCAAGCGGGCAGCGGGGTGGCATTGAGCCGCCCCGAAGCACTGCTTTAAGCTGCCTTTTTGGCCTTTTCGAAAGCTTCGTCGATGGTGCCGACCATGTAGAAAGCTTGTTCTGGCAGGTGATCGCACTCGCCAGCCACAATCA
>NKIO01000026.1 GCA_002255935.1 Comamonadaceae bacterium PBBC2
CCTGGAAAACGGGAAATCGACGGCCAATTCAGTTCTGGTTTCGCCATGTGAACATTCAGACATCAACTCGCGCTGTGGCGGGGGTTATGCAGACCATCCCTTGGCAACAAGCCAGTTATAGAAAAAATCCCTTTGTATCGCAAATCAAAACTACCTTGTGATCCAGTTTTAGAAACGGCAACCAATTGGGATGCATCCTTAATTACCAACAGGACCAATCACTTTGCTCAGATCATGTGGGCACTTGTAAACAAAATATAAAGCAAGACCCTCTGGCCTTGGCGCTGGCACAAGAGCTGGTGGCCAGTGGGCAGGACCGCAGCCTGCCCTTGGCGCAGCGCAGCTTTGCCTACATGCCCTACATGCACAGCGAGTCCGCCCTGGTACACACCCAAGCCGCTCTCCTGTTTGCGCAGCCGGGCCTTGAAGACACCTTGCGCTTCGAGCAGCGCTACCAAGCCATCATCGAGCGCTTTGGCCGCTACCCCCACCGCAACGCCATCCTCGGCCGCCAGTCCACGCCCGAGGAGCTGGCGTTTTTGAGTGAGCCGGGGTCGGGGTTTTGAGCAACAAAGCGGTGCTTAATTATTAGCAAATGTGCTAACATCTTTTCCCCATGAACTGGTCCATCACCTACTTCAACGACAAAGTCCGTCGCGAGGTGATGTCCATGCCCGCTGGCATCGTTGCAGACTATGTGCGCCTCACAGATGCAATGGCCGTTCACGGTGCGGACCTTCGCATGCCCCACTCCAAAGCGATGGGCAACGGTCTGTTTGAATTGCGCCCCAAGGGGCCAGAAGGTATTGGTCGGGTGTTTTATTGCACGCAGGTGGGCAGATCCATCGTGGTGTTGCACTCGTTCGTGAAAAAGACACAAGAGACCCCGGACGCTGAGCTTAGGCTGGCCCGTAAACGACTGAAGGATGTGCAACATGGCTGAAACTGGCTACAAACCCGTGCCCCACGATGCGGCTTTTCGCAAAGCTCTGCTGGCCAAGACCGGCGTGCAAAAGGCGTTTGACGAACTGGAAGAAGAATACACCGCACTCCATGCCATGCTGGAAGCACGTCAAGCCGCAGGCCTGACGCAAGCCGAAGTGGCCACTCGCATGGGAACCACGGTTTCTGCGGTGTCGCGCTTGGAGGCGTCTTTGCGCAGCGAAAAGCATTCGCCCTCGTTCGCCACACTGCGCAAATACGCGCAGGCTTGTGGCAAAAAATTGGTGATCCAAATGGTGTAACACGGTATGACTGCAATACCAAAGGCCGTTTGCGTTTGGCCGATGTGCGGTCACTGGCCGAGCCCTAATCGATTTCCCAGAAATGGAGTGAACAATGACCACCAACATCAATAAATTCGTGGATCACACTTCGCCATTGGTTTCTCAACACCAAGACGCCAAGTCTAATGGGACGCCAGAAACACCAAGGCACTCAATCGATGCCCAATGGGGACTCGAAGCAGAGTCCCGTCTGGCGGCATATAAAAGCGGGCAGATTAAAGCTACGCCTTTGGAAGCTGTGCTTGCCAAGTACCCCAATTGGGTATGAACCAACCCAATTTGGGTATGCCCCTCAACTCAACGCCCAATCCATGACCACCCACCACATCACCACCCTCCACGCCCTTCGCGACCTCTACGGCCCCGCCCGTGAGCGTTCGCTCAAGAAGGAAATTCCGGCGCTGGACACGCATGCGATGCAGTTCATTGGTTTGTCGCCCTTTGTGGTGCTGGCCAGCAGCGATGCGGATGGGCACATGGACGCGTCGCCGCGCGGGGGCGATGCGGGCTTCGTGAAGGTGCTGGACGCGCAAACGCTGCTGGTGCCCGATGCACCGGGCAACAACAGGCTGGACACGCTGGAAAACATCATTGCAACAGGGCGGCTGGGTTTGCTGTTTTTGTTGCCGGGGTTTGACGAGACTTTGCGCATCAATGGCCGCGCTGTGCTGTCCACCGACCCGGCCGACTTGGCCTTGTGTGCCGATGCGCGGCGCACGCCTGCGCTGGCCATTCGCGTGACGGTGGCGTCGGTGTATTTGCACTGCGGCAAGTCGCTGATGCGCTCGCAGTTGTGGGATGCCTCTCGCCACGCCGACCGGGCGCAACTGCCCAGCATGGCCGAGATGATGCGCGACCAGATCCGCGCCTTCAAAGGTGAAGAGATCGAGGCCGAAACCCAGGCGCAGATGCTGGAGCGTTACCGGCAGTCACTCTGATCGGTGGCTTACTTTTTTTGCACCGGATTGGCCAGCAGCAAGTTGGCCGGATAGGCCCGCATGAATTCGCGGGCCTTGTCGATCGGGGCGCTGAGCCAAGCGCCCCAAGCGCCTTCGTTCAAGATGGCGGGCATGCGTTTTTCGTTGCCGTTTTGGCCATAGCGGTTCATCAGAGCGTGGCTGTTGGCGTTGACCGTCAGCAGGGTGAAGCTGGTGATTTCTTCGCCGTCTTTGGCCCAGTGTTCCCACAGCCCGGCCACGCCCATGGGTTTGCCGTCCACCCGGGCAATGCGGGTGGGCACGGCTTTGCCGCTGCGCCAGTCGTCTTCCAAAAAAGCCTGCATCGGGATGATGCAGCGCTGGCCTTGGAGCCAAGTCTCCCGCGTGGGCGTGGCGGTGCTCATGGTTTCGTAGCGGGTCACGGCCAGTTTGGTCGAGCGCAGTTTGGCATCCGACACCGACTTGACCCAGGTGGGCACCAGGCCGAACTGGCCTTGGGCCAGCTCCAGCACCACAGGCGGTGCTGCTTCATCGGGTGCAGTGGGTGCATCGGTGTGCGCCTTGCGGATGAAAAAACCTTGTTTGCGGGGCCAAACCTCTTTGTCCAGCAAGGTTTCAGGGGCCAGAACGCCAAAGGCTTCGGCATACAGGTCGGCGCTTTTGAGGCATTCGTATTGGGAACTCATGCGGGGATGCTAACCGACCCACCATGGCGGACCTGCTGGGACCTTGTCGGACCTGAAGGTGCCGACCTACCCAAATCAGGGTCAGACAATGGTTGGAACAGAAGGTGCCGACCTACAAAATTCAGGCTCTATGAACTGATACGCTCAAGCCCATGCTGATCCGTTTCAACAAACCCTATGGCGTGCTCAGCCAGTTCACCCCCGAGGGGCGCTGGCAGGGGCTCAAGGACCACATCGACTTGCCCGGGGTGTACGTGGCCGGGCGACTGGATGCCGACAGCGAGGGCTTGCTGTTGCTGACCGATGACGGCCAAGAGCAAGCCCGCATTGCCGATCCGCGCTTCAAGATGGAAAAGACCTATCTGGTGCAGGTCGAAGGCGTGGTGGACGCCAAGGCGCTGACCGCGCTGGCGCGGGGCGTGACACTCAACGACGGCCCCACCCTGCCCGCCCGCGCCCAAGCCGTTGAGCCTCCGGCCGACCTGTGGCCGCGCAATCCGCCCATTCGCGAACGCAAGAACATTCCGACTTCGTGGCTGGAGCTGTCGATCCGCGAAGGTCGCAACCGCCAAGTGCGCCGCATGACCGCCGCTGTGGGCCTGCCCACGCTGCGCCTGATCCGCATCGCCATCGGGCCTTATCACCTGCGGGACCTGCCCACAGGCACATGGCAGCAGGTGGCCTAGGCTTTCAGACACAATCACGCATCTCTTCAAACCCACAAGGAAAAAACATGTCCGATTTGCTGAACAAAATGCAGTGGCGCTACGCCTGCAAAAAGATGGACCCGAGCAAGGTCGTGGCCCAGGACAAAGTGGACCGCATCGTGGAAGCCGCCCGCCTGGCCCCCACATCGAGCGGCCTGCAGCCGTTTGAGGTGATCGTGGTCAGCAACGCCGCCGTGCGCGCCCAGATCCAGCCCAAGGCCTATAACCAGGCCCAGGTGACCGACGGCTCGCATCTGCTGGTGTTTGCCGCTTGGGACAACTACACCGCCGAGCGCATCAACCACATGTTTGACCTGACCAACGCCGAGCGCGGCGGCACCAACGAAGGCTGGGAAAACTACCGCAAGATGCTGCTGGCCAATTACCCCAGCCGCGATGCCAAGGTCAACTTCGAGCACGCCGCCCGCCAGGCGTACATCGGTCTGGGTGCATCCTTGATCGCTGCCGCTTTCGAAGAAGTGGACGCCACACCCATGGAAGGCTTTGAGCCTGCCGCAGTGGACGAGATCTTGGGCTTGGCTGCACGCGGCCTGCGCAGCGTGGCCATTGTGCCGCTGGGCTACCGCGCCGAAGGCGACTGGTTGGTGGGCCTCAAAAAAGTGCGCCGCACACGTGAGCAATTCGTCACCGAAGTCAAGTGACCCGCGTCTGACAGACCACGCAAGTGGGACTGATCTGCATCCATGGGGGCCTCGGCCCCCATTTTTGTGGGCCGTTGTGCCTTAACATCAAGGCATTCCCGTTCTGGGATGACCACCAAGGAAGCATCATGGCCAAAGGCGAACAACGCAGCAACAAAATGGCCAAGAAGCCGAAAAAAGACACGACGGCGCCCAAGAACTTCACCTCGGACCGCCCCATGGCGCCCACCACGTTTGTGGCCCCACGCGGCAAAGTCAAACCCTCCTGATCCTCTGGCCTGGCCGGCCATCAGCGGCCCCTGAATTTTTCGATGACCCCGATCCATGAAGACGAGCACCTGCTGGTGCTTGAAAAACCCAGCGGCTTGCTCTCGGTGCCTGGCCGCGGCCCGGACAAGCAAGACTGCCTGTCCAAGCGCGTGCAAGACATCTACCCCGAAGCCCTGATCGTGCACCGACTCGACCAAGACACCTCGGGCTTGTTGATCATGGCGCGGGGCATCGAGGCGCAGCGCCGCCTGAGCCGTTTGTTTGAAACGCGTCAGGTCCACAAACGCTACGTGGCCGTGGTGAGCGGTCACCCCGAGCAAACCCAGGCGGCACAAACGGCCGACGATGAAGGCTGGCTCACCATCGACGGCCCCATCTTGCTGGACTGGGAGCGCAGGCCGATTCACATCATTCACCCCGACGGCAAGGCCAGCCGCAGCCGCTGGCGCGCCCTGCAAACGGGCGAGGCCGCCACGCTGGTGGAGCTGGAACCCGTGACGGGCCGCACCCACCAGTTGAGGGTGCACATGCAAAGCATTGGCCACCCCATGTTGGGCGACTCGCTGTATGCCCCGCCCGAGACCAAGGCGCTGAGCCCGCGCTTGCTCTTGCACGCCCAGGAACTGGCGTTCCCGCACCCCTTCACCGGTGCCGAGATGGCCTTTCAATTGCCCGCCAATTGGTCTGCATCAGCGCCTTATGGCGTGATCTGAAATCGACTTGAGCCCCCTCGCCGCGAGGGGACCTGTGACTGGCTACAATTCTCAGGTTTCAGAAATACCAATTTGGCTATGTTGTTTGATCAAAATTCGCAGTCTTTGACGGCACCAAAGCATTCATATTCTTGGGTGCGTTGGGCGCTTCAAGTGGCTTTGGGCCTGAGCGGTGCCATGGCAGCCCAAGCCGCCGCCACGCCGCAAGACAGCATCAAACAAGCCATCCAGGCCGGTCAGCTGGATCAGGCGCTGAAACTGGTGCAACAAGAGCGCCAAAACGCCCCCAAAGATGTTCAGCTCAGGTTCATGGAGGGCGTGATCCAAGCCCAACAAGGCCAGACCGACAAGGCCATCGACACCTTCAAGAAGCTGATCGAGACCCACCCCGATTTGTCCGAGGCCTACAACAACTTGGGCGTGCTGTACGCCGCCAAGGGCCGGCTCGAAGAGTCTCGCGCCAACCTTGAAAAAGCGCTGCAAACACACCCCAGCTACGCCGCGGCGCACCGCAATCTGTCGGACGTGCAAAGCCAATTGGCCAAACAAACTTATGCCAAAGCTTTGCAGGTCGACAGCAAAGTCAAAAATTCGAGCCCCCAATTGACGCTGCTCGGCAGCATTGACCCCAACAAGCGCACGCCGCCGCCCACCGTCTTGGCCACAAGCACCCCGCCCGCTGCGCCCCCCACACCCGTGGCCGTGGCCCCTGCGGCCGAACCCCCTAAGCCGGCCCCAGTGGCCGCAACGGCAGCAAGCCCTGCCAGCGCCACATCGGCCAAGCCCGCGGCCCCGGTAGTGGTCGACACGGCCCCCCCTGCAGCCAAACCGGTGACGCCACCGCCCGAAGCGCCCGTTGTGGCCGCGCCCAAGCCTGAGCCCAAGAAAGAAGACGCACAAGCCAAACAGACCAAGGCGGATCAGGCAGAAGTTCGCAGCGCTGTGTCGGCTTGGGCCAAAGCTTGGAGCCAAAAAGACATGAACCGCTATTTGGCCACCTATGGCAGCAGCTTCACCCCACCCGACAAAATGTCGCGTGCCAAATGGGAAAGCGATCGCCGAGTGCGCATCGTCTCGAAAAAAACCATCAGCGTAGAAGTGAACAACCTCAAGGTCGAGGTCTCTGGCAGCAAAGCCACGGCCCAATTCCAGCAGGTTTATGAGTCGGACAACTTCAAGGGCAACAGCCACAAGACCCTGGAAATGGTCAAACAAGGTGAGCGCTGGCTGATCACGCGCGAGACGGTGAATTGAACTTTCCGCGCTTTCCCAACCGTCAACAACGAAACCAACGCAAGGCCTCCTGGCACTTGCGCTGGGCTGCGCCGACCCTGTTGGTGGCCGCTTTTGGCCTGACCGCCTGGTATTTGTCCGACCGTCCCACCCTGCCCGACAGCAGCCATGCCAGTTCAGAACCCCTGCGCTGGAAACTGGAGTTTGAGCCCGGCACCCCTGTGGCCACGATCCAGGCCCATGACCCCGAGGCCTTGGTGCGGCAAATTTACCAACACCTGGGAGATGGCGATCGCGCTCAGGCTTTGGAGACGGCACGCGTGGTGGCGACGCAGTTTCCGACTTTTCAATTGGGCCAGTTGCTTTACGCGGACTTGCTGAACATCAGCACCCACCTGCCGGTGCAAGGCGCAGATCTGGAGCTCGATGCCCAGCCTTCGGCCCTGCGTCGCCTGCAAGAGTTGTTGCTGGAAGCCAAGCGCCGCATCACCCGCCCCTCACCTCAAGAACTCCAAGGCCAGGTGCCTGCGTCGGTGGCGTTCTTGGCGGCCGATCAACCCTATATTGCGGCCGTCGATGCCTCCAAATCGCGCCTGTACTGGTTTGCCAACCGCACCGGCGAAGACGGCCAATTGAAGCTGGAACTGATCAAGGAAACCTATGTTTCCGTGGGCATCAACGGCGTGGGCAAGGTCAAGGAAGGCGATGGCAAAACACCCCTGGGCGTTTATTTTGTTCAGAGAAAACTGCCCGGCGCGACTTTGCCCGATTTGTTTGGCGCCGGTGCCTTGACCTTGAATTTCCCCAACGCCGTGGATGCCATGCGCAACAAAACCGGCTCGGGCATTTGGTTGCATGGCACGCCCAGCGCACAGTATTCCCGTGCGCCAGAAGCGACCGATGGCTGCGTGGTCTTGTCCAATACCGACATGGACGAGCTGCTGCGTTTGCCGGGTTGGCGCATGACGCCGGTGGTGATTGCCGACAAACTCGATTGGATGTCTGACAGCCAGACGTCCTCGGCCTACAAGAGCTTCAAACCCACCTTGGAAAACTGGCGAGCCGACCGCCAAAATGCGGACCTCGACAAGCTCAAAACCTATTACAGCCCCCGCTTCGAACGGGACGCATTGGACCTGGAGCATTGGTGGCCCAAGTTGGCCCAAAGTGTGGCGGGGCAACGCAAGCCCAAGCCATTGGAGGTGGTTTCCGTCTTGCACTGGAACGATGGCGAAGACACCATGGTCGTGACCATGAGCGAGTCCAGCGGCAAAGACAAACGTCAAGCTGGTTTTTTGCGCACGTATTGGCAAAAAGAAGAAGGCCAGTGGAAATTGGTCTTTGAAGGTCCCGCCTGACGCGGCAGGCCTGCCATGTCCGCAGACATTCCCTTTTTCAACGCCCGCATCGCGCCCGATGCCTGCTTTGACGCATGGCGCGAGCAAAGCCTGCTGACCAGTCTGGAACAAGGCGGTTTGCAGTGGCCCAGCTCATGCCGCAATGGCACTTGCCGCACCTGCATCGGCCACTTGGTTTCAGGCCAAGTGCGCTACGACATGGACTGGCCTGGGCTGACGAAAGAAGAGCTGGCCCAAGGCTGCGTGCTGCCCTGCGTGGCCATCCCCACGAGCGATGTGGTGCTCCAAGACCCTTTCAGCGATTGATCTCGGCAAGCTGTTGGAGCCGACGGACAAAGGCGTGACCGCTCAGGCCACGCCTTCCCTTTCAACGCCGGCCCATTACTCGTCGATGCCCAGTTCCTGGATCTTGCGGGTGATGGTGTTGCGTCCAATGCCCAACTTTTGCGCCGCCTCGATCCGGCGCCCCCGTGTGATCGACAAAGCCGCCTGAATCAGGCTGGTTTCAAAGCGACGGCTCAGCACATCCCACACATCGGTGCGGCCGGTGTTGAGCAAGGCCAGGGCCTCTTCTTCGAGGCCTGACTCCCATACTGCGCTCGGGCTGCTGGCCCCCATGCTGGCCGCCACAGGCAAGTCGGCCACAGACACCGCCTCGGCTGCCGTTGCTGCGGGCGCCATCGCCTCGGGCACGGCAGGGCTTGCGGTGGCCAGCACTTCGGGCGGCAAATCCTTGAACTCGATGACTTGCGCGGGGGCCATCACCGTGAGCCAGTGGCAAATGTTTTCCAACTGCCGCACGTTGCCCGGGAACTGGAACTGGCCCAGTTTGTCCATGGCCGCTTCGGAAATCCGCTTGGGCTCCACACCCAGCTGCTGCGCACTGCGCTGCAAGAAGTAACGCGCCAGCATGGGCACGTCCTCGCGCCGCTCGCGCAGCGCAGGCAAGCGCAAGCGGATGACGTTCAGGCGGTGAAACAAGTCTTCGCGGAACACCCCTTGTTTGACGCGCTCTTCCAGGTCTTGGTGGGTGGCGGCAATCACCCGCACATTGGCCTTGACGGCGCTGTGGCCACCGACGCGGTAGAAATGGCCATCGGACAAAACACGCAACAAGCGGGTTTGCAAATCGAAGGGCATGTCGCCAATCTCGTCGAGGAACAAGGTGCCGCCATCGGCTTGCTCAAAGCGGCCACGGCGCGAGGCCTGAGCACCCGTGAAAGCGCCCCGCTCGTGACCGAACAATTCGCTTTCCAGCAGGTCTTTGGGGATGGCGGCGGTGTTGATCGCCACAAAAGGCTGGTTGGCGCGTGGCGAGTGTTTGTGCAGTGCGTGCGCCACCAGTTCTTTGCCCGAGCCCGACTCGCCCGTGATCAGCACGGTGACATGGCTTTGGGCCAAACGGCCAATGCCTCGAAACACGTCTTGCATGGCGGGCGCTTGGCCCAGCATCTCGGGGGCTTCCACCAGTTTTTCTTCGGCCACGTCTTCACGTTGGCTTTCACCGACGGCGCGGCGGATCAGCTCGATCGCTTTGGGCAAGTCAAAGGGCTTGGGCAGGTACTCAAAGGCACCGCTTTGAAATGCCGAGACGGCACTGTCCAGGTCGGAAAACGCCGTCATGATGATGACAGGCAAACCCGGCATGCGCTGCTTGATGGTGGCCAACAGGTCCAGGCCCGAGCCTCCGGGCATGCGGATGTCACTGACCAGCACTTGAGGGCCGTCACGCCCTTCTTCGGAGTCCAGGGCTTTCAGGACTTCACGCGGGTTGGTGAAGCTGCGCGTGGGCAAGCCTTCGCGCAGCAATGCTTTCTCAAGCACAAAGCGGATGGATTGGTCATCGTCTACGATCCAGATCGGCTTCATCTGCGGGTGCTTTCTTTGGTTCAGGGCAACGGAATCAAAATCTTGAAGTCCGTACGACCGGGCTCGCTCTCACACTCGATCATGCCGTGGTGTTGTTGCACAAAAGTTTGTGACAACGTCAGACCTAGGCCCGAGCCGCCTTCGCGCCCCGATATCAACGGGAAGAAAATGCGGTCCTTGATCGAGTCTGGTACGCCAGGCCCGTTGTCAATGACATGCAATTCCAATGCCAGGCGGTAACGCTGCTTGCCAAACGTGACTTGCCGCAAGATCCTGCTCTTGAAGGTGATCTGTCCATCGCCTTGCGCGATGCGCTCCGACAGGGCCTGGGCCGCGTTGTGCGTGATGTTGAGCACCGCCTGAATCAACTGTTCGCGGTCCCCCCTGAACTCGGGGATCGAGGTGTCGTAATCGCGCACGACCTTCAAGCCCTTGGGGAACTCGGCCAGGATCAAGGACCTGACACGCTCACACACCTCGTGGATGTTCACATCGCCCACCACATGGGGCCGACGGTGCGGTGCCAGCAGACGGTCCACCAGGGTCTGCAAGCGGTCCGCCTCGTGGATGATGACCTGGGTGTACTCGGTGAGTTCTTTGCTGCCCAGCTCCATCTCGAGCAATTGGGCCGATCCACGGATGCCGCCCAACGGGTTCTTGATTTCGTGCGCCAGGTTACGGATCAGTTCCTTGTTGGCCAGGGCCTGCTCCAGCAAGCGCTCTTCGCGCTCTTGGCGGGTTTGCTGCTCGACCGGCAGCAACTCGATGATGACCTCTTCAGGCCGGTCTGAGGGCGCCACGATCATGTGCACGGGCAAGGCGTCGCCGTGGTGGATGCGGTTGAGCAAGGCCTCGTAGCGCAGGGCCGAAAATTCGTTCGAGCGGGCGCCGATCAGCGCATTTTTCAGGGGCTGAGGGTCGGCAAAAAAATCGGGCAAATAAGCGCCGTTCAGGCTGCGGCGGGACATGCCCATCACGTCTTCCAGGGCTGCGTTGACGAAACTGATGTGCCCTTCGCCTTCGATCACGGCGATGGGGGTGGCCAACAAATCGAAGGCCTGAAAACGGGTAAGGGGTAAAGACATGGTCTTTCTCAAGGGTTGGCGGCCACAGGGCGGCGGGCCAGCTCGCGCTGCAAACTGTCGATGTCGCGTTGGTTGCGCTCCAGGGCGGCTTTCACGGCCAAGGCCTTGTCGGCTTGTTTGGTCGTCTCCGTGTCTTTGAACGCCTGCTGCAGCTGTGCTTGCTGCTGCCGGGCTTGGGCCAGCTCCTGCAACAAGATGGCGCGTGCTTGCACATCGCGCTCACGCTGGACGGCAGGCGGCTCGCGCACCGCGTCTGCTTTGGTGCGCTGTCCGGGCACCAAGGCGGTGCTCCCGTCCGAAGTGGTGCGTGCCGCCAAATGGGACGCATTGGGGCGCGTGCCTTCGATCACCGTCACAGCGGGTGGCACATGGATGCGCACACAATCGGTTCGGCCCAGCGGCGAGTTGGTGTACTCCTGACCGCAGCGGTAAATTGCCCCTTGTGCCAAGGCGGGCAAGGCCAGGCAGCCGAGACCCCAAACGCTCAGCACGTGGCAAAAAAAAGGACGACCGAAGCCGTCCTTTTTTGCACTGCTGTGCGTCATCCGCATGGGATTACAGCGAGTAGTACATGTCGTACTCAACAGGCGACACTTCCACGCGAGCGCGGGTGACTTCTTGCATCTTCAGGTCGATGTAGGCGTCGATCCAAGCGTCGGTGAACACGCCGCCTTTGGTCAAGAAGGCGCGGTCGTTGTTGAGTGCGTCCAAAGCCTGGTCCAAGCTGGAGCAAACAGTCGGCACCAACTTGTCTTCTTCTGGAGGCAGGTGGTACAGATCCTTGGTGGCAGCTTCGCCGGGGTGGATCTTGTTCTCGATACCGTCCAAGCCAGCCATCAACAAGGCAGCGAAGCCCAGGTAAGGGTTGCATAATGGATCGGGGAAACGGGCTTCCACGCGGCGACCTTTATCAGAAGCCACGTTAGGAATGCGGATCGAAGCGGAGCGGTTCTTGGCGGAATAGGCCAATTTCACAGGGGCTTCGAAGTGAGGCACCAGGCGCTTGTAGCTGTTGGTGCCAGGGTTGGTGATCGCGTTCAGGGCACGGGCGTGCTTGATGATGCCGCCGATGTAGAACAGCGCCAATTCAGACAGGCCAGCGTAGCCATTGCCTGCGAACAGGTTCTTGCCGTCTTTCCAGATGGACTGGTGCACGTGCATGCCGGAGCCGTTGTCGCCAGCGTAAGGCTTGGGCATGAAGGTGGCGGTTTTGCCGTAAGCATTGGCCACATTGTGGATCACGTACTTTTGCAGCAGTGTCCAGTCGGCGCGCTCGACCAGGGTCGAGAACTTGGTGCCGATTTCGCACTGACCAGCGCCAGCCACTTCGTGGTGGTGAACTTCGACGGGGATGCCCACGGATTCGAGGATCAGGGACATTTCGCTGCGCATGTCATGCGTGCTGTCAACGGGAGGCACTGGGAAGTAGCCGCCTTTGACGCGAGGACGGTGGCCGGAGTTGCCGCCTTCGATCTTGGTGCCGCTGTTCCATGGGCCTTCGGCTTCGTCGATGGCGTAGAAGGTGTTGTTGGGCTCGGTGCTCCAACGCACGTCGTCGAACAAGAAGAATTCGGGTTCTGGACCGAAGTAGGCGGTGTCGCCCAGGCCAGATTGCTTGAGGTACGTCTCAGCGCGCTTGGCGATCGAACGTGGGTCACGCTCGTAGGCCTTGCCGTCTGTGGGCTCGATCACGTCGCAGATCAAAACCAAGGTGACTTCTTCGAAGAAGGGGTCGATGATGGCGCTGTTGGGATCGGGGATCAACAGCATGTCGGAGGCTTCAATGCCCTTCCAGCCAGCGATCGAAGAGCCGTCGAAGGCTTGACCGTCTTCGAACTTGCTTTCGTCAAACTGCGACACGGGCGCAGTAATGTGCTGCCACTTGCCACGGGTATCGGTGAAACGGAAGTCAACGAACTTGACTTCGTTCTCTTTCACCATCTTCATCACGTCTGCGACGGTCTTGGCCATCAAATTCTCCTGGTAGGAAAGGGGGGTTAACAAGGAACGTTCGGACAATGCAGATTCTGTGCCAACCTGGGCCCAAGCCGCGCCATCCGAGCAGCTTTCAATTGTGCCTCTGACTGAGGGACTTCTGACGGCATGGCGCGAAAAAAGCCAAGGAATCAGCGCACCAAATTTGCGCCATTATGAACCAATTTGGTGCATTTATAAATTACGCACCAGTTCGGGGCCATAGGTCAAATTCAAGCGGAGCAAGGCCGCTCGGAGGTCGGTATAGGCGAGCTCGGCCTGTGCAGGTTCGCCTTTGACTCCCAACTCGATGTGGCGTCCCCACTGGGGGTGATCCACGCTGGGCAGGCTGAAGACTTTGATGCCCGGGTGCTGCGCCTCAATGGTTTCCATGAAAGGGGTGAGCGTGGACTCCATCGCACCCAAGATGATCACCGACTTTTCGAGGTGGCTGTTGCGCTGGAAATGCGCGGCGTAGTGGTCGTCCAGCACCGATTCGATCATGGGCCAGGCCATGACCGGAAAGCCAGGCACAAAGTGGACCGCGCCGCCGCCCTGGCCCTGGCAGCTGAATCCCGGAATCTTGTTGTAGGGGTTGCGGATGATGTTTGCGCCTTGCGGGAAGACGCCCATGTTCAGGCGGTGCACGTTGTCGGCGCGGTCGGGCTCGTAGGGCACCCCTTGCTCTTTGGCGGTGTCTTGCATGCGTTCGCGGATCAGACTTTCGGCCTCGGGGTGCAACACCAGAGGCAGGCCCAACGCTTTTCCAGCGCATTGGCGCGTGTGGTCATCGGGTGTGGCACCGATGCCCCCACAGGAAAACACCACATCGCCCGATTGAAATGCCCGCGCCAGCGTGGCGGTGATGCGCTCGGGGGCATCGCCCACGTATTCCACCCAGGTCAGGCTCAAGCCCCGTGCGGCCATCAACTCAATGACCTTGGGCATGTGTTTGTCCTGGCGTTTGCCGGACATGATTTCGTCGCCAATGATGATCAAGCCGAATGTGGGCGTGATCGAAGTGGCATCAGGATGGGGAGCGGTGTTCTGGGAGGTCATGCTCGGATGCTAAACGCAGCTCGGCATGTGGCGAAGGCTCAACGGTCGTGGCCGTGACATCGACCACCACGCCATCGGCCTGGCTGCGCAGCGCGTGCAAGGCCGCCAAAGCAAAGTGCGCAAACCACAGGGATGAGAAGGCAAACACCAGCGTGTAGATCCAGATCGCGACCGGAATCAAGATCACAAAGGCTGCCGCAAACATGGCCCCCGAAGCCCAGACCACGCTGGGCGCGGCCCCCATCAAGCCGGTGATCACCCCCATGGCCAGCAGGCCCATGCGGTGGCGGGCCATCAAGGTGTGCCGCTCTTGCTGGCTGGCAAACTCGGCCAGCACATCAAAGGCCATGACACGGTAAGTCAACCAGCCCCAGATCAAGGCCGGCAACAACATGGCCAATGGCGGCACCAACCACAGCGGCACGGTCAGCACAAAAGCCCCCAGCGCCAGCACCATCGAGCCCAATGACCAAGCCAGGCTGTGCAGCCAAGTGGCCCCCTGCTTGCGCTGCATTTGGGCAAAGCGCCGGCCCATCACCATGCGCGTCAGCGCAGGCGTCATGAACAAAGACACCACGAGCAAACTGACCACCACCACCAAGGGCGTGACCGTGAAAATCACCATCAGCGGTGCCACCACGGTCTTGAGGTTGCCAAAACCCACACCTTCAAGCCAACGCCAGACCCCTTCGAGCCAGCTGGACAACTCCAGCCAGCGCTGCACCTGCTGCACGGCCCCATCCCAATACATGTAGCCCAAAAAACCCGACAAACCGACGGTGATCAGCAAGGGCAAAAGCGACAGCCCAATCACGCGGGGCATCAGGCAGTAAAGGGCGGCACGCCAAAAGGAATCGATCAACAAGTTCATGGCGAAAGCTTAACAGCGGCGCTGAGGCCAAAGAAGCGCAAGCCACTCAAGCGCGGCCGCACAAACGCAGCACACCTTGCCATTGCTGCGCCCAAAAACCCTGACCGTAGACACGGCCTTGCTCGACCTGGTCGCGCACGCCGGTGGCGTCGTAACGCAGCTGGAAATCGGCCGTGCCAAAAAGCATGTCCCACCAGGGCAAGAGCACGCCAAAATTGCAGCCACCCAAGACGGTGCGGCCCTCAAACTGCGACTCATGGCCAATGCCGATGCTGTGGTGGCGGCGGTGAAAACGCGGGCTGACCCACAGGCGCTCGCCCACACGGCCAAACCAGATGCGCACATTGGCGTGCTGGAAGTTTTCACTCAACTGACCGATCGCCACCAAGGCCACAAACTGCCCCGGCCCCACGCCCACCAGCATGGCGATGGCGGCCAACAACAGGCTGGTCAACATGTCGTCCAGCAGGTGGTTGCGGTTGTCCGACCACATCGTCATCTGGCGCTGCGCATGGTGCAGCGAATGCAAGGCCCACCAACGATGGGACTCGTGCTGCGCCCGGTGGATCCAGTAGTGCACAAAGTCAAAAAACACCAGGTACAGCACAAAGCTCACGGCCGCCTGATCGGTCAGGCCGGGCCACAGCTGATCGAGGTGCCAAGTGGGCAAGCCCCAGGCGCGCAATAGGCCCCAGGCGTTTTCAAACCAGTTCTCCAGCGTGAAGAACATCACCAACTTGAACACGCCCAATCGGTGGATGAGGGTGTAGAGGATGTCCACCTTGACGGCCCGCGCATCGCTGACGGGCTCCACCGGCCAGCGCTTTTGCAAGGGCGCGATCACGACCAGCATGACGGCGATTTGCAACAAACCCACCACCAGCCAACCCGTGCCTTCGTAGGCGATCTCGAGCAAATTGCCCTGCCCTGCGGCATAGGTCAAGGGCTGAACCACGGCCTCGAACAGCCACTGCTGCAAGTTAGCGAATGCGTCGGTCAAATCGTCCATGCGTCATTGTGCTGCGGCAAGATTGCCCGAGAGCTTCAAAGGATTTTTTGCAATCCATTCTTTGTATTGCGGGTGTTCACGCAAGGTGGCAAAGCAAAAGCCCTTGGCTTTGAGGCCCTCGATCAAAGGCTCCAGCACCGCGGGTGCCCACGGGTCTTGGCGAGACCAGATGCCCAGATGCGCCATCAAGATGTCGCCCGCTCGGATCTGGCGCAAGGCTTTTTGCAAGAGCTGCGCATTGGGAAATTTGTCGCTGGGCAGCTCATCGCCCAAAAAACCGGCATCGGCCCAGCCCACATGGGCATAACCGCATTGGCGTGCCGCTTGCAGCAAGGCCGGTGATGTCTTGCCGCCAGGCGCCCTGAATACGGGCAAGGGCCGCTGTCCGGTCAGATCCTGCAAGCGCTGGGCGGCTTGCTGGAGGTTGTCGCAGTATTGGGCGGCAGACCATTGCAAATCTTGCCCCGCCTGGGCGCCTGAACTGGGCCGGATTTTGAATGCCCCTGCGGATGCGCCTTGGAGGTCCGCCCGCCAATAGGCGTGATCCCAAGTATGCGATGCAAAGGCATGGCCTTCGTTGCCGCGCTCACGCCACCACGGCGCCCAGTGCTGACCCAAAGTGCCATCGCCTTCTCGGGTTTTTTCGTGGGCCGCAAAAAAGGTGACTTGGACCTGCTGGCGCTTGAGCACCTGGGCGATCAAAGGGGCCACGCCCATGTGGCCGGTGTCAAAGGTCAGGTAAACCGGCCGGGTGCATGCGGCGGTTTGCGCCAACACCTGCGAGGACAGCACCAGCAGCAGCGCTGCCGTCCATGCTTTACTGGCGTGGCGCATGGTCCAGTGTCCAGACGCCGTGGGGCGATTTGCCCACAGGAACCTGCTTGATCACTTTGCGCGTGGCGATGTCGACCACGGTGAGCTTTTTGGCCCAGCGCGAGGCCAGCAAAATCAATTTGCCATCGGCGGTCACTTCCATGCAGTCCGGGCCCGATGGGCCAGGAAATTCGGCCACCACCTGCAAGCTGGTGTAGTCGATCTGACTGATGGTGTTGGCCACGCGGTTGCTGACCAGCACGTGCTTGCGGTCGCCCAAAGCCCGGAAGGCATGCGCACCTTTGCCTGTGGGCAATTTCTTCAGCAAGCGCGGCTGTGCGCCGCTGATGTCGTAGACCTCCACACCGTCGCTGGCCGTCAAGCCCACCAGCAAGAGCTTGTCGTCGGGCGTGCCAAAAACGTCGGCGGGCATCTTGCCCACGGGCGTGACGGATTTGACCGCTTGGGTGCCCAGATCGATGGCCATCAGCTCATCGCTGTCCTGAATCGAAATCCACACTGTGGCGCTTTTACTGTCGATCCACAAATGGCTGGGCGTCTTGCCTGTCTTGATGCGTTTGGCCAAGCTGGCGTTGTGGCCATCCCAGCGGTAAATGTCCACATGGTTGAGCCGGTTGGCCGCCGTCACAAACCATTTCATGTCGGGCGAAAAACGCAACTGGTAGGGGTCCAGAATGCCTGGGACGGTGCGCTGTATCTTGGCTGTGCGGGGATCGATGAAAGTGAGCGAGTCACTGGCGGCGTTGGCCACGATCACCGATTTCTCGTCGGGCGTCAGGTACAGGTGGTGCGGCTCTTTGCCCGTGGGAATGCGTTTGGTTTCGGTCCAGGTCAGCGGATCGATCACACTGACATTGCCGTCCAAAGAATTGAGCACAAACACCGGTGCGGGCGACTGGGCCCCTGCGGCCATTTGGTAAAAACAAAGGGCCAACAGGCCCAGATAACGGGAAAATCGGTACAAAACAATCACGCGATAAGCTTTCTAGAAGTTACCAAGTGTAATCGGCCCCTCTCAAGGACTCCTGATGCAAGTCATCTCTTTGCAGCACATCGACATCCAAGGCGTGCGCCTGGAAGTCCAAACCCTTCAAAACGAAGCCCTTTCCAACGGGCCCACCCTGATTTTTTTGCATGAAGGCCTGGGCAGCGTCGCTTTGTGGCGCGACTGGCCGGCCCAAATGTGCCAGCGCCTGGGCTGCGCGGGTGTGGTCTATTCGCGCCAAGGCTATGGGCAGTCGGACCCCACTCCCGATGTGCGCGGCCCCTCTCGCGTCGTCAAAGGCCGTCGCCACGGCCGCTTGCAGCCCGATTACATGCACCGCGAAGCGCTGGAAGTTTTGCCGGCGCTGTTGACAACCTTGGGCATCGAGCGCCCCATCTTGGTGGGCCATTCGGACGGCGGCACCATCGCCTTGCTCCACGCAAGCCAGCACGCTGTGACGGCTTGCATCGTCATGGCACCCCATGTGATGGTGGAAGACATCTCGCTGCAAGCCATCACCGCCGCGCATGAGGCCTTTGAAAACGGCCCCCTGCGCCAGCGCTTGGCCCCGTTCCATGCCGATGTGGACTGCGCCTTTTGGCAATGGAACGATGCTTGGCTGAGCGATGGCTTTCGCAGCTACGACATCCGCAAAGAGATTGAAAGCATCCAGGCGCCCTTGTTGGCCATCCAGGGCGAAGCCGACCCCTACGGCACCATGGCCCAAATCGACGACATCGCACGGCATGTGCCGCATGCGCAGTTGCTCAAGCTGGCGGATTGCGGACATTCACCCCACAAAGACCAGCCCGAGCGCGTGGCACAGGCCATCGGTGATTTTGTTCAGGCTTTACGCGCCGACTGAATTGAGCGGTGCACCAACCATCGCACCCCTCACTATCGCCCAACAAGTTGGGCTCCCACAAACCCGTAACGCCCAAACCTCAAAGCTTGATCGCCCCCTTGTGGGAGCTGAACTGCGTTCGGCGATGGCTCGCAAACCACCAACCTCTGAATCACCCAACAATTTGGCCTCCCAAAAACCCGTAACGCCTCGACCTCAGAACTTACGCAGTCTTGTGGGAGCTGAACTGTGTTCGGCGATGGCTCGCAAACCACCAGCATCTGAAGACAACAACGCTGTGGGGCCCCGCATGAAACCAAAGGCGATCAAGCCTTGAGCAAGGCCAGGTCGTCCTCGGTCAACCAGCGCCATTGGCCAGGCGGCAGATCGTTCAACACCAAGCCCCCAATTTGCGAGCGGTGCAGGCCCTCAACGCGGTTGCCCACCGCAGCCACCATGCGTTTGACCTGGTGGTATTTGCCTTCGGTCAGGGTCAGCTTCAGGTGCAGTTCGCCCACCGCTTCGCAAGCAGCGGCTTTGACGGGCTTGGGATCGTCGTCGAGCACCACGCCCGACAAGAGCTTGGCCACCATTTCGGGTGTGATGGGGTGTTTGGTCGTGACCTCGTACACCTTGGGCACATGGTGTTTGGGCGAGCTCATTTTGTGGATGAACTTGCCGTCGTCGGTCAGCAGCAGCAGACCGGTGGTGTCCTGATCGAGCCGGCCCACGGCTTGCACGCCCTGCACCGCGGCCTTTTGCGGGCGCTGGCGCAAGGGGCCGGGCAGCAAGGTGTAGATGCTCGGCCAGGTCGAAGGCTTTTGCGAGCACTCGGTGCCTGCGGGCTTATTGAGCAGCACATAGGCGTGCTCTTTGAAGGGCCAGTCGGTACCTTGCACGGTGAACATCAGGCCCTCAGGCTCATAAAACTCGCCCGCATCGGTGACGACTTCGCCGCCGACTTGGACATGACCTTGTTGAACCAGACCGGCACACACACGGCGCGTGCCAAAGCCCTGGCTGAACAAAATGTCTTCCAGGCGCATGGGTTTGAGGGATTTGGCTTTCATGGGGCATGATTGTCGCCGCTAAACCTTGTCCACTTTGCAGGAGACCCCGCCCCATGAGCGCCGCCCTTGACACATTGAGCCGCATGACCGATGCCCTGACCGCCAGCAGCCGGGGCGACTTGTCGCAAAGCGAGATGATCCGGCTGTGGCGCAGCGGCGGCGCCACCCTCCCCTTGCCTGACAAATATGGCGAGGTGTTGGGCAACTTGCTCGACCGCATCGAGGCCAGCGCCCTGTTCAGCGAGGAAAGCTGTTCGTTCAGCCAAAAAGACCTGCTGGCCAGCTTGCAAATGTGGGCCGACAAGGCCCGGGGCACACTCTCTGCGTCGTAGGTTGCTGGCTTTAGCACCGACAAAAATCTACGCCGTCTTATGTCGGGGCTAAAGCCGCCGACCTACCTTCCCCCAGTAGGTCGGCACCTTCAGGTCCGACACTTGCGCGATCAGCATATGCTCCCTGTCGGGGCTGATGCCGCCGATCTGCTGAACACACCAACGACAAGGGGCCCCGAAGGGCCCCTTGTGTTGTGCAAAGCAGCGGATTACTTCAAGGCCTTGAAGCGCACGCGCTTGGGCTTGGCACCCTCTTCGCCCAGACGCTTTTTCTTGTCGGCTTCGTACTCTTGGTAGTTGCCGTCAAAGAACACCCACTGGCTGTCGCCTTCGGCGGCCAGGATGTGGGTGGCAATGCGGTCCAGGAACCAGCGGTCGTGGCTGATGACCATGACCGAGCCTGCGAACTCGAGCAGCGCGTCTTCCAAGGCGCGCAAAGTTTCCACGTCCAAATCGTTTGAAGGCTCGTCCAGCAGCAACACGTTGCCGCCTTCGATCAGGGTCTTGGCCAGGTGCAGACGACCGCGCTCACCGCCCGACAACATGCCGACCTTCTTTTGCTGGTCGCCACCGTTGAAGTTGAAACGGCCGCAATACGCACGGCTGGCCATCTGGAACTTGCCGACGTTGATGATGTCCAGGCCGCCCGAGACGTCTTCCCAAACGGTCTTGTTGTTGTCCAGGTCGTCGCGGTTCTGGTCCACAAAGGCCATCTTCACGGTCTGACCGATCTTGACTTCACCGCTGTCGGGCTGCTCGCGTCCCGAGATCAGCTTGAACAGGGTCGACTTACCGGCACCGTTGGGGCCGATGATGCCGACGATGGCGCCTGCTGGCACCTGGAAGCTCAGGTTGTCGATGAGCATGCGGTCGCCAAAGGACTTGCTGACGTTCTTGAACTCGAACACTTCGTTGCCCAAACGCTCGGCCACAGGGATGAAGATTTCCTGGGTTTCGTTGCGCTGCTGGTATTCGTAGTCGCTCAGCTCTTCAAAACGGGCCAGACGGGCCTTACTCTTGGCTTGACGGCCCTTGGGGTTGGCGCGGGCCCACTCCAGTTCCTTTTTCATGGCCTTGGTGCGGGCGTCTTCGGTGCGCTGTTCTTGCTCCAAGCGGGCTTCTTTTTGTTCCAGCCAGGTGGAGTAGTTGCCCTTGTAAGGGATGCCGTGGCCACGGTCGAGTTCCAAAATCCACTCGGCGGCGTTGTCCAGGAAGTAACGGTCGTGGGTGATGGCCACCACGGTGCCCGAAAAGCGCTGGAGGAACTGCTCCAGCCAGTCGACCGATTCCGCATCCAAGTGGTTGGTCGGCTCGTCAAGCAGCAGCATGTCGGGGCGCGACAGCAGCAAGCGGCACAGCGCCACGCGACGTTTTTCACCGCCCGACAGGTTGCCGATCACGGCGTCCCATGGGGGCAGGCGCAGCGCGTCGGCCGCGATTTCAAGTTGGTGGTCAGACGCATCGCCTGCGGTGGCGATGATCGCTTCGAGCTTGGCCTGCTCGGCGGCCAAGGCGTCAAAGTCGGCGTCTTCTTCGGCGTAAGCGGCATAGACCTCTTCAAGGCGGGCTTGCGCGGCCTTGATCTCGCCCATGCCGTTTTCGACCGACTGGCGCACGGTTTCTGTGGGGTCCAGCTGGGGCTCTTGCGGCAAGTACCCGATCTTCAGGCCCGACATGGGGATGGCTTCGCCTTCGATCTCCTTGTCGATGCCGGCCATGATCTTGAGCAAAGTGGACTTGCCCGAGCCGTTGGTGCCCAGCACGCCGATCTTGGCGCCGGGGAAGAAGGACAGCGAAATGTCTTTGAGGATCTGACGCTTGGGCGGCACGATCTTGCCGACCCGGTTCATTGAGAAAACGTATTGAGCCATGGTGTAACCTGAGTGAAATAGCGGGGGCTTGCCTCTGTGAGGTCAAGCGCCAAGTCCGCCGATCTGAACACCAGACCGGGGCTGTGCAACCCGACATTATCCCAGCAGAAGCGCCCAAGCGGTCCATCCCAGCCAAGACATAGCTGTACGGCTCCGAAATCAGCCCCGAAATCAGGCCATTCAGGCCCTCAACGCTTGCCGAAAATCGCCGTACCCACCCGCACCATGGTGCTGCCTTCGGCAATGGCGGGGGCCATGTCGGCGGACATGCCCATGGACAAGGTGTCCAGCGCCAGCCCCTCTTGGACCAAAGATTCCAGCAACTGCCGCGCTTGCCGATGCACCGCGCGGGCAACCGCCTCGGATTGGGCAGGCTCAGGAATGGTCATCAGGCCGCGCAGCCGCAAATGGGGCAATGCGGCCACGGCACGGGCCAATTCGGGCAAGTCCTGAGGCGACACGCCCGATTTGGTCTCGCCGCCATCCACATTGACCTGGATGCACACCTGCAAAGGCGGCAAAGTGGTTGGCCGCTGCTCTGACAGGCGCTGGGCGATTTTGAGGCGGTCGATGCTGTGCACCCAGTCAAAGTGCTCGGCCACCAGGCGGGTCTTGTTGCTCTGGATCGGGCCGATGCAATGCCACTCCAGCGGCAGCGCTTTGAGCTCGGTGATCTTGTCCACCGCTTCTTGGATGTAGTTTTCGCCAAAAGCAGTTTGCCCAGCGGCATGGGCCTGGCGCACCGCGTCGGCCCCCCAGGTTTTGGAGACGGCCAACAAGCGCACGCTGGACGCCGGGCGACCTGCGGCCTGGCAAGCGGCCTGGATTTGCGCATGCACTTGCGCCAAATTCTCTGCAATCGAAGCGTTCATGCCCCTGAGCGTACCAAATGCCTTGTCGCGCAATACACAGACACGCCGCTCGGTTTTGCGGGGGACTGCTAAATTAGTGCCTTATTTCACCCTTGCCTTCACCCACACAGAGACACTGCCATGAGCCAAATCGCCAGCAAAACCTACGAACCCACCCCCGCCCGCCGCGTGGCCTTTTTGGGCCTGGGCGTGATGGGCTACCCCATGGCTGGCCACTTGGCCCGCGCCGGTCACCACGTCACCGTGTACAACCGCAGCGCCGCCAAAGCCGCTGCTTGGTTGGCCGAGTGCCCTGGCAACGCCAGCGCCCCCACCCCGCGTGAAGCCGCCGCCAACGCCGACATCGTGTTCGCCTGCGTGGGCAACGACGCCGATTTGCGCAGCGTGGTCTTGGGGCCTGACGGCGCCTTTGCCGGCATGAAGCCCGGCGCCACTTTTGTGGACCACACCACCGCCTCGGCCGAGGTGGCCCGCGAGTTGTATGCCCAAGCCCAAAAGCTGGGCCTGAACTTTGTGGACGCGCCGGTCTCTGGGGGCCAAGGTGGCGCGCAAAACGGCGTGCTCACCGTCATGTGCGGTGGCGACCCAGCCGCCTTTGACGATGCGCGACCTGCCGCCATGGCTTTCTCCCGCGCCTTCACTTTGCTCGGCGAATCCGGTGCGGGCCAATTGGCCAAAATGGTCAACCAGATCTGCATCGCGGGCTTGGTGCAAGGCTTGTCGGAGGCCGTGGCCTTCGGTCAAGCGGCCGGTCTGGACATGCACCAGGTGCTGGACGTGATTGGCAAAGGCGCCGCGCAAAGCTGGCAAATGGACAACCGTGGCAAAACCATGGCCGATGACAAATTTGACTTTGGCTTTGCCGTGGACTGGATGCGCAAGGACCTGGGCTTGGTGCTCGATGAAGCCAAACGCAATGGCGCACGCCTGCCGGTGACGGCTCTGGTGGACCAGTTCTATGCCGATGTGCAAAAAATGGGCGGCGGCCGCTGGGACACCTCCAGCCTGATCCGTCGCTTGCGCTGAGCGCTGAGCTTTCGGCCACAAAAAAACCGCTCCAAGGAGCGGTTTTTTTTGTGCCAGGCCAGAACTCACTTGGCCAAGGGTGGCTGGCTCAGGCGCTGCAATTCAGCTTCCGAAATCTCTTCGAACACACGCACCACCTTGGCCACACCGCCGACGCCACGGGTGATGTCGGTGGCCCGCTTGGCTTCACGGGCGGTCACGCGGCCCATCAGGTAGACGATGCCGCGCTCGGTCACCACCTTGATGCTGTTGACCTGCAGGTCTTTGGCATCCAGGAATGCCGCTTTGACCTGGCCTGTGATCACGGTGTCTTTGGAGCGCTGCGTCAGGCTGCTGGGCAGCGTGACGGCCAAGTCGTTCACGACCGAGCGGACGTTTTCTTGGCTTTGCGCCAACTTCTCGGCGCGCTCTTTCATGGCTTGGGTGCGGACTTCACCGGTGAGCAAAGCCTGTTTGTTGTAGCTGGTCACGTTCAGGTGAACGCTGTCGCCCAGCTCATTGCGGATGGCACTGGCCACCTTGATTTCGATGCCTTCGTCTTCGACTTGTGAGCCGGTGGTGCGGCGGTCGGTGGCCACCACGCCGGTCATCACAGCGCCGCCCACCAACAAAGGGGCGCAAGCCGACAGGCCCGACAAAGCGACCACAGCCAAAGTGCCAGTCAAGACCAGCGATTGCAAATTGCGTTTCATTTAAACAGGCTCCTGTTCACCCAACAACTGGGTGTCTATTGCATCACACAAACAGTGCAGCACCAGGTGCTGCACTTCACGAATTCTGGCGGCCCGCTCATGGGGCACGCTCACATGGACATCCGTCTCGCGCAACTGACGCGCCAGTGCCCCGCCCTGTTGACCGGTCAGGGCCAGCACCGACATCTCTCGCTCATGCGCCGCCTGAACGGCCATCACCAAGGCATCTTCTTCGCCATCGATGCTCAGCAGCACCAGCACATCGCCCGTCTGCCCCAAGGCACGCACCTGGTGGGCCATGGCTTGACCAGTGGGCCAAGCGGTGGCCATCAGGCCCTCCGAAGCCAGCGCCAAAGCCGCCAAGCCCGGGCGCTCACGCTCAAAGCCGCCCACCAACAACAACGCCAGGTACTGGGCCAAGGCCGAGGAAGCCCCCATGCCTGCCGTCAAAACCTTGCCGCCACCGGTCACGCAGGCCAGCAGCGCTTGCACAGCCGCATCCACCGGCTTGGCCAAAGGCTCGGCCAATTGGTAATGCAGGTCTGCACTGTCGATGAAATGCTGTTGAATGCGCTGGTCTAACATGGCGGCGATGATAACCGCCAGCAAGGGCCGGTTTGCGTCAAACCCCCTGATTTCTTGTGCCTTGGCGCACCGCTGTCAGGCCGCATCAAAGGCCGCTGGCAGCCACTGAGGTCCTTGGGCCTCAATGCTGACCACATCAAAGCGCGTGGGCGGCAAGCGCCGCCAGCGCAAGAGGTAGTGCTGCGCGGCCAACACGATGCGCCTTTGCTTGTGAAAACCCACGCTGGCCGCGGCCCCGCCAAAGTCGCTGCGGCTGCGTCGGCGCACCTC
This sequence comes from Comamonadaceae bacterium PBBC2, assembly GCA_002255935.1. GTDB lineage: Bacteria > Pseudomonadota > Gammaproteobacteria > Burkholderiales > Burkholderiaceae_C > Limnohabitans_A. Next base: position 25,102 of record NKIO01000026.1, read on the forward strand.
CACGAACACCACCGTGCCATCGGGCGCTTGCATGATCAAATCGATTTCGCCGCCCCCGCGCCCAGGGGTCCGATAATTGCGCTGCAGCAGGCGCAAACCGCGCTCTTGCAAATAGGCCAGCGCCTCGTCTTCGCCCGCATCCCCTCGGGCTTTGGTCGTGGCTTTGCCGACACCGTCTTTTTTGAGGAATTGCATTGACTCCGTCTCCCTTGTCTGCGTCGTTCGCCCCAGCCCTTGCCGCCGCCAACGACGCTGCCGGTCAGCAAAACCATCCGGCCAGCACACTGTATGTCGTGGCCACCCCGATTGGCAACCTGGCCGACATCAGCCTGCGTGCCTTGCATGTGCTGCAAAAAGTCGACGCCATCGCCTGCGAAGACACCCGCCACACCCAGCAGATGCTGCGGGCCTACGGCATCGACCGCCCCGGCAGCCAATTGCTGGCCGTGCACCAGCACAACGAAGCCGAAGCCGCGCAAACCGTGATCACCCGCCTGGTCCAAGGCGAGCGCGTGGCCTATGTCAGCGATGCGGGCACCCCCGCCATCAGCGACCCAGGCGCGCGCCTGGCCGCTGCCGTGCGCCAAGCGGGCTTGCGCGTGCTGCCCTTGCCCGGCGCCAGCAGCGTCATCACCGTGCTCAGCGCCTCTGGCATGACGGGTGAAAACGGTTTTGTCTTCACCGGCTTTTTGCCCAGCAAAGCGGGCGAGCGCCAACACGCCGTGCAGGCACTGGCACAAGAAAGCCGTGCGGTGGTCTTGCTGGAAGCGCCGCACCGCATCGAAGCGTTGGCGCAAGCCCTGGGCGTGTTGGGCGAGCGGCGCATCACCGTGGGCCGGGAGCTGACCAAACAATTTGAGCAAATTGAAACGGTGGCCGCGCAAGACTTGGCCGCTTGGCTGGCCGAAAAGCCCGAGCGCCAACGCGGCGAGTTCGCCTTGGTGGTGCACGACGCCCCAGTGGCCGAAAGCAGTGGTGAAGGCCTGCGGGTGCTGCAGCTGCTGCTGCCCGAGCTGCCCCTGAAAACCGCTGTGAAACTCGCTGCCGAGATCACGGGCGAGTCCAAAAACGTGCTCTACGACCAAGCACTGGCGCTCAAAAACGGTGGCGCAGACTGAAGACTTGTCTTGGCCACCATCTGTAAACAATCCATCAGCTTGAGCACAATCTGTAGGAGATGAACTTGTTCGGCGATTCTTCGAGCACCTCTGCACCACAAGCCATCGCCCAACACAGTTGGGCTCCCACAAAAAACCGACGCAAACTGCTGAACAACCACATCAGCTTGACCACTGTTTGTAGGAGCTGAACTCGTTCGGCGATTCTTCGAGCACCCTCCACACCACAAGCCATCGCCCAACACAGTTGTGCTCCCACAAAGCCACCCTCAGGATCGGTCAAGCATGCTGAAGACTTTCCTCTTCCAACAAGCTGGCTGAAGACTTCTCTGGACCAAAAATTGTAGGAGCTGAACTTGTTCGGCGATTCTTCGGGCACCTCTGCACCACAAGCCATCGCCCAACACAGTTGGGCTCCCACAAAGTCACCCGCCAAATCGGCAGCGCAAATTAAAGACTGGTCTCAACCAACAAGCTGTAGGCGCTGAACTCCTTCGGCGATGGTGGTCAGCGTTTGCGCAGGCCCAGCCACATGACGGTGGAGACCACCACCAAGGCGCCCAACAGCTGCATGGGTGCGATCGATTGACCCAGCAAGGCCCAGGCCAGCACCAGGGCGAACACGGGCTCGACGTTCATGATGGCTGAGTTGCCCACCACGCCCAACTTGGGCAGGACCATGAACATGATGGTGAAGGCCGTGCCGTACAACAAGCTGAGCAGGGCCAAACCCCACCAACCGGGCTGGGCCGTGGGCAGGTGAAAGCCGCCTTGGCTCATGGCGGCGGTGATCGAAAAGAGGGCCACCAAACCCATGGTCGAGAAGGTGCGCAAGCGGCCATCCAGGCCCCCAGCTTCGTGCTCCATGAGCACCATGGCCAACCCAAAAGTGGCTGCGGCCGCCAAGGCAAAGGCAATGCCCACGCCGATCTGGCTCCAATGCGCCGCCGCACCCAAGCCCGATGCAGCGCCGAACACATCGAGGGCCAGCGACAATCCGATCAACATGAGCGGCATGGCCAAAATCACCGCGCGTTCGGCTTTGTGGCCATACAAAACGCGGGCCCAAAAAGCCGTGGTCAGCGGATAGGTGTTGAAGGCCAGCAAAGCCAGCGCCACCGGCAAGCGCGCCACCGACGAGTACAGGCAAACGCTTTGCACCGCGATCAAGCCGCCAATGGTCAGCAGGAATTTCTTTTGCCGCAGCGTGGTGGTCAAAGAGACTTTTTGCTGCCAGAGCACAAAGCCCACGACCAAGGCCGTGACGCTGCTGCGCGCGCTGACGGCGGTGACCACGTCTACGCCGTTGTTGAAGGCAAAACGGGCCGCCACATGGTTGGCCCCCATCATGAAGGCGATCAAGAGCAGCGTGGCAAAAGCGGTGCCCGTCAGGGCCTTGCGTGTGGCGGTCATGGCTTATTGTGCGGGGTACAAACCCAGACCCCTGGCATGCAGGCGACTGAGGCCCAGCAGCGCATCGGTGAAAGGTGTGGCCACCTGCGTGAGTTGACCCAGCTCGCGCACCGCGCTGACCAAGGCATCGAGCTCCACCGGCTTGCTCGCCTGAATGTCCTGCAGCATCGAGGTCTTGAAGGCGCCCAGCTTGCGCGTCATGGCGTGGCGGTCTTCCGGGGCCTGCGCAATCGGAATGCCGATGCGCTCGCCGATCGCTTTGGCCTCCAACATGACGTTCGAGATGAAGCCGCGCACCAGCTCGTCGTCGAGGATGCGGTCGGTGGTCGCGCCGGTGATGGCACTGACCGGGTTGACGGTCATATTGCCCCAGAGCTTGTACCAAATGTCTTTTTGAATTTGGGGCGACAGCGTCGCGTTGAAGCCGGCCTTTTGCAGCAAGGCATGCAGGGCTTGCACCCGGGGCGTGGCTTGGCCCGAAGGCTCGCCCACGATGAGCCCATCGCCAAAGTGATGGCGGATCACGCCCGGCGCATCGACCGAACAGCTGGCATGCACCACGCAGCCAATGATGTGCGCGGCAGGCAAGGCTTCGGCAATGGCACCGCTGGGGTCCACAGAGCTGAGCGAGCGGCCTTCGACCGGTCCGCCAAAGCCCTGCAAAAACCACCAGGGCACGCCGTTCATGGCCGTCAGCACCACGGTGTGCGGGCCGATCAAGGGGCCCACCTGCGCCGCCACCGAGGCCAGCGCGGGCGCCTTGACCGAGATCACCACCAGATCCTGCACGCCGAGCGCCGCCGCATCTTGGCTGGCCTGAACAGGTACGGTGTGAAGTTCGCTGCCTTGGTGCATCTGCAAACCATTTTTTTGCAAGGCTTGCAAGGTCTCACCACGCGCCAGCACGCTCACTTGCGCCCCGGCACGCGCCAAGTGCACGCCCATCCAGCCGCCGATGGCGCCGGCGCCCACGATGGCGACTTTGTGAAAGTTGACAGCGCTCATGCACGCCACCCGGTGTCGATGCGGTCCACCTGACGCACCAAGGCGTCAAACACGTCTTGGCCCGCCCCGTGATGGGGGTTGAATTGCAGCGCATCGCGCGTGCATTTGGCGGCGATGTCTTCGCTGACCGGAATGGGTTGGCCCATGCTCAGCGTGGCCATCTGGATTTCGCAGGCACGCTGCAGTGTCCAGAGAATGGCAAAGGTCTGTGGCAGGGTCTGCCCCCAGGTCAACAAGCCGTGGTTGCGCAAGATGACGGCGGGTTTGTCGCCAATGCTTTGCAAGACCCGTGGGCCTTCCTCGGCATGGATGGTGATGCCCTCGAAGTCGTGGTACGCCACCATGCCGTGCAATTGGGCCGAGTAGAAGTTGCTTTGCGAGAGACCGCCCTTCAGGCAAGCCACCGCCACACCCGCCGTGGTGTGGGTGTGCATCACGCAGTGCGCGCCCTCGATGCCGCCGTGCAGCGTGGCGTGCACCACAAAGCCGGCCGGATTGACCTTGTGGCTGGAGCCGTCCAGCACATCGCCTTGCATGTTGATCTTGACCAGGTTGCTCGCCGTGACCTCGCTGTAATGCAGGCCAAAGGGGTTGATCAAGAAGTGTTTCTCGCCCCCGGTGACGCTGTCGGGCAGGCGCAGCGTGATGTGGTTGTAGATCATCTCGGTCCAGCCGATCATGGCAAACACGCGGTAGCAACTGGCCAGCTGGAGCCGCGCCTGCCATTCATCAGGGTGCATGCCTGCGGGTGCAGACACATCGGTGGGCACAGGTTTCAAAACAGCATTCATGGCGCGAACTCCAGACAGGATCAAAAAATCAAGCCTCGGCGGTGAAGCCGATGGTCTTGACGATGGGCGCCCACTTGGCGGTATCCTTGCGGATCAGCTCAGACAACTCGGCAGGCGAGCAGGACATGGCCTCCAGACCAAAAGTGGCCAAGCCGTCCACCACATCCTTGGACGCGAGAGCCGCTTTGACGGCAGCGTTCAGGCGTGACACGACGTCGGGCGTAGCCTTGGCGGGCAGGAAGAAGGCAAACCACTCGCTGTGCACCATGTCCTTGAGGCCTTGCTCGGCGTAGGTCGGCACATCGGGCGCGAAACGGTTGCGCTTGGCACCGGACGTGGCCAGGATGCGGACCTTGCCGGTGGGCAGGTGTTGGGTGATGTCGCCGATGGGGCCGCTGACGGCCGCAATTTGGCCACCCAGCAAGTCCAGCATGGCGGGCTGTGTGCCGCGGTAAGCCACGTGTTTGATCTCGACGCCTGCGTGGCGGCCCAGCAAGGCGCCCACAAAGTGCGGTGTCGAGCCTGCGGCGGGCGAGCCAAAGTTGGCCTGGGCCGGGTTGGCCTTGGCCCAAGCCATGAAGTCGTTGATGTTCTTGACGCTCTCAGGCACAGCGGGGCCGACGGCAAAGCCAAAGTCGAACACGCAAGCGAGCGACACGGGGCTCAAATCGGTCGCGGGGTCGTAGCTGAGCTTTTTGTAGATGTGCGGATAGATCGTCAGCATCGAGGTGGGTGTTTGCAGCATGGTCGCCCCGTCGGCCGGCTGGCTCTTGACGTACTGGATGGCGATCTGGCCGCCCGCACCGGTTTTGTTTTCGACCACCGCGGCCTTGGCGTAGCTGCCGGTCAGGCGCGTGGCCACGCGGCGGCAAGTGGTGTCGGAAGTGCCGCCTGCGGCAAAGCCGGTGACGATCTTCAGGTTCTCAATCTGGGCCTGAGCCATGACCTGCTGACCCAAAGTGGCCAGCACAGCACCTGCGCTGGCGGATTGAACGAATTGACGACGGGAAATGCTCATGGAAGTCTCCTGGTTGAAGTTAAAACACACGCACAAAAATCAAGATTCGTCGCGCAGCCAATGGACTGCGCCGGAATGGGTGACCGCGCCCTGATGGCTCGGGCGAACGGTCAAAGCATACTTCTCCAGCAAGCCGCCCAGCGGCGGCACTGCGGCAGCGGGCAGCTGGGCCAGGCGTTGCGCCAATTCGGCGGCGCTCAGCTGCACGGCAATGCTGCGTGCCTCAGGCCGGGCGTCGATGGTGATCATGTCGCCATCACGCAGCGCGGCAATCGGGCCTTTGTCGGCCGCCTCGGGGCCTGCATAGCCGATGCACAAACCCCGAGTTGCGCCTGAAAAACGCCCGTCGGTGAGCAGCGCCACCTTGTCGCCCATGCCCTGCCCATAGAGCAAGGCGGTGATGCCCAGCATCTCGCGCATGCCAGGGCTGCCCTTGGGGCCTTCGTTGCGGATCACCAGCACATCGCCAGGCTGGTAGGCCATGGCTTGCACAGCGGCCTGGGCCTGTTCTTCGGATTCGAACACCCGTGCGGGTCCCTGGTGCACCAGTGTTTTGAGTCCAGCGGTCTTGAGCAAAGCCCCGTCAGGACACAGATTGCCCTTGAGCACGGCCAGCCCCCCGTCCAGCGACAGCGCCTGCTCGACCGAATGCACCACTTGGCCATCGGGTGCGTTGGCAGTGGCCAACTCTTGCGCCAGCGTGCGGCCGGTGTAGGTCAGCACATCACCATGCAAGTGGCCCGTGCGCAGCAGCTCGCGCAGCACCACGCCCGCGCCGCCGATGTAGAACATGTCGCGTGCCAGGTATTGCCCGCCGGGCCGCAAGTCGGCTATCAGCGGGGTGCGTGCAAACACCTCGGCCACATCGTCCAGATGAAAGCGGATGCCCGCCTCGTGGGCGATGGCCGGAATGTGCAGCGCTGCATTGGTGGAGCCCCCCGTGGCCGAGACCACGGCGCAAGCGTTTTCAAGCGCTTGGCGCGTGACGATGTCGCGCGGCAAGGGCGCGTCGCCCATCACCGCGGCCATCAGGGTTTTGGCCGCGCGGCGCAGCAGCGGCGCCCGCTCGCTGAAAACGGCAGGCACCATGCTGGAGCCGATCGGGGCCAGGCCCAGCGCCTCGGACACCATGCCCATGGTGTTGGCGGTGAATTGGCCTGCGCAAGCGCCCGCCGTGGGCAAGCAAGCTCGGCTCATGGCGTCGAGTTCGTCTTGCGTGGCGTCTCCGGCCAGCACCTTGCCAATGGTTTCGTAGGTGTCGACCACGTTCAGGTCGCGCCCATGCACACCCGGCGTCTGACCGGGCAGGGCCGAGCCGCCGTGCACAAACACGCTGGGCACATTGCAGCGCACCATGCCCATCATCAAGCCGGGCAGGTTCTTGTCGCAGGCACCAATGCCAAAGATGCCGTCCCACTGGTGGCCACGCACCGAGGCCTCGACGCTGTCAGCGATCAACTCGCGCGAGATCAGCGAAAACCGCATGCCCGAATGCGCCATGGTCAGGCCATCGGACACCGACACCACCGGGCACTCGTGGGGCGTGCCGCCCGCAGCATAAATGCCGGTTTTAGCGTGCTGGGCCTGCTCACGCAGATTGAGGTTGCAGGGGCTCATCTCGCCGCCTGTGTGGAACACGCCCACATGCGGGCGAGCGATGTCTTCCTCGTCCTGTCCCAGCGCATGCAAAAAGCTGCGCGTGGTGGCGCGGATCGTGCCTTCGTAGATCGTGGCCGATCGGAATTTGCGGGGCGGCTGCTCGGTGCTCATGGCCGCTTCAGTAGGTTTGGCCAGGGGTGGCCGCAGGTGCCACCACCTGCTTGAAGTGCGCTGCCAGATCGGCGGTCTGACGCATCAGGATTTGCGTGTCCAGCCCCACGGCCACGAACACCGCACCCCACTGCAGGTACTGCGCAGCCAATTGACGATCCGGCGTGAGGATGCCGGGGGCCTTGCCCGCTTTGAGGATGCGGGCGATGGCATCGGCAATCGCGGCCTGCACATCGGGGTGGGATGCATTGCCCACATGACCCATAGAAGCCGACAGGTCGGCCGGGCCGATGAACACACCGTCCACACCGGGGGTGGCGACGATCGCGTCCAGGTTTTTGAGGGCTGCGAGCGATTCGACCTGCACGATGAGACACACCTCTTCGTTGGCACGCTTGAAGTAGTCGGTGTGATGGCCCCAGCGCGATGCTCGGGCACCGGCCATGCCGCGCACACCGCCCTGCCCGTCGTCCTGCGGGTAACGCATGGCTTGCACCAGTTGCGCCGCTTGCTCGGCGGTGTCGACCATGGGCACCAAGATGTTTTGTGCGCCCAAATCGAGGTACTGCTTGATGAGCGCCGTGTCGCCCACCGGCACGCGGGCCACCGCATGGCTGGTCGGGTAGGCGGCAATGGTTTGCAGCTGGGACTGGATGGACTGCAAATCGTTGGGTGCGTGCTCGCCGTCGATCACCAGCCAATCGAACCCGGCCAAGGCGCAGATTTCGGCGGTGTAAGCATTGGCCAGACCCAGCCAGAGACCGATCTGGGGGCGCTTGTCTTTGAGGGCTTGTTTGAAGGCATTGACAGGTGTGTGCATGGTGGTGGTCTCAGTGAAGGGGTGAAACAAATGCTGTTGTCAGCGCTGTCGATCGCCGAACAAGTTCAGCTCCTACAAAACGCTTGTACATGGACGATGCATTGTGGGAGCCCAACTGTGTTGGGCGATTGGGGGCTTGAGGGGGCGCGGTCCATCGCCGAACAAGTTCAGCTCCTACAAAAGACGTGTTCTTGTGCGAAGTCATGTGGGAGCCCAACTGTGTTGGGCGATTGGGCGCCTGAGGGGGCGCGGTCCATCGCCGAACGCGTTCAGGGCCTGGAGCATCCTCCGCAAGGCGCAGGATGACTTCAAACAAAGCGGAACTCCAGTTTGCCCAAGGGGCCGTAGTCCGCATCGAACACATCGCCCACTTTGGCAGGCGCGGGTTTGGTGAAGGAGCCTGCCAACACGATCTCGCCTGCTTCCAAGTGCTCCCCCCAAGGCGCGAGTTTGTTGGCCAGCCAGGCGATGCCAACGGCCGGGTGGCCTTGTACGCCCGCCGCGAGACCGGTCTCTTCGACCACGCCGTTTTGGCGCAGCACCGCGCCGCACCAGGGCAAGTCGGTGGTCAATGGGTCAACGCGCTTGGCGCCCAACACGATGCCGGCGTTGGCGGCGTTGTCGCTGATGGTGTCGTAGACCATGCGCATGACCTTGGTGTGGCGGTCGAACTGCTCGATGCGCGAGTCGATGATCTCGATCGCAGGCGTCACGTACTCGGTCGCCTCCAAAACTTGCTGCACGGTCACGTTGGGGCCGCGCAGTTCTTTTTTGAGGATGAAGGCCAGCTCCACTTCCACACGGGGCGCGATGAAATGGGCATGTGGAATGTCCAGCACCTGGCCGGGCGTGCAGTCGTAGCGCATGTCGTCCAGCAGCGTGCCGTAGTCGGGCTCGTCGATCTGGCTGGACACCTGCATGGCCCGGCTGGTGAGGCCAATCTTGTGGCCGATCATGGTGCGCCCCTCGGCGAACTTGATCTGCATCCAGGCTCGGTTGATGCGGTAGCCGTCTTCTATCGTCATGCCCGGATAGCGCTTGGAAAAGTGCTCGATTTGCACGCGCGATTTTTCGGACTGGTTGAGCTCGTGTGCGAGTTGCTGGATCAGTGCGTCGTCAAACATAGGGTCTTTTCTTGTTGGAGCCAGCCCTGCTGGCGATCAATTCTTGTGGTTTCCAAAATCGCCAGCAGGGCTGGCTCCTACATCTTGTTGAACAGGGGATGGAGGTTGCTGTGCTTGGCATCGAACACCTCGGGGCCAACGTCAATTTGCAACGTGATGCCGATGTGCCGCTGCGCCATGACGGGCTCAAAAAAAGCCTTGGCCACTTCCAGCAAGGTTTGCCCTGCGCGTTGCTGCGTGGCTTCTGTGCGGCCTCGGCCCATGCGCACGTTCAGGTAGACAAAAGCGTAGTCGCCTGAGCCGCCTGCATCACGTCCTGCCGCGCCACCATCGGCCACCGCGTAGTGCGGTGCAGGGTAGGCCAGCACACGTGTGCCGCCCGTGGGAAAAACCTGTTTGCCCTCCTCGTCTTTCACAGTCAGCATGGCGTCGGCCATCTGGCGGCAGAGGGCGGTCATGTTGACCTCATGGTCAAGCTGGCCGGTGTAAAGGATCACAAGGTGTGGCATGGTTTTGTCTAGGTAGGTTGGACCTTCAGGTCCGACTTGGATGGTTGGCAAAGGCCCATGTCGGGGCCGAAGCCACCGACCTGCGGGATGAATTCATGCTCACAGCCTTGTGCTCACTGCCGTATAACCCTGCGCACTGCTGGCCTGCGCCGGTGGAATGTGCTGACCGGTTTGCGGCGTGACTTCAAAAATCGCATTGAGCTGACCTGTGCCGCTGGCCCCAAAGTACGGCGTCACCATGTCCACCGCACCGTCGTAATCGGTCCAGCCCAAAGCCCCCATCAGCATGGCGGTGTCGTGCATGAAGCCTTCACCGTGGCCTTTGCTGGCGTACTCGGGCAGCATCTCGCAAAAGGCTTTCCACTCGCGCTGGTCCCACATGCGCAACACCTGCTCGTCGAGTTTTTCGAGAAAAGGGCTCCAGATCTTGTGGGCGAACTCCGGCGCCAAACCGTTTTGTGCAAAACGGTGTGAGAGGGAGCCGCTGGCCAGAAAGGCCACCTTGCCGTCGTAATGCTTTTCCACCGCGCAGCGCATGGCCCAGCCCAAGCGGGCGCTGTCGTTCAGGTAGTGCGAAGTGCACAAAGCCGAGACAGACACCACCTTGAAGTGCTGGTCTTCGTTCATGTAGCGCAGCGGCACCAGGGTGCCGTATTCGGGCTGCAAGGTGGTGGCATCGTGCGCCAAGGTTTCCACACCAAACTCGTTGGCCACTTGGGCCAGCAGATGGCCCAGCGCCGGGTTGCCCGGCGACTCGAACGCCATGTTGCTGATGAAGTGCGGCAACTCGTTGCTGGTGTACACGCCCTTGTAGTGCGGCGCGCAGTTGATGTGGTAGCTGGCATTGACCAACCAGTGCGTGTCGAACACCACCAACGTGTCCACCCCCATGGCGCGGCAGCGGCGGCTGATCTCTTGGTGGCCGTCGATGGCGCTTTGGCGCGTGCCAAAACGGGGGCCGGGAATCTCACTCAGGTACATGCTGGGCACATGGGTGATTTTGGCGGCGAGGGCAAGTTGTCCCATGCTCAGACTCCCCAATGCGGGATGTGGTGACCGCCCAGGCTCACCGCCACGTTCTTGGGCTCACAGAACACTTCGTAGCTCCAGGTGCCGCCTTCGCGGCCCGTGCCGCTGGCCTTGGTGCCGCCAAAGGGTTGGCGCAGGTCGCGCACGTTCTGGCTGTTGACAAAGCACATGCCCGCCTCCACAGCTGCTGCCACGCGGTGGGCGCGGCCCAGGTTCTCGGTCCACACGTAGCTGGAAAGACCGTATTCAATGTCGTTGGCTTTTTCAATCGCGTCGGCCTCGTCCTTGAACGGAATCAGGCAGGCCACAGGGCCGAAGATTTCTTCTTGTGCGATGCGCATGCGGTTGTCGACATCGGCAAACACGGTGGGCCAGACGAAGTTGCCGTTCTTCACATGCGCAGGCAGGTCAGCGGCGTAACCGGGTTGTTGAAGGCCACCGCACAGCATCGTCGCACCCTCCTTGGGGCCCAACTCAATGTAGCTGCGCACTTTGGCCAAGTGGGCTTTGGAGATCATCGGGCCGACGATGGTTTTCTCGTCGAGCGGGTCGCCCACGGTGATGCGCTTGGCGCGCTCGGCAAACTTGGCCGCAAAGTCGGCGTAGATGCTTTGCTGCACCAGGATGCGGCTGCCTGCGGTGCAGCGCTCACCGTTGTTGCTGAAGATCATGAAGATGGCAGCGTCCAGTGCGCGGTCCAAATCAGCGTCTTCAAAAATCACAAAAGGGCTCTTGCCGCCGAGCTCCATGCTGAACTTCTTGAGGCCCGCGCTATGAACAATGCGGTTGCCGGTGACGGTGGAGCCGGTGAAGCTGATGGCGCGCACATCGCGGTGCGACACCAGCGGCTCGCCCGCTTCTTTGCCGTAGCCGTGCACCAGGTTGAGCACGCCCGCGGGCACGCCCGCCTCCAGCGCCAGCTCGCCCAAACGGGCAGAGCTCATGGGAGATAGCTCGCTCATCTTGAGCACGGCGGTGTTGCCAAAAGCCAAGCACGGCGCGACCTTCCAGGTGGCGGTCATGAAGGGCACGTTCCAGGGGCTGATGAGGGCGCACACGCCCACCGGGTGGAACAGCGTGTAGTTCAGGTGGGTGGGCGTGGGGTAGGTGTGGCCGTCCACACGGGTACACATTTCGGCAAAGTAGTGGAAGTTGTCGGCCGCACGTGGCACCAACTGCTTGCCCGTCTGGCTGATGGTTTGGCCGCAGTCCTTGGTTTCCGTTTCTGAAATCTCGGGCACGTGCTTGGTGATCAGGTCGCCCAGCTTGCGCATGATCTTGGCCCGCTCGGTGGCGGGCGTGCTGGCCCATTTTGGGAAAGCGGCTTTGGCGGCGGCGACAGCGGCGTTGACCTCCGCTTCGCCACCCGAGGCGACTTCGGCCAACACTTCTTGCGTGGCCGGGTTCAGGGTTTCGAAGTAGTCGCTGCCTGCGACGGACTGGCCGTTGATGAGGTGGTCGATTTTCATGTCTGTCTTTCTGTCTTTTGTAGGAGATTGCCCTGCAAGCGATCGAGATTCAAGCCCTTCATCGCCAGCAGGGCTGGCTCCTACAAGTTGTTGCGCTCGGGGCTTTCGCCCCAACAAAAACTTTGTCGGGGCTGAAGCCACCGACCTACATGGTTCAGGCCGTGGCCACCAAGGTGTTGGTCAAGGCGCCGATGCTTTCGATCTCGGTGACGATCACATCGCCGGGGTTCACGTTGACCACGCCATCGGGCGTGCCGGTCAAGATCAGATCACCGGGGTTGAGCGTCATGAAGCTGCTGAAATATTCGATCAAGGTCGGCACATCAAAAATCATGTCGGCGGTGCTGCCGCTTTGCGTGACCTGGCCGTTGACCGTGGTCTGCAGTTTCAATGCCATCGGGTTGGGCACATCCGACGTGTCCACCAGCCAGGGGCCAAGCGGGGTGCAGGTGTCGCGGTTTTTCACGCGCAGATTGGGGCGGTACCAGTTTTCCAGGTAGTCGCGGATCGCATAGTCGTTGGCCACGCTGTAGCCAGCCACAAAGTCGTAGGCGTCGTCCTTCTTGACGCGCCGGGCCGTGCGACCGATCACCACGGCCAGCTCGCACTCGTAGTGCATGAAAGTCACGTCGGCGGGACGGTAGGTCACGCCCATGTGCCCCATCAGCGAGGCCTCGCCTTTCATGAAGGCCAATGGCTCTTCGGGGGCTTTGAACGCCAACTCTTTGGCGTGGTCGGCGTAGTTCAGACCCAAAGCAATCACCGTGCGGGCTTGCGGCACAGGCGCCAAGGGCGGCAACCAAACCACCTCGTCAAAGCCCACCCGGCGTCCGGCATGCGGCCCCTGCGTGAGCCACAGCTGACCATCGGACTCGATGGCTTTGTGGATGCCACCGGACCAGGCAACGCGTGCGTGTTTCATGCCACACCTCCTTGCAGGCGAACGGTTTGTTGCAGGCTGACAAAGCCTGGCGCAGAAATCAGGACGCGGTCCCCATGCCGGGCCTTGGGGCGAGCGCCATCAGGCAGGCAATCGGTACCCACCATCAACACATCGCCGGGCTGCAGGGTCATGAACTCGCTCACATCGGCCAGCAAAGCCGCCATGCCGCGCACCATGGACGACAGGCGCACACGCTGAACCACGGCATCGTTGACGCGCACTTCGATTTCGAGATCGTTCCACTCGCTCAGGTTCTGGCAAGCGGTGGTTTGCAATGGCAGTGCCAGGTAACCGTCTCGGCATCGAAACTTGATCGGCGGGCGGTAATAGCTCATGTGCGGCACGGACCAATCGCACAGCAAAGCCCCGGCGCTCACAGCGCCATCGTCGCCGATGACCAGCCCCAAGGTGCCGCCCACATCCACTTCACGGATACCGTCTTCCAGCAACAAGTCATGCCCGGCCGGGTTGAAGGTGTTGGCGCTTTTGACGTAGAGCACCGGAGCCTTGGGTGGCGCCTTGTGTGGCTCATCGCTCATGCGCGGCGCACGAATGTCCCATTCACGCCGAAAGTTGAGCAAGGTGCCATAGACCGTGCCCTCGGGCTGCCAGGGTCTGTGCGGCAAGCGGTGGGTGTTCATGTTCATTCCTCCTGATCCATATTTGGCGCATCGTTGTCCTGCGGAGCCTGCAGGGCGATCACGCCATCGAGCAATTCGTACAAAGCTTTCAATTTGGTTTTGCCCAACTCCTGCTCCATCCAGGCGTAATGCGCCTCGATGGTTTCAGACAGTGCGGTGACCTTGGCCAAACCGGCACCGGTGGCACGCACCACCGTGCGCCGCGCGTCTTGGGGGCAGCGCGAACGCTCAATCAAGCCATCGCGCTCCATGCGCGTGAGCACTCCTGTGAGGCTGGGGCCCAGCAAATACGCTTCACGCGCGACGCGGCCGGTCTCTACACCTGCGACCTCATCGGCGTGCTCGCCCAACACGCGCAGCACACGCCACTGCTGATCCGACAAGCCGTGCAAGCGCAGGCTGGGCCGCGTGTGCGCCATCACCGCCTCACGCGCCTCCAAAAGCAGGCGGGGCAAATTGCGGTGAACGAACGGAGTGTTGGTCTTCATTTATTTAACATGTTAAATGAATTCCAGCATTCACCACCTCGGGACAACCCTGATCCCTTGCCAACCCCATGTGGGCGCTGAACTCTGTTCGGCGATCGCTCGCGGACCATCCACCGCCCTATCGCCCAACACAGTTGGGCTCCTACAAAGACATGGCTACCCTGTTTCTTGGTCACCCTGATGCATGCTTACCCTGATGCATGCCTACTCTGATGCATGACCACCCTGGCACATGGCTACCCTGTTGCTGACCAACCCCATGTGGGAGCTGAACTTTGTTCGGCGATTCGCATGCCGAAGCGTTTACAGTTTGACCATGCCGAATTGTCTTGACTCACTGGGCCTGAGCGCCCCCATCATCCAAGCCCCCATGGCGGGTGTGCAAAACCACCGTTTGGCGGCGGCCGTGTGCAACGCTGGCGGCTTGGGATCGTTGCCTGCCGCCATGCTCAGCCCCAGCGATTTGCAGGCACAGCTGGCAGACTTGCGCCAGGCCACCAACAAGCCCTTCAACGTCAACTTTTTTTGCCACGCGCAGCCCACACCCGATGCCCAGCGCGAAGCCGCCTGGCGAGAGGCCTTGACGCCCTCTTACCGTGAGCTGGGCATCGATGCACAAACCATCGCCAGCGGCCCCGGCCGCTTGCCCTTCAACCACGAAGCGGCCGATGTGCTGGAGGCCTTTCGCCCTGCGGTGGTGAGCTTTCACTTTGGCTTGCCATCGGCCGAGCTGGTCCAGCGTGTCAAAAGCTGGGGCTCGCGGATCTTTTCATCCGCTACCACGGTGGACGAAGCGCGGTGGCTGCAAGCCCACGGGGCCGATGCCGTCATCGCCCAAGGCCTGGAGGCGGGCGGTCACCGGGGCATGTTCCTCTCGGACGACCTCAGCACCCAAATCGGCACCTTCGCCTTGCTGCCCCAGATCGTGCAGGCGGTGGACATCCCGGTCATCGCTGCAGGCGGCATCGCCAGTGCAGCAGGCATACGCGCGGCCAAGGCGCTGGGCGCTGCAGCGGTGCAAATCGGCACCGCTTTTTTGTGCAGCGACGAAGCCAGCACCAGCGCCTTGCACCGCGCCGCCTTGCAGTCCAGCGCTGCACGGCACACCGCCTTGACCAATGTTTTCACCGGGCGACCCGCGCGGGGCATCGTCAACCGCGTCATGCGCGAACAGGGCCCCATCAGCCCCCTGGCGCCCGCCTTCCCGCTGGCCACGGCGGCCATGGCCCCTTTGCGCGCAGCGGCCGAAGCCCAGGGCAGCAGCGATTTCACGCCCCTGTGGGCAGGCCAAAACACAGCGCACATCCAGGCACGCCCGGCCGGCGACATCACGCAAGATTTCATCGCTGCCTGGCGGGCTTGATCAGGCACACTACAGCGCTCACCCGTTTGCACCCGACCCATGGCCAAAGACAAATCGATATTCACCTGCACCGAATGCGGTGGCACCAGTGCCCGCTGGATGGGCAAATGCCCCAGCTGCAACGCTTGGAACACCCTGATCGAAGGCTCGGCCGAGCCGGCAGCGGGCAAAAACCGCTTTGGAACGGTGCACGCTTCGCTGGCCCCCACGTCCGATGTGCTGCCGCTGTCTCAAATCGAGGCGGCTGATTTTGAACGCCACCCCACGGGCATCGACGAGCTGGACCGCGTGCTGGGCGGCGGCATGGTCGAAGGCGGCGTGGTGCTGATCGGCGGCGACCCGGGCATTGGCAAATCGACCCTGCTGCTGCAAGCGGTGGACGCGCTGCAGCGCAGCGGCATGAACACGCTGTATGTGACAGGCGAAGAAAGCGGCGCGCAAGTGGCCATGCGTTCACGGCGTCTGGGCCTGCCTGATTCACAAGTGCCGGTGTTGCCCGAAATCCAACTCGAAAAAATCCTGCACACCCTGCAGTCGCGCCAGCCCAACATCGCCATCATCGATTCGATCCAGACGGTGTACTCGGACCAGTTGACCAGCGCCCCTGGCTCGGTGGCGCAGGTGCGCGAGTGCGCGGCCCACCTCACGCGTACCGCCAAATCCACTGGCACCACCATCGTGCTGGTGGGCCATGTGACCAAAGAAGGCGCACTGGCTGGCCCCCGCGTGCTGGAACACATGGTGGACACGGTGCTGTACTTTGAGGGCGACACGCATTCCAACTTCCGCCTGATCCGCGCGATCAAAAACCGCTTTGGCGCCGTGAACGAGATCGGCGTTTTTGCCATGACGGAAAAAGGCCTCAAGGGCGTGAGCAACCCGAGCGCCATCTTTTTGAGCCAACACACCGAGCCGGTGCCCGGCAGCTGCGTGATGGTCACGCTCGAAGGCTCGCGTCCCTTGCTGGTGGAAATTCAGGCCTTGGTCGATTCAGGCGGCCCCAGTCCCCGGCGTCTGTCGGTGGGTCTGGAGCGTGACCGCTTGGCCATGCTGCTGGCCGTGCTGCACCGTCACGCGGGCGTGGCCTGCATGGACCAGGATGTGTTTGTGAACGCTGTGGGTGGCGTGCACATCCGCGAGCCCGCCGCCGACTTGGCTGTCATGCTGGCCATCACCAGCAGCCTGCGCGGCAAGCCGCTGCCCAAAGGCTTCATCGCCTTTGGCGAAGTGGGCCTGGCCGGTGAAGTGCGCCCTGCCCCGCGCGGCCAAGACCGCCTCAAAGAAGCCGCCAAGCTGGGCTTCAAAGTGGCGGTGGTGCCCAAAGCCAACGCCCCCAAGAAAAACGACAAATCGTTTGAGGGCCTGACGATCTACCCGGTGGACCGGATCGAAGAGGCGATGCAGGTGGTGCGGGGGCTGGATTGAATCTGCACAAGGCACAATCCCACCCCATGAATTTCTCGAAAATCCTGGCCCCTGTGGCCATCATCGTTTTGACCATTGGCGCTTGGAACCAATTTGGCTGGGCCGGTATCGCGCTGGCCGGTGGCGGCGTGGTCATGTGGATCTTGCTGCACTTCACGCGCTTGTTGACCATCCTCAAAAAAGCCGCAGACCGGCCGATTGGCCATGTGGCCAGCGCCGTCATGCTCAACGCCAAGCTCAAAAAAGGCGTCAGCCTGATGCATGTGATCGCCATGACCCGATCGCTGGGTCTGCTGCTAAGCCCCAAAGACGAGCAACCCGAGGTCTTCACCTGGACCGACACCGGCCAATCAAGTGTGACCTGCACTTTTGTGGGCGGCAAATTGGCCGAGTGGACGCTGCACCGGCCCGAATAAGCGCCCTTTGGACTCTGGGAGGGCGGTGCTGGGCTTGCAATCGCCGAACACAGTTCAGCTCCCACAGGGGGATGCGAGCACTTCTAGCAGGCTGCTGAAATACTGACGCACCGAAAGCACCAATTCAGCTGTGCAGTCGACAATTGAGGCATCACAAAAATCAAACAAACATGCGCGGCGCTGACACCTTTACCGAGAGCTTGTTTCTGATGAA
>NKIO01000027.1:0-31327 GCA_002255935.1 Comamonadaceae bacterium PBBC2
AATACGCCGACCCGGTCGAGCTGTTCCTCAAAGCCAACGAAATCGGCGGCCGCCACGGCCTGGGCATGAGCGACCAGATCGAGAACCGCATCATCGAAGCCAAGAGCCGCGGCATCTACGAAGCCCCCGGCATGGCGCTGCTGCACATCGCCTACGAGCGCTTGGTCACGGGCATCCACAACGAGGACACCATCGAGCAGTACCGCATCAACGGCCTGCGCCTGGGCCGTCTGTTGTACCAAGGCCGTTGGTTCGACCCGCAGTCCATCATGTTGCGTGAAACCGCCCAGCGCTGGGTGGCCCGCGCCGTGACCGGCACTGTGACCTTAGAGCTGCGCCGTGGCAACGACTACAGCATCCTGAACACCGACTCACCCAACTTGACTTATGCGCCAGAGCGATTGTCGATGGAAAAAGTGGAAGACGCGCCGTTCAGTCCGCTCGACCGCATTGGCCAGCTGACCATGCGCAATCTCGACATCACCGACACCCGCGCCAAACTGGGCATCTATGCCCACACCGGCTTGCTGTCGGTGGGCGAAGGTCCGCACATCTACAAGTTGGATGGCAACGGCAAGAAGTGATGCTTGTGTCTCTTCAATGAAAAACGGCCTTTGGGCCGTTTTTTGTTGTCTTGTCTTGCTTGGTTTAGTTGTGTTTTCCGCCTTGTCGCGGGTGCCTGCCGGCTCGCCTCATAACTCGCTTCGCTCGCCAAATCGGCGAGTCCGGCAGGCACCCGCAACAAGGCTGCGTCCTGACTTAAACCGGAAAAGTCTTTGACGCTCCTGCAACGTAGCCCTGCGTATTGGCCTGAGCGGATCGGCCGATTTGGCGAGCGAAGCGAGTTATGAGGCCGACCGCTCAGGCCAATACGCGGGGCGGAACACAGGCGCTACAAACCACAACGAGCGCTAAGCATCAGATCACAACAGGCTCAGGCTCCAGCCGAATCCCAAACCGCTCGTACACGCTTGTCTGAATCGCCTTGGCCAAGGTTATCACCTCGCCCCCAGTACAGGGGTTCTCGCGCCCACCCCGGTTGACCAGCACCAGCGCCTGCTTTTCGTAGACCCCTGCGTGTCCCACGGACTTGCCTTTCCAGCCGCAGGCGTCGATCAGCCAACCCGCTGCCAACTTGATGCTGCCGTCGGGCATGGGGTAATGCACCACCTTGGGTTCGCGGGCGATGATGTCGGCGCATTGTTCGGGCGTCACGCTCGGGTTTTTGAAGAAACTGCCCGCGTTGCCGATCACGGCCGGGTCGGGCAGTTTGGCGCGGCGGATCGCCACCACCCAATCAAAAATCTGCCGGGCATCGGGGCTGTGGATGCCGGTCTCGGCCATCTTGCGCTCCAAATCCAGGTAACCCAACTCGGGCTTCCAGCGCTTGGGCAGCGCAAAGCGCACCCGCAAAATGACGGCACGACCTGCCAGGCCCAAGCCGTCAGGCCCGCCAGAGGCGTGTTTGAACACCGAATCGCGGTAGCTGAAACCGCACTGCGCAGCATTCAAGCTGAACAACTCGCCCGTCAGCATGTCCATGGCGTCCAGTGAATCGAACCGGTCTTGCAGCTCCACGCCATAAGCGCCAATGTTTTGCACGGGCGATGCACCCACCGTGCCGGGGATGAGGGCCATGTTCTCCAAGCCCGGATACCCGTGGTCCAGCGTCCAGGCCACCAGCTCGTGCCAACCCACGCCCGCACCGGCTTCGATGATCCAGTGCTTGTCGGTCTCGCTGGCCAGCCGCAGGCCGAGCACTTCCACTTTGAGCACCAGAGCCTTCACATCGCCGGTCAGCACGATGTTGCTGCCACCGCCCAGCACCTGCCGGGGCAAGGTGGCCAGCGCTGGGTCGGCCAGTACGGCGTGCAAATCGTCCTCTGAGCGCACGCGCACCAAAGCCTGCGCTTTGGCCGAGATGCCAAAGGTGTTGTACGGCTGCAGGGGGACGTTTTTCTCCAAGTTCATGGGAGAATTGTCGCATTCTCAACCTTTGAATTTTTCAGCCATGCCCTCGTTTGATACCGTTTGCGAACCCAACATGGTCGAAGTGCGCAACGCCGTTGACACTTCCGCCAAAGAAATCGGCACCCGTTTTGATTTCAAAGGCACATCGGCTGCCATTGAACTCAAGGACAAAGACATCACCATGTATGGCGATGCCGACTTTCAGCTCACGCAGGTCGAAGACATCCTGCGCAACAAACTCACCAAACGCAATGTGGACGTGCGCTTTCTGGACATCGGCAAGGTCGAAAAAATCGGCGGCGACAAGGTCAAGCAAGTGATCAAGGTGAAAAACGGCATCGAGACCGAAGACGCCAAAAAGATCACCAAGCTGATCAAGGAAAGCAAGCTAAAGGTGCAGGCGTCCATTCAAGGCGATGCCGTGCGCGTCACAGGTGCCAAGCGCGACGACCTGCAAGCCGCCATGGCCCTGCTGCGCAAAGACATGACCGAGTTGCCCCTGTCGTTCGACAACTTCCGCGACTGAGTTCCATCGCTTGCAGGGCAAGCTCCTACAGGGCTTGGCGCTCAGGCTTCAGATGTAGGAGCCAGCCCTGTTGGCGATTCGATCAAAAACGCTCCACGAGCGATCGCTTGCAGGGCAAGCTCCTACCGGGCTTAGCGCTCAGGCTGCTAATGTGGGAGCCAGCCCTGCTGGCGATTTGATCAAAAACGCTCCACGAGCGATCGCTTGCAGGGCAATCTCCTACAGGGCTTGGCGCTCAGGCTTCAGATGTAGGAGCCAGCCCTGCTGGCGATTTGATCAACAACGCTCCACGAGCGATCGCTTCCAGGGCAAGCGCCCACAGAGCGCTGCCCTCCTCAGCCTGATGCGTCAGGCTTTTTTTGCGCCCAATTTGGATTCCGTCCCCGCCAGCAGGCGGTTGATGTTTTCGCGGTGACGCCACACCAAGAGCAGCGCCATGACAGCCAAGCACAGCACCTCGGCCCCAGCGGCCTGCCAAGCCACACCGTCACCGAACAGGTAAAACACCGGCGCAAAGACCGCTGCCACCATGGACGCCAGTGACACGTAACGGCTGAAATACACCACGATGGCAAAGGTGCCCACGGTGGCCAGCGCCAGCAGGCCGTTCACACCCACCAACACCCCCACCGCCGTGGCCACGCCCTTGCCGCCTTTGAAGCCAAAGAACACCGGGTACAGGTGCCCCAGAAAAGCCGCCAAGCCCGCCACTGCCGCCACGCCTGTGCCCAAGCCATAGGGCTCGCCAAAGGTCAAGATCAGCGCCACAGGCAACCAGCCTTTGACGGCGTCCAGCAGCAAGGTCAGGATGGCCGCTTTTTTGCTGCCCGAGCGCAGCACATTGGTGGCACCGGGGTTTTTGCTGCCGTAGCTGCGCGGGTCGTTCAGGCCCATGAGCTGGCTCACGATGACCGCAAAACTGAGCGAGCCCACCAGATAGGCGGCCAGCACCGCGCCCACTTGAATCAACCATGCCATCAAGATCTCCCTTGTTTTTGAATGGGCATCATTCTGCCAGTGCGCAGTTCACCGGCTTGGCGCTCAGCAACTGCACACACACTTGCGGGTCGATGCCCACCAGATAGCCACGCCTGCCGCCATTGATGCAAATGCGTGGCAGGGCCAAGATGGTCTCTTCGATGAACACCGGCATGGCCCGCCGCGTGGCAAAGGGCGAAGTGCCGCCCACCAAATAACCGCTGTGCCGGTTGGCCACCTCGGGCGCACAGGGCTCGATGGATTTGAGCCCCACTTGCCGCGCCAAGTTTTTGGTGGACACCTTGCGGTTGCCATGCATCAGCACCACCAGCGGCTTGGCGTCCTGGTCTTGCATGATCAAGGTCTTGACCACACTGAACGGGTCCATGCCCAGCACCTGCGCGCTGTGCTGGGCCCCGCCGTGCTCCAGGTACTCGTAGGGGTGCTCGGTGAAATCCACCCCGTGCTGTCGCAAGAGCGCTGTGGCCGGGGTTTCGCTGACTTTGTCTTTCTTGGCCATGCGTCCGATCACAAAGCCGGGTCGCGCATTTCCCAGCGGATGTCGTCGATGGCCTTGAGCACCTCGGGCGAGAGCTGCGTGCTCCAGGCGGCCAAGTCTTCGTTCAGTTGGGCCAGCGAGGTCACACCGATGATGGTGCTGGCCACGCTCCAGCGGTGGTAACAAAACGCCAGCGCCATCTGTGTCGGCGTCATGCCGTTGTCGCGGGCCAACTGGTTGTAGCGGCGTGCGGCCACCAAAGCCTCGGGGCGGCCCCAGCGCTGCTTGCGCATGGAGTCATAACGCGCAATGCGGCCACCATCCGGCACCAACGGGCCTTTCAGGTCGTCGTTGTCGTACTTGCCGGTGAGCAGACCAAAGCCCAAAGGCGAGTAAGCCAACATCGACACGTTCAGGCGGTAGCAAGTTTCGTCCAGACCGTTGTCATAGGTGCGGCTGACCAAGCAATAGGGGTTTTGCACCGTGGCCACGCGGGGCAGGCCATGCTGCTCGGCCAGGCGCACAAACTCGTGCACGCCGTAAGGCGTTTCATTCGACAAGCCGATGTAGCGCACCTTGCCCGCCTTGACCAGTTTGGACAGGGCTTCCAGTTGCTCGTGGATGGACGTGATGGACTTGTCTTTGGCCGGATCGAAATAGGTGATGCCGAAAGCCGGCACGTGTCGCTCAGGCCAGTGAATTTGGTACAGATCGATCACATCGGTCTGCAGACGGCGCAAGCTGGCGTCGCACGAGTTCAAGATGTCTTGGCCCGTCATGCCCGTGCCTTCACGGATCCAGGGCATGCCGCGCGAAGGGCCCGCCACTTTGGTGGCCAGCACCAGCTTCTGGCGAGCGCCAGGGTTTTTGGCGAACCAATTGCCGATGTAGGTTTCAGTCGCCCCACAGGTGTCGGCCGAGGCCGGCACGGCGTACATCTCGGCGGTGTCGATGAAGTTGATGCCCGCCTCGAGCGATCGGTCGAGGATGGCATGCGAATCGGCTTCATTCACTTGCTGGCCAAAAGTCATGGTGCCCAGGCAGATGGGGGTCACTTGCAGGTCGGATTGACCCAGTTGAACGCGTTTCATGGTGATTCCTGTCGGTGATGGCATGGATTGGACAAGGTGCTTGTCCGGTTGGGGCTTATTTTGTCACGCAGCAGCGCCTGGTTTTGTCGCCAAGGCTTTGGCCTCCTCTTGCAGGCGCAGCACCCGCCGCTGCACCTTGCCGGTGGTGGTCATGGGCAGCTGGTCGATGAACTCGATCTCTTTGGGGTATTCATACGGGGCCAACAGCCCGCGCACATGGGCTTGCAACTGGGCACGCACCGCGTCATCGAAAGCCACTTGCCCAGCACCTGTGGGCCTTTGGGCCAGGCAATCGGGCGACATCACCACAAAGGCCTTGACCACCGCACCCCGATCCGCGTCGGGCTTGGGCACCACGGCGGCATTGGCCACGGCGGCGTGTTTGACCAGGCAGTTTTCAATCTCACCGGGCCCAATGCGGTAACCCGCCGCCTTGAACATGTCGTCGGTGCGGCCCTGGTACCAAAGGTAGCCCTCTTCGTCGGCCACGGCCATGTCGCCAGTGCGGCACCAGTCGCCGGTGTATTTGGCGGTGGTGGCTTTGTCGTTGTTCCAGTAGCCCAAAAAGAACACCGGATCGGGTTGTCCGTGCACATCCAAGCGGTTGACCGCCACCTCGCCTGGCATGCCCGCCGGGCACAGTTGGCCCGCCTCGTCGATGACAGCGACCTGGTGACCGGGGTAAGCCTTGCCCATGCTGCCGGCCCGCGCGGGCCACAAGCGGGCGCAGTTGCCCACCACATAATTGATCTCGGTCTGGCCAAACATCTCGTTGACCGTGACGCCCAATTGCGCTTGGCAGTAGCCAAACACCGCATCGCCCACGGCCTCGCCCGCGCTCATGATGGCTTGCAGCTTGAGCCGGTACCGCGCCTTCGCATCGGGCACGGCTTTCATCATGGCCTTGAGCGCGGTGGGGAACAAAAACGTGTGCGTCACGCCGTGGCTTTGCAAAATCTCAAACGCCGCCTCGGGCGAAAAGCGCCCATTGAACGCCACGATGGGCCGGCCAAAGTACAGGCTGGGCAATAAAGCGTCCATCAACCCGCCCGTCCAGGCCCAGTCGGCAGGCGACCAAAACACCGCCTGGGTCTGGCTGCTGGGCCGGTCGGGGTCAAAGCCAAACCAGTTCTGGCTGCACACGAACCCCGTCAGGTTGCCGATCAAGGCGCGGTGCGGGATCAGCGCCCCCTTGGGATTGCCGGTGGTGCCACTGGTGTAGATCAGCACGGCAGGCTCATCAGCCAAAGTGGACACCGGCTTGAACGAGGCCGCTTGGGCAGCGCACGCCTTAGCGTAATCCATATCGGCCACTTCACCCGCAGCGCCCACGCCGATCAGGCACTGCAAGCCCGGACAATCGGGTCGCGCCTGCTTGAGGGCGTCCACCGTGGATTCATCGCACACCGCCACGTGGGCCTGGCTGTCGTTGATGCGAAAAGACAAGGCCTCGGGCCCAAACAGCATCGACAGCGGCATGGCCGCAGCGCCCATTTGCAAGACCGCCATGTAGGCCACGGCGGTTTCAAAACGCTGCGGCAGGACAATCGCGACACGGTCACCGCGCCGCACACCTTGCGCACGCAATACTTGGCTCAAGCGGTTCGCTGCGCTTTGCAATTGGGCAAAGGTGAAGCGGCGGCCCAGGCCCTGCCCCGCCACGTGTTCACGGATCGCCACGCGCCGTGCGGTGGCGGCTTGGGCGGCCCATTGGCCGCAACAAGCGTGGGCCATGTTGAAGCGCTTGGGCACCTTCCAGCCAAAGCCTTGGTGAATGGCCTGGTAGCGGTCCTGTGCTGCTGCGGTGCGGCGGTCATCGGTGTGACTGCGTGTCATGGCTGGTCTCCTTATGATCGAAAGTATGTACCAAGTTTTACGTCCTTCCACCAGCTCTTGGCTACCGCTGCGCGGCTGCAAGTACCACGTGCGACAGTGGGGCACGCCTGCGCCCGGCACCACCCCCATCGTGCTGGCCCACGGCTGGATGGATGTGGCGGCCTCTTACCAGTTCATGGTCGACGCTCTGTCTGAAGCCTTTGTGCAGCAGCGCTCCATCATTGCCTTTGACTGGCGCGGCTATGGCCTGACCGAATCACCCACCACCGACAGCTATTGGTTTCCCGACTACCTGGCCGATCTGGACGCCTTGCTGGACACCCTCTACCCTGGCCAAACCATCGACCTGGTGGGCCACAGCATGGGCGGCAATGTGGTGATGATGTATGCAGGCGCACGTCCTGAGCGCATTCGCCGCTTGGTCAACCTCGAAGGCTTTGGCATGCCCGACACCCGGCCGGCCCAAGCGCCTGGCCGCATGGGCCAATGGCTGGACGAGATCAAAGCCACCCGCCAAGGCGACAACGACCTCAAAACCTACGCCAGCGCCGAAGGCGTGGCCGCCCGCCTGATGAAAACCAACCAGCGCCTCTCGCAAGACAAGGCCGACTGGCTGGCCCAGCACTGGGCCAAGCCCGATGCCGATGGCCAGTGGCGCATCCTGGGCGACGCAGCACACAAAGTGATCAACCCCTACCTCTACCGCGCCGAAGAGACCCTGGCCACCTATGCCCGCATCTCCTGCCCGGTGCTGGCGGTCGAAGCCACCGACGACTCGCTGGGCGTTTGGTGGAAAGGCAAGTACACCCTGGACCAGTACCACGAGCGGCTCCAATCCGTGCCCCAGGTGCGGATCGCGTGCATCGACAACGCCGGGCACATGCTGCAGCACGACCAGCCCGAGCAACTGGCCCGCCTGCTCGAAGACTTCTTGGCCTGAAATCGAACGTTCACATCAGGCCTCTAAAATCGCGAGTCAATACCAAATTCCAGGGATTTCCCGTGCGTCACTTCACCCTCGCCTTGCTCAGCATGGCCATCACCGGCCTGATGGCCAGCGCCCCCGCCCAAGCAGACCCCGCTGAACGTTACTGCCCATCGTTTTTGGCTGTAGATGGCTCGCCCGAGCCTTCGCACCGCGGTGAGTTCGTGTTCTCGCCCTACACGCTCCACTGGAACAAAAGCGACGAGCACAAACCGGTGGTGCTGGTGGCCTTGGACGAACAACTGCCTGGCAACCGCTTTTGCGGCGTGGCCTTGTTCAGCAACTCCTTTGGCCAGCCCTCGACCTATGTGTACGCTGGCCAACAGTACAACGACCTGCTGGGCAACCCGAAGCTGTTTGTCAAAGTGACCGCCGGCATCCTGTACGGCTACGTCGGCAAATACAAAGACAAAGTGCCCCTCAACCACGGCGGCTTTTCCCCAGCCATCATTCCTTCCCTGGGCTACCGCCTCAACGAGCACGACTCGCTGCAGGTCAAATTGCTGGGAACCGCTGGCCTGATGTTCTCTTACGGCCGCAGCTTTTAAGCCCTGACCGGGCCGGCCACAGGCCCAAGTCGTGAGAAAATGCCCGGTTTACCGAACCGGACTTTTCTCATGGACGCAGAACACATCAACCAAATCGGCGCAACGCTGGCAGACCTGTCGGCCCGTACGAACGAACTTCGGGGGTATCTTTGACTACGATGCCAAATCTGAACGGCTGAGAACCGTCAACGCAACGCTCGAAGACCCGGCGGTCTGGAACGACCCCAAGAAAGCCCAAGAACTGGGCAAAGAGAAAAAAGCCCTCGACGGCGTGGTGGTGACCATCACCAACCTGACCAGCGAACTGGCCGACAACCTGGAGCTCTTCGACATGAGCAAGGAAGAAGGCGACGATGACGGGCTGCTCACCATCGAAGCCGAAGGCGCCAAGCTGACCCAATTGGTCGAAGAGCTGGAATTCCGTCGCATGTTCCGCCACGAGGCCGACCCACTGAACTGCTTTGTCGACATCCAAGCCGGCGCCGGTGGCACCGAAGCCTGCGACTGGGCCAGCATGCTGCTGCGCCAGTACCTCAAGTACGCCGAACGCAAAGGGTTCAAAGCCACAGTGGAAGAAGAAACGGGCGGCGACACCGCTGGCATCAAGAGCGCGACCATCAAGATCGAAGGCGAATACGCCTACGGTCTGCTGCGCACCGAAACCGGCGTGCACCGCTTGGTGCGCAAAAGCCCCTTCGACTCGTCGGGCGGCCGCCACACCTCGTTCGCTTCGCTGTTTGTGTACCCCGAGATCGACGACTCGATCGAGATCAACATCAACCCGTCCGACGTGCGCACCGACACCTACCGCGCCAGCGGTGCGGGTGGTCAGCACATCAACAAAACCGACTCGGCCGTGCGCCTGACCCACATCCCCACGGGCATCGTGGTGCAGTGCCAAGACGGCCGCAGCCAACACAGCAACCGCGATGTGGCTTGGCAACGCCTGCGCTCGCGCCTGTACGACTACGAAATGCGCAAGCGCATGGAAGAGCAGCAAAAGCTCGAAGACACCAAGACCGATGTGGGCTGGGGGCACCAGATCCGCAGTTATGTGCTGGACAACAGCCGCATCAAGGACTTGCGCACCAACGTCGAAATCTCGGCCACCCAAAAAGTGCTCGATGGCGACCTCGATGCGTTCATCGAAGCCTCGCTCAAACAAGGCCTCTGACCTGTTCAGACCCACAGCCATACGGAGTTAGTGATGCGTGAAGGACAACCCACCGCGATCCACCGGGAGGCTTATGCCGCCCCGGCCTTTTGGATCGACACCGTCGATTTGACCTTTGATCTGGACCCGACCAAAACCCGCGTCCTGAACAAGATGCGCCTGCGCCGCAACCCCGATGTAGCGGCCCAGCCGTTGCGTCTGGATGGCGAAGACCTGAACCTGGCCCGTGTGCTGGTCAACGGTGGCGGCACCTCGTTCAAGATGGACGGTGCGCAGCTGGTGCTGGAAAACCTGCCCGAAGGTCATGAGCCTTTCGACTTGGAAATCTTCACCACCTGCAACCCCGAGAAGAACACCCAGCTGATGGGCCTGTACGTCAGCAACGACTCGTTCTTCACGCAGTGCGAGGCCGAGGGTTTT
Source organism: Comamonadaceae bacterium PBBC2 (assembly GCA_002255935.1). Taxonomy (GTDB): domain Bacteria; phylum Pseudomonadota; class Gammaproteobacteria; order Burkholderiales; family Burkholderiaceae_C; genus Limnohabitans_A. The sequence goes on from NKIO01000027.1 coordinate 10,029, forward strand.
CGGCGCATCACCTACTTCCTGGACCGCCCCGACGTGATGGCCAGCTACACCGTCACGCTGCGTGCCGACAAGGCCAAATACCCGGTGCTGCTCTCCAACGGCAACTTGGTCGAGCAAGGCGCGTTGGAAGACGGACGCCACTTTGCCAAGTGGGTCGACCCGCACAAAAAGCCTTGCTACCTGTTCGCCCTCGTGGCCGGCCAGCTGGTGGCTCGCGAGCAACGCATCGTCAGCCGCAGCGGCACCGAGCACTTGCTGCAAGTGTTTGTGCGCCCTGGCGACCTGGACAAGACCGAGCACGCGATGAACTCGCTCATGGCCAGCGTGGCGTGGGACGAGGCCCGCTTTGGCCTGCCGCTGGACCTGGAGCGCTTCATGATCGTCGCCACCAGCGACTTCAACATGGGCGCGATGGAAAACAAGGGCCTGAACATCTTCAACACCAAGTTCGTGTTGGCCAACCCCGCCACCGCTACCGACCTGGATTTCGGCAACATCGAATCCGTCGTCGGCCACGAGTACTTCCACAACTGGACCGGCAACCGCATCACCTGCCGCGACTGGTTCCAGCTCTCGTTGAAAGAAGGCCTGACGGTTTTCCGCGACCAAGAGTTCAGCCAGGACATGGCAGGGGTTGCCAGCGCCCGCGCCGTCAAGCGCATCGAAGACGTGCGCGTCTTGCGCACCGTGCAGTTTGCCGAAGACGCCGGCCCCATGGCCCACCCGGTGCGCCCCGACAGCTACGTCGAGATCAACAACTTTTACACCGTCACCATCTACGAAAAAGGCTCTGAAGTCGTTCGCATGATGCAAACCCTGGTGGCCAGCCCCGCTGACCTGCAGGGCCGCGACGGTTTTGCCAAGGGAATGAAGCTCTACTTCGAGCGCCATGATGGCCAAGCCGTGACCTGCGACGATTTTGCGCAAGCCATTGCCGACGCCAACCCGGGCTCGGCCCTGGCGCAGCACCTCAGCACCTTCAAGCGCTGGTACAGCCAAGCGGGCACACCCCGCCTGCAAGCGCATGGCGTCTACAACGCCGCCGAGCGCAGCTACACCCTGACCCTGTCCCAGAGCTGCCCTGCCACGCCCGACCAGGCCGGCAAGCAGCCCTTCGTGATTCCGGTGACGCTGGGCCTGCTGTCGCGCGACGGCCATGCCCTGGCTTTGCAGCAAGCCGCCAGCGCTGACGTGTTGCCCCAACAAACCCTGGTCTTGACCGAAGCCAGCGCCAGCTACACCTTCGTGAACATCGACAGCGAACCCGTGCCCTCTTTGCTGCGCGGTTTCAGCGCCCCGGTAGTGCTGGATGATGGCCTGAGCACCGCCGAGCTGCTGTGCTTGCTGGCACACGACAGCGACCCCTTCAACCAATGGGAAGCCGGTCAACGCCTGATGCTCCAAAGCGCTGTGCAAGCCCTGACGCAAGACAGCGCGGGTCCTGTGCTCTCCGACGAGCTGGTCGCTGCGCTGCGCAACGTGCTGCGCCACCCCGAGCTGGACGCCGCATTCAAAGACCTGGCGCTCACCCTGCCGTCCGAGAACTACATCGCCGACCAACTGAGCGTGGTGGACCCACAGCGCGTGCACGCGGTGCGCGAAGCCATGCGCCTGCAACTGGCCACCGCTTTGCAAGCCGACTGGCAATGGGCCTGGGACGCACACAAAAACAACGGCGCGTACTCGCCCGATGCCCAGTCCAGCGGCCGCCGCGCCCTGGCCGGTCTGGCCATGAACATGCTGTGCATTGCTGCGGTGCAGACCGGCGACAACGTGACGCCAGGCCGCGTGTACCAACAGTTCAAAGACGCCAGCAACATGACCGACCGCTTCAACGCGCTGTCGGCCCTGGTGGTCAGTGGTCACGCCTTGGCGCACGACGCGCTGGCGCTGTTCCACAAACTCTTCCAACACGAAGCCCTGGTCATCGACAAATGGTTTGCCCTGCAAGCCGGTGCGCCCGACCGCGCTGGCGACGTGCTGCCGCGTGTGCGCCAGCTGATGCAACACGCCGACTTCAGCCTGCGCAACCCCAACCGTGCCCGCAGCCTGATCTTCAGCTACTGCAGCGCCAACCCCGCCGCCTTTCACCGCGCCGACGCGGCAGGCTATGTGTACTGGAGCGAGCAGGTGCTGGCGCTGGACGCCATCAACCCGCAAGTGGCCGCCCGCCTGGCCCGCGCCATGGACCGCTGGAGCCGCCTGGCCGAGCCCTACCGCAGCGCGGCCCAAGTGGCCATCGAACGCGTGGCGGCCAAAGCCGACCTCAGCAACGACGTGCGCGAAGTCATCAGCCGTGCGCTGAACGCGGCTTGAGCCGTCATCGCTTGAACCGAATCCAAGGAAACCCCATGAGCAAAATCTCCCTCTCCCGCTACCTGGTGGAGCAGCAACGTGACAAAGGCCACATCCCGGCCGACCTGCGCCTGCTGCTCGAAGTGGTGGCCCGTGCCTGCAAGAGCATCAGCCACGCCGTCAACAAAGGCGCTTTGGGCGGCGTGCTGGGCAGCGCCGAAAGCGAAAACGTGCAAGGCGAAGTCCAGAAAAAACTCGACATCATCGCCAACGAAGTGCTGCTCGAAGCCAACGAATGGGGCGGCCACCTGGCGGCCATGGCCTCCGAAGAAATGGACAGCATCTACCTGGTGCCCAACCGTTACCCGCAAGGCGAATACCTCCTGCTGTTCGATCCTTTGGACGGCTCTTCCAATATCGACGTCAACGTCAGCATCGGCACCATCTTCAGCGTGCTCAAAAAGCCTGAAGGCGACCAAGGCGTGACCGAGCAAGACTTCTTGCAACCGGGCCACCAGCAAGTGGCCGCAGGCTACTGCGTGTATGGCCCACAGACCACCTTGGTGCTGACGGTGGGCGACGGCGTGAGCATGTTCACCCTGGACCGCGAGCAAGGCTCTTTTGTCCTCACACAAGAAAACGTGCAAGTGCCTGCCGACACCAAAGAGTTCGCCATCAACATGAGCAATATGCGCCACTGGGACGAGCCCGTGCGCCGCTACATCGACGAATGCCTGCAAGGCAAAGAAGGCCCACGCGGCAAAGACTTCAACATGCGCTGGATCGCCAGCATGGTGGCCGACGTGCACCGCATCCTGACCCGTGGCGGCGTCTTCATGTACCCCTGGGACAAGCGCGAACCGCACAAAGCCGGCAAGCTGCGCCTGATGTACGAAGCCAACCCCATGAGCTGGCTGATCGAACAAGCCGGTGGCGCATCCACCAACGGCAAGACCCGCATTCTGGACCTGCAACCGAGCCAACTGCACGAACGCGTGAGCGTCATGCTCGGCTCCAAGAACGAAGTCGAACGCGTGACCAGCTACCACGCAAAGGTATAATTTTTGAAGGTTGGCCGGTGTAGCTCAGTCGGTAGAGCAGCTCATTCGTAATGAGAAGGTCGGGTGTTCGATTCATCTCTCCGGCACCAACACATCAGGGTCAGCAGGTCTAGGTCTGCTGACCCTTTTTTGTGAGCTCAACTGGCCAGCACTGGTGCCCGATGCACGCGCAGCGGCTTCTTCTTCAAGCCCCGCTCGGTTTGCCACAAATCGTAGGCCGTCTGTTGGCCAAGCCACAGGCGGGCGTCACCACCACGGTCTTTGCCCAACCATTTCTCAAGCCGCAAAGCCATTTCCGATGAAATCGCTGCATGGCCATTCAGCACACGGCTCAATGTGTTGCGGGTCACATCCAATTGCGCGGCAGCCTCAGTCACGGTCAAACCCAAAGCGGGCAACACGTCATCACGCAGCGTCAGGCCAGGGTGGGGTGGATTGAACATTTCAGTCATGGTTTTCCTCTCAGTGGTAGTCCTGGTAGTCCACCAGGATGGCGTCCTCACCCTCAAACATGAACGTCATGCGCGTAACGATACACGCAACAACTCATAGGTGCACCGCAATCAAGCACTGCCCATTTGCACAGCCCACCAGGCTCTTGGCGTGAGCCTTGCGAGCCCCATCATCAGGCTCATCGTTGTTGACTTCCGGTGCGCCATGTTTGTTGCTTTAGCCTTGTTTCTGGTTTTTCCGCCTGTCGTGCAGGGCATGTTCACACCGGCTCAGCGGTTCATCGCTCTCGAGACCCAAAAGCTCCAGCTGTTTGAATATGGGCAGCCCTTCAAGCTGCATCGCCGCAGCCGCGCCGAACTCTATGCCGCCGCCATGCAGCGCTGAGCCCTGATCCCGCCCCTTACACTGTTCAAAAATAGAAACAAAGGCAGCCATGTCTGAGATCGACCGCCTGTACCGCTACAAAACCATGCTCAGCAGCCGCCGGGCCATGCCCCGCGACGACATCTTGAACGAGCTGGAGATTTCTCCAGCCACCTTCAAGCGCGATCTGGCCAAGCTGCGCGACCGGCTCAACTCGCCCATCGTGTTTGACCGCGACCTGGGCGGCTACCGGCTTGAAAAACCCGACAACGCCACCGAGCTGCCGGGCTTTTGGTTCAGCCAGGACGAGATCCTCGCGCTCATGACCATCCAGACCATGATCGAGCAGCTCAACCCCGGCTTGCTCGGCCCCAAGCTGCAGCCCCTGCGCAAACGGCTGGACGACATGCTTACCCACCAAGGGCTTGACCCGCAGCTGCTCACGCAACGTGTGCGGGCAGTGCATGCGGGCAAACGGCATCTGCCGCTGGCGGCTTTTGAGCACGTGGCCAAAGCCACCTTCGAGCGCAAACAAGTGCGCATCCAACACCACAACCGCCTGAGCGGCCAAACCCTCGAGCGCGACATCTCGCCGCAGCAACTGATCCACTACCGCGACAACTGGTATGCAGACGCCTGGTGCCATCTGCGCAAAGAAGTGCGCAGCTTCTCGATCGACGCCATCCAAAACGCCACCGTGCTCGACAAAGACGCCAAAGACATCGACCTGCAAGCCATGCGCCAGCAGCTCGACGGTGGCTACGGCATTTTTGGCGGCAGCCCCAAAGACTGGGCCGAACTGCGCTTCAGCGCCGCCCGCGCTGGCTGGGTGCAGCACGAAAGCTGGCACCCCCAACAACAAGGCCTGCTGCACCCCGACGGCAGCTACACACTGCGCCTGCCCTACGCCGACGAGCGCGAACTGATTGGCGACATCCTGCGCTTTGGCGCCGAGGTGGAAGTGCTCAAACCCGCAGCCTTGCGGCACAAGGTGCAGGCCGAGATTGCCCGCATGGCCGCGCTATACGGCCGCTGATACGGGCGCAACCTCGCCCTGCGCGGCACTCGGCGAAACGGGTTGCGACACGACCAGCCCTGCGGCCTCCAGCGCACCCGTGTACAGATCGCGCAAGAAATCACTGGCCACACACAGGCGCAAGCACTGCAAGTGAGGCGCCACACGCTCTGCACGCGAGAACACCTTGGCCGTGATCTGCGCTGCCAACATGGGCGGGAATGCAAACACCCCCGTGCCTATCGCAGGCAAAGCCATGGTGCGTATGTCGTTTTGGTGAGCGCCCTGAATGGCCGCTTGCAAGGCCTGCTCCAAAATGGCTGGCGCATCGTCGTGGTTGGTGTACGAAGCCGCACGCACGTGGATCACCCAAAGGTTGGGCAACTTGAAACCCGGCGTGACCAAAAAAGCGCCATAGGCCAGCGGCGCAAAAGGCTTGCAATACTCCTCCAGCTTGGGGCCAGCGGCGGTGTGAATGGCCCCCGCCACACCCGAGCCCAAACGCAAATTGGCATTGGCACTGTTGACCACGGCCTCCACATCGGGCTGTTTGACGATGTTGCCGACAATGACTTCGATCTTCATGGCTTGACTCCTGTGAATGATCGAATCTTGAACGGCCAATGGCTCAGGGCGTGAGCCATGCCATCCTTTCACGTCAAAAGGCCATGCCAAAATTGCCCATGGCCCGAATTCACCCCAGCTTCCCACTGCACGCCCCTGCCCACCTGGGTGGCTACCGCGAACGCGATGTTTTGCGCTTGTTGGAAGACGGCTTGCCCGATGCTTTTGACGTGTTCCACAACCTGCCTTGGTCGGGCATGCAAGGCGGTCAACAAAGCTTTGGTGAATACGACCTCGTGGTGGTCGCACCCGGCGGGCAGTTGCTCATTGTCGAAGTCAAAGCCGGCGACGTGAACGACAGCGAAGACGGCCTGACCAAACACTATGGACGCCAAGGCCCCAAAGACATCGGCCACCAAATGCGGCGCATGCATTCGAGCTTGCTGCAGCGCATGGACAACGGCGACCTGCCCCAAGTGCCCGTGGGCGCCCTGCTGGTGCTGCCAGACTTTCGGATGCAAAGCCCCATCGTCGGTTACCCGCCCGAACGCATCGTCGACGCCACTCGGATCGACCAGCTGTGCCACACCATTCGCCAAAGCTTTGCGCCACACACACTGCCCGCCGACCAACGCCAACGCGTGCTGGACTTCTTGGCCAACCGCTTTGACGTGCAGCCCGACGTGGCCACGCACATCGGGCAAGTGCAACACGCCACCACCCAACTGGCCAGCGGCCTGGCCACCTGGGTGCCGCGCATCACCCACGCCGACCAGCTCTACCAAATCGAGGCCACCGCAGGCTCGGGCAAAACGCAGCTGGCCCTGACCCTGCTGCGCCAAGCCGTGTCGCAGGGGCACAAAGCCCGCTATGTGTGCTTTAACCGCCCGCTGGCCGACCACCTGGCCCGCCTGGCCCCGGCCAGCTGCGAAGTCACCACCTTCCACCAACTGTGCCGCGACCACGTCGAACGCCAAGGCCACACCCTGGACTTTGCCGACCCCCAAGTGTTTGCCCGCATGACGCAGCAATACCTGCAAGACGCCGCCACCCTGCCCGCCCGCCTGGGCCTGCTGATCCTGGACGAATCACAAGACCTGGACCCGACTTGGGTCGACGCCCTGTCGCAAGCCCTGCTGCCCGAAGGCCAGCTGTATGTGATGGGCGACAGCCAACAACAACTGTACGAGCGCGAACCCTTTGCGCTGGCCAGCGCCGTGCAAGTGCGCTGCATGGACAACTTCAGAAGCCCCCAACGCGTGGTGCAGATGATCAACCGCCTGGGCCTGACCCCCGAGCCCGTGCTGGCCCGCAGCGCCCACACCGGCGAGCTGCCGCATTTTCATGTGTGGGAATCAGGCCAAAGCAACGCGCAAGGCCAACTCAACGAATGCCTGCAGCAACTGTGGCAAAGCGGCTACAAACCCGAACAAGTGGCCGTCATCAGTTACCGAGGCGTGCAGCAATCTGAAGCCCTGCGCCAAGACCGCCTGGGCGGCCACGCCACCAAGCGCTTTACGGGCCAATACGACAGCGCAGGCAACCCGCAGTGGAGCGACGGCCCGCTGCTGGCCGAGAGCCTGTACCGCTTCAAAGGCCAAAGTGCCCCCGTTGTGGTGCTGTGCGAAGTCGACTTTGAAACTCTGACCGAGCGCGACAAACGCAAACTCTTCGTCGGCCTGACCCGTGCGCAAATGCGGGTGGACATGGTGCTCAGCGAACGGGCGGTGCGGGTGTTGTTCGATTTGCTATATTTCCGTCACTTGCGACCACTGGCTTAGCATGTGCGTACTGGCTAAATTTGCGGGCGACACCAAAGTTGCCGACGCGCTGGAACGCATCAAAACCGTTCACAAACTGGCCTACCAAAAATACGTCGTCAAAGACATCGAGGGAAAACGCACGGTGTCCGTCGTTTCTAAATCAGCCCCTCGCAAGAAACCTGCGCTGGCTTGAGCTGACCCAAGACACCTAGAGCCTTTGAAGGCCGGCCCTAGTCCTCACCCTCCTCCTTCAATGCATCCCGCGTCAACATCCACGGCGCGCACTCATCGCCGTGCACCCACACATAGCCCTGGCGGGCAAAGGTGGTGCCCCAATCGCTGGTCCACTCGCACGCAAAGGTCCACAGCTCTGCTTTGGGTGGGCGTTGGTCTACAAAGGTTTGCCAGGCCTCACTCAGGTGGCCAAAAGGCAGATCGGGCACGGCCGACAACGGGTCGTGCACACGCGCCATGGACTCGACCTCGGCCACCTGGGTGTGGCTCAGCAAGTCGGCCTTCCGTATGGCAAAAACGGCATCTTCTTGGCGCTTGATTCTCCGGCGCCCCTCTTGCCTAGACTGCCAGGCAAACCACAGGGCCAATGGCCAGCCCAGCACAACGGCCACACTGGCCAACACGGGCACCAACACCTTCTCCAGAAATGCCTCACGCCTGCTCAAAGGCTTTTGCAAACTGGCCAACAGCACACTGGGCTGGCGGCTGCGAGTGTCACGCCAATGCAACAGCAGCAAGACCAACCACACCACGACGCCTGCGCACAGATACAGCTCAACCCACATCATGTGTTGCTCCCGTCATTGCGCGCGGGCCAGCTCGTCATGGCACCGATGCTGTAGCCCTCTGGGGCGTCGTCGGGGGCTTGGCCGTTGTGGCGAACCTCTTGCGCCACCACCACACCGTATTGCAGTGTCAGCAGCACATCGCGCTCATAAGAGCTGCCATAACCCCTGTGCTCATACGCCAAGCGCTTGCCCTGCGGCATGCGCAAGGTGCCCGAAAACCAATGCGCAAACACCCGATCAGGAAAGCCGGGGAAAACGCTCTCGATGTTGGCCTCTTGACCCGACTTGAGCAGGCCCGAGAGCGCCACCAGGTACAGCCTGTCGCCGGTGATCTCCCAAGTGCCCACATAGCCACGCCACAAGGCGGTGGACGTGGACTGAAAGCCCGGATCGCGCCCGCCCAGCTCGAAATAGCCGTTCAAAGGATTGGACAGCAAAGCCACTTGCTGCCCCTCGAAAATCAAACGCTCTGAAATTTGTGCCGTCATGATGACCTCCTGGGGGCATCGTAGGCAGGGTCTAGCTCAAGAGATGAGCCCGGCAACGCATATGATTTACCCAATACATAAGTCATCACATGAGCAACAAAATTTGTGCGTTTTGTCATTTACCGGAATCGCGCGTCATTGATTCCTGCCAATACGGCTTGGTCGTTCGCGATGGATTTCCTATTTCACCTGGGCACACACTGATCATTCCCAAACGACACATTGCTTCTTTCTTTGAGACCACACCAGACGAGCGCAATGAACTTCTGACGCTGCTCGATCGAGCCAAAGAAAACCTCATCACCGAATTCAGTCCCGATGGTTTCAACATCGGCATCAACGACGGCTTATCCGCAGGTCAAACCATCCCGCACCTTCACATTCATCTCATCCCTCGCTACCTAGGTGACCTAACCGATCCGAGAGGTGGTGTGCGATGGATCATTCCCGAAAAAGCAAAATATTGGCCATGAGCATCGACACTTACTCTCGAAAGTTTGCCGCACTAAGGGTTGCTACAAACAACGGCCATAGATCACCGCACAAAATATGCATGCTTCTGGCCGTTTTAGACTTGGCACGAAGCGGTCGCCTCCCTCGAAATCAAATTGACTTTGGCCCTGAATTGTTGACGCGTTATCAACAGTTCTTTTCCGGCGTCAGTACTGTCAGAGACAACCCGAACCCTCATTACCCCTTCTTTTACCTCCAAAGCGATCTCAAAGGTGGCACCAACAGTTTCTGGCACCTTCAGCCTATTGCCGGTCGAGAAATTGTTCTGGCTTCCATGAGCAATGTTCGCAAAATTTCAGACGTCACTGACAATATCGCATTTGCATATTTAGACACTGAACTTTTCGAACTACTTCAAGAACCGGCAGCAATTGACGCACTTTCAAACAGCCTAGCTAAGCATTGGTTTGACAGAGGCCTTGAGGAACTGCACACCGTTGTAACCCAATACGCAGCAGTAGCGAGTTACGAGCAAAAACTCCGAAGTTCATCACTGCCAGCACAAGAGGCCGTTCCGCCTGAATATGTTCGCAAACCTGCATTCCGCAGAATGGTTACCCAAATCTACGACTATCGCTGCGCCGCAACTGGCATTCGTTTAGTTTTGAACACTGGCGAATCCATGATTGAAGCGGCTCACATACATCCATTTTCCGAAGCGGGAGATGACGACCCCAGGAATGGGTTGGCGCTGACTCCAAACATCCACTGGGCTATGGATCGCGACTTGATTGCCCCTGGCCCCGACCTTCGGTGGCATGTCAGTCGCATCATCGATGAACGCATTCCAGACAATGCCGTGTTGTTATCGCTCGACAACAAACCGTTGCTCCTGCCGTCTGAATCACGCTGGACTCCGAAGAAAGCATCCTTGGAATGGCGCATGGAAAGGCTTCGATAGGTTCAAAATGACGAGTAATGAAATTCGTTTATTTGAAGCACTCCAGAATGCTCAATTAGAAATTGATCTATTGCGCAGCTACTGTCGCAATGAGCTTTCTGAGCGTGACCAAAAAAGGTTGGCTACTGAAATATCCAATCGAGGATTGGATGTTTTTGAATCACAACGCAACGAAATTTTCCGGTCAATCAACACTGCGTCATCTTAGTCTCTGCATCATTTAGGGGTGTCTGAATTAACACCCCAACAAGCTCTTACCCTGAGCCCCGCCCCCCGCACCATCACAGCCCCAACCAACCCAAGGAGCCTGTGATGACCCAAGCCTCGATTGTTTTTTCTCCGCTGCAAGCGGGTGTGCCCGCTGCGGGCGGTGCGCTGGATGTGCTGGTGCGTGTGCAGGCGCCCGACCGGCCTGCCGATTTGAATTTGCCGCACAGCCCCAAGCGCCTGGCCTTGGTGGTAGACCGTTCGGGCAGCATGGCGGGCCAACCGCTGGACGAGGCCTTGCGCTGCGTGCAGCACATTGCCAACCACCTCGCGCCGCAAGACGCATTGGCGCTGGTGGTGTACGACGACAAGGTCGACACCTTGCTGCCTTTGCAGCCCATGCATTCGACTGAAGTAGTGACCCAAGCCATTGCGGGTGTGCAAGCGGGCGGCATGACCAATTTGCACGGCGGCTGGCTGGCGGGTGCGCAGCAGCTGGAGGGCAGCGCAGCTCAGGCCTTGGCGCAGACGGTGTCTCGGGTGATTTTGTTGTCTGACGGGCAAGCCAACCATGGCGAGACCGATTTGTCGGCCATCGAGGCGCAGTGCCGCAACGAAGACTTGATGATCGGCATGGCCCGCGCAGGCGGTGGCCAAAATTATTACGGCCAGACGGCGGCCGATCTGTACGACAGCTTTGCCGAAGAGCTGGCTTTGTTGCAGGCCCTGTATGGGCGGCAGATTGGGCTGAAGCTTTTGCCTGCGCCGGGCGTGATGGTTGAGATGCTCAGCCCCGCCACGCAGCAGTCCGATGGCAGCTGGCGCATGACCGATCTGGCATGGGGTGCCGAGGCATGGGTGGCTGTGCGCTTGCACCTGAGCCCCAGCGCTGCTGGATCGCCCCGCGATCTGTTGGCTGCCAGCGTGAGCGGTACGGCGCTGGATGGCACGCCTTGGCAGGCGCATGGCCCTGTGCTCCAGCTGCCCGCACTGGATGCGGCCGCCTTGCAAGCTTTGCCGAAAGATGACTTGGCCCACAACCGACTGGAAGAGCTGGCCTTTGCCAAAGCCTCCGAACAATTACGCCAAGTGGCCAAAGACGGTGACCATGCCGCGACGAAGCGGGCTTTGGACGCCTTGCAAAAGCGCTTTGGCCAACACCCCTGGCTGAGCGCCAAAATCGCACAGCTGCGGCACCTTGCTGATGAAGACACGGTGCTGATGGCCAAGGAGGTGCGCTACTCCATGATGCGCATGTCCAGCCGCTTGGCCTCTAAGTCCGAAATGGCTTATGCAGACGATGAAACGCATGTGAGCGAATCCATCATGCCGTCGTTCTTGCGCAAGAAGGTCAGTGAGGGCAAGGGAAAAGCGCGGGATTGAGCCAAGGGATGGCGCCATGGGCACGAGGCCCGAGGAATCAAGCCCCGCCAAACAAGCTCACGAGCTTGCCCACCTCTGGCGTCATGCCCATGGTTTTGCGCTGCATGTGCGGGTGTGCGGTGGCAAAGACGCGAAAGGCTTCGTCCACAAAGGCTTGGCCGACGTGGGTCGCGGCTTTACGCTTTGGTCAAGCCATGAGCGACAGCTTCGCGCAATGCAGCATTGATGCGGGTTTGCCAGCCTTGTCCAGTCGCCTTGAAGGCTTCGAGCACATCGGCGTCTATCCGCATGTTCAGCGTGGGGCGCTTCACTGCTGCGGCTGGCCGGCCGCGCCCGCGCTTGAGGGTAGCTTGTTGCCAATAGGCGGCTACTGCTGCTGCATCATTGGGGTCATAGGGGCCATCGGCTGCAGCATGTGCAATCGGTGCATCCTGCACAGCCTCTCGCTTGACGCGATCCCAATCGGTCGCGGTGGTTTTAGTTCGTGTTTTGGGCATAAAGCGTCCTTTCTTGTTTGGATGCGCGCCGCAGCGATATGGCTCGCACCACGTCCGGTTCACGCAGCACATAGACAAGCACCAAGACCACACCCGCCACTTCCACCATAGCCACATCCATCCAACGAGCCTCATCAGCACGAAGGCTCTCAATCGTCAGTTTGTTGACCGCATTGAAAACCAGCGGCGCGTCTGACAACGAAAGTCCGTGCTTCAGGATGTTGGCCGCGTCTTTGCGGGGATCAAACGTGAATTGCATGAATCGATTTATTGTAGGGGCATTAATTGAACAATACAAGCGCGGAGCATTTGACGCCAGCACCACATAGGCAGCATGACGCCCTGCAGGTCGGTGGCTTCAGCGCCGACACGCGCCCGCCCAGCCAGCCACGTCGGGGCTGAAGCCCCGACCTACAAAAGCATGGACGATTGGATTTGGTAAATTGCGGGCGAACTTCCACCGCAAGCCCATGCACCACCCCATTCGACTTTTTATTGCCCTGCTGCTCTTGGCCTTGGGCCTGAGCAGTGCCTTGGCGCAGCGCATTTATGACAGCAGCGGGCGGCAGTTGGGCCGGGTCGATGCGGAGCGGTTTTACAACGCTTCGGGTCAGCAGATCGGGCGTGTGGATGGCGAGCGTGTTGACGATGCGTCGGGGCGGCAGCTGGGGCGCATCGATGGGGACAGGGTCTACAGCGCATCGGGTCGACAGATTGGCCGCATCGATGGCGAGCGGCTGTACAGCGCTTCGGGCTCGTTGATGGGGCGCTTGGATGGCGATCGGATCTATGATCCCTCTGGCCGCCAGATCGGGCGCACCGATGGCCTGCGCCGCATGCAGATGATCGTGTACTTCTACTTTTTCATGTGAGCGGCAAAGCGATCCCCCACCAAGGCCAGCCGGTGCATGACCGCTGGCCTTGCTTGTGACGCGCACCAGACTTTGCGTCCAGTGCTTGGCCTCACTTGGCGGGGTAACGGTTGGGGTATTTTTCGCGCATGGTCATGCCGGACTCGCCATCGGCCGGAATGTTGCCCAGGCGTTTGGCTTCTTCCAGTTCCGCTTTGACTTGGGCGCGTGTTTTGTTCGGGCCTTTGGCCTGCGCTGGGTATTTGCTGGGGTTGGCTTCGCGCTCTTTCATGCCCATTTCATTGGCACACATCACATCGCCCGTGCGCTTGGCTTCTTCAAGCTCGGCTTTGATTTGTTCTCGGGTCTTGGGCTTGGCGCCAGGGGCTGCCGGATAGCGTGACGGGTTGGCCTCGCGCAGGGTGCGGCCCGAATCGTCGCCGCAGGGCATGTTGCCGGTGCGTTGGGCTTCTTTGAGTTCGGCTTTGACTTGTTCGCGGGTTTTGCCGCCTGCGGCGTCTTGCGCAAAGGCGTTTGAGAACAAAGCGGTCAAAAAACTCATGAGGATGGGGGCAATGATTTTGGAATGGCGCATGTGGGCTTCCTTTGAAACGGAATGGATCGGAAGCCCAATTTATCAACGCGCATTCTTGCAGACAGTGGGTTGGCGCACACAGCCATCGCCCACAAAAAAGCCGCTCAAGAGCGGCCATTTTGCAAGTCAGCCTGTCGGCTTATTCGTCAGTGTCAGGCGGCAAACCCTCTAAGGCTGGCTGAACGGCAGGGCCGGTCACCACATTGCGCAGGGTTTCGCGCAGCATTTTCTTTTCGGGCAAGCTCAGGGCGCGGGCCAGGCGCTGGCGCATGCGCAGCAGCAGCTGGCGGTCCACCTCTTGTGGAATGCCACGGCTGATTTGCAGCGCGTCCTTGAGGTCTTCGCGCAGGTCTTCGGGCTCTTCGTCCCACCAGGCGCTGACGACTTCGTGCATGGATTTGCGCAGCTCTTCGACGTCTTCCAGCGCCAAGCCCATGCCGGTCGGGATCTTGCCTTGCAGCATGTCGGCCAGGGCTTGCGAGTTGACCACCACGCGGCGGTCGGCCTGGGCCAGCAGACGGGCCCAACCCGGGTCGGTGCGGACCATTTGCGGCATGTTGCGGGCCGACTCGTCGGCCAAGAGGTGCACGCTCAGGCCGCTGAGCTGGGCTTCGTCGATGGTGGCCAAAAAGCGTTCGTCGTCGCTGGCCACCAGCACGTGGTCGCAGGCGTGGTGCTCGGCCAATTGCTTCAGATCGTGGCCCAAAGAGCGCAGCAGCGATGCGCCGCCATCGGCGTCGTGCGCTTGCACCAAACGAACGATCTGGTCGTCGATGACCAGGCCGTCCGAGCGGTCGCTGTACCAATAGATGCGGCGCAGATCGACGTCGAGGCCGGAGTGCGCCAAGGCTTGCGACAAGAGGCTGAGCAGCCCTTGGCGGTTGACGGATTCACCGGTGGTGCCGACGGCGCCTTGCTGGGCCATCCAGATCAAGAACCGGCCATCGATCAGGGCCATGCAGGTGCCACTGCGTTGCTCGGCAAAACGGCGATCGGAACGGGGGCCTTGGGAAAAATATTCGCGCTTCATGAATAAACCTAAATGTAAAAAGAGACCATAACGCTGCTAAAAATTGCAGCGGGCCTCATTCTACGGCGGCTGACCACCCCCTGCCAATGCTCAGGGCTTGCGCGTGCGGTCCATCACTTCCAGCTGTAGGTCAGCGCGGCGTAACCCGTCACTTGAGAGGCCCGGTCCACCAGCGGGCTGTTGCGCACAGCGCTGTCCCAGGCGCGGTAGCGGCCTTGCAGCTGCAAGGCCCACGGCCCTTGCAAGGGCACCGTGGCGTGCAAAGACACCACCGGCACCGTAGAAGCCCCGGCCTGGTAAGCGGGCAAGCCAACAGAGGCTTGCGCAGCGCTAACGCCATACAGGTGCTGCACATAGGCGGCGCTGCGGCGCTCCAGGCCCAGCTGCGGGTACAAGGTGGCGCTGCCCAAGGCCACGCGGCCAGCCCAGGTCAGCTCCAGCAGTTGGCCACCCGAAGTGGTGTCGTGAAAAACGTAGGCAAACACGCCGCCCACGGGCGTGCGCTGGAAGGTGCCCAGGCCCACAGGCACGGGCGCCGAGCGGTCGCCTGCGCTGGCAAAGTCGGTTTTGCGGGCCTTGAAGCCTTCGGTGCTCACGCGGGCGGCCAGCTCCAGATGGCCTTGGGCCAGTGGCAAGGTCTTAACGCCCAAGGTATCGACACGCGCATAAAACCGGCCCCAGTCGCCAAAGACATAAGGCAAAGCACTGACGGAGCCGCTGGCGCCTTGCACCACGGGCTGTGCGCCCACCAGCATGCCGCCGGCCTCGCCCACAAAGTGATCCGGAAAAGCGGTCTGCGCTTGTGCAGCGGCGCCGATGGCCAGCAAGGCCCAAAGTGTGTGTTTCATGGTGGTGTCTCTCCTGCCGCGATTGTGCCGCAAGAGGCTGGGCAGGTCGGGTATAACTGGGCGCTGTGTCTAAACCTCCGTCCATCGACCCCCGCGCCGCCCCGATCCACCGGGTGGACCACGACCTGCCCGCTGTGCCTTTGGCACAGTTGCAGCCGCAAGCTTTGCGCCAGCGCTTCGCGCAGGAACGGTTCTGGACGCCCGAGGTGGTGCGCGAGCCGCAGTTTTCCAGCCGCGCCCCGGCCGAGGCGGCGGTGCTGGTGCCCATCGTGATGCGCGAAGAGGACGGCCCTACGGTGTTGTTGACGCAGCGCACCGCGCACCTGTCCACACATTCGGGGCAGATCGCGTTTCCGGGCGGCAAGGTGGACGCCGAAGACGCCGATGTGCAGGCCACCGCCTTGCGCGAGGCCCACGAAGAAGTGGGTCTGCACCCGCGCCATGTGCAGGTGATTGGCCAGCTGCCGCAGTACATCACGGGCAGCGCGTTTTGGGTGACGCCGGTGATCGGCTTGGTCTCGCCTGATTTGGAACTGCAGGCCAATGCGGATGAGGTGGACGCGGTGTTCGAGGTGCCGCTGGCCTTTTTGATGGACCCGTCCAACCACCGCCAGCACCGCATGCAGTGGCAAGGCGCAGAGCGGCAATGGTTTTCGATGCCGTACCTGGAAAACATCCGCACCGACACGGGCGAACAGGCCCAGGTGGAGCGCTATATTTGGGGGGCGACGGCGGCGATGCTGCGCAACCTTTACCGTTTTTTAATGGCCCATCCTGCGGGGTGATTCGAGCATGAGCTTTTTTTCCATTTTGTTGGCTTTGGTGATCGAGCAGGCACGTCCCCTGCTGCCCCACAACCTGATCTACCAATGGATCGGCCATTGGGTCGCCTGGGTAGCCCGCACCTTTGACGCGGGCCTGCGCAACCAGGCTTGGGTGACGTGGGGCATCACCATCGTCACGCCCGCACTGCTGGCCATGCTGGTGCACTGGTCTTTGGAGTGGGGCTTGGGCTGGGTGTTTGCGGTGCTGTGGAATGTGGCGCTGCTGTATGTGACTTTGGGCTTTCGCCAGTTCAGCCACCACTTCACCGCCATCCGCGAGGCGCTGGACGATGGCGACGAAACCAAGGCCCGCGAACTGCTGGCCGAGTGGCAGCAGGTGCAAGTGGGCCAGATCCCGCGCAGCGAGATCGTGCGCCATGCCATCGAGTACTCCATTTTGGCGGCGCACCGCCATGTGTTTGGCGTGTTCTTTTGGTATGCGGTGTTGTCCGTCATTGGCCTGGGGCCACTGGGGGCCGTGGTCTACCGCCTGACTGACTTTGCCCGCCAGCGCTGGCAGCAAGAAACCACCGACGGCTCGGTGACCAGCCCGGTGTTGCAAGACGTGGCCGCCAGTGCTTGGCGGGCGCTGGACTGGCTGCCTTCGCGCATGACGGCCTTGGGCTTTGCGATTGTGGGCAGCTTTGAAGACGCGATGGACGGCTGGCGCAACCATGCGCAAAACTTCCCGGAAGACAACGACGGCGTGATCTTGGCGGCCACGGCCGGTGCGATCAACATCCGGCTGGGCGGCGCGGCCTTGCAAGCGGCCGACGAGCCTGATGCCGAAACCACCACCGGCGGCAGCAGCACCCCTGGCCGCACGCCCGAGGTGGCGCACTTTGCCCAGGTGGTGGGCCTGGTCTGGCGCACCGTGATCATGTGGCTGGTCTTGGTGGCCTTGCTGACCATGGCCAAGTTGGTGGGCTGAGCGCCCTCTTTTTCACCAGCGCTGCTGGCTCAACTCTTCAAACAACTGCGCATAGATGCGGTGGCGGCGGGCACTGATGGTGCCTGCGCTTTGCTCGCCTTCGACCTGCGCCAGCACGGCGCAACCGGGCTCGTGCAAATGCGTGCAGTTGTAGAACTTGCAGCCGCCCAGGAAGCGGCGCAAATCGGGCATGCAATCGGCCAGGCGGGTCGGCTCGATGTGGTGCAAGCCAAACTCCTGAAAGCCCGGTGAGTCGATCAAGGCGGTGCGGGCCTCGCCGCGGTCGAGGCTGGGCACCCAATACCAGCGCGTGCTGGTGGTGGTGTGTTTGCCCGAGTTCAGGGCTTGCGAGATTTCGCCGGTTTCCACTTGTGCGTCGGGCACCAAGCGGTTGATGAGGGTGCTCTTGCCACTGCCCGATGGCCCCAGCACCAAGGTGGTGTGGCCAGTGAGGTGTTCGCACAGTGCGGCCACGCCGTCGTCGGCCACGGGGCTCCGCGGGCTCAGGCTGACGGGCACCACGCTGTAGCCCATGGCGCGGTAAGGGGCCAGGCGCTCCCAGGCTTGCGCGAAGGGCTGGGCCAGATCGCTTTTGTTGAGCGCAATGATGGGCGTGATGCGTTCGGCCTCGGCGGCCACCAGGGCGCGCGAGAGCTGGCTTTCGGAATACTCAGGGTCGGCCGCGATCAGGATCAACACGCGGTCGAGGTTGGCCGCAAAAGACTTGGTGCGGATTTCGTCTTGCCGGTAAAACAGGTTGCGACGCGCTTGCAGTTTTTCGATGCTGCCTTCGTCGCCCGCGATTTGCCAGAGCACTTGGTCGCCCACCACCACTTGGTTCTTTTTGCCACGCGGGTGGCAAATCAGGCGTCGGCCTTCGGGAGTTTCGACCAGGCAATGCCGCCCATAGGTGGCCACCACCAGACCCGGCTCGAGCGCTGCCGCATCAGGCGCGGCTGGGCGTTGCTTGGGTTTGCTCATGCCGCCTGCATCCGGGCCAGGCGTTCGCTGGCCGGTGGGTGCGAGTAATAAAACTTCACATACAGCGGATCGGGCGTGAGGGTCGAGGCGTTGTCTTGGTACAGCTTGAGCAAGGCCGAGGCGAGGTCTTGCCCAGGCGTCTGCGCCACCGCATAGGCATCGGCTTCAAACTCTTGTTGGCGCGAGCGCCAGGACGACACCGGCGCAAAGAACAAAGTGAACACCGGCGTGACCAGCATGAACAGCACCAAGGCCAGCGCGTTGTTGCTGCCGGTCAGGCTGGGCGCTACGCCCAGGCCCGTGTAGAACCACACTTGCTGCATGAGCCAGCCCAGCAAGGCCAAACCGGCCAGCGTGAGCGCAAAGCTGGTGACCAT
Source organism: Comamonadaceae bacterium PBBC2 (assembly GCA_002255935.1). Taxonomy (GTDB): domain Bacteria; phylum Pseudomonadota; class Gammaproteobacteria; order Burkholderiales; family Burkholderiaceae_C; genus Limnohabitans_A. Next base: position 28,772 of record NKIO01000027.1, read on the forward strand.
CATCTTGACGATGTGCTTGTGCTTGAAGTGGCCCAGCTCGTGGGCCAGCACCGCCTCCATCTCGGACGGGCTCAGTTGCTTGAGCAGCGTGTCGAAAAACACCACGCGCTTGCTGGCGCCAAAGCCGGTGAAGAAAGCGTTGGAGTGGGCCGAGCGGCGGCTGCCGTCCATGACAAAAAAGCCTTTGGCCGTGAAGCCTGCGCGTTGCATCAACGACTGCACACGGGCTTTGAGCGTCTCGTCTTCAAGGGGGGTGAACTTGTTGAACAGCGGCATGATCACATTGGGGGCAATGGCCATGAGGAACAGCTGCCAAGCCACCAAGGCCGCCCAGGCCCACAGCCACCAGAGGCTGCCGCCGGCTTGCATGAGCCAGAGCATGAGCCACAGCAAAGGCACGCCCAAGACGAGTCCCAACACCAGGCCTTTGGCCATGTCGGCCAGCCACAAAGCGGGGGTGATTTTGTTGAAGCCAAAGCGCTGCTCCACGCCAAAGGTCTGCACCAGCGACAAGGGCAGACCGATCAAGCCGCCCACCAAAGTGAAGGCCAGCACCAAGGCAATTTGCTGCGCCATGCCAGGGCCCATCGCGTCCAGCAGCACTTGGTTGAGCGCATCGAGTCCGCCCAGCAAGGTCCAGCCCAGCAGCACAGCGGCGTCGAGGCCGATGTCGATTTGCGAGAGTTTGGCTTTGGCCAGGGTGTAGTCCGCAGCCTTGTGGTGATCGGCCAGCGAGACGGTGTCGGCATAGGCCGCAGGCACCGCAGCGCGGTGACGCGACACGTGCCGCACTTGCCGCGCATTGAGCCAAGACTTGAGCGCCACATGCGCCAACAAAGCCACCACCAAGGTCACGGTCAAAGAAAGAGATGCATTCATCCGGCCTATTGTAGGAGCCGCCCCCATTCCCTTGGAGGTCGGCACCTTCAGGTCCGACGCTTGCGCGATCAGCAAAGCCCCTATGTCGGGGCTAAAGCCACCGACCTACCCATCCCCTGACCTGCCCTACCCTTCCTCTTAGGTCGGCACCTTCAGGTCCGACGCTTGCGCGATCAGCAGATGCTCCATGTCGGGGCTGAGGCCACCGACCTGCCTTTCGGCTTCAGCGACAATCGAGCCATGTCTGAAGTGAACACCACCGCCCCCGAAGTGGCCGAATTGGCCAAGTCTGACCAGAACCTGGTCTGGATCGATTGCGAAATGACGGGGCTGGACCCTGAAAAAGAGCGCCTGCTCGAAATCGCTGTGATCGTGACCGGACCGCACCTGACGCCCCGCATCGAAGGCCCGGTGCTGGTGATCCACCAAAGCGACGAGTTGTTGAACAAGATGGACGCCTGGAACAAAGGCACGCATGGCAAGAGCGGCTTGATCGACAAGGTCAAAACCTCCACCACCAGCGAAGCCGATGCCGAAGAGCAGATCCTGGCCTTCCTCAAAAAATACCTGCCCAAAGGCGCGTCGCCCCTGTGCGGCAACACCATCAGCCAGGACCGCCGCTTTTTGGTCAAGTTCATGCCCAAGTTGGACGCGTTCTTTCACTACCGCAACCTGGACGTGAGCACGCTCAAGGAGTTGTCACGCCGCTGGAAGCCCGAGGTGTACTCGACTTTCAAGAAGCAGCAAAAGCACACCGCGCTGGCCGATGTGCACGAATCCATCGACGAATTGGCGCATTACCGCGAGCATTTCATCAAGTTGTGAGCGTTTTCAGGGAAAACCCTAGCGCTTTTTCGAGAACCGTGTCATAATCGCAGGCTCGCTGAACAACATGTTCAGCGTTTCTTACATCTCCCTTCATGCCTTGACCCAACGATAGGGTCACTCACAGCGGCCAGGCTCCACGCCCAGCGCCACTCGCGAGCACCGTTTGATGGTTGATGTTTTTTCAACCTTGCGGTGCCTGCGGCCAAATGCAACAGCTTTCTGTTTGCGGCCGTTGTTCCGTGCGAGTTTTATTTACAAAAAATGACTGACACTTTGAACACAGTGCAGGACGACTTGTCGTCTGCCGAAAACACATCCATGGCCACCGAATCGTCTGCCCAGACCGCTTCGACCAATTTGGCCACTGAAATCATGGTCGCTGCTGCGGCCGAAATCACCCCTGAAGTGGCGCTCGAAGCCACGACAGAAGTGGCCGAAGAAGAAGCCGTCGCCGACGTGCCCAACGGCTTCATCGAACTGGGCCTGGCCCCCGAGCTGGTGCAAGCCGTGGCCGATCTGGGCTACACCCAACCGACTGCGGTGCAATTGCGCGCCATTCCTTTGGCACTGCCCACAGCGGGCGGCTCCAAAGACGGCAAGTCCAATGGCTACACCGACCTGATGGTCTCCAGCCAAACCGGCAGCGGCAAAACCGCCGCCTTCTTGCTGCCTGTGCTGCATACCTTGATTCAGCAAATGGCCGAACAAGAAGCCACTGATCGCGCCGAGTTCGAACAAGCTTGTGCCGACGCTGCCGCCAAGGGCGAGCCCGCCCCCAAGCGTGCCAAGCGCAAAGACCCCACCAACCCACGCAACTTCAAGGCCCCCACACCTGGCGCCCTGATCCTG
>NKIO01000027.1:31402-42589 GCA_002255935.1 Comamonadaceae bacterium PBBC2
TCGACCTGCAGCGCTCGATGCAAATCAAGCTGGACCAAGTGCAGTTCTTGGTGGTGGACGAAGCCGACCGCATGCTCGACTTGGGCTTCTCGGACGACTTGGCCGACATCAACGACATGACCAGCCAACGCCGCCAGACCATGATGTTCAGTGCCACTTTTGCACCGCGCATTCAGCAACTGGCCATGCGCGTGATGCACGACGGTGGTTCTTCGGTTCAAAAAATCCAGATCGACAACCCCCAAGAAAAGCACAACAACATCAAGCAGGTGCTGTTCTGGGCCGACAACGCCCAACACAAGCGCCAACTGCTCGACCATTGGTTGCGTGACGCCACGATCGACCAAGCCATCGTGTTCTCCAGCACCCAAATCGAGTGTGACGGCCTGGCTGCTGACCTGCAGCAAGACGGCTTCTCGGCTGTGGCTTTGCACGGCGCCCTGAGCCAAGGCATGCGCAACCGCCGCCTGATGGCGCTGCGCAATGGCCAAGTGCAAATTTTGGTGGCCACCGATGTGGCAGCCCGCGGCATTGACGTGCCCACCATCACCCACGTATTCAACTTCGGCTTGCCGATGAAGGCCGAGGACTACACCCACCGCATTGGCCGTACTGGCCGCGCCGGCCGCGATGGCCTGGCCGTGACCTTTGCCGAGATGCGCGACCGCCGCAAGATCGGTGACATCGAAGCCTACACACGCCAGCCTTTCAAAGCAGAAGTGATTCCAGGCATGGAGCCCAAAGCACGCATGCCCGAAGCACGCAAGCCCATGGGCCGTGGCGGTGACCGCTTTGGTGGCGAGCGCAACTATGCGAACGCCGGTGGTGGTTTCCGTGGTGGTCGTCCTGCCGGTGGCCGCGACTTTGGTGGCAACCGTGACCGCGATGCCGGTGGTTTTGACAACCGCGGCCCGCGTGGCAATTTCCGCGACGAACAGCCTCGTTTTGAGCAGCGTGCAGAGCCCCGCTTTGACGCCCGCAAAGACGGCCGTGGCGATGCCCGATTCGACGCCCCACGCGGCGGCGACCGTTTCGAGCAACGCGCAGCGGCCCCTGCGCACCCTTGGGACCGCGAAAACCGTGGCGCCCCACGCCAAGACGCACGTGGCGGTGAAGGCCGTCAAGGTGGCCAAGGCGGTCGTTGGGAAGACCGTGGCGACAGCCGCAATGCCCCACGCGGCGCAGCGCCTCGCGGTGCAGCAGGCGACAAATTCGCCCGTGGCCCCAAGCAGTTCGGCGCCGGCAACTTCAAGCCCCACAACGCTGGCGGCGCAGGTGGTGGTGAAGGCAAACGCGGTGGCACCCGCGTGCTGAAAATCACACGCGGCTAAACACCGCACCAGGGCCCTTGTCGGCCCTGTCTCTTCAAAGGCCTTGCCCTCACCGGCAAGGCCTTTTTTCATGGGCGTGTGACTTGGGGCCTGAACTACAGGCGTAAAAAAACCGCCTCGGGCGAACCCGGGCGGTTTTTTGTACCTTCGAAAAAGGCTTTACGCGGCGGCCACGGGGGCTGCTTTGCGCTGAGGCAACTTTTCCTTGATACGTGCCGACTTGCCGCTGCGATCGCGCAGGTAGTACAGCTTGGCGCGGCGAACATCACCGCGACGCTTGACTTCGATGCTGGCGATCAAAGGGCTGTAGGTTTGGAACGTACGTTCCACGCCTTCACCGCTGGAGATCTTGCGCACTGTGAAGCCGCTGTTCAGACCACGATTGCGCTTGGCAATCACGACGCCTTCGTAAGCCTGGACGCGTTTGCGGGTACCTTCAACCACATTCACGCTGACAATCACGGTGTCGCCGGGGGCAAATTCAGGAATCACTTTACCCAAACGGGCAATTTCTTCCTGCTCAAGAGTTTGAATCAAATTCATTTTTTGAACTCCGTCCGATCATGCCTCGCTACACAAGGGGCGTTTTGCGCTGTGAACGCTGTGCATCAAGTGCACAACTGGAGCCAAACCGCGGCGGGTAGAGGATCGAAAAGCCCTTGATTATAGCTTTTTTTGCAAAAAGGTCTCGTCTTGCCGGGTCAGGCAGCCATCAGCCCGGGCCTGTGCCAGCAATTCGGGGCGATGCAAGGCCGTCAGGCGCAGGCTTTGCTCACGTCGCCAGCGCTCAATGTGGGCGTGGTGCCCCGACATCAGCTCGGGGGGGACGGCGTGGCCTTGCCACACTTCGGGCCGCGTGTAGTGTGGGCTGTCGAGCAAACCGTCCAGTGCGGGGTTGAAGCTGTCGAGCTGGTGGCTGCCTTCGTCGTTCAGCACGCCGGGCTGCAAACGGGCGACGGCATCGAGCAGCGCCATGGCCGCGATTTCGCCCCCCGAGAGCACAAAGTCGCCCAGGCTGATTTGCTGGTCCACATGCTGGTCAATGAAGCGTTGGTCCACGCCTTCGTAGCGGCCGCACAGCAGCACAGCGCCTGCGCTTTGCGACCATGTCGCCACAGCGTTGTGGTTCAGGGCCTGGCCAATGGGCGAGAACAGCACCAAGGGCGCAGGCTCTGCCTCTTGGCGATCGGCACGGATCGCGCTGAGGGTTTTGAACAAGGGCTCGGCCAGCATGACCATGCCGGGGCCACCGCCAAACGAGCGGTCGTCCACCCGGCGGTAGTTGCCTTCGGCGTGGTCGCGTGGGTTCCACAAGCGCACATCGACCAAGCCGCCTTCGTAGGCACGGCGGGTGATGCCGCTGGTGAGCAGCGGCGCAAACAATTCGGGGAACAGCGTGATGATGTCAAAGCGCATGGATGTGGCCCTCCACGGCCGGGGCCGATCAGTAGTCGGGCTGCCAGTCTACGGTGATGCGCTTGGCCGGCAAATCGACGCCGTCCACAAATGCGCTCACAAAGGGAATCATGCGCTCGACAGGCTTGCCACCCTCCGCTTCGGGGGCGGCTTCGATCACCAACACGGTTTGGGGGCCGGTGGACATGAGGTCACGCACCTCGCCCAGGGCCACACCTTCGCGGTTGACGACTTGCAGGCCGATGAGGTCCACCCAGTAATACTCGCCTTCGGCGGCACTGGGAAAGCTGGAGCGCGGCACAAAAATGCGGGCACCCCGCAAGGCTTCGGCGGCATTGCGGTCGTCGATGTCGTGGGCTGTGGCCACGATGGTGTCGGAGTGGTCTTTGGACTCCTTGATGCGCAAGAGCAAAGGTTCCGTCCATGCAGCGGCTTCAGACTTGGCGGCTGCGACTTCCGTGGGGCGTTTGGGTTTCATGGGCCGATCGGGCGGCAACAAAAACCAGCGCTTGGAAGAAAAAAGCGCCTCAGGCGAGGCGCTGTGGGGCAAGACCTTGAACCAGCCTTTGATGCCCCAGGCATCGGCAATGCGCCCGACTTCGATGGCGTCAGCGGGCAGTGCCGCCGTATCCAAAGGTGGGCGCATGGCCGACATCTGCCGATCAGGCGGCTGCTTTGCCAGCTTGACGGATCAGGCGTTCCACGGTGGGGGAAGCCTGAGCGCCAACGCTCTTCCAGTAGGTCAGACGGTCTTGTGCAATGCGCAGACCTTCTTCGCCACCGCGAGCTGTGGGGTTGTAAAAACCGATGCGCTCCAGGAAGCGGCCATCGCGACGCACGCGCTTGTCGGCGACGACGATGTTGAAGAAAGGACGTGCTTTAGAGCCGCCGCGGTTCAGACGAATAACAACCATGATTTATCCTTGGGTGGTTGGGTCTAGCGGCACAAATACCGAGACCCGATTTCTTCCAGCGTTTGAGACACGCAACTGGCCACCCGGCCAGTGACACACTGAAAAGCCCACCATTATACAACGGGAGCCCCGATGCCATTGATCCGTCCCAGCCGCGATGAAGACATCCCGGCCATCACGGCCATTTACCGACACCATGTGCTGACCGGCACAGGCACTTTCGAGATCGATCCGCCTTCTGAATCCGACATGCTGAGCCGCCGCGCCGACGTGCTGGCCAAGGGCCTGCCCTATTTGGTGGTGGAAGACGCCGGGCAGGTCTTGGGCTTTGCCTACTGCAACTGGTTCAAGCCCAGACCGGCCTACCGCTTTTCGGCCGAAGACTCGATTTACATGGCTGCCGATGCCCACCACAAAGGCTTGGGCAAGGCCCTGTTGGCCGAACTGTGTGCCCAAGCCGAACGGGCCGGTGTGCGCAAATTTTTGGCGGTCATTGGCGACTCGGGCAATGCCGGCTCGATCGGCGTGCACCGCTCGGTGGGCTTTACCCACGTGGGGATCATCCAGTCTTGCGGCTGGAAGTTTGAGCGCTGGCTGGATGTGGTGATGATGGAAAAGACCTTGGGCGCGGGCGACCGCACATCTCCGCAATAATCGCGTCCATGAAAAACAAAACACTGGCCACCTGGCTCACCTTTTGGGGCGGTCCTTTGGGCTTGCACCGCTTTTACCTCAAGGGCTTTGGCGACATGCTGGCTTGGCTCTTGCCGATGCCAACCGCATTGGGCATCTACGGCATCCAACGGGTGCAGGCCTTTGGCCTGGACGACCAACTGAGCTGGGCCTTGATCCCGTTTTTGGGCTTCAACATCGCAGGCTGCGCGCTCACCGCCATCGTCTACGGCCTGATGCCTGCGGAAAAGTGGAACGCCAAATTCAACCCGCAAGGCGCTGCCGATGCCGCTGCCGGTCAAACCAACTGGCTCACCGTCTTTGGCGTTGCAACGTCTTTGCTGATCGGCACTGCGGTTTTGATGTCCAGCCTGGCTTTCAGCTTCCAGATGTACTTCGAGTACCAGATCGAACAAGCGCGATTGATCAGCCAATAAAAAAACCGGACAGTGTCCGGTTTTTTCAAAGCGTGGTCCTGTGCGTTCAGGTGAAGACCTGGAAGCTCACCCAGTACGCGATGGCCGCCACGAAGGCGCTGGCCGGAATGGTCAAGACCCAGGCCCACACGATGTTGCCCGCCACACCCCAGCGCACGGCGCTGGCGCGTTGGGTGGAGCCCACACCGACGATGGCACCGGTGATGGTGTGTGTGGTCGACACCGGAATGCCCAAAGAGGTGGCCAAGAACAAGGTCATGGCACCACCGGTCTCGGCGCAAAAACCACCAACGGGTTTGAGCTTCGTGATTTTCTGGCCCATGGTCTTGACGATGCGCCAGCCACCGAACATGGTGCCCAGGCCAATGGCTGCATAGCAACTGATCACGGTCCAAGTGGGCGGGGCCTTGTCACCCGCGGCCGCATAGCCGGTGGCGATCAACATCATCCAAATGATGCCGATGGTTTTTTGGGCATCGTTGCCCCCGTGGCCCAGGCTGTAGGCACCGGCCGACACCAACTGCAGACGGCGGAACCACTTGTCCACTTTGGAGGGGCGTGTGCGGCGGAAGATGTTGGCCACCAAAACCATCATCAAAGAGCCCAACAAAAAGCCGAGCACCGGTGACACGAAAATGAACGAGACGGTCTTGAGGATGCCCGTGGACACCAGCGAACCCGCACCGGACTTGGCCATGACCGCACCCACGATGCCGCCAATCAGGGCGTGTGAAGAGCTGCTGGGGATACCGTAATACCAAGTGATCACGTTCCAGGTGATGGCGCCCACCAAGGCACCGAACACCACATGGGTGTCGACCACACCGGGCTGAACAATGCCCTTGCCCACCGTGGCGGCCACGCTCAGGTGGAAGATGAAAATGGCCACGAAGTTGAAGAAAGCGGCAAACACCACCGCCTGGGTGGGTTTGAGCACGCCCGTGGAGACCACGGTCGCGATCGAGTTGGCCGCATCATGAAACCCGTTCATGAAGTCAAAAATGAGCGCCAGGGCGACCAACAGGATCACCACCCACAAGGCGGCTTGTACGGTTTCCATACGTCAAAGTCCCGGTTCAGATCAGGAGTTCTCGAGGACGATGCCCTCGATCTGGTTGGCCACGTCTTCGCACTTGTCGGTGATGGTTTCCAGCAATTCGTAAATGGCCTTGAGCTTGATGATTTCGCGCACATCGGGCTCGTCGCGGAACAGCTTGCTCATGGCGCTGCGCATCACGCGGTCGGCGTCGGACTCGAGGCGGTCGATTTCTTCGCAGGTCTTGAGCGCGGACTCAGCCACCGCTGGCTCGCCGATGCGGGCCAGCAACTTGACGGCGTCTTGCACGCGTTCGCAGCAACGCACCGACAAATCGGTCAATCGGGTGATTTCTTCGGTCATGTGGCGCACGTCGTACAGGGCCATGGTCTCGGCCGAGTCCTGGATCAAGTCGGCCACATCGTCCATCAGGTTGATCAGAGCGTGGATTTGCTCGCGGTCGATCGGGGTGATGAAGGTGGTGTGGATCAGGCGGTTGACTTCTTGGGTCACGCGGTCAGCGGCGTGCTCGGCGTTGTCCACATCGCGGTTGTATTTCTCGCGCAGGTGCACATCGTTGTAATTGGCAACCAGGTTCGAGAAAGCGCGAGCCGCTTCGACAATCCGTTCAGCGTGTTGGTTGAAGAGTTCGAAGAAATTGCCTTCTTTGGGCAGCAACTTGCCAAACAGCATGGGGGAGGCTCCTGATGGGTTGATCTGAAAACATGACGTTTTGATGACACGCAGAAGTTTAACCGGTGACAAGTCGTCCCAAGGGCTGAAAAGACAAATGCTGCGCACCCAAAGCGCAAGGCCAATGTCAGCCGTGCGTGATGACTTGGATGCCTTGTCCGGCCACACGGGCCCAATCGGCAGGCGTGACCAACTCAGGGGCGAGATCGGCCAAGGGGTGCAACACAAAGGCTCGCCCCCACATGCGCGGGTGCGGCAGTGTCAAGCGCGGACTGTCGATGCGGGCCTGGCCGTAGAGCAGCACATCCAGATCGAGCGTGCGGGGTGCATTCAGGTAAGGGCGCAAGCGCCCAGCCTGATTTTCCAGCGCCTGCAAAGCGTCCAACAAATCGGGAGCGCTCAATCGGGTTTCCAACTGCGCCACCGCATTGATGAAATCAGGCCCCTGTGCCTCGAACGGCGCGGTGCGGTAAAGGCGCGAGCGGCCCGTGCAGCGCGTGCCGGGCAATTGGTCCAGGGCGGCCAGGTTGTCCAGCACCGTCTTGCGCGCATGGCCCAGATTGGCGCCCAGCGCCACATAGGCGGTCACGGGCTCACGCTCGGCCAGCATGGGCGTACCTCGGTTTATTCGGCGCTGGCTGCGCCGGACTCACCACCACCCGGTTTGCGGCGACGGCGACGGCGTTTTTTGGGCGCATCGCCTTCAGCGGCCGTTTCTTCGCCCATGGCTTCGGGTGCGGCCTTGGCGGTGCGAGGGACAGCGCCCTCGCCTTCCGGCCTGGGGGCTCGGCGCACACGGGGCTTGGCCTGCTGCTCGGCTTTGGCCGCTTGCACCAGGTCTTCACGCTCGGCGTCACTGGCCATGCTGAACTCTTGCCACCAGTCGGCCAGGGTGTCGTCCACTTCCTGGGCGTCGGCACGCAGGCGCAAGAAATCAAACCCAGCGCGAAAGCGGGCCTGTTCAACCAGGCTGAAAGGCGTGGCGCCCACGCGTTTTTCAAAGCGCGGCTGCATCATCCAAATCTCGCGCATGTCGGCGGCCAGCTTGCCGCGGCCAGACACATCGCCAATGCGGGCATCAAAGACTTCGTCGATGGCGTCTTGCAAGGCCGGATACGGGTGCTCTTTGCGGGCCAGGCGGGCCGCCCAGCCATCACGCACATCGGCCCACAGCACACAAGCGAGCAAGAAGCTGGGTGCCACGGGCTTGCCCTCGCCCACGCGGCGGTCGGTGTCGGCCAATGCGGCTTTGACGAAGTCGCTGTCGGCACGCTCGACCACCACATCCAGCAGCGGGTAAATGCCTTTGGCCAAGCCCAGGTGCTTGAGCTGCGCGATCGAGGCGAGCGCATGGCCCGTCTGCAGGAGCTTGAGCATTTCATCGAACAAGCGGCTTTGCGGCACATCGGCCAGCAAAGCGGCGGCTTCCACCAAGGGCTTGGCGGTTTTCGATTCGAGCTTGAAACCCAAGGGGTTGAGCTTGGCGGCAAAACGCACGGCGCGGATGATGCGCACCGGGTCTTCACGGTAGCGCGTGGCCGGATCGCCGATCATGCGCAGCGTGTGTTTTTTCGCGTCCTGAATGCCGCCGTGGTAGTCCACCACGATTTGGGTTTCAGGGTCGTAGTACATCGCGTTGACGGTGAAGTCACGGCGCGTGGCGTCTTCGTCTTGCGGGCCCCAGACGTTGTCGCGCAGCACACGGCCACTCGAATCCACTGCGTGCTGGATGCCTTCGAGCTGGCGTTTGCTGGTGCGCTCGTTGCCCTTGACCTGCTCGGCAGCGGCGTTGTCAAGATAGGCGCGGAACGTGGAGACTTCGATCACTTCGTGTTCGCGGCCACGGCCATAGACCACGTGCACGATGCGAAAACGTCGGCCAATGATGAAAGCGCGGCGAAACAGGTTCTTGACCTGCTCGGGCGTGGCATCGGTGGCCACGTCAAAGTCCTTGGGGCGCAGGCCCAGCAGCAAGTCGCGCACAGCACCGCCCACGATGTAGGCTTCAAAACCGGCTTGTTGCAAAGTGCGCGTCACGTTGATGGCGCGTTCGTCCACCAAGTTGGGGTCGATGCGGTGCACCGAGGCGGGCACTTCGGTGCGGCTGCCAAAACGGGCCTTGCTGCCACCAGCGGGTTTGCCCAGCAGCTTGTCGATGAATTTTTTGATCATTCTTGAAACAGTTCGAGGATGCGCCAGCCACGCTCTGTGGCCAGTTGACGCAACCGAGCGTCAGGGTTCGTTGCCACCGGATGGTGGGCTTTTTCCAGAAGCGGCAGGTCGTTCATGGAATCCGAGTAAAAGCTCATCTCCACATCGTCCCAGCTCAGGCCTTGTTGGGCCAACCACTGGGCCACACGGGTGACTTTGCCTTCTCTGAAGGAGGGGGTGCCTTGGATCTCGCCGGTGATCCAGCCAGAAGCATCGCGTTCGAGCTCCACCGCGATCAATTCGTGCACGCCAAACGCTTGGGCGATTGGGCGGGTCACAAATTCGTTGGTGGCCGTCACGATCATCGCCGTGTCGCCCGCCTGTTGGTGCGATCGTACCAGTGCCAAGGCCTCGGGCGTGATGCGGGGGCGAATCACCTCGTCCATGTAACGGTCGTGCGCACGGGCCGCCGCAGCCGCGCCGCGCTCACGCGCCGCCTGGGTGGCAAAGCGCACGTAGTCGTGGATATCGAGCGTGCCGGCCTGGTAGTGGGCATAAAAATCGTCGTTGCGCTGTGCGAAAACCACCGGATCGTTCCAGCCCAGCTCGGTCGTGAAGACGCCCCAGGAATGGTCCGAATCGATGGGCAAAAGCGTGTGATCGAGGTCAAACAGCGCGAGTTTCATTCGTTCTCCAGCATCGCACGCACCAAGGGAATGGTCAGCGCACGTTGCGTTTGCAAAGCATATTGGTCCAGGTGATCGAGCAACTGCATCAAGCTGCCCAGATCACGCGAAAAGCGGTTGAGCATGTAGGACATGACTTCATCGCTCAAAAACAGGCCACGGGCATCGGCCGCTTGGCGCAGCACCGCGCGGCGCTCGGGTTCATCAAGCACCTGCAAGGCATGGATATGACCCCAGCCCAAACGGGTGCGCAGGTCGTCGCGCAGCTTGAGGTCTGCCGGCGGCAAAGCACCCGCCGCCAAGACCCAGCGCGGCGTGCCCATGCGGGGTGTCAGTGCATTGACAAACCAGTTGAAGGCGGTGTGCTGCTGCTCCGAGTTGTACAGGTGCACATCGTCCATCAGCACCGCGGCCCAATCGTCGTTGAACTCGGGCGGGTTCATGGTGTGCGCATCGAGCCAACCCACGCGAGCGCCCTGCTCTTGCAAGGCGTGGTGCACCGCTTGCAGCAAATGGGTTTTGCCCGAGCCGCTCTCACCCCACAGGTAGCTGGGCACAGGCGCGCGGGTGCCACCGGCCGTCCACAAGCGTAGGTGGCTCACGGCCGCCTCGTTGGGACCTGCAAAAAAATTGTCCAGGGTTGGCAGGCAGGCCAAGCCGATGTCCAGAGCCAGCTGCTTCATGCGCGGTCAGACCTGTTTGCTGACTCGCCGCTCGTCTGATAAAGCGCGCTGCTCAGGTAGCGCTGACGCAAACGGCGCAGGGCCACCAGCAGCACGGCACTGGCGGGCAAAGCCATCAAAACGCCCACAAAGCCGAGCAACTGACCAAAGGCCATCAAAGCCAAAATGACCGCCAGCGGATGCAAGCCAATGCGCTCGCCCACCAGTCGCGGTGTGAGCACGATGCTCTCGATCAACTGGCCCAAACCAAACACCACGGCCACCATGACCAGCGCCTGGCTGGACGCGAACTGCAGCAAGCCTGCCAGCAATGCCAAGACCAGGCCCAAGCCAAAGCCGAGGTAAGGCACAAAGACCGCCAAGCCCGTGAAGATGCCGATCGGCAAGGCCAGGTCCAGGCCAAACAAGGACAGGCCGACGGCGTAAAACACCGCCAAGCACAACATGACCAGCAACTGTCCGCGCAGGTATTCGCCGAGCACAGCATCGCACTCGCCCATGAAGCCATCAAACACATCACGCCATGCGGGTGGCACCAAGTCCGCTGTGGACTTCATCAAACCGGTCCAGTCCATCAACAAATAAAACAAGGCGACCGGCACCAAAACCACGAAACCAGCCACGGCCAATGCAGCACTGCCCCCCAATTGGAGGGAGGACATCACGGGTGTCCACCAATCGTCTCGGTTGGCACTCAGATAATCGACCAACTGATTCTTCAAGTCCGACAAATCCAGCGAAACCGGGATACCCATTTGCCGCAGCCAGGGCTTGAGGTGGAGGTTCACAGCATCCAGCATGGGAGGAATTTGCTGCTTGAGCAAAGGCCATTCACGCACCAGGACAGGCACCAACAAAAACACGATGCCCAGCAAAGCCGCCAGGGCCACCAACTCAACCAAGACCACCGACAAGACCTTGGGCATGCGCCCACCAGTGAGTCGGATCAATCTCAACACCAAGGGATGGAGCACATACGCCAACACAGCGGCCACGATGAATGGCGCCAGCACGGGTGCAAGCAACCAAAAAATCAGCGCCACCACGAGTGCCACGGCACCCCAAGCCAACAAGCGCGGTGTCAAAAATGGGGGGGTGGGCTGCAAGGCGGTCTCTTCTTTTGGCTGAAGGTTGAAAGATCGGTCAGGGTGAACCCTTAAAATAAGCC
>NKIO01000028.1 GCA_002255935.1 Comamonadaceae bacterium PBBC2
AACTACGGCGCCGGCAGGACATGGCTTGTGAAGAAAGCCGACGGATCGGTGGACATCGTCAACATGGGCGCCGCCGGCACCCCGCTGACAACGGGTGACACCGCTTTGCTGACCGTGGACGTGTGGGAACACGCTTACTACATCGACTACCGCAACATGCGTCCCAAGTTCGTGGAGACTTTCCTGAATAACTTGGTGAACTGGTCGTTTGCCGAGAAGAACTTCGGCTGATCGAAGATGCCTTCAAGACAAAAAGCCCGCTGTGCGGGTTTTTTGTTTTTGGGCCTTCTTTAAAGCTGAAAACCTTCTGACGTCGTGGGCGTGGTGGTGTTCAGGGTGCGGCCACTTCCACCATGATTTCGTTGCGCCTGAACAGGGGCAATGTCCAAGGGGGGTCGTATCTTGACAGTTGCGGTGTGCCGATCACTTGGAGGGATTGTTGCTTGGCCCAAGCCAATGTCTCCTGGGTTTTCTCCTGCACCCGTGCCAGGGTGTTGAAGCCCGAGTAACGGTGCACCACCATGTATTGGCGCGGCAGTTCGTGCAAGGTCACCGCACTGTTGTTGGGCTTGGGGATGTTGGCCATTGTGTATTGGCGGGGCATCACGAAATGGATGCGCCATGTATGGGCACCTGCGAGGCTGGCGTCGCCAGACTGCGGCTCGATGGTGACTGGGGCCGTCATGGCGATTTTGGCGGACTGCGGCGCCATGGTCACGGGCGCGGTCATGGAAATTTTGGCCGCTTGCCCAGTATCGGCTGACAGGTTGTTGCCAAAGATGTAATCGGCAATGAGGCGAAAACCTTTGCTGCTCGCTGCGTCCATGTCGCCGTTGACCACGGCTTGGGCGATCAAGGTGGGCGCATAGTGCCGCAGTTCAAACGGCGCTTGCGAGACGATCGTGTCGTAAGCCGGTTCTTCAATGGCCATGGCCGTTTCCGTTCCTAAAAGTCCGAGCAGCAAAGCGAGGAGGGTGTGTGTGTTCATGCGCAAGACGGCCATGACGGGAGCCGTTGAGGAAAGATGGGGTGGCAAAACAGCGTTTCAAAGCCAGAGCTCACGGTAAGCGCCGTCAGCGTCGTAGTCCAGTACCTGCTTATCGGGATTGAAGCGCCTGGAACCTCTGGGGTCGGTGCCGCGTCCGCTGAGGTACAGCCAGTTGCCTTGGTTGTTGTACACGTCAAAGTCAATCAGCTGCGATTCAAACCAAGCGGCACCCGCACGCCAGTCGCAGCGCAGGTCATGAATCAAATAACTGGCCAAGTTTTGCCGCAGGCGGTTGGACGTGTAGCCTGTGGCGTTGAGCTCGCGCATGCCCGCGTCCATCAGTGCATGGCCCGTTTGGCCAGTGCGCCAGCGCTCAAAGCCGCGGGCATTGTGCTCGCGTTGATGGAGTGGCGCGTCCGACAAGCCGCGCCGCCAGTACAGGCGCTCACCGTGCTTGAGGTGCAGCCATCTGAAGTGGTCCCGCCAGATCAATTCAAATCCGATCCAGTAGGTGCTTTCAGTGGCACCGTGTTGCCTCTCAAAGTCTTCAATGGCGGCCCAGGCCTGACGCGCAGACAAGGCCCCGGTGGCCAACCAAGGTGACCACTTGGTGGAGTAGTCGGACCCGTAAAGTCCATTGCGGGTGGCCTTGTAGCTGTGTGGCAAACCACGGCTGCAGTACTGCACGAGGTGGGCCAGTGCCGCACGCTCACCACCATGAAACTCAGCTTGTGACCAAGGGAAGGCCGAACGTGGGTCACTCAGTGGGGCGCAGTTGCTCGGGACGACAGAGCGCGCTGCCAGTGCATCTATTGATGCTTGCTCGGGCAGAGCGGGCATGGCTTGGACCCTTGGCATGGGTTTGGCCGGCGTGAACGGGTGGCGCTCGACTTCGCGCCGAAATGAAGAAAACGTATCGGGCACTTCGTGCGGCGAAAAGGGCAATTGACCGGGCGCCATCAAGGTGGATTGCCAAACCGCTTGCACACCGAGTCCGCACTTTTTCAAGCCTTGGATGTGCGCCTGCTCATAGGGCGCCGCAATGTCTTCGCACACCAGTGTGCTGGCGTTCAGTTGCATCATCAGCGCACGCAACACCTCAATGGGATCGCCACTCAGTTGCAGCAATTGGCTGCCGAGCGCGAGCAACTGCTGCGCCACATCTTGCACCGCCATCGCGGTCCAGGCCAAGCGGTGGTCGCTTGTGCGCACAAAGCCCCAAGGGCTGGTCAGTTGCAGCGCGTTGTCGTGCACATACACCGGCAGCAGCCAAGTGCGGCGCTGCTCAGCCAGCGCAATGGCTTGTTGAAGGGCGGGGTTGTCGTGCAGTCGCAGGTCGTTTCTGAACCAAAAAACAACGCCCGAACTGGCTTGAGGAGGTTTCATATTGGACTTGTTTCGCAAATTCTTGTCGCAGGGGTGTGCGCACATGTTCCCTCAAACCCATGTCCTCCTGCTCAAACTGGGCATTTGAGTAGAGTTTGCGTAGATTGAGGGTTGAAAATTTGCCCTCAAGGGCTGGAGGCCCTGCCGCAAGGGGTTTGTCGGCAAAAATCACCGTCAATGACTTTCGCGCATGCACTCAAAACCTTGGCGTTCAACGCGATCGGCGAGCGTGTGCGTGCCATCACGGGCTCCAAAGCGGCGCTGGACGACTTTGCCAGCCCTGCAGGCGATGTGGGCCTGTTTGGCCCGCAGTCCATGGCTTGGCGGGTGCATGCCCACTTCACCGCCATGATGGTGGGCGGCTTGTCCTCGCTCATGGTGCAGTCCTTGCATCCGCGTGCGCTGGCGGCGGTGTGGGACCACTCTGACTTTCGCCAAAACCTCCAAGCGCGGCTGGGACGGACAGCTTATTTTGTCGCGGCCACCACCTATGGTGGTCAAGCAATGGCACTGAAGGCCATTGGCCGGGTCAATGCCATCCACGCCAACATTCGTGGCACCGACTTGCAGGGCCAGCCTTACGTGGCCAATGAGCCCGAGCTGATTCGGTGGGTGCATTTGGTGGAGGTGGCTTCGTTTTTGGGGGCCTACCAACACTTGGCCAGGCAGCCGCTGTCGCCGCGAGAGTGTGACCAATACATTTCAGAAATGACCCAAGTGGGGCATTTGTTGGGTGCAGTGGATTTGCCTGTGACTTATGCCAGCACACAATCCGAGTTGAGGGGTTTTGCTGAGGTGCTTCGTTTTGATGCGCGTGCCCGAGAAATTTTGCAGGTCATTCAGAGCTACCCCACCGCTTTGCACGACAAACCCTGGATGGCGCTGGTCTTGCAATGCGCTTTTGATCTCATGCCGACTTGGGTGTTGGCGTTGATGGGCAAATCACCCGCTTGTGCGGTGCAAAAGCATGCCACCCGACTGGTGGTGCAACTCTCGGCCGAGCCCGTGCAGTGGATGCTGAGCGAGCAAGGTGTATCTGCCATTGCCCGCAAACGTGTGCAGGCACAAACGGGCAGTTGAAAAGTTTGGCAAGTCGCGCCGCAATGGATCACCCCTGCCCAGAAGATGGGTCAGGGGTGAGATCTTCCGCGCAGCGTCAGCGAATCATCATCCCGCCATCGGCCACGATGGTTTGTCCTGTGACGTACTGCCCAGCGGTGCTGGCCAAGAACACCGCCACGCCGCCAATGTCGTCGGGCTCGCCCATGCGGCGCAGGGGGGTCTCGTTGTTGTACTTGGTGCTCAGCACCGGGTCTTCGTGCAAGGCTTTGGCAAAGTCGGTCTTGATCAAGCCCGGTGCCACGCAGTTCACGCGGATGTTGTCGGGTCCCCATTCGACGGCCAGGTTGCGCGCCAGTTGCATGTCGGCGGCTTTGGAGATGTTGTAGGCGCCAATCACGGCCGAGCCATGCAATCCGCCAATCGAGGAGATGATCACGATGGCGCCATCTTTCTTGGCCTTCATGTCGGGATAGACCATGTTGCACAGCCAGGTGTTGGACAGCACGTTGTTGCGCATGACTTTGTCGAACACCTCATCGCTCATGCCCGTGGCGGGGCCGTAATAAGGGTTGGTGGCCGCATTGCACACCAAAATGTCGATCGGCCCCCAAGCTTGACGGGTCTGCTCGATCAGGTTTTGCAGCTGCTCTTTGCTGGAGATGCTGGCGGCAATCGCCATGGCTTCGCCACCTTCGGCCTGGATCTCTTTGACCACGGCCTCACAGGCGTCTTGTTTGCGGCTTGAAACGACCACTTTGGCGCCTTGCTTGGCCAGTTGGTGCGCAATCGAACGGCCAATGCCTCGGCTGGAGCCGGTGACGATGGCGACTTTGCCTTTGAGATTGAACAGTGACATGAAAAGGTCTCCTTGTTGAATGCTTAGCAGTCTGCCCGTGCGCGCTGCAAGTGTCTGTCCTGCGGGTGTCAGTCGCTTGGCATGGGCTTGCAGAGTCATCGGCCACAATCGGATGGAAACCCTGAACGTGTGAGGTGGCTGTGGAACAAATCGATGCGGTTGTGATCGGGGCCGGCGTGGTCGGCTTGGCTGTGGGTCGGGCGCTGGCGCTGGCGGGCCATGAGGTGATGGTGCTGGAATCCGAAAACGCGATCGGCACGGGCACCAGTTCGCGCAACAGCGAGGTCATCCACGCGGGCATTTATTACCCCGCTGGCTCGCTCAAGGCCAGGCTGTGCGTCGAGGGCAAAGCCATGCTTTACGCCTACTGCGCCGAGCGCGGCGTCGCCCACCAGCGGCTGGGCAAACTCATCGTGGCAACCAGCCCTGAGCAGGTTCAGGCGCTGGACAGCATCGTGGCCAAAGCGGTGGCCAACGGTGTGCACGATTTGCAAAAACTCACGGCCACTCAAGCCCAGGCGCTGGAGCCCGCGCTGGCTTGCCATGCGGCGCTGCTCTCGCCCAGCACAGGCGTGGTCGACAGCCACGGCCTGATGCTCAGCCTGCAAGGTGACATGGAAAACGCGGGCGGTTTGCTGGCGCTGGTCTCGCCGGTGCAGCACATCGGACTTAAGCACGGCACCGCCACACACCCGATCCGCGTGACCACACAAGACGGCACCGAGCTGGCCTGCAAGCTGTTGGTCAATGCGGCTGGTTTGAACGCAGTGGCTTTGGCGCGTGGCATGGAAGGGTTGGACCCATCCCTGCTGCCGCAGGCGCATTACGCCAAGGGCAACTACTTCACGTTGGCGGGGAAGGCGCCGTTCTCGCGGCTGATTTACCCCGTGCCCGAGAAAGCCGGTTTGGGGGTGCACCTCACGCTGGACTTGGGGGGGCAGGCCAAATTTGGGCCGGACGTGCAATGGGTCGATGACCCCTCAGACCTGCAAGTGGACCCGCGCCGGGGGGATGCTTTTTACGCCGAGGTCCGCAAGTACTGGCCTGATTTGGTCGATGGCGCTTTGCAGGCCGGTTACGCGGGCATGCGTCCCAAAATCAACGCCCCGCACGAAGCGGCCGCCGATTTCATGATGCAAGGGTCTGCCGAGCATGGCGTGCCGGGCTTGGTCAATTTGCTCGGCATCGAATCGCCAGGGCTGACCAGTTCTCTGGCGATCGCAGCGCTTGTGACGGAAATTCTCGCTGTTGCGTCATGAGGGCCGCTTGAGCCCTTGAGGGATTTCAGCGCTTCATCTGCTGCAAGGCACTGGCCACCTCGGTGACCAGCGCAGGGCCCTTGTAGATCAGGCCGGTGTAGATCTGCACCACATCGGCACCGGCTTCGATTTTTGAAATCGCGTCGTGGCCACTGAGGATGCCGCCCACACCGATGATGGGGAAGTCCTTGCCCAGGGCCGTGCGCAAGTGCCGGATCACACGGTTGCTGCCGGCCAGAACGGGGGCGCCCGACAAACCGCCTGTTTCTTCCGCATGCGGCAGGCCGCTGACCGCGTCGCGGGCCAATGTGGTGTTGGTGGCAATCACGCCGTCCATGCCGTGTTTTTGCAAGGTCGCGGCGATCACGCTCACTTGCATCTCGTCCAGATCGGGTGCGATTTTGAGGAACATGGGCACGCGGCGACCATGCTCTACGGCCAATTCTTCGCGCCGTGCGACCAAGGTGCCCAACAGGCCGTCCAGCGCTTCGTCGCTTTGCAGGGCGCGCAGGTTTTTGGTGTTGGGGCTGGAGATGTTCACCGTCACATAGTCGGCATGCGGGTACACGCCGGCCAGGGCGAGCAGATAGTCGTCGGTGGCGTTCTCAATGGGTGTGGCGGCATTTTTGCCGATGTTCAGACCCAAGAGGCGTCCTTGCTGGCGAAATTTGGAGCGCTTGACGTTGGCGATGAAGGCATCCAGCCCATCGTTGTTGAAGCCCAAGCGGTTGATCAGCGCGTTGGCTTCGGGAATTCGGAACATGCGGGGTTTGGGGTTGCCCGGCTGTGCCTTGGGCGTCACGGTGCCCACTTCGACAAAGCCAAAGCCCATGGCGCCCAGCCCGTCGATGCAGCGGGCGTTTTTATCGAGACCTGCAGCCAGGCCGACGCGGTTGGGGAACTCCAAACCTGCCAGTGTGATGGGGTGGTTCACGAAGGGCTGGCGGTAAACGCGGTCCAGCGGTGTGTTCTGAGTGCGGGACAGGCCCTCGATCGTCATTTCATGGGCCTCTTCGGGGTCCATCTTGAACAAAAAGGAGCGGGCGAGGGCGTAAGGGATCAGGGACATTGGATAATTCCGGCCAGCAAAGGCATTGAAGACATTTCACCCGATTGTCTCAAACCCCGGCGACCATCCCTCTTTTCACGCAAAACCGACCCATGACACAAGACGAACTCAAAGCCCTGGTGGGCCAAGCGGCCCTGAAATACGTTGTTCCCGGCGAGATCGTCGGTGTGGGCACCGGCTCCACAGTCAACAAATTCATCGACGCGTTGGCCACCATGAAGGACCAGATCAAAGGGGCAGTTTCCAGTTCCGAAGCGTCGACCGTGCGCTTGAAGGCCTTGGGCATTCCGGTGTTCGACAGCAACGAAGTCGAGAGCCTGTCGGTCTACATCGACGGTGCGGACGAAATCGACCACCAGGGCCACATGGTCAAGGGCGGTGGTGCCGCGCTCACCCGCGAAAAAATCGTCGCTGCCCAGTCCAAGCAGTTTGTGTGCATTGCCGATGAGAGCAAGTTGGTGGATGCCCTGGGTGCCTTCCCCTTGCCCGTGGAAGTCATCCCCATGGCCACGGCCCGCGTGATGCGCCAATTTGCGGCCATGGGCGGTCAAGCGGTGGTGCGCCAAAAAGACGGCCAGCCCTTGGTCACCGACAACGGCCAACACATCGTCGACGTCAAAGGCCTGAAGATCACCGACCCCGTGGCCTTTGAGACCGAAGTCAGCCAGTGGCCCGGTGTGGTGACGGTGGGCGTGTTTGCCTTGCAAAAAGCACAGGTGTGTTTGCTGGGGACTGCAGCAGGTGTGAAAACACTGAGCTATTGAGCGTCTACAAGCGCGTTGGAATCCAGCAAATGACCTGTTTGCTGTATTCGGTGGTGGGCCTTGTGGGCGCTGAACGTCGTTCGGCGATGTCTCGTGGACCACCAGCGCTCCATCGCCCAACACAGTTGGGCTCCCACGGGGCACTGGATCTTTGTCTATACCGTGAGTTCGGTATTTGTGGGAGCTGAACCGCGTTCGGCGATGGCTCGTGGACCCCAAACGCTCAATCGCCCAAAAATGTGCGCCACCTGAATCCCCGCTCATCGCATTTGGGCTGATTGCAGTCGCTCCCGCAGCTCGGTCTTGAGCACTTTGCCGTAATTGTTTTTGGGCAGACTGTTCACCAACACATAGCGTTTGGGGCGCTTGAAGCGGGCGATCTCTTGCAGGCACAGGGCATCCAGCTCAGCGGTGTCCAGCGTGTGGCCCGATTGGGCCACCACAAAAGCCACCACCACCTCACCCCATTCGGGGTTTGGGGCGCCGACCACCGCCACTTCGGCCACACCGGTGGCGTGCAGCAGCACTTCTTCGATCTCGCGCGGGTAGATGTTGGAGCCGCCGCTGATGATCATGTCTTTGCTGCGGTCTTTCAAGGTCAAAAAGCCGTCGGCGTCCAGACAGCCCATGTCGCCGGTGAAGAGCCAACCGTTTTGGATGGCTTGTGCTGTGGCTTCGGGGTTGCGCCAGTAACCGGCCATCACGCTGTCGCCTTGGATCAACACTTCGCCAATCTCGCCCAAGGGTAAGTCTTGGCCTTGTGCATCGGTCACTCGGATGTTCACCGGCGTTTGCGCCACACCAATGGACGCCAGCCGCGCCAAGTGGCGTGGGTGCGCCGTGTCTTGAAGGTGGTGCCGTGACAGGGCCGTGCCCACCATGGGGCTTTCGCCTTGGCCGTAAATTTGCACAAAGCGCGGCCCCATGACGCGCAGCGCCCGTTGGATGTCGGCCGCGTACATGGGCGCGCCGCCGTAGGCCACGGTCTTGAAGGATTGGCCACAAGCCTGCGCTGACAGCCCTTGGGCTTGGGCATGGTCGACCAGCCTTTTGACAATGGTGGGCGCGGCGAACATCGACAGCGCACCGACTTGCAGGCCCAAGTCAAACAGCTCTGCAGGATCGAAGCCGCCCGAAGGCGGCACCATGTGCCGCGCGCCGGCCATCAGGTGCGGAATGGCGTAAATCCCTGCGCCGTGTGACATGGGCGCGGCGTAGGCGATGGTGTCGTGCGCAGCAATCGTGTCCACATCGCAGAAATAACCCAGTCCCATGGTCATCAGATTGCGGTGCGTGATCATCACGCCTTTGGGGCGGCCGGTGGTGCCGCTGGTGTAGAACAACCAGGCCAGGTCATCGGCTCCGCGGTCGGTGATGGGGGATTGCGGGGCTGAGCTGCTCACTTGCCACAGGCCATCGGCTTCGTCGCTGTCCACGTCGATCACGCGCTCCACGCCGGTGAGGTTTTCACCAGCCTCGCTGGTGATGTCGGCCGTCACAAAAGCCCAGCGGGTCTGGGCGTTGTCGATGATCCATTGCGCTTCGCGCACATGCAGTTTGGCGTTGATCGGCACCACCGCCAAACCGGCCCACCAAGCGCCGAAGACGATTTCGAGGTAACGCACATGGTTGCGCATGAACAGGGCCACGCGGTCGCCCGGCTGCAAGCCCGCTGCGCGAAACTGCGCGGCCAGGTGAGCGCAGCGCTCCGCCCATTGGCCGTAGGTGGCCACCACTTCGGTGCCATGCAAGATGGCAGGCCGCAGGGCGTCCATGCGGGCTTGGCGTTGCAGCAAATGGGCGAGGTTCAATTCATTGTCTCCAGCAAAAGTGCCGCTATTTTGACCCCGACTGCCGCTTGCAGTTTGTCGCTTGGAGGTCTTGATCGCTGACGTGCCAAGCGGTCATGTCGCAGTTGAAGCTGCCGACCTACGGGGGCACTTCAGTGGTCAGGCGCGGCGCAGCAGCAAACGCACATCTGGGCCAATGCGGTCCACCGCGTGGAAGGCCAATTTCACGGTGTCGCTCAGCGCCGTCAGCGCAGGCAAGTTGGCCATGCCTTGGCCAGGGCCGAGCAGCTGCGGGGCGATGTAGACGAGGTATTCGTCCACCAGCCCTTCACGGATGAAGGAGCCATTGAGTTTGTGGCCAGCTTCGACATGCAACTCGTTGATCTCGCGCTGGGCCAAGTCGCGCAGCATGGCCGCCAAATCGACCTTGCCGCCAGGGCCGGGCATGCCGATCACGGTGGCGCCTTGTTGTTGCAAGGCTTCTCTCTTTGCTTCAAGACCTGTGGCAGCGGTGTAAATCCAGATCTGCCGCGCTTGATCCCCTGTCCCGAGCGTGTCGAACAGGCGAGCGTCCAAGGGGGTTTCAAGGCGGCTGTCCACGATCACCAAATGCGGCTGGCGAGGGGTATTGTGGCCCCGCACGTCCAGACGCGGGTTGTCCTCGAGCACCGTGCCAATGCCGGTGAGCACCGCGCAGGCACGCGCCCGCCATGCATGGCCGTCGGTGCGTGCTGCTTCGCTGGTGATCCATTGGCTTTGGCCGTTTTGCAGCGAGGTCTGGCCGTCCAGTGAGGCGGCTATTTTCATGCGCACCCAAGGCAGGCCGCGTTCCATGCGGCTGAAAAATCCGATGTTCAGCTCACGCGCTTCGATGGCTTCGTCTGAGGTAGGGGCCAGCGTTTCGGTCAGCACGCTCGCAGCGGCCAATCGCGCCATGCCCTGACCGGCCACTTGAGGGTTCGGGTCAGTCATGGCCGCGACCACGCGCCCAATGCCAGCCGCTGCCAGCGCATCGCAGCAGGGGCCGGTGCGGCCTTGGTGGGCGCAGGGCTCCAGCGTGACCCAGGCGGTGGCGCCTTGCACACTGCGGCCGCGCTCGGCCGCATCGCGCAAGGCCATCACCTCAGCATGCGGCCCGCCTGCACGTTGGGTGTGGCCTTCGCCAAGCACGGTGCCGTCGGCCGCGGTGATGACGCAGCCCACACGGGGGTTGGGCGAGGTCAGCCACAAAGCCTGCTTGGCCAGTGCCAAGGCGCGTTGCATGGGGGTTGGCGCCGAAATGGCCTTATTCAACAAGTCGATAGGAGTCACGGTGAAAAATTCAATGCAATTCAATTCAGGGCAAGGATACGCCAACCCAGATGGGCACTTCTGCACGGCTGCTGCGGAGCACCAATTGGCTGGACGTTCCGGCAGAGCCTGCCCGCGCAGCGCTTGGCCATTGCACCGTGACGGTGATGTCAGCCAAGCGCAAACCTGTTCGTGGTGTGAGCTCAACCTTTCTTTTGAAGGTGCTGGTTTGCTCGGTGGTTTGGTCGTTCATGGGGCAATCTGCCCTTGAGGCTTGGTGGCATTCCATCGCATCCAGCGCCAAGCCATGCGCCAGAAGGCGTTGCCGGATGTCGGTCGCGGTTTGCAAGCCCTGCGCTGTCAATTGCACAGCGCCCAGCATGCCCACTCCCATAACCGCCGAGGCGACCAAGGCCTCGACCATGGCCATTCCCTTTTGAGTCGTGGCGTCTCTCAAGGTGTGCCTTCGCGCCAACTGCCGTTGACGATTTGGACTTGACGGGCGTCCATGCCCTGTGGCCAAGGCAGCAGATAGGCTTGGCGGGCATAAGTCTGGGCGCTCACTTGGCTGGCGTTGGGGGCTTCGGGCCAAGCCGAGTTGATCAGCAGCTGGCCGTCAATCTGACCGGCCCGCCAGCCTCTGGCCCTGTCTTGCTGGCATTGCGTATCGAGCACAACGGTGCCGTGGATGCGCACACCGCTGGCCATGCTGGGGCACAGTGGCGAGCAGGCCGTGGCTGAGAACACCAGCAGCACCGGCGCTTGCGGGCTGCCCAAGCTTTGGGTCCAGATCGCCGGGCTGTCAACCCAATAGATGGAGCGCGGTGGCTGGCTCAGGGCATGCAAGCCTTGTCTTTCTTGCGCCTGTGACCAAGCCTTGATGTGTTCGGCACTCAAATCGCCCAAAACTTGTTGCCAGGCAGTGCTGGCGCAGGGAGTGTTGGTGCCGGTGCTCAACACCACCGCCGCCGAAATGGTCGATGCAGGCACGGGCAGCACCGTCGGCATGAACAGGCTTTGTTGGACTTGGGCGCGGCTGCGCTGGTCGTTCAATACAGCGCTGGCTTGTACTTCGGTCACATGAGGGGCTTTGACCACGTCGCGCAGGGCCAACACATGGATGCTGGCGGTTTCGGCACCCGGCACGGGCGGCACTTGCAAGCGCACGCATTGCCATTGCAATCCCGTGTGGTTGGCGGGGCAGGGCGTTGATGGCAATGCGCTCCAAAAAGCCGTGGCCGAGGTGCTTTGTACCGTGCGCTGAATCTCCGCTTGTGCCCAGGCCAGCGCGGCGTGAGCTGCGAGGCGGGCATGCGTAGACTGGATCTGGGCCTGGCTTGCCAGCCGGTCGATGAAGATGCTTTGCACGCTGTAAAAGCTGGCCAATCCGGCCACCATCACCAAAACAATGGTCACCATCAGCGTGATTGCGCCACTTTGTTGGCGTGGGTTGTAGTCCATGCGTTGCTTCAGCAGTAAACGGGAGCCTGGATCGCAGGCAGTGCATTGCGCAGCGTGATGGTTTGGCTCGCCTGCCATTGGCGGGATGCATCGCCAGGCCATTGAGCGGTCAGGCTCACGGTGACCCACCGCTGCCACAGACGACCTTGTGGTGCGCATTTCACCTGCCATTGAAGTTGCGTGATTTTCAGGCTGCCCGCATCGGTCAGTGATGTCCAGACTTCGGGCTCGCAAGCCGTGCGCGCTTTGAGTTCGCCATTGCTCAGGCGAAAGCCCAGGCATTCGTTGTTGTCTTGCAGACCGTTACGGTTGCGATCGATGCTGAAGTTGATCCGGTCGGCATTGATGCTGAAATCTTCTGGACCATCGCAAAACGGATCCATGCATGAGGCGCTGGTGCGCAGTTTCCAAGCGTCTTCAAGCGCCTGTGCTTGCCGAAGTTGCTGGGCAATGGTGCTCAGCGCCGCACGCAGATCGTGGTGGGCATGGCTGTCTTGCAGCAGCCACCGGTGTCCGCGCAGTTGTTGTGCCAGCATTTGCGTGCCTGCCGCTAAGACCAACAAGCCCAGGCCCAAGCCGACCATCAGGCCGATCAGTGTTTCGCCACTTTGACGATGGCTTGTCATGGCTGCCAGCATTTGGCTGGATCGCTTTGTGCATCCGATCCGCTTGAGAGCACGAGGATGGCGTTGTCCATCCATTGCAAGCGCATGGGTTTGCAGGCGGTGTCTTGCCCTTGAGGCCCGATCGGCATGGCGATCACGGTGTAGCCCTGGCTGCTGGCGTCTTCAATGGTGATTTGGTAGTGCCCCAGTGCAGACCGGTCACCGGTCCAACCCAGACTGCTGAGTTGATCCGCGTGCTGTTCATGCTGGCCACGCCAGCGCGCTTGTTCGAGTTGCACTTGCTGCAAGGCTTGACGTGCATCGGCCCGGCGAGCCTGTCGCAGTTGGCTGTTGAAGCTGGGCATCGCCACAGCCGCGAGGATGGCCATCACAGCCAGTGCGATCATCATTTCGCTGAGTGTCCAGCCTGGCTGGCAGATGCGCTGTGCGCATCGGTAGGTCAGACCTGTGTTCTGGTCCATCTCTCGCCTCCCTGAGATCTTGTTTGATTATTTTGAATACCTGGGTATTCTTTGTAAAGGTCAAAGATGCATGGAGGCAGACCATGAACGTTCGCAGGCGCTTATGGGGGTTCACACTGCTGGAAGCTTTGGTGGTGCTGGCACTGGTGGCCGTGTTGGCCAGCATGGCGGCGCCTGCCATGAGCCGCTTGCGTCAACAACACCGCTTGCAGGCCCAGGCAGAGGCCTTGTTCAACAGTTTGATGTTGGCCCGATCGGAGGCGCTGCGTCAGCAGCAAAGGGTGACTGTGTGCGCCCGAACCGCTGATGATCGGTGCGCGGCTGTCGGAGGCTGGACGCAGGGCTGGATGGTGTTTGCAGACGCCAATGCCAATGCGCAAAGAGAGAGCTCGGAACAGGTGTTGCAAAAACATGAAGCCTTGCCTGCTGGCATGGCGCTGGAGGGCAACAGTTTGGTCAGTCGTTATGTTTCATATGGCCTCGAGGGCCGCAGTCAAACGACATCAGGGGCTTTTCAGGCGGGCACGCTGATACTGTGTCACGTCGATGCCGTGCAGGCTTGGCATCTGGTCATCAATGCCTTGGGTAAGCCCAGGCTCGAAAAAATAGCCGCTGACGGCTGTCGCTGAAACCCAGCGCCATCAGCGAACTTCGTCCACCAAAGTCTTGAAGTCGTCGATGTCTTCAAAGCTGCGATACACACTGGCAAAGCGCACATAGGCCACTTTGTCGAGCTTTTTGAGTTCGCGCATGACCAACTCGCCGATGCGGTTGGAGGCGACTTCGCGGCTGGGCAGGGCCAGCAGTTTTTCTTCGATGCGCTCAATGGCTCCGTCGACCTGTTCGGTGCTGACTGGGCGTTTGCGCAGGGCCAAGTTCAGGCTGGCGCGCAGTTTGTCGCGTTGGTATTCGATGCGCCGTCCGTCTTTTTTGACGATGGCCGGAAAGGTGACTTCCGGCTTCTCGTAGGTCGTGAAGCGTTTTTCACAGGCGCCGCACTGGCGCCTGCGTCGGATGAAGCCCCCGTCTTCGGCCAAACGCGTCTCCACCACTTGGGTTTCGAGGTGACCGCAGAAGGGGCATTTCATGGCTCAGACCTTATTTGTAGACCGGAAAACGTGCGGTCAAGGCATTGACCTTGGCGCGCACGGCGGCGATGTTGGCTTCGTCCTTGGGGTTGTCCAGCACGTCCGCGATCAGGTTGGCCGTGATGCGGGCTTCCTCGTCCTTGAAACCACGGGTGGTCATGGCAGGGGTGCCGATGCGCACGCCGCTGGTGACGAACGGCTTTTCGGGGTCGTTCGGAATGGCGTTCTTGTTGATCGTCATGTGGGCTGCGCCCAAAGCGGCTTCGGCTTCCTTGCCGGTGATGCCTTTGGCGCGCAGGTCCACCAGCATGACGTGGCTTTGGGTGCCGCCGCTCACGATGCGCAGACCGCGCTGTGTCAGGGTTTCGGCCACGATTTGGGCGTTCTTGATCACTTGGGCTTGGTAGGCCTTGAACTCAGGCGCCAGCGCTTCTTTGAAGGCCACGGCCTTGGCCGCGATGACATGCATCAGCGGGCCGCCTTGCAGGCCGGGGAAGATGGCGCTGTTGATGGCTTTTTCGTGCTCGGCCTTCATCAAGATGATGCCGCCGCGTGGGCCCCGCAAGCTTTTGTGGGTGGTCGAGGTCACCACATCGGCGTGGGGCACGGGGTTGGGGTACACGCCAGCCGCAATCAAGCCTGCGTAGTGGGCCATGTCGACCATGAAGATCGCGCCGACTTCTTTGGCCACTTTGGCAAAGCGCGCCCAGTCGATGTGCAGGGAATAGGCCGAAGCGCCGGCGACGATCAGCTTGGGCTTGTGTTCGCGGGCCTTGGCTTCCATTGCGTCGTAGTCGATGGCTTCGTTCTTGTCGAGGCCGTAGCTCACGACGTTGAACCATTTGCCCGACATGTTCAGAGGCATGCCGTGGGTCAGGTGACCGCCTTCGGCCAGGCTCATGCCCATGATGGTGTCACCGGGTTTGAGGAAAGCCAGGAAGACAGCTTCGTTGGCCGATGCGCCGCAGTGCGGCTGCACGTTGGCGCAATCGGCGCCAAAAATTTGCTTGATGCGGTCGATGGCCAGCTGCTCGGCCACGTCCACAAATTCGCAGCCACCGTAGTAGCGCTTGCCAGGGTAGCCTTCGGCGTATTTGTTGGTGAGCTGGGAGCCTTGTGCGGCCATCACGGCAGGTGAGGCGTAGTTTTCGCTGGCGATAAGCTCGATGTGGTGTTCTTGACGCGCGTTTTCGGCCTGGATGGCGGCAAAAATTTCGGGGTCGGCTTGTTCAATCAGAATGTTGCGGTCGTACATGGCAGTCCTTCAAAAGAGATGGAACCTTGGCTCTAACAGAGGTGTTGTTGACAAGGGCTGCCCAGGCGAACGGCTGAAAACCCATGTCGGGGCCAGCGTGGCCGCCTTGGGGGCTGCGCGCTTCCCAGTGGTTTGGGGTGAGTCCTTGTGCAAGGGGTCACCACGGTCCACGTCAGAGTGGGCTGCCTCATCGTGGGGCAGCGCTCCTATCGCCAGTTGCGCACCCCTCAAGTGTAGCCGAGACCGGTGCGCGCAAGATCAAAAACGGGCTTCGCGGCTCAATCCCGCGCTTGGCTTCAAAGCATTTTGTCGAGCAATTTTTGCTCGTTGAGCACACGGTCCACGTAGGGGCCGACCTCGCTTTGCCCCGAGGAGACTGCGTATTGGCGCAATGCCTCTTCGATGGTTTCGCTTTGCAGCATCAGGTCTTGCAAGTGCCTGGCCCCCACACGCAAGTTGGTCACGGGGTCAAACACGGCCAGTCGACCGCCAAATGGCGACAGCTCGGTCGCGCGTGCTTCGGGATCGATTTGCATCAAACCCATGGCGCCTTGGGTGCCGGCCGTGAACGGGTTGAATTTGGATTCGATCGCCATGATGGCCAGAAGCAAGGTGGGCGCGATTTGGCTGCGCTCTCCCACTTCCCAGGCTTCGGTGACCAAAGCAGCGATGGGCTCAGGTGATACCCGGTAGCGGCGACTGAGCCAATAGGTGATGGCCAATTGGTTTTTCGGCAGGCCCTTGACCGAGGTGGCCGTGGAGCGGTAAGCGGCGTCGTTAGTGGGCGGGTCCATCGAATCGGCTTGGCGCATTTCAAGCCATTCGAGCACCACCTCATTGACGGTCAACTGCAAGCCGGGTCGGGCCAGGAAGGTCAAAGTCACCGCCACCACCACCAGCCCCACCAGGGCCAGACTGTGGCGGCTGATTTCGACGAACCCGTCGCGCACATCCCTGACCAAGGTTCGCAGAACCAGCCAAAGGCGTGCAAGTTGGGTGTTCGCTGTCATGGAGATGGCGCAAGTGCAAAGCACAGGCGGTGTCGGGCCTCGCGGTGGGGTTGAATTCAGGGCCCAAGCTCAGTGCCTGGGGAGCGCAGACGTCTGCAGGGACAGACTCGGGATACAGATCCAATGCGTGATATTCAAAAGAATCGAGCGGATTCTAGGAATAATTCATAACCCGTCAAGAATATCACTCCGATTTGTTGGTTTGGATTGGATATAAAGAGGTGTTTGCAGGGTCTCAATGTGGGGAGTTTGCGGTTGATTGCGCCACTTCTCTGAGCGCGGGCCAATTACCGGCGAAAATAGCGCTTGCGCGGTGTACCCTTTTTGGGGGTGTACCCTGATGCCGTGTTTGGCATGTACTGTGTTTTTAAAGCGTTTTGACCGTGACTTCTTCCAAGCCCCTTGACCTTGCCTCCCTTGACCAACTGACCGGGGGCGCATTCACCGCTGCCACTTCGGGCGAGCGCGGCGCACGTTTGCGTGAATGGCTGCTGACCGAACCCACGGAAGCGCAGATGCACGATGTTTACCGAGAACTGTCTTCGCGTGACAAAGGCGTGGCCAAGATCCTCAAGGAAAAAATCGACGAAATCAAACGCGCCCATGGTCAAGAAGCGTTGGCCAGCGACTGGGCACAAAAGGCCGAGCAGATGCTCCAAGCCGCGCGGCTGAACATTGCCGATGCTTTGGCTTGGCAGCGCGATGCGGCCAAAGCCGGTGCGCCCCTGTCGCGCGAACCTTTGGCCAGCTTGAAGGTCCGTTTGGCCGAAGTGGTCAAAGGCGTGGAAGACTTGCAGCACCAAGTGATGGTGCAGCGCGAAGCGGCTGTCTTGCTGGCCCAGCGCATTGAAGTGTTGTCGACCAAACCCTTGACCGAAGCGCAATCGGGTCAAACGGGCTTGCATGCCGATGTGGCCCAGTGGCAAGCCCAGGCCGATGCCCTCACGCACAACGCGGTCTGGCCCAGCGTGGACCTGAAATACCCAGGCCAACTCGAAACCGCGCGCAGCCAGCTGCAAGCCGTGTGGGATGGTTTTTCTGCGGCCCTGACTCTGGCAGCTGTGGCGCAAGCCGATGCCGCAGCCCCATTGCCGCCCGTGCCGGTGTGGGCCGATGAAATCCGCCGCCAGCGCGGCGAGGCCGTGGCCGATGCGGCCGCACCTGCTGAGGCCCCCAAGGCCGCCAAACCCAAGATGGATCCGGCCCAGCGCCAAGCCTTGCGCGAGCAGGCCACTACCGCTGTGACCGAAGTGCTGGAGGCCGTTGAAAAAGAAGTCACCGAAGGCCACGGCAAAGCCAGCGCGGGTGCTGCGGTGGCTTTGCGCGCCGTGCTCAAGACCCATGGCAAAAATCTGGACACCGCACTCGATGCCCGGGTGCACGCCGCATTGACCGCCGCCGGCGAGCTCGAAGGCTGGCAGCGCTGGCGTGCCGACCAGATCCGTCTGGAGCTGGTCACCAAGGCCGAAGCCTTGCTGGGTGAAGACAAGGCCCCCGCCATGGGCGGGCGCAAGATGCAGGAAAACCTGCGCCAACTGCGCGAAAGCTGGAAGCAGACCGACCAAGGCGGCTTGCCCAACCACGGCTTGTGGAAGCGCTTTGATGCCGCTTGCAACGAAGCCTACAAAACCGTGCAGACTTGGCTGGACCAGATCAAACAGGAATCGGCGGCGCACCGTGCCCAACGCGTGGCATTGATGGAAGAAGTCAAAGCTTGGACCGCAGCCAATGCCGAAAGCAACGATTGGCGCGCGCAACTGCGTGCTTTGCATCAGTTTGGCGAGCGTTGGCGCAATGCGGGGCACTTGAGCGAAAAGTCTTTCGCCGAGATGCAGTCGCAATGGAAAGCCCTCATCAAAGCCGCAGCCGCCCGCGTGGATGCCGCTCAAAAAGCCAGCATCGAGCGCCGTCAGGCCTTGATCGCCGAAGCCAAGGACATGAGCGCAGCGCCCTTGCGTGTGGATGCGGTCAAAGCCTTGCAGCAACGTTGGCAAACCGAAGCCCAGGCCGTGCCTTTGGACCGCAAGACCGAGCAAAAGCTGTGGGAAATTTTCCGTGCGCCATTGGACGAAGCCTTCCAGCGCAAAGGTGCCGAACGACAGCAAGCCGCGGGTGCACTGAGCGCCCGCGACCGCGCGGTGATCGATGCCTCCAAGTCTTTGGATGCCGCCAACGCCAGCGGCGATGCGGCCAAGATCCGCGCCGCCATGGCGGCCTTGGACGCCGCATTGCGTGGCCAAGCCCAAGAGGCGGCCGACAAGGCCAACGCCCAAGAAGCCGCGCCCGCTGCCCAAGCCTCGGCCGAAACGGCTGAAGCGGTGGCTCCCGAAGCCAGCGCGCAAGCCCCTGCAGAAGCTGATGCTGCCAGCGATGCACCAAGTGCGGATGCGGCAGAAGTTGTGGCCGATGCGTCTGAAGAGCAAGCGGCGCCCGCACCCGTGGTCGTCCCCAAACCAGCCAAACCCGTGGTGGCCGTGCGCGGCGATGACCGCCCCGGCCAGAAGAAAACCGAAGCCCCGGCAGGCCGTGATGGTCGCCGCGATGGCCGCCCTGGTGAGCGCAACGCCCGCCCCGGTGATCGCACAGGCGACCGTCAGGCTCGCACCGGCGATCGTGGCCCCCGCACGGGCGAGCGTGGTGACCGTTTCCCGCGTGGCGATTTCGCGGACCGTGGCGAACGCGCCCCCCGCTTGGGCGATACCGCTTTCCGAGCCCAGCGCGAGGCCATGGAACGCGCCGAGATGTCATTGCGCAAGCTGGCCGCCCAGGCCCACGGCGAGACCTTGACCCGCCTGATGAGCGCTTGGCAAGACCGCCAGGCCGACGCACTGCCCAGCGCGCAAGAGTTGGGCAAGGCCATCAATGCCGCGACGCGTCAGGCCTGGACCCAAGCCGTCAGCGCCCAGCCTGCAGCACCGGCTGCGACCGCCTTGTTGCGTCTGGAGATGGCTGCCGAGGTCCCCACGCCCGCCGAGCACCTGAACGAGCGCCGCGCTTTGCAACTGCAGTTGCTGACCCAGCGCAACCAGCCAGGCCCCGCTGAAACCTGGGGTCTGGATGTGGCCCAGGTGTTGTCCGGTCCGCATGAGGCCAACACGGCACGTCGTTTGCAAAACGTCTTGAAGAACCTCTTGCGCCGTTGATGCCCACGCCGCAAGGCGTTTTGACAAATCAAAAGGCCGCTCACTGAGCGGCCTTTTGCATGGTGCGAGGTGGTTCAGCGCCAGTCGATGCGCTCTGAACTGCCATCTGCATGCAGCCGCAAAATCTGGGCGCGCATGGGCGCATGGTCCAATGACCAGTCGCTCAAGACCTGGCGCGTGAGACCCTCACCCAGCAGGTGGTCGGCAGGGCGGTGCGTGTGGCCGTGGATCAGTCGATTGGCCTGGGCCTGCGACAGCCATTGCACGCAAAAAGCGGTGTCGGCATCGGCGTAGTCCATGCCGCTTTGTTTTTGCGATTCGCTTTGCCTGCGCATGGCGCGGGCCAAAGCCAGGCGCTCATGCAGCGGCTTGGCCAAAAATTCAGCTTGCCAGGCCGCCGAGCGCACTTGTTGGCGAAAGCCTTGGTAGGCCTCGTCGCCCAGGCAAAGGGCGTCGCCGTGGCTCAGCAAGAGGCGTTGCTCGCCCCAGCTCAGCAAGGTGGGATCGTTCAGCGCGTGGACACCGCAGGCCGCCAAAAAAGCAGGGCCCACGAGGAAATCCCGGTTGCCCGGCATGAAGCCCACATGGTGGTTGGGGGCGGCCTGTTGCAAAACCGCGGCGCATTGCTGCCAAAAAGGATCGTCGGCTACGGCATCGTCGCCCACCCAGACTTCAAACAAATCACCCAGCATCAAGACGGCTTGGGCGGGCGTGGTGGCCATGTAGTGGCGCCAGGCCTCAAAGGTGGCGGTCTCGGACGCTTGCAGGTGCAGGTCCGAGATCAGGTCCACGGTTTGCCATGAGGCGGGCGCTTTCAGCTGGCCGATGGCCGGCGTCGGGGGCAGCGCGATCATGGCGGGCTGGCCTTACAGTGCCACAGCCTTTTCGATGATGACGTCTTCTTTGGGCACGTCGTCATGGAAGCCTTTGCGGCCAGTTTTGACGCCTTTGATTTGGTCAACCACTTCGGTGCCCTTGACCACTTTGCCAAACACGGCGTAACCCCAGCCTTGCAGCGAAGGGGCGGTGTGGTTCAAAAAGCCGTTGTCGGCCACGTTGATGAAAAACTGTGCTGTGGCAGAGTGGGGCGCTTGGGTGCGGGCCATGGCCACGGTGTAGTTGTCGTTTTTCAAGCCGTTGTTGGCTTCGTTTTCGATGGCCGCATCGGTGGGCTTTTGTTCCATGCCGGGTTCAAAGCCGCCGCCTTGGACCATGAAGCCGGGGATCACACGGTGAAAAATCGTGTTGTTGTAGTGGCCCTTGTTCACATAGGCCAAGAAGTTGGCGGTCGACTTGGGGGCTTTTTCGGCGTCCAGTTCGAGGGTGATCACGCCATGGCCGGCGATGTGCAGTTCAACTTGAGGATTGCTCATGGTCTTATTTCAACAAAGTGATGGATTGGATGACGATCGGTGTTTTGGGAACATCGCTCGGGAAGGGACCGCCTGCGCCCGTGGGCGTGTTGCGGATTTTTTGGACCACGTCCATGCCGGACGTGACTTTGCCAAAAACGGTGTAGCCAAACAGCTGCGGGGCGTTGACCAGTTGTGAGCGGGCGACGTTTTCGTATACGCGGCCTTGGTATTCAAATTTGGCGACCGGATCGCCATCGGGAATCGGTGTGGGGTCCAGAAAAGCGTTGTCCACCACGTTGATGAAAAACTGCGAAGACGCCGAGTGCGGATCGCCCGTGCGGGCCATGGCCAATGTGCCGGTGCTGTTGCGCAGGCCGGCTGCCAAAGATTTGCGGCCCTCGTGTTCGATGGGGGCACGGGTGGGCTTTTGCTGGTACTTGGCATCGTAGCCGCCGCCTTGCACCATGAAGCTGGCGATCACGCGGTGAAAAATGGTGCCGTCGTAGTGCTTGTCTTTGACGTATTGCAAAAAGTTGGCCACGGTGCGGGGGGCTTTGTCGGCGTAAAGCTCGGCCTCGATGTCACCTGCCGAGGTGCTGATGCGCACTTTGCTCACGCCTTGGGTTTGGGCCTGAACGCTGGTGGGCAGTAAAGCGCTGGTCAAAACCGTTGTGGCCAAGGCGCATGCGGCAAAAAAGCGAGAGATGTTCATGGTTTCAAGTGGGCTCAGGGCGCTGTTTTGAGCATCTGGTCGATGCCGGCGCGTTTGTTCTGGATGTGGCGCATGTTGGGGGTGATTTGCAATGCCTTGCCATAGGCTTGGCTGGCCAATGCGGCATACACATCGCCCATGTTTTCGAGGGCCGTCGCGTAGTCAGGGCGGGCCTGCACGGCCGCTTGCAGCGAAGCCAAGGCTTCAGCGTGCCGGTTTTCCCGGGCCAGCAAAACCGCCAGGTTGTTGTGTGGCTCGGGCAATTCCGGAAAAGATTGGGTCAGGCCCTGCAAGGTATCGATGGCCGCTTGGGTTTGGCCTTGCGCGTCTTGAATGCGGCTGAGCAGCAAACGCATTTGCGGATCGGTGGGGGCGGTTTTCAAGCGGGCATCGGCCTCTTTTTGGGCTTTGTCCCATTGGCCCGTTTGAATGAGGCGGTTGACCTCGCTGTACAGATCGGCCCAAGCTCCGGCACTGAACGCCATCAGGGCGCAAGACAAAGCCAAAGAAATGAGAGGACGCATGCAGCAATCAGGAGTGGGTCAGGGGGAGCTGAAAACAGCCGAGAGTGGCCTGGCAAGGCTATACTGACGGCCATTGTAGCGGAGGCCCTGTTTTTGGCCTTGCCTGTTCAAGCCGCTGTCCACGTGTACGACAGCCATCCATGTGTCCGATTTCCTGCATTGAATTGACCGCGCGCCGAAGGCGCAGCATGGTGGCTTTTGTTTTCCGAACGTTCCCTGATTTGTCATGAGTCTGCGCATTTACAACACACTCACCCGTGCGGTGTCCGAGTTCACGCCTGCCGAGCCTGGCCATGTGCGCATGTACGTGTGTGGCATGACGGTGTATGACCTGTGCCACTTGGGCCATGCCCGCTCGATGATCGCTTTCGATGTGGTGCAGCGCTGGCTCAAAGCCAGTGGCCTGAAGGTCACTTACGTGCGCAACATCACCGACATCGACGACAAAATCATCAAGCGCGCCTTGGAAAACGGCGAAACCATCCGCCACCTGACCGACCGCATGATCGACGCGCTGCACCAGGATGCCGATGCCTTGGGCATCGAGCGCCCCCAGCACGAACCCCGCGCCACCGACTTCGTGCCCCAAATGCTGTCCATGATCGGCACCTTGGAGCAAAAAGGCTTGGCCTACCGCGCAGGCAATGGCGATGTGAACTATGCGGTGCGCAAATTCCCGGGCTACGGCAAGTTGTCGGGCAAGTCGCTCGACGAGTTGAACGCTGGCGAACGTGTGGCCGTGAACACCGAAGAGGGCGGCAAGCACGATCCGCTGGACTTTGTGCTGTGGAAGAGCGCCAAAGCCACCGAGCCAGCTGACTGCAAATGGGACAGCGAATTTGGATCAGGCCGCCCCGGCTGGCACATCGAGTGCTCGGCCATGGCATGCCAATTGTTGGGCCAGACCTTTGACATCCACGGTGGCGGTGCCGACTTGCAGTTCCCGCACCACGAAAACGAAATCGCCCAAAGTGAAGGTGCCAACGGCCAGCCTTTTGCCCGCACCTGGATGCACAACGGCTTCATCAATGTGGACAACGAAAAAATGTCCAAGAGCCTGGGTAACTTTTTCACCATCCGCGATGTGCTCCAAGAGTTCGACGCTGAGACAGTGCGTTTCTTTGTGGTGCGCAGCCACTACCGCAGCCCGTTGAACTACAGCGATGTGCACTTGAACGACGCCAAGGGGGCCTTGAAGCGCCTGTACACCGCTTTGCAAGCGGTGCCACCGGCTGAAGTGCGCATCGATTGGGCCGATCCTATGGCTGCCCGATTTAAAGCGGCCATGGACGAAGACTTTGGCACCCCCGATGCGGTGGCGGTGTTGTTTGAGTTGGCCAGCGAAGTCAACCGCAGCCAGTCGGCTGAGCGTGCGGGCCTGCTCAAGGCCTTGGGCGGCTTGTTGGGCTTGTTGCAAACCGAGCCAACCGCTTACCTCCAGTCCGGCGCTGGGTTGGACGAAGCCGCCATTCAGGCGCAGATTCAGGCGCGTGCCGAGGCCAAAAAAGCCAAAAACTTCGCCGAGGCCGACCGCATCCGCAACGATTTGCTGGCGCAGGGCATTGTGCTGAAAGACTCGGCCACCGGCACCACCTGGGAGGCTGCTCAGTGAGCGTCGCAGCCAAAGCGGTGATTCCCGTCACGCCCGAATACTGGGCGCTGGCCTGCGCGCACCTGTCCAAAAAAGACCGGGTCATGAAAAAGCTGATCCCCCAGTTTGGCAATGCCATCCTGGAAACGCGGGGTGATGCCTTTGTGACCTTGGCTCGCTCGATCGTGGGCCAGCAGATCTCGGTCAAAGCCGCTCAAACCGTGTGGGACAAGTTCTCGCTGCTCACCAAAAAGCTCACGCCCGCTGCCGTTCTCAAGCTCAAGGTGGACGACATGCGTGCGGCTGGCTTGTCGGCCCGCAAGGTGGAATACCTGGTCGACTTGGCCTTGCATTTCAGCAATGGCACCGTGCACGTGAAAGATTGGCAAGCGATGGACGAAGAGGCCATCATTGAGGAGTTGGTGGCCATCCGAGGCATTGGTCGCTGGACGGCCGAGATGTTTTTGATCTTCCACCTCATGCGGCCCAACGTGCTGCCACTTGACGATGTGGGCCTGATCAACGGCATCAGCCGCAACTATTTCTCGGGCGAGCCGGTCAGCCGCAGCGATGCCCGCGAGGTGGCTCAGGCCTGGAGCCCCTATTGCACGGTGGCAACTTGGTATATTTGGCGCTCGCTGGACCCGGTTCCAGTGGCGTATTGAGGGCAAGACGTGCTGTCTGCCCGTTGATGAACAGAGGAGTCAAACTTGGCAAAAAGAACATTTCTCGACTTTGAGCAACCCGTTGCCGAACTCGAAGCCAAGATCGAAGAGCTGCGCTACGTGCAAAGCGAGTCCGCGGTGGACATCACCCTGGAAATCGATCAGCTGAGCAAGAAAAGCCAGCAACTGACCAAGGACATTTACAGCGACTTGACCCCATGGCAAGTCACCAAAATCTCGCGTCACCCTGAGCGCCCCTACACGCTCGACTACATCAACGGCATCTTCACCGACTTTGTCGAGATGCACGGTGACCGTCACTTTGCCGATGACCTGTCCATCGTGGGCGGTTTGGCCCGCTTCAACGGCCAGGCTTGCATGGTGCTGGGCCACCAAAAAGGCCGCGACACCAAAGAGCGCACCATGCGCAACTTTGGCATGAGCAAGCCCGAGGGCTACCGCAAGGCCTTGCGCCTGATGAAGACGGCCGAGAAATTCAAACTGCCCGTGTTCACTTTTGTGGATACGCCTGGGGCCTATCCCGGCATCGACGCTGAAGAGCGCGGCCAGTCCGAGGCGATTGGCCGCAACATTTTCGAGATGGCCCAGCTGGAAGTGCCGATCATCACCACCATCATTGGTGAAGGTGGCTCCGGCGGTGCATTGGCCATCTCGGTGGCCGATCAGGTGCTCATGCTCCAGTATTCGGTGTACTCGGTGATCAGCCCCGAAGGCTGCGCCTCGATTCTGTGGAAGACCGGCGAAAAAGCCGAGCTGGCCGCCGAAGCCTTGGGCATCACGGCCCACCGCCTGAAAGCGCTGAATTTGGTTGACAAGATCGTCAGCGAGCCCGTGGGCGGCGCCCACCGCGACCACGAGCAAATGATCGCCTTGCTCAAACGTGCCTTGGGCGATGCCTGGCGCCAATTGGCCGACCTCAAGCCCAAAGAGTTGCAAGAGCGCCGCTACGAGCGCCTCAACAGCTACGGTCGTTTCACCGACACCAAAGCCGGCAAGTAACACCGGCGAGCGAGCCACAAGGCTTTCGCACACATGGCTCCAACCCTCGAACAGGCCCTGGCTGATTTCAGCCCGGGCCTTCCTTTTGCCGTGGCCTTCAGTGGTGGTGCGGACTCGACCGCCTTGCTCTTGGCTTGTGCCGAGCGCTGGCCCGGGCAGGTGAGGGCGGTCCACATTCACCATGGCTTGCAAGCGGCCGCCGATGATTTTGAGCGGCATTGCCAGCGGGTGTGTGAAGGCTTGGGTGTGCCATTGCAGGTGCGCCGTGTTCAAGCTGGGCATGCCCCAGGTCAAAGCCCCGAAGATGCCGCTCGGCAGGCCCGATACGAGTCCTTGGCCGATGCGGTCACCACCGCTTGGCCCGAAGTGCGCGATGTGGTGGTGGCCCAGCATGCCGATGACCAGGTGGAAACTTTGCTGATCGCCTTGTCGCGCGGGGCCGGCTTGCCGGGGCTCGCCAGCATGCCTGCGCACTGGCAGCGCTTGGGCTTGAATTGGCATCGTCCTTTTCTGTCTTTGCCGGGGGCTGTGTTGCGAGATTACTTGCGCCAAAAAGGCCAGTCTTGGATGGAAGACCCGACCAACCGCGACGAACAGTTCACCCGTAACCGCATCCGTGCGCGGCTCTTGCCGGTGCTGCAAGAAGCTTTTCCAGCGTTCAGAGAGACGTTCGCCCGCAGTGCGGCGCACGCTGCGCAAGCTCAAGAAGTGCTTAACGAAGTGGCCGAGCAGGATTTGGCCCTGGTGGGGTTGCCACCCCGCATCCGGGCCTTGCAGACCTTGAGCCGCGCACGACAAGCTTTGGTGCTGCGCCATTGGCTTCGCCACAGCCATGCGACCACCCCATCGGCTGCACAGCTGCATGAATGGCTGGACCAACTGGCCGCTTGCACCACCCGAGGGCACCGACTGCACATCAAAGTGGGGCAGGGGTTTGTGCAGCGTGAAGGCCCTGTCTTGGTTTGGACTGCTTTGTAGGTGCCCACTGAGCCTTGTGCAGTCCCTTGGGGGCCGCGAGCCATCGCCGAACGCAGTTCAGCTCCCACAAGCCGGGTTCGGTCAAGACCTATTGAGGTCTGCCTGTGTCGGCTTATTAGTTTTTCATTGGGCGCCCAAAGTGTGGGTCAATAGGGCGCATGTGGTCCGCGAGCCATCGCCGAATGCAGTTCAGCTCCCACAAATTCAGTTCTCTGAAGACCTCTCAAGACCCGTCAATCTGAAGGTCTGTCAAGAACTGCCCTGACATGGGCCATCAAGTTGTTCTGCCAAGGGCGCCAAGAGCCTTGGGTGCGGCATTTCGTCATTGTTACAATCCAAGGCTTTGCTGAAAGTGATTTCGGCGCAAATTTCCTCTCATCAGAACTACACATGGCTTTGATCGTTCACAAATACGGCGGCACCTCGATGGGCTCGACCGAGCGCATCCGCAATGTCGCCAAGCGCGTGGCCAAATGGGCGCGTGCAGGCCACCAGATCGTGGTGGTGCCCAGCGCCATGAGCGGCGAGACCAATCGCTTGCTCGGCTTGGCCAAAGAGTTGGCACCCGCCAAACCCGATACCTCGTACAGCCGCGAACTCGACATGCTGGCCTCCACGGGCGAGCAAGCATCGTCGGCGCTGCTGGCCATCGCCTTGCAATCCGAAGGCCAGCCTTCGGTGAGCTACGCCGGCTGGCAAGTGCCCATCAAGACCAACAGCGCTTTCACCAAAGCCCGCATCGAGTCCATCGATGATGTGCGTGTGCGCGCTGACCTCAGCGCTGGCAAAGTCGTGATCATCACGGGCTTTCAAGGTGTGGACGAGCAAGACAACATCACCACCTTGGGCCGTGGCGGCTCCGACACCTCGGCCGTCGCCGTGGCTGCCGCCCTCAAAGCGGACGAATGCCTGATCTACACCGACGTGGACGGCGTGTACACCACCGACCCCCGCGTGGTGCCCGAAGCGCGTCGCCTGCAGACCGTGAGCTTTGAAGAAATGCTGGAGATGGCATCGCTGGGCTCCAAGGTTTTGCAAATCCGCTCGGTCGAATTTGCGGGCAAATACAAAGTGCCCATGCGCGTGCTCTCGAGCTTCACGCCTTGGGACATCGACATCAACGAAGAAGCCGCCTCTGGCACCCTGATCACTTTTGAGGAAGACGAACAAATGGAACAAGCCGTCGTTTCCGGCATCGCTTTCAACCGCGACGAAGCCAAAATCTCCGTGTTGGGCGTGCCCGACAAGCCTGGCATTGCCTACCAAATTCTGGGCGCTGTGGCCGATGCCAACATTGAAGTGGACGTGATCATCCAGAACCTGAGCAAAGACGGCAAGACCGACTTCAGCTTCACCGTTCACCGCAACGACTACGCCAAGACCATCGACTTGCTCAAAGAAAAAGTCTTGCCCAGCTTGGGTGCGACCGAAGTGTCTGGCGATGCCAAGATCTGCAAGGTGTCGATCGTCGGTATCGGCATGCGCAGCCATGTCGGCGTGGCCAGCAAGATGTTCCGCAGCTTGAGCGAAGAGGGCATCAACATCCAGATGATCTCCACATCCGAAATCAAGACCTCGGTCGTGCGTGCTTTGCACAAAGCCTTCGATCTGGACCAAGCCTAAGCTATAATTTGACCCACTGGAAACGTGACCGAGTGGCCGAAGGTGCTCCCCTGCTAAGGGAGTATGGGGTGTAGAGCCTCATCGAGGGTTCGAATCCCTCCGTTTCCGCCAGAGCAAAGCCCGTGAGATTCGTCTCACGGGCTTTTTTCTTTGGAGCTGATGTGACACCCCTTGAGCCTTGACCTCGGGTAAATTGTGCTTCAGTTCAACTCCAAGCACCAGATCATGAAGACGCCCCGCAATGTATTGGTCGCAGGCGCAAGCAGCGGCATCGGTGAGGCCATCGCACGGGCGTTTGCCGCCCAAGGGGATCAGGTCACTGCGACGGGGGCGACCGAGGCTGAGGTGAATGCGGCGATGGGCCGCGAACCCACAACGGTGCGGTTTGTCCAATTGGATGTGCGCGATGGGGCCGCAGTGACCCAATTGGTGTCTGAACTCGGTGACTTGGATGTGCTCGTCAATTGCGCGGGCATCATTCGCCGCGGGCAGGAGCATGAGCCGGAGGTCTTCGAAGAGGTGCTCGACATCAACCTGGTGGGGACCCATCGGCTTTGCGCGGCAGCCCGCCAAGGGTTGGCCAACAAGGGCGGCTGCATCATCAACACGGCCTCAATGCTGTCCTTCTTTGGCGGTGGGCTCGTGCCCGCCTACAGCGCCAGCAAAGGCGGCATCGCTCAGCTGACGAAATCCTTGGCCATCGCCTATGCGGAGCAGGGCATTCGAGTTAACGCAATTGCGCCGGGCTGGATCGCCACACCGCTGACCCAAGCCCTTCAAGACGATCCGGCGCGTTCGGCTCCCATCATGGCCAGAACGCCCATGAAGCGGTGGGGCACGCCCGATGACCTGGTCGGGCCCGTGCTATTTTTGGCCAGCCCTGAGGCTAAATTTGTGACGGGTGTGGTGTTGCCTGTGGACGGTGGGTACTTGATCACTTGAAAAAAAGGAAGAGTCCTTTGCATTTGTTTTGCGGTTTTTTTCTTCATTGAGGCGACGCGATGACATTCAAGCTCACATCTTTTCTGATTTTGGCGACTTCGGCATGGTTGACCGGTTGTGCCGGGACCGCTTCCAAGCCCCCAACGAATGACCCCGCGACGCTTCGCGTGAATGTCTTTCGCAGCGCGACGAATATCCCCCTCTACATGGCCGAAGAAAAAGGGGCCTTCGCCAAGCGCAACCTCCGCATCGAATTGCAGTTCACCCCCAACTCTTCTGAACAACGTGCTGGACTGGCGGCGGGCCGCAGCGACATCGCGCACACGGCCGCTGACAATGCGGTGGCCATGGTCGAGGTGGCGAAGGTGGATGCGGTGATTGTGGGTGGTGGCGACAGCGGCTTGCTGGAGCTGTTTGTTCGCCCCGAGATCCGGACGCTGGCCGATGTGCGCGGCAAGGCCATGGTGGTGGATGCACCCAACACCGCCTATGCACTGGTGGCGCGCAAGATTTTGAAAAATGCAGGCCTCATCGATGGGCGCGATTACCGTCTTTTGCCCATTGGCGGCACAGAAAGCCGGATCAAAGCGTTTTCTCAAAGCCCAGACCATGCAGTCGGCATGCTCAACCCGCCATGGACTTTCCTGGCCCAAAGCCAAGGTGCGAGAAGCTTTGGCTTGGTCAAAGACATTTACGGGCCTTATCAGGCGATCGCGCCCATTGCCATGCGCTCTTGGGCCTATTCAAACAGTGGCGTGCTTGAGCGGTATTTGGCCGCTTACATTGAGGGCTGCCGAATGACCCTTGACCCCGCTAACCGTGCAGAGGTGATCGCCGTGCTTCGCAAGCGATTGAACCTGAACGAGGAGGTCGCCAGCCGAAGCTACGAGGGTTTGATCCAGCCTGGATATGGCCTCGCACGCGATTGCCGGTTTGACATGGATGGATTTCGCAATGCCTTGGCGCTGCGTGCAGAGATCGAGGGGCAGTGGGGCGGCGTTGCCCCAGAGCCCGGTAAATACCTGGAGCTGGGCTATTTCGAGCGTGCGCTGAAATTCGCCTCCCCCTGAGATCAGGCCACGATGCCCTTGTCGCGCAGCGCTTGGATCTGATCGGCTTTGAGCCCCATTTCTTGCAGCACGGCATCGGTGTCTTGGCCAACGCTGGGCGCATTGCGCCGGTGTCCGCCTGGGGTGCGTGAGAGCTTGGGCACGATGCCGGGCAGTGACAGTTTTGTGCCATCGTCCAAGTCAATTTTTTCAATCATGCCTCGCGCCTGGTAGTGCGGGTCGGCCGCGATGTCGGCCACGTTGTAAATGCGCCCAGCGGGCACGCCCGCTGTGTCCAGCACTTTGAGCACTTCCAGTATGTCGCGCTCTGCCGTCCAGGCGCCGATGGCAGCATCGATTTCCTGAACGCGTTTGACGCGACCGGCGTTGTCCTTGAGCTCAGGATCTTGGCCCAAATCATCGCGGCCAATGGCATGCATCAAGCGCTTGTAGATGCTGTCGCCATTGCCCGCCACCAGCACATAGGCATCGCCCTGACAGCGGTAGGCGTTGGTGGGGGCAATGCCGGGCAGGGCGCTGCCGGCGGGCTGCCGAATGGCACCAAAAGCACTGTATTCGGGCAGCAGGCTTTCCATGCAATTGAAGACAGCTTCGTA
This sequence comes from Comamonadaceae bacterium PBBC2, assembly GCA_002255935.1. Classification (GTDB taxonomy): domain Bacteria; phylum Pseudomonadota; class Gammaproteobacteria; order Burkholderiales; family Burkholderiaceae_C; genus Limnohabitans_A. Next base: position 30,585 of record NKIO01000028.1, read on the forward strand.
GAGCGCCACATCGATCACCTGGCCTTGGCCGCTGCTTTGACGTTCGTGCAGCGCCATCAGAATGCCGATCACACCATGCAGCGAAGCGAGCGTGTCGCCAATGCTGACGCCCACACGCACAGGCACACGGCCAGGCTCGGCCGTCAGGTGCCTGAGCCCACTCATGGCTTCGGCCACCACGCCAAAACCTGGCTTGTCGCGGTAGGGGCCGGTTTGCCCGTAGCCGCTGATGCGCAGCATGATCAGTCGCGGGTTGATGGCCTGCAAGGCATCGGGGCCCAGCCCCCAGCCCTCCATGGCGCCGGGGCGGAAGTTTTCAATCAGCACATCCGCGTCTTGCACCAACTGGCGGACGATGTCCTGGGCTTGTGGCTCTTTCAGATCCAAGGCCACAGAGCGTTTGTTGCGCGACTGGATTTGCCACCAGACCGACGTGCCATCTTTGAGCAAGCGCCATTGGCGCAGCGGGTCGCCGCTGCCTGGCGGCTCGATCTTGATGATGTCTGCACCGAAATCGGCGAGCGTCTTGGCGGCAAAGGGTCCGGCGATGAGTTGGCCGAGTTCGATGACCTTCAGGCCCTGCAAGGGGCCCGCTTGTGTGTCTGGTTGGGCGTGCATGAGGGCACTATAAAAGATCGAAATTCACCTGACCCGGGTTGGTTGATGATTTTGTCAATTTTTGGTACGCCAATTGGAGGATTTTAAAACCAAAATATTCAAGCAAGATACCTCAACGAATTGTTAACAAAGCGCTTTAAGTCTTTGTTGCTAAACAAAGGATGTGGGGTTGAGGTATGAAAAATAAGTTCTTTCCTGTGACTTTATTGCAGCGCTCAGCTTGGGTGTGGCCTGCGGTCGTTTTGTGCCTGTCATCGGCCAGTGCATGGGCCCAAGCCAGCAAAGAAAGTTCAGCCACTGCTCCTGTCAACGTCAGCATCGAAGCGTACGGAGACTTGTTTGCCAAAGCCACGCCCGTGGCCAGTCACCTGAGCAAGGTCTTCATCTACCGCCCCAACGCCGTTCCCACGCCTCAGCCCATCAACATCTACCTGGATGGGCGTTACCACACCTCTTTGCTCAAAGGAGGCTTTTCGGAGTTTTGCGCCATTCCTGGCGCGGTGTCCATGCAGGTCGCCCTCGACGATGCCAGCCGTCAGCACCTGGGCAAGCAAGAGGCCGGTCAACGCCTTCAGTTTGATCCAGGCCGGATTTTGTATTTGCGCCTGCAAGAGAGCACTTATGCCCCGCCCAGCGTGCAAGTGGTTTCGGCTGCTGCCGCTCAAATGGAGTTGAAAAACACCCGCAGGCAAATTCACACCGTCTCGCGTGCCAAAGCTGTTCGCGAGTGCGAAGACGGCGTGGAAGCACCGCCGCCACCCGCTCCCATCCTCGCTCCCGTGGCAGCACTGTTGCCCAAGCCCGCACCAGAGCGCAAATACGCGCTGGAAACCGATGCTTTGTTTGAGTTTGGCAAGGCCGAGTTGCGGGCCTCGGGCTACAACGCCATCGAGCTGATGGTCCAAAAGGTCAAGAGCGAATTCAAGACGGTTGAGCGCATCCGCGTGGTGGGCTACACCGATGCGATCGGCCCGAAAAAGCTCAACCGCAAACTGTCTGAAGACCGCGCGGCCACCGTGGCCGAGCAGATCCGCGCCGGTGGTTTGCATGCCAGCAAAGGCATCCAGACCGAAGGCCGTGGCGCCTTGGAATTGGTCAAGACCGATTGCGCGAACCAACCCACACCCAAAAACAAGCAATGCCATGCACCCAACCGGCGCGTCGAGATCATTGTTTTGGGCGCTCGGCGCTGAGCAAGCCATTCCATCCAACGTTGACATGCCACTTGTTGAAGGGCTAATCCGATGAAAAAAACATACCAAATCAAGATCAACCAGGGCAAGGACTCCAAAGTCTTGGATGTGACCCCAGCTGGCACCAAAGGTCAGGCCGTCACCATCAAGGCAGAGGCCGGGGCCAGGTACCAATTGGTGGACACCGAAACGAGCTACGGCCCGGAAAACATCCGCGCCAGCCGACAAGGCAAAGATCTGAAGATCAGCTTTGAAGGCAGCAACACCACCGATCTGGTCATCGAGGACTATTACAAAGTCAGCCCCGAGGGCTACAACGGCTTGATTGGTGAGACGGAAAGCGGCAAGTTCTACGAATACATTCCCGAGAGCGCCTCCGGCATGGCCAGCGTGCCCATGCTGGCCGAATCAGGGCCCGTGGTCGGCATGGCCCTGGGCGGCGCAGAAGTGGCTCCAGCGGGCGCTGCCGTCGGTGTGCTGGCGGCCGGCTTGTTCAGCCCTTGGCTGGTGGGCGCTGGCGCATTGGGGGCGGCTGCTGCGGCGGCTGGGGGCGGAGGTGGCGGCGCTGCTGCGGTTGCAAAAGACACGACCGCACCAACAGGGCAAACGGGGGCATTGTTTGCAGATGTCAATAGTGATTCCGGTGCATTGGGTGACAACAGAACCAGTGTGACCAAGCCAACCATCAGGGGCAAAGCGGAAGCGAATTCGACGGTGGAAATCTCTTTCAAAGATTCTGCGGGCAATGTGACGGGACCCTATAAGACAACGGCAGATGCAAATGGCGACTACGCCTTGAAGGTTCCCGATGCATTGACGGATAACTCGGCAGACACCAAGGGGACGCAATACACACCTTTGATCAAGGTGACCGATGCTGCAGGTAATTCGAGCACTGCCAATGGAACGTCATTTGTGGTTGACACCAAAGCTGTCCCTGTGCTTTCTGTGAAGATCAATGTCGACGCTAATGACGATGGACTCATCACTGCCGCTGAAAAAGGCACCGCAATCACAACGTCTGTAACAGCCCAATTGGACAAGACCAAGGTGGTTGCAGGTGATGTGGTCACCTTCAGTGATGGCACTAAATCCGAATCCGTGACATTGAAAGACACAGACATCAATAACGGCTTTGTGACGACGACGGGTTGGTCTATTCCCGGCGAAGGTTTGGCTTCGACGATCAGTGCTGTATTGAAGGATTTGGCTGGCAACTTGTCCGACACTGTGAAAGACATGGTCACAAAGGTCATTGATACCTTGAAAACGGCGTTGACCATTGAGCCTATCAGCGGCGATAACATCATTTCAACGAACGACGGCACAAAAGATACTCTGGCCGTCACCGGTAAAGTGAGTGGTGCATTCAGTGACGGTGATGCCGTCACGCTGGTCGTCAATGGCAATAATTACACCGGTAGCGCGGGCAAAGGAACTTACACCATTAATGTGCCCATGGCGGAGCTCAAAGCAGATTCCGACACGGTGATTGAAGGCCATGTGACGGGCTCCAACGGCAGCCTGGCGACGGCTTCACAAAGTTATTTGGTGGAAGGACAAAACGACACTAAATATACAGCGATCTACATAGACGCGATCGCCAACGACAATATGTTGAACAAGTCTGAAGCTGCGAAGGGCGACAGTCAGACCATCACCGGTACAGTCACAGGCAGCTTTCATTCTGGCGATACTGTCACATTGAAAGTCAATGGCGTGAATTCCACCGGTACGGTTGATCAGGGTGGCAATTACAGCATTGCAGTGAAGATCAGTGATTTGTTGGCGGATGCTGACACCATTGTGGATGCGACGGTGATCGGTACCGGTGGTAGCAGTGCCAAAGCCTTGCAAGACTACGGTTTCGACACGACGGCACCTTCAATTCTGGCTTTGTCGATTGATCTGGATAAGGTCGGTTCCAGTTATGGCAACGATGGGTTCATCAACAACGCAGAGAAAGGTTCGGCCACAACGACCGGATTAACCGCCAGCTTTGACCCCAGTTCGGTGTCCGTTGGGGATGTGGTTACTTTCAGTGATGGCACCAGAACCGAAAAAGTGGTCTTGACAGGGGACATGGTTGCAGCAGGAGGCGCGACCATTACTTGGACTTTGCCAAATGAGAATGCAGAGCTGAACGTCACTGCTTCGATCAAAGATGCAGCAGGGAATTTGTCAGTGACCGCGACTGACAATGCGACGCTTGATACAAAGGCAGCGGATGTGACTAAGAGTCAAAAAAGTGTTAACAATGTTCTGAGTGAAGTTGGGTTCCAGGCAGATGAGACCGGAATATTTGAAATTCATATTGGAACCAATGTGTATACGGCTGTTCCGCAAGATAAACATTTGTTAAGCACCGACGTCACTGTCGATGCGAGAGAAATTTATTTCAAGCATTGGGATGTTGCTGGAAATTCGACCACGATATACTTCACTACCGAAGCAAGTACTGATCAATTTACATTGAATAAAAATACAATGTTTTTGGTTTAATGTTTTTCATTTGATGGTTTTTTAATTGTATTGATGGGGTAATTTTTTTTAATTTCATAACATTAGTGTAATTTTTTTCTGGAGTTAATTGGGTGGTAGTGAGTGCTGAAAATTTGAAAGATAAATTTCAGAAAGGCTGTATTGATGTTGTATGGAATTGATTTCCTAGATGCTTTAAATGGCTATTGAATATATTCAATTACTCCTCAAATTTTCTATGTTGAGGTCATGGCTTCTTGTGTGGATTGCATTGGGTGCTGCCATGCCTATGCACGCCCACGCCGACACCTTGCTCGATTTCTCCATGTTCAACCCGCCTGCGGCTGAGCAGAGGGTCATCAAGGAGCCTGTGGTGTCTTGGGTGGTCAGGCCCGATGCGCAAAGCTTTTGTGAGCAGGCCGAGCCCAAGGATGGTTTTCATGCGCGCCCAGAGGGCTGTGTTTATTGGTACCGCAAGACTTCGTCTTGCACCATCGTGACCACCAACAACACCACGCATTCGCAGCTGGGTCATCTGTTTGTGCGTTGCATGCAAGGCAAATGAACATGCTGGCCTTGTCCCAACTCTCCGCCATCCGAATGCTTGTTCGCATGGCTCTGGCCTGTGTGGTCTTGACTTTGTCGGCCTGCCAGACTTTTCAGCCGCCTGCTGTGGATCAAGTGCGTTTCATGCCCGCTGCCACGGCCAAAAGGAACATCCCGGAGCCCAAAGTCAAATACCTGGTGCGGCCTGATGGCTACGAGTACTGCGCCCGCATCACCGGCATTCCGGTCACGCCGACTTCACGGCCCATGGCCTGTGCTTTTTGGAACACCCGCCGCAAGGAGTGCACCATCGTCACGCCGGTCGAGACGGGCTATAACTATTTGGGACATGAGTTGAGACATTGTTTTGAGGGAGGCTTTCATGATTGATCGTGAACACAAGCCTCGCGCCTTGCCCATGAGCCGCCGCACTTGGCTGGCGCAAGCGGTGACGGTCCTGATGACGACAGGGCACGCTGCCCCTAACTGGGCCCAATCGGGCAACGCCGTGACGGTGGGATTTTTGAGTCACTACCCGCCCTTCAGCTTCAAAGATACCGATGGGCAATTGAAGGGCTTTGACCTGGACGTGATGCAGCGCTTGTGCGCCATCATGGGCGTGACTTTGGTGCAAGCGCCCGAGGGCATGGCGGGCTTGTCGCAAAAGTTGCGGGCCGGTCAGATCGACTGGATCGGTAACCAGCTCTTGGCCACGCCGGAAAACCGGCGCGAGTTTGATTTCGTGCGACCTGCCTACGCCACCATTCAGCTGACCAGCGTGCAGCACGAAGATGACAACCGCGACTTTTTGAGTCTGGACGATTTGGTCGGTAAAAAGCTGGGCGTGCTGGCGCAGACGGGCATCGAAGACCAGGCCCGAGGCGCTTTGGGCAAAGCGGTGGTGGCCTATGCGCGCATCGAAGATGCCTTGAAAGACTTGGCCGCCAAAAAGTTGGACGTGGTGCTGGAAGAAAACCTGATTGCCGAGTACTACATTGAACGGGATGCCTTGCCCGTCAAAGTGACGGCACCGTTTGCCGCGCCTATTCCGGTGGGCTTGGCCGTTCGCAAGGGGCAACGCGACATGCAGTCCAAGCTGTCCGAAGCGGTGAAGACCATGCTCAAGGACGGCAGCTTGAAGTCGATCTCAGAGAAGTGGTTTGGCTACGATGTGAGCCGTGCCCGCATGGGGCATGCGATGTCTAGTTGAAGACTTCTAAGACTCGGCGCTTGTCGTCGATCGTCAACTCGATCAGTTCGGGCAGGGTTTCGACCCCCATTTTGTCGAGCACCCGGCTGCGGTGCAGCTTCACGGTCGAGGGGGCCGAGCCGTTGAGCTCGGCAATTTCTTTGTTGCCGTAGCCCTTGATCATCAGCCGGCAAATTTCCTGTTCTTTTTCGGTCAGCCGGCCAAAGCGTTGGCGGATGTCCATGTCGCGCACCAGTTCGTTCTGGCGGGCGCGGTCTTTGTTCAAGCCATTTTCAATCGCCGTCATCAGCGACTCCATGCTGAAGGGCTTGAGCAGAAAATCGATGGCGCCTTGCTTCATGGCGTCGATGATTTCGGTGGGTTGGCTTTCGCCGCTGATGAAAATGATGGGCGTCTCGCGGCCACTTTCCAGCAGGGTGTGTTGCAGCTCGGTGCCCGTCATTTCAGGCATGCGCATGTCCAGCAAAATCACCGCCGGTGAAATCGGCAGAGAGTCCTTCAAAAAGGCCCGTGGGCCATCGAAGGTTTGCACAGAGTAATTGGACGAGCTCAGGGTGAATGCCAAGCTGCGGCAAATCGATGGATCGTCATCGATCAAATAGACATGGCCTCTGAAGTCGTCGAAATTCATGAATCGATGTTAATTTCTTTTTCTGCCGTTGAAATACGCTACTTGGCGTACGGATTGGGCTCCGATGGTCTTGAATTGAATCCGAAAGAACGCGAAAAGGCGGGGTGCAAGGACGCGGTCGCTGTCTGCAAGGTCAAAGCGGACTGGCCCATTAAGATGAGGGCATGCCTTCATCCAACACAGTATTGCTGACCGATTTGCCCAAAGATGCGCAAAGCATCCTGAATTTGGCGGCCCGCTCCTTGTTCGATGTGTTTGCCAATGCCAGTGAAGGCATGCTGCTGGTCGATCGCTCTGGCCGCGTGGTCTGGATCAACGACCAGTACCGCCGGTTCTTGCCTGCCTTGGGTTTTTCTCGGGAGGAAGATTTTGTGGGGCAACCCGTCTCGGCGGTGGTGCAAAACACCTTGATGCACCAGGTGCTGGCAACCGGCAAACCCATTCTGATCGATTTGCTGACCAACAAGGCCGGCACCTTCGTGGTCAGCCGTTACCCCTTGCGTGACGATGCGGGCCGCGTCATTGGGGCGTTGGGCGTGGTTTTGTTTGACCAGCCGCAATCGAACCTCCAGCCCTTGATGGCCAAGTTCGCGCTCATGCAGCGCGAGCTGGACGAAGCCCGCGATGCCTTGGCGGTGCAGCGCCGCTCCAACGCGGGCTTGCGGCAGGCCAAACACAGCTTTGCCAGCTTCGTGGGCAGCAGCGCCGTGGTGTCCGACCTCAAGCGCCTGGCACGCCGGGCAGCGCAATCCAGCAGCCCCGTTTTGCTTTTGGGCGAGACCGGCACCGGCAAGGAATTGCTGGCCCACGCCATCCATGCCGCATCGCCGCGTGCACGCGGTCCTTTGGTGAGCATCAACATCGCGGCGGTGCCTGAAACGCTGCTCGAGGCCGAATTTTTTGGCGTCGCACCGGGGGCCTTCACCGGCGCGGACCGCAAGGGCCGGGTGGGCAAGTTCAAGCTGGCCGATGGTGGCACCTTGTTCCTGGACGAGATTGGCGACATGCCCTTGGGCCTGCAAGCCAAACTTTTGCGTGCCCTGCAGGAAAACGAATTCGAAGCTTTGGGCTCTAACCGGCTGGAGCATTTTGATGCCCGCGTGATCGCGGCCACCTCACGTGACTTGGCGCAGCTGGTGCGGGAAGGGCGCTTTCGCGAGGACCTGTATTACCGCTTGAACGTGTTGCCCCTGCGCGTGCCGCCTTTGCGTGACCGCGCCAGCGACATCCCTGCGGTGTTGGATGTGATGACCGAAGAGCTGGCCCTGCGCAATGGCCTGCCTCATCCGGAATTCACGGCGCAGGCCCTGGCGTTGCTTTGTGCGCAGCACTGGCGCGGCAATGTGCGTGAGCTGCGCAACGTGATCGAGCAGCTGCTCTTGCGCGGCGAATGCGCGGTGATCGACGATGAAGCGGTTTCAGTGGTTTTGCAGGCCTCGGGTTTGGCGCACATTGAGGCGCCGCATGCGGTGAGCGCTTCAGAGAGATCCGTCGGAGCAGCGGATCCGCAAGCCTTGCTCAGGCCATTGAATCAGCAGGTGCGTGAATTGGAAGCCCAAGCCATTCAGGCGGCCTTGCGGGCCACTTCTGGCAACAAAGTGGCGGCTGCCAAGTTGCTGGGCATGTCGCGGGCCAAGCTTTACCAAAGACTGGATTAATTGTCTATTTATTGGGCATTTGTCTAAAATAAATACATTAAGATGTCTGATTAATGGACGCTCATCAGGGGCGACATGGCAAGACTTTTCTTGAAATTCCAGCGCTGACAAGCACTTAGCCCATCACCTCGGTGACTGGCCTCCTGGCACGGCTTGTGCAAAGATACATTTGCATTAGCACTACTCAGGAGACCTGCATGATCCGTCGACACCTTATTTCTTGGGCCGCACTCAGCGTTTGTGCCGCCATCGCCCCCGCCGCCATGGCCCAGGGCAAAGACATCAAAATCGCCCACATCTACAGCAAGACCGGCCCGCTGGAGGCCTATGGCAAGCAGACCCAAGTGGGTTTGATGATGGGTCTGGACTACGCCACCGGCGGCACCATGACCGTGGGTGGTCGCAAGATTGTGGTGATCGAAAAAGACGACCAGGGCAAGCCTGACCTAGGAAAAAACCTGTTGGCCGCCGCTTATGGCGACGACAAGGTGGACCTGGCCGTGGGCCCGACCGCTTCCCCCGTGGCCCTCGCCATGCTGCCGGTGGCCGAAGAGTACAAAAAGATTTTGCTGGTGGAGCCCGCCGTGGCCGACTCCATCACCGGTGACAAGTGGAACAAATACATCTTCCGCACCGGCCGCAACAGCAGCCAGGACGCGATTGCCAACGCCGTGGCGGTGGACAAAGACGGCGTGAGCATTGTCACCATGGCGCAAGATTCGGCTTTTGGCCGTGACGGTGTCAAGGCCTTCAAGGAGGCCCTGAAAAAATCCAAGCTGGTGCACGAAGAGTACCTGCCACCTGCCACCACCGACTTCACCGCCGGTGCGCAGCGCATGATCGACAAGCTGAAGGCTTTGCCTGGCCGCAAGATCATTTTCATCATCTGGGCCGGTGGCAACCCCTTCAAGATCGCCGACATGGACTTGAAGCGCTACGGCATCGAGATCGCCACGGGCGGCAACATCTTGCCCGCGATGGTGTCTTACAAGCAGTTCCCCGGCATGGAAGGCGCGGCCTACTATTACTTCGGGATGCCCAAGAACCCGGTCAACGACGCGATGGTGTCGATGCATTACACCCAGTTCAAGACGCCGCCAGACTTCTTCACCGCTGGTGGCTTCTCGTCGGCCATGGCCTTGGTCACAGCATTGAAGAAAACCAACGGTGACACCAGCGCCAACAAGCTGATCGGCGCCATGGAAGGCATGAGCTTTGACACGCCCAAGGGCAAGATGACCTTCCGCAAGGAAGACCACCAGGCGCTGCAGGACATGTACCACTTCAAGATCAAGGTCGACCCGGCCTTCCCCTGGGGCGTGCCCGAGCTGGTGCGCGAGATCCCGGCGGCCGAGATGAACGTGCCGATCCGCAACCAGCGCTGACGCGCTGGTTGCGGACGAGTCCGCGGCCGTTTCCGCTCCCCCTGCCCCCTCCGGGAGGGGTTCCAGTCAGGATGACGATTCGGGCGTCGGCTCAGCCGGCGTGGTGTTGCCTTGCTCGAGACCAAAAACCTAACAATCAGATTCGGCGGCCATGTGGCGGTGGACCATGTGTCGTGCGCGTTTGCGCCCGGCACCCTCACCGCCATCGTCGGCCCCAACGGCGCCGGCAAGACCACCTACTTCAACCTGATCTCGGGCCAGCTGCCGGCCAGCGAAGGCCAGGTGCTGCTGGGCGGTGAGGACATCACCGCACTGCCGGCGCCGCTGCGCACGCGGCGCGGCCTGGGCCGGGCCTTCCAGCTGACGCAGCTGTTTCCCAACCTGACGGTGCGCGAGAACGTGCGCCTGGCCATCCAGGCCCGCGAGGCCGGGCGCGGCCATGGCGGCGGCATCGGCGGCATCGACCTGCTGCGCGTCTGGCTGGACCGCAAGGCCTGGCTGGACGAGGCCCAGGCCAAGGGCTGGTTCGGCGCCTGAGCCAGTCAGACCGCGATCCCATCCTGCCAACGCCTCAACGCCTCAACGCCACCGCGCCGCACCGTCGGCGCCACCCGGAGTCCCCATGCCCACCGACGATCCCCTGCTGTTCGAGACGCGCGGCCACATCGCGCTGCTGACGATCAACCGCCCCGAGACGCGCAACGCGCTCAGCGGCGAGGCCATGTTCGCGGCCTTCGAGACGCTGTTCGAGCAGCTGAACGCTGATCTGTCGATCCGCTGCGCGATCCTGACCGGCGCCGGCAGCGCCTTCTGCTCGGGCGGCAACGTGGCCGAGATGCGCGACAAGGCCGGCATGTTCGGCGGCACGCCGGCGCAGATCGCCCAGGCCTACCGCGACGGCATCCAGCGCATCCCGCGCGCCTTCCAGCGGCTGCAGGTGCCGATCATCGCCGCCGTCAACGGTGCGGCCATCGGTGCCGGCAACGACCTGGCCTGCATGTGCGACCTGCGCATCGCCAGCAGCACCGCCAAGTTTGCCGAAAGCTTCGTCAAGGTGGGCATCGTGCCGGGCGACGGCGGCTGCTGGCTGCTGCCGCGCGTGGTGGGCGCGGCCAAGGCCGCCGAGCTGGCCTTCACCGGCGACACCATCGGCGCCGACGAGGCGCTGCGCATCGGCCTGGTCAGCCGCGTGGTGGCGCCCGAGGCCCTGCTGGACGAGGCACTGGCACTGGCCGGGCGCATCGCCGCCAACCCGCCGCAGGTGCTGCGCTGGACCAAACAGCTGCTGCAACAGGCCTGCAGCAGCTCGCTGGACGAGGCGCTGGACGCCGCCGGGCAGTTCCAGGGCCTGGCCCACCAGAGCGCCGACCACGCCGAGGCGCTGGCGGCGTTTTTCGACAAGCGCACGCCGAACTTTCGCGGTTGACCTGACGCTGCCAGCGCCCCGGCCACCCGGCGCGGCGTGGCAGGGCCGCCACCCAGTTGTCGTCGCTGGGTGAACTGTTCAGCGCATCGGCTATCCTGCCTGCGGCTTTCAGTATTTTTAGCATACGAGGCGCCGATGCAGGCTGATTTCGACACCGTCCGCTTGTTGCAGGGCATGGTGGATGCTGTGCCGGGCATCATGGTCTATTGGGACCGCGCCGGACTCTGTCGCTATGCCAATCGGGCCGCATTGGCCTGGTTCGGGCGTTCCGCCGACGAGGTGTTGGGCCGCAGTGCCGCCGAACTGCTGGACGGGGCCTACGCTGCAACGGTGAACGGTTTGCTGACGGCGGCGCTGGCGGGTCAGGGCACCACGCTGGAACGCGAGAACAGCCGGCCGCACGGCTCCGATTTCTACCAGGTGCACTACGTGCCTGCGCTGGGTGAGCAGTCGCAGGTGATGGGCGTCTACGTGATGGCCTTCGACATCACCGCCCTCAAGCGTGCCGAGAACGAATTGCGCCTGGCCAATGAGGCCTTGCTGCGCGCCCGCGACGAGGCCGACGCGGCCAGCCGGGCCAAGAGTGCTTTTGTGGCCAACATGAGCCACGAGATCCGCACGCCGATGAACGCCATCGTCGGACTGACCCATTTGATGGCGCGCAGCACCGAGGATGGCGTGCAGCGCGATCGGCTGGGCAAGATCGACGACGCGGCCAAGCACCTGCTGCAGGTCATCAACGACATCCTGGACCTGTCCAAGATCGAGGCCGGCAAGGTGGCGCTGGAGTCGGTGGACTTCTCG
>NKIO01000029.1 GCA_002255935.1 Comamonadaceae bacterium PBBC2
CTGGTCGTCCTCTCAGACCAGCTACAGATCGTCGCCTTGGTGGGCTTTTACCCCACCAACTAGCTAATCTGATATCGGCCGCTCCAATCGCGCGAGGTCTTGCGATCCCCCGCTTTCATCCGTAGATCGTATGCGGTATTAGCACAGCTTTCGCTGCGTTATCCCCCACGACTGGGCACGTTCCGATATATTACTCACCCGTTCGCCACTCGTCAGCATCCGAAGACCTGTTACCGTTCGACTTGCATGTGTAAAGCATTCCGCCAGCGTTCAATCTGAGCCAGGATCAAACTCTATAGTTCGATCTTGATTTTTTTCGGTCTTTCGACCAACTCATAAATTGGAATCGACGTGGTCACCATCTCTGATTTCCACATCTCTTTTACTTCATGAGCGTTTGTTAGCTAATTAAAGCTAAGTTCCGAAGAACTTGGCAATCACCATCAAACGCCCACGCTTATCGGCTGTATATTTTTAAAGAACCCAAGTAACTTGTCGCTACCTGCTCTTGCCTCGCTGCGATCAGCGAAGCCTTCTATTGTATCACGCTTTTGCGTTTTCTTTAGAAGAATTTTGATGTCTTCTAAAGAAAACGCCCCACCGAAAGACCTCTTCGCTACTCTGACTTATCCCCCTTAGAAGGACTGCGTTGTGAGCAGCGAAGCCCTCGATTATGGCACAGTTTTTTCGTCACGAACAGGGTTTTTCGAAATTTCACGCAAAGTTGTTGATGGACACCCGGATAATGGCCCAATGGCTTTACTTACACTCTTGAACGCATCACTGGCTTTTGGCCACGTTGCACTCCTGGATCACGCAGACTTTTCTCTGGAAACATCCGAACGCATTGGCTTGATTGGCCGCAACGGCACAGGCAAGTCCTCTTTATTAAAGATCCTGGGCGGCATGGAGAAACCCGACGATGGTTCCTTGCATGTTCAACAAGGTATACGCATCGCATTTGTCGCACAAGAGCCCATCCTGAAGCCTGAACACACCATCTTTGAGTCCGTTCGTGAAGGTCTGGCCGATGTGGTTCAGTGGATTGACGACTACACCCACAGCCGCGGTGACCTTGACACCCTGCAAGGTCAAATCGAATCCATGGACGGGTGGGGCTGGGAGCAGCGCGTGGACGAGACACTCCAGCGCCTACAACTTGACCCCAAAGCGATCGTGCAATCTTTGTCTGGTGGCATGCGCAAACGTGTCGCCCTGGCACAAGCGCTGGTCACACGCCCAGATGTTCTTTTGTTAGACGAGCCCACCAACCACTTGGACCTGAACGCCATCACCTGGCTGGAGGATCTGTTGATTGATTTCAAGGGCAGTGTGATTGCCATCACGCACGACCGCGCCTTTCTGGACCGCATTGCCACGCGCATTGTGGAATTGGACCGCGGCAAATTGCGGCCCTATCCAGGCAACTATGCCCAGTACCAACTCCAAAAAGAAGAGCAACTGGCCCAAGAAGCCGTGATCCAGGCCAAGGCTGACAAACTGCTGGCTCAAGAAGAAGTATGGATTCGAAAAGGCGTGGAAGCGCGGCGCACCCGCAGCCAAAGCCGCATCAGCCGGTTGCAGAACCTGCGCAGTGAACGCGCCGCACGCCGAGAGAAGGTGGGCAACGTCAAGATGGAAGTGGCCTCCGGCGTGCCCAGCGGCAAGCTGGTGGCCGAGCTGACCGAGGTCAGCAAAAGCTTCACCCAGCCCGACGGATCGGTGCGCACCATCATTCAGAACTTCACCGGCACCTTGCTGCGCGGCGACAAGATCGGCCTGCTGGGCCCCAACGGCGCAGGAAAGACCACCTTGCTCAAACTCATCTTGGGCGAACTCGAAGCCGACAGCGGCGAGGTGCGACGCGGCACCAAGCTCGAAGTTGCCTACTTTGACCAGATGCGCGACGCGCTGGACCTGGACGCCACCCTGGAAGACTTCATCAGCCCCGGCAGCGAATGGATCGAGATCGGCAACAAGCGCCAGCACGTCAAGAGCTATCTGGGCGACTTCCTGTTCTCGCCAGCGCGGGCCACATCGCCCGTGCGGTCCTTGTCGGGTGGCGAGCGCAACCGGCTGCTGCTGGCCCGCTTGTTTGCGCGTCCAGCCAATGTCTTGGTACTGGACGAACCGACCAACGACCTGGACATCGAGACCCTGGAGCTGCTGGAAGAGCTGCTGCAAACCTATGAAGGCACCGTGTTCCTGGTCAGCCACGACCGCGCCTTCATGGACAACGTGGTCACCGGCATCATCGCCTGCGAAAGCGCACCCAACCAACCTGGCTTTTGGCGCGAATACGAAGGTTCGGTGCAAGACTGGCTGACGCAATCGCAGCGCGCACAGGCCATCGCTGCGCAGGCCGCGCAAAAGCAAGCGGCGACCACGCCTGCGCCAGCCGTGGCCGCCGCTGTTGCTGCACCTGCGCCCGCTGCGGCGGTGCGCAAGCTCAGCTACAAAGAGCAGCGCGAACTGGACGGCTTGCCTGCACTGATTGAATCGCTGGAAAAAGAACAGGCCGATGCCCGCGCCCAATTGGCCGACGGCAGCATTTACCAACGGGACGCCGGATTGGCCCAACAATTGTTCAAGCGCGATGCCGACATCGACGACTTGCTGATGAAGGCACTGGAGCGCTGGGAAATCCTGAGCGCCCGATGAACCGGACAGCCACCAACACATGACCTCTGCCGAACTCAGTGCGCTGCTGGTGCTGGCCACCGTGAGCAGCTTCACGCCTGGACCCAACACAGCCTTGTCGACCGCCATGGCAGCCAACCACGGCTTGCGTGGGGCCATGCGTTTTGTCTGTGCGGTGCCCGTGGGTTGGGGGCTTTTGTTCAGCTTGTGCGCCACCGGCTTGGGCGGTTTGGTCGTCGCCTTCCCGCCCATGCGCTGGGCCATCGTGTTGCTGGGCACCAGCTATTTGCTTTGGTTGGCCACCCGCCTTTGGCAGACCGGCAGCTTGACGGCTGCAGACCATGCCAAATTGAACGTGGGATTCATCCAAGGCGTGGGCCTGCAGTTTGTCAACATCAAGGCCTGGATGCTGGCCTTGGCCATGGTGGCCGGCTGGGTCGCTGGGCGAGACGATGCCACGGACCGCGCGCTCACTTTGCTGCCCATCATGGTGGCCTATGGCTTTTTCAGCAACCTCAGCTACGCGCTCGCAGGCGCTTTGCTGCGGCACTGGCTGGCGCAAGGTCGCCGCTTGCTGATGTTCAACCGCTGCATGGCCTCGGCCTTGGTGGGCACAGCCCTGTGGATCCTTCAAGGCATGTGGAAAGCCGCCTCATGACAGCCGAAAACAAAGGCTTGTGGCTGGGTTTGCTGGGTGTCTTCATCTTTGCCTTGACATTGCCCATGACCCGCTTGGCCACGGGCACCAGCGATGCCCCCCAGTTGTCGCCTTGGTTTGTCACTTGGGGGCGGGCAGCGCTGGCCGGCGTCCTGTCGGCTGCGTATTTGTATTTCTCTCGGGCACGCTTGCCCCAAGCGCACGAGCGAGGCCCCTTGGTCTTGTCATTGCTTGGCAACGTGGTGGGTTACCCGCTGCTGCTGGGCTGGGCGCTGCGCCACGTGAGCGCCAGCCATGCGGCGGTGATCACGGCCTTGCTGCCCTTGGCCACGGCCGCGGCGGCCGCATGGCTCATGCACCAACGCGCTCGCCTGGGGTTTTGGGTTTTTGCAGGCTTGGGCAGTGCCCTGGTGGCGGTGTACAGCCTGCTGCGTGCACACCAAGCGGGGCACGGTTTTGGACTCAGCTGGGCCGACGGCTTGCTGATCGGCGCGGTGGTCGCCGCCTCGCTGGGCTACGTGGCCGGCGCCAAAATCACACCCAGCCTGGGCTCCGAAAAAGTCATCAGCTGGGTGTGCGTGATGGCTTTGCCCATCACCTTGCCTGGCACCTGGTTGACATGGCCATCACAAGAGATTGCGGCATCATCGTGGTTGGCCCTGCTGTATGTGGGGGTGTTTTCCATGTGGGCAGGCTTTTTTGCGTGGTTTCGCGGTCTCTCATTGGGCGGGCCCTTGCGGGTCAGCCAAACCCAATTGCTTCAACCATTCATCAGCATCTTGGCCGCCGTGCCATTGCTGGGAGAATCGCTGGATGCCATGACCCTGGGCTTTGCCGCACTGGTCGTGATGACGGTTTTCATGGGGCGCCGCATGGCCACCCCGACAAACAAGTAAAAATTTGATTTCAAGGACCTCTGACATGAACTGGACCCTGGCACAACGCGCCCAAAAGATGAACCCTTCAGTGATCCGCGAGATCCTCAAAGTCACCGAACAGCCAGGCATCATCAGTTTTGCGGGCGGTCTGCCCTCACCGCTGACCTTCCCGATCGAGGCCATGCGCGAAGCCAGCGAACGCGTGCTCAAAGACGATGGCAAAGCCGCCTTGCAATACGCCGCCAGCGAAGGCTATACACCTTTGCGCGAATGGGTGGCGCAAGACCTGCTCAAGCAAGGCATGAACGTGAGCCCTGACCAGGTGCTGATCACCACAGGCAGCCAACAAGGCCTTGACTTGGTGGCCAAGATCCTGATCGACGCGGGCAGCCGCATTTTGGTTGAGACACCCACCTATCTAGGTGCCTTGCAGGCCTTCACGCCCATGGAGCCTGTGGCCGTCAGCGTGGACAGCGACGAACACGGCGTGAACGCCGAAGACCTGCGCGCCAAAGTGGGCACCGGTGCCGACAAAGCCCGCTTTGTGTACCTCTTGCCCAACTTCCAAAACCCCACCGGTCGCACCATGCCCGAAGCGCGACGCGCCGCCGTGGCCCAGGTCGCGATCGACACCGGCTTGCCGATCATCGAAGACAACCCCTATGGTGATCTGTGGTTTGACCAAGCCCCGGCGCCCTCACTGAGTTCACGCCACCCCGAGGGCAGCGTGTACCTCGGCTCGTTTTCCAAAATCTTGGCGCCCGGCTTGCGCTTGGGTTACCTGGTCGCGCCCAAGGCGCTGTACCCCAAACTGTTGCAGGCCAAGCAAGCGGCTGACCTGCACACCCCCAGCTTCAACCAGCGCGTGGTCGCCGAAGTGCTCAAAGACGGGTTCATCGATCGCCATGTGCCCACCATCCGCGCCTTGTACAAGCAGCAATGCGAAGCCATGCTGGCCGCGCTCGACCGCGAAATGGCCGGCTTGGGCCTGAGCTGGAACCGCCCCGTGGGCGGCATGTTCCTGTGGGTGCAGCTGCCCAAAGGCATGAATGCCGTGGCTTTGCTCGACAAAGCGGTCAAAAAAGGCGTGGCCTTCGTGCCCGGCTTGGCGTTCTACGCCCAAGACCCGAGCGAAAGCACCCTGCGCCTGTCCTTTGTCACGGCCACCGTGGACCAGATCAACACCGGCATGGCCGCACTGGCCCAAGCCATCCGCGAATCGCTCTGAGCCCCAGCGCTCGGGAGTTATCGATGAAAGTCCGCGCCTTCCAACAGGTCGACGTCTTCACCGACACCGCCTTCAAGGGCAACCCCTTGGCCGTGGTGCTGGACGGCACGGGGTTGAGTGATGCACAGATGCAAGCTTTTGCGGCCTGGACACAACTGAGCGAAACCACTTTTGTGCTGCCGCCCACGCCTGAGGGTACTGCTGGCGGGGCTGACTACCGCGTGCGCATCTTCACGCCCGGCATGGAGCTGCCCTTTGCGGGCCACCCCACGCTGGGCACCGCCCATGCTTGGCTGAATGCCGGCGGACAGCCTCGGCAAAACGGCCAGCTGGTGCAGGAATGCGGCGTCGGCCTGGTGACGCTGAAATCGCTCGATGGCCGTTGGGCTTTTGCCGCGCCGCCTTTGCAGCGTCAGACACCCGATGCGACCCTGCTGGCCGACGTCGTGGCGGCGCTGGGCCTGCACGCAAACGAGGTGTTGGCCGCGCAGAACCTGAACAACGGCCCGCATTGGCTGGGCTTGTGGCTGGCCGATGTCGAGACCGTCTTGGCCTTGCAACCCGACCATGCCGCGCTCAAACGCCTGAACACCAAAGTCGGCGTGGCCGCACGCAGGGCTGCGCCTGCAACGGGACTGATCCGCCGCGCCAACCGCGAAGCACGCGCCTTTGCACAAGAGCGCTCCAGCTTGGCCCCAGACCCGACCGATCTGGAAGTGCGTGCTTTTGCCGCGCCTGTCGGCATCGCCGAAGACCCCGTCACCGGCAGCCTCAATGCCTCGCTGGCGCAATGGTTGATGGCCGATGGCCACATGCCCAGCACCTACAGCGCACGGCAAGGCACCGCGCTGGGCCGCGCCGGACAAGTCTTTTTGTCGCGTGATGCGCAAGGCCAAGTCTGGGTTGGCGGCGATGTGGTCGGCTGCATCAGCGGCCAGGTCACGCTGTAGGCCCAATCACCCCAGCGACAGGGCTACACCCAGCGACTGCGCACAATCGCAGCGCATGGGAACACTCTATTTGGTCCGCCACGGACAAGCCTCTTTCGGGGCCGATGATTACGATCAACTCAGCCCGCTGGGACACCAACAAGCCCTGCGCTTGGGCCAATACCTGCAAGCCAAACTGCAGGCCCAGCCGGTGGAGGCGGTGCTGATGGGCAGCCTCAAACGGCACCGTCAAACCTGGGAAGGCATTGCCCACGGGGCAGGTCTGACGCACACCCCCGAGGTCTGGCCTGGCCTGAACGAATACGACAGCCACGCGCTGATCGAAGCCATCCACCCCGAGCCCCTGGCCAAACCCGACACCCCGGAGCTGTACCGCCACCACTTTCGGCTGCTGCGCGACGCCCTGCAAGCTTGGATGGCAGGACGCACGCAACCGCGCGGCATGCCCAGCTACAAAGACTTTGTCGGCGGCATCGAAGCGGCACTGGACCATGTGCGGCAACACCATTCGGGCGATGTGATGATCGTCTCCAGCGGCGGCCCCATTTCGAGCGCCGTTGGTCAGGTCCTGGGCGCACCCGCAGAAACCACGATCGAGCTGAACCTGCGCATCCGCAACACGGCGCTGACCGAGTTTGTCTTCAACCCCAAACGGCACATGCTGTTGACCTACAACACATTGCCCCATCTGGACTCGGACGCGCACCGCGATTGGGTCACTTACGCCTGAAACATCTCGTAATTCCCTAGAAAAACCCACACGCCATGTAGGCACAATGTC
Source organism: Comamonadaceae bacterium PBBC2 (assembly GCA_002255935.1). Taxonomy (GTDB): domain Bacteria; phylum Pseudomonadota; class Gammaproteobacteria; order Burkholderiales; family Burkholderiaceae_C; genus Limnohabitans_A. The sequence continues at coordinate 7,136 of NKIO01000029.1, forward strand.
TGCATGAATGCGTATGCCGCACATGCGGCACTTGAGTTGCGAGAGGGTGGCATCCAACTGCCCTTCGAGCCTGGAACCGATGCCCCAACACAGCGGCAATTGGCACAGTGGCTTGCGTCCTACCAACTCGAAGACGTCGCGCAAACCTACATCGTTCCCACCGCTCAGGGCCTGCAATGCGTGGTGAGCCTGCGCCACGAGTTGCAAGCGGCTTGGATGCCGCAGCACAACACCTTGTCGCTGCACCAACACCTCGCACACGAAGCCCAGTCCAGCGATGCGATGGCCCTGGAGCGTGAAATTGTGGTGGCCTTGCTGGGCTCTCCGCTGCGTTTCAGTTTTGCCAGTTTGGAGGCTTTGACCTCGCATGTCCGTGTGCGCCGTCACATGACGCTGGCCGCACGCAAGACAGCGCTGGCCTTCAAAACCGAGGCGGCCGAGCGGCCCGAGGCCTACTGGCACTACGACGAAGAGCGCGGTTTCACCCTCAAGCCCGGGCGTTGCCTGATCGATGCCTTGATCGCCGCCACGCAACCTGAAGCCACCGGCAAGCTCTACGACTTTTCTTGTTACCGCGCGACCGAATACGTGATCTTGCTGGGCATTGCACAAGAGCTGCAAACGCACCACCCTGAGTTGCTGGCCCAATTGCAGGCCATCAACGAGGTCCACGCGATCCGCTCGGGGCAGTTCCACGACGTGTACTTGGTCGAATACGGCAGCATGGCACAGCCCCTGCCCGCGCGCTACTACGTGCCGGGTGACCGCCTGTGGTTTCGCAACCCCGACGAGCGTTCATCCGATGTGATGGGCTACGAGGGCTCTTGGGTGATTTATCTGGGCGGCGGCTTCTTCAGCAACTTCTGGAAACGGGACCAGCCCTTCACTCTCGAGTCCAAAGCCATCGAGATCTACCACTGGCGCGATGGCGTCCACACCGACACACAAGGCCAATTGCAAATGGATGAAAGCGTGGTTGAGCAACGCGTGGCGCAGACCCTGGCCGACCCGCAAGCGGTGCAACAGGTGCTCAGCCGCATGCTGCGCATGCGCGACCCACAAGGGGTTTATGCCGAAGGCGGCTGCCTGGACACCACGCGAGAATGCCCGCGCAGCGTCAGCCGCGACCACTGCGAACTGGTGCTGCCCAGCTTCTGAGGTTTCAGGCCGTGTGCGAGCGCAAGGTGTCGGCCGGCAACTGATCGATTTCCGCCAGCAACTGGGCCAAAGCGCGGCCAGAAGCGTCCAGCAAGGCTTGGCCTTTTTCGGCGGTGGCCGCGGCCGCATGGCCGGCAGCCCCATGCGCGTTGTAGTCCTGCATTTGCCAGCCCAGCTTGGCACTGCGGCCATTGCCCAAAATCTCAAACCGCTCGGCGCGGTCTTGCGAGGTGGAGCGAAAATCTTGCGCCGCCGCCATGCGCACCAAGTCGGGTTTCAAGGCCCGCATCATGGACGTTTCCACATCACCGGCATGTACGCCAAAGCGGTGTTCTTGGGGACTGAACAGGGCGTTCACGTCCTGGCCTTGGGCATCGCGCAAGGGCAGGTTGAACCAGCTGACGCTGTACACCAGCAAGTCCAGGCGAGCGCGTAAATCACGCGCCACCAGGTCCATCACGCTGACCTGCCCGCCGTGGGCGTTGAACAGCACCAGCTTGCGCACGCCACTGGCGGCCACCGACTCGCCAATGTCGGTCCACAAACGGACGATGGTTTCGGACTTGAGCGTCAGGGTGCCTGCAAAACGGGCGTGTTCGGGGCTGAAACCCACCGTTTGCGTGGGCAAAAACAAAACCGGCAAATCGGCTGGCAAATGCGGCAAGCTGGCCGACACCACCCCATCAACCAAATCGGTGTCAACCGACAAAGGCAAATGCGGACCATGCTGCTCGGTCGCGGCCACGGGCAAGACGGCGATGGTGCGGTCCAGCGCCAGCGCGGCAAAGTCGGTGGTCGTCAGATCGGCCCAAAAACGGTGAGGGGTTTGCATGCCCGCATCTTAATGGAGCAAGGCCCCTCGGTGTACAGTGCCACTTTCCATGAAGCGCACTGGTCACGGCTGCGCTGAGCGCCCACATGTTGAACCACTTCACGCTTTTCTTGTCTGCTTTGCGCACCCGAGGCCTCTCATGGGCCTGGTGCGTGGCTGCTTTCTTGTATGGACTGTCTCCCAGCGTTCACGCCCAGGTCGTCAGCGCCACCGTCAAAACCGAGCAAGTCCGCGCCGAATTGCTGGCCCATGCGCCGCAAGGCATTCAAGCCGGTCAAAGCTTCTGGCTGGGCCTGCAGATTCAGCACCAGCCGCATTGGCACACCTATTGGCAAAACCCCGGCGACTCGGGTCTGCCCACACGCCTGCAATGGAAACTGCCGGCGGGCCTGCAAGTGGGCGAGATCGCCTGGCCTTTGCCCAAAAAGATCCCGATCGGGACCCTGGCCAACTACGGCTACGAAGGCACTGTGCTGCTGCCAGTGGCCGTCACAGTCGGCCCCGATTTCAAAGCGCCCGTGGTGGGCCCTGTGAAAATCCAGCTGCAGGCCGAATGGCTGGTCTGCCGCCAAGAGTGCATCCCGCAAGACGGCCAGTTTGAGCTGAGCCTGCCGGTGCAAAGCGCCACGGCCCTGCACAGCAGCCTGTTTGATGCCGCTCAAAAGCAAAGCCCCCAAGCCCATCCAGGCGCACACCCGGTCAGCCTCTCGGCCGATGGCCGCAGCCTGTCGCTCCAAGTCGACAAGCTGCCCCCCGCATGGCGTGGCCAAACCTTGAGCCTGTTCCCCGTCACCCCCCATGTGGTGAACAACGCGGCCGTGCAGGGCAAAACCTGGACGCAAAGCTGGCAGGGCGATCGGTGGACAGCGCAAGTGCCCGTCTCGGACGAGCGCAGCGAAAGCCCCAGCGCTTTGTCGTGGGTCATTGCCCAAGGCCCAGAGACCTCGCCCAAAGCACCTGCCTTTGAAGTGACCAGCCCTGTCCAAGGCCCATGGCCCGCTTTGGCACCTGCGGCGGCCGTGTCGCCTGCGCTGGCCAAAGCACTGCAAGACAACGCCCACACCACGGCGCCCAGCAGCACAGGCAGCCTGGCTCTGGCTTTGTTGGGCGCCTTCATCGGTGGTTTGCTGCTCAACCTCATGCCTTGCGTGTTCCCAGTGCTGGCCATCAAGGTGTTGGGCTTTGCTCAGCCAGGCCAAAGCCGTTCTGAGCACCGCGCTGCGGGCTTGGCCTACACCGCCGGTGTGGTGTTGTCGCTGGTCTTGCTGGGGGCGGCCTTGTTGGCGTTGCGCAGTGCCGGCGAGCAATTGGGCTGGGGCTTTCAATTGCAGACCCCGGCCGTGGTCGCGGCACTGGCGGTGCTGTTCACCTTGTTGGGCCTGAACCTGGCGGGGTTGTTCGAGTTCGGCCAAATGGTGCCCAGCCGCTTGGCGGGCTGGCAAAGCCGTCACCACACGGTCAACGCGGCGCTGTCCGGCGTCTTGGCTGTGGCGATCGCTTCGCCTTGCACCGCGCCCTTCATGGGCGCATCGCTGGGCTTGGCCATTGCCTTGCCGGCGTGGCAAGCCCTGAGCGTCTTTGCAGCCATGGGCGTGGGCATGGCATTGCCGTATCTGGCGGCCAGCCTGTGGCCAGCCGTGGCCCGCGCCTTGCCCAGGCCTGGGGCTTGGATGGTGGTGTTCCGCCAGGCCATGGCTTTCCCGATGTTCGCGACCGTGATTTGGCTGCTGTGGGTGCTGGGCCAGCAAACCGGCATCGACGGGGCCAGCGGTCTGCTGGCGGTGCTGCTGTGCGTGGCCTTTGCCGCTTGGACTTGGGGCCTGCCAGGCCGCGCCCGCGTGGTGTTGAGCACATTGGCCCTGGCCACCTTGGCCTGGCTTTGTGCGGGTGTGCTGCCCGCTTCGCTGCGCGAAGCGCCGGCCCCACAAGCGGTCAGCAGCGAGGCCCAGCTCCGATGGCAGGCCTGGTCCGAAGCCCGTGTGCAGTCCGAACTGACCGCTGGTCGCCCCGTGTTTGTGGACTTCACCGCCGCGTGGTGCGTGACCTGCCAGTACAACAAGAAAACCACCTTGTCGGATGCGGCCTTGCTGGCCGACTTTGACGCCCGCAAAGTCACGCTCTTGCGGGCCGATTGGACGCGGCGCGATGCGGCCATCACCCAAGCCTTGGCCGCATTGGGCCGCAACGGCGTGCCGGTCTATGCCCTGTATGCGCCGGGCAAAGCACCGGTCATCTTGTCGGAATTGCCCTCGGTGGCCGAAGTGCAAACGGCACTTCGGGGGCTCTGAGCTCAGCCTCAGGCACCTGCGACAATCGGGGGATGAGCACAAGTTCCGCATCCCCCTCGAATTCTTCGTTTGCGCCCCTGGCCAACGACACCTTTTTGCGCGCCTGCCTGCGTCAGGCCACCGACCACACGCCCATCTGGCTGATGCGCCAAGCCGGTCGCTATTTGCCCGAGTACTGCGCCACCCGTGCCAAGGCCGGCAGCTTCATGGGCTTGGCCACCAACGTGGACTACGCCACCGAAGTGACCTTGCAGCCTTTGGAGCGCTACGCTTTTGACGCAGCGATTTTGTTCAGCGACATCCTCACCGTGCCCGACGCCATGGGCCTGGGCCTGTCCTTCGCCCAAGGCGAAGGTCCACGCTTTGCCAAAAACGTGCGCGACGAAGCGGCCGTGGCCGAGTTGGCCGTGCCCGACATGAACAAGCTGCGCTACGTCTTCGACGCCGTCACCAGCATCCGCAAAGCGTTGAACGGCCGTGTGCCCTTGATCGGCTTTTCGGGCAGCCCCTGGACGCTGGCGTGCTACATGGTCGAAGGTGCGGGCTCCGACGACTACCGCCAGGTCAAAAGCCTGATGTACAGCCGCCCCGACCTGATGCACCGCATTTTGGAGATCAACGCCGATGCCGTGGCCCTGTACCTGAACACCCAGATCGAAGCGGGCGCGCAAGCGGCCATGATCTTCGACAGCTGGGGCGGCGTGCTGGCCGACGGCGCGTTCCAGGAATTCAGCCTTGCCTACACGGCCCGTGTGCTGAGCCAGCTCAAGACCGAGCACAACGGCCAACGCATCCCGAGCATCGTGTTCACCAAAGGCGGCGGCCTGTGGCTGCCCGAGATGACGGGCCTGAACTGCGATGTGCTGGGGCTGGACTGGACCATGAACCTGGGCCGTGCGCGTGCCTTGGTGGGCGGTCAGGTGGGTGGCCCGGGCAAGGCCTTGCAGGGCAACATCGATCCGAACGTGCTCTTCGCGCCACCCGAGCAGATCGCCAAGGAAGCTTGCCGGGTGCTCGACAGCTTTGGCCAACCGCACACCGACACCACACAAACCGGTCCCACACACATCTTCAATTTGGGCCATGGCATCAGCCAGTTCACGTCGCCTGAACATGTGGCGGCCTTGGTGGAAGCGGTGCACCAGCACTCTCGGCAATTGCGCGCTGCGGCCTGAGGGTCAGCTAGCATGAAAATGTGGTTTCAAGGGGGTATTTTTTGAAAAATAAATACCTTGGACCGCTTGACTTATGCACAAAAGTTCTGAGTGCACTGCAGCAAAAACCGTCTCTTGAGATGCGCGCACCTTGCCAATGATTTTTTTGTAAGTGCTTGATTTATAAGGAACATTTGAAGCTGCACATTGGATGGGCAATCTAAGGAAACCCTTGATTTTCAAGGCTTCTGAGCACGCCAAGGGCTGTTTTCCACAAAGTTATCCACAGTTTTTTGGGATGACTTTCAAAGCACTTCAAAATCAACAACTTAGGGACGATTTGAAGAATTTTGATAACCTTCAAATTTAGCAACACCGTCAGAATTACCGAGAAAAATGTGAGCACCCACCACTGGATTGATGTGGCCGTCCAGACCCCCGCTCACAGCCAGATCGGGGGCTTGCTGAGCTACCGTTGCCCGTTCGAGGTGGCGCCCGGCCAATTGGTGCGGGTGCCGCTGGGCAAGCGCGAGGTGTTGGGGGTGGTGTGGGCTGTTTCTGACGCGGCCCCAGCCGACATGCCCGCCTCGGCGGTGCGCGACGCCACCGGCTTGCTGGAAGGCCTGCCACCTTTGGATGCCGCTTGGCGACAATTGGTGCAGTTCTCGGCGCAGTACTACCAACGCTCCTTGGGCGAGGTGGCCTTGTCGGCCCTGCCGCCCCAGCTGCGCGACCTGAGCTCGGAGCAACTGGCGCGTCGCCTCAAAAAGCAAACCCAAGCCGCCGCCATCGAGGTCCAGCCCGGCCCAGCCCTGTCTGAAGAGCAACAAACCGTTTTGGCGCAAATGCAGGCCAGCCCCGGTCCATTTTTGCTGTTTGGCAGCACCGGCAGCGGCAAAACCGAGGTCTACCTGCAAGCGGTTGAACGCGTGCTGCAAGCCGACCCGCAAGCCCAAGCCCTGCTCATGGTGCCCGAGATCAACCTGACCCCCCAGCTTGAAGCGCGGGTGCAGGCTCGCTTTGGCGTGGATGCGGTGGTGTCCATGCACAGCGGCATGACGCCCGCACAACGCCTGAAAGGCTGGCTGTCTGCCCACGCGGGCCATGCCCGCATCGTGCTGGGCACGCGCATGGCCATTTTTGCGTCCATGCCGCATCTCAAGCTGATCGTGGTCGACGAAGAACACGACCCGAGCTACAAGCAACAAGAAGGCGCACGCTATTCAGCCCGCGACCTGGCCGTTTACCGAGGCCGCTTGCAAAACGCGCCAGTGCTTTTGGCCTCGGCCACGCCCTCTCTGGAAAGCTGGCACCTGAGCCGGCCGGCAGATGAGGGTGGCCGCTACCTGCGCTTGCACATGCCCACGCGCATCGGCACCGCATTGCTGCCCAAGGTGCGCCGCGTGGACATGAACCACCAGGCCAAAAAAGCCGTGCTGTCCGCGCCCCTGCTGGCTGCGTTGCAAGAACGCGTGGAGCGCGGCGAGCAATGCATGCTGCTGCTCAACCGGCGCGGCTACGCCCCGGTGCTGCACTGCGCCGACTGCGGCTGGAAAAGCGAATGCAAGCACTGCAGCGCCTTTCGCGTGTTCCACAAAATCGACCGCACCCTGCGCTGCCACCACTGCGGCCTGACCGAGCGCGTGCCCCGCGCCTGCCCCGAATGCGGCAACGCCGACATCGCGCCCATAGGCCGAGGCACCGAGCAACTTGAAGAGCACTTGGGCGAATTGCTGGCGCATGTGTTGCGCCCCGACGGCAGCCCAATCCGCATCGCGCGCATCGATGCCGACACCACGCGCCTGAAGGGTGCGCTGGAGAGCCAGCTGGCCTCGGTGCATGCGGGCGAAGTGGACATCTTGGTCGGCACCCAGATGATCGCCAAGGGCCATGATTTCAGGCGCATCACGCTGGTGGCTGCCATCAACCCCGACACGGCACTTTTTTCCAGCGACTTTCGCGCACCCGAGCGCTTGTTTGCCCTGCTGATGCAAGCCGCTGGCCGGGCCGGACGCGAAGCCAGCCAAAGCGCCACCAGCGAAATGTGGGTGCAAACCTTTCACCCCACGCACCCGCTGTTTGAGGCGCTCAAAAAACACGACTACCCGGCCTTTGCCGCCAGCGAACTGGCCGAGCGCACCGCCGCCGACCTGCCGCCCATCAGCCACCAAGCCCTGCTGCGGGCCGATGCCCGCAGCCAAGACGTGGCACAGAGCCTGCTGAATGCCGCAAGGGAAACCTTGGAAGCGCAATTGAGCGCCGACCCCGCCACGGCGGACCTGGTGCTGCAGGTCAGCGTCTACCCCGCCGTGCCCATGAGCATGCAGCGCGTGGCCGATGTCGAGCGTGCCCAGATGCTGCTGGAAAGCCCCTCACGCATGGCCCTGCAAAAAATGCTGTGGCACCTGCACGGGGTCTTGCACCAACTGCGCAGCCAGCCCGAGCACAAGGGCGTGATCCGCTGGCTGGTGGATGTGGACCCGCAGGCGATTTGAATGTTTGCTGAGGGGCAATCGCCCAACATAGTTGGGCTCCTACGAGGGGGGCCGGCTCGGATGTTGTAGGAGCTGAACTTTGTTCGGCGATTGAAAGTCCAGGCTCAAGTCCGGATTTTGTGGGAGCTGAACTGTGTTCGGCGATTCGAGGCCAGGCTCAGGGCTTGAGCAAAGCCACCGCGCCCGAAAAAGTCAAGAAAGCCACTGCCGTGGTGACCAAGATGATGCGGGCGATGCGCCCGTTGTCGGCGCCCAGGCGCTCGGCCAGCAGCGACACGTTGCTGGCGCTGGGCAAAGCGGCCACCAACACCATCACCATCCAGGTGAATCGGTCGATCTTGGCACCCCATTGCACCGCCACCGCCGTGACCAAGAGCACCAGCACCGGGTGCACAAGCAACTTGATCACCGCCACCGGCAAATAGTCGCCCAAGCGCAGCGGGCCGTGGGGCCGCTCATGCGCCAGCATGCGCGAGCGGGCCAACACCGCGCCAATAGTGAACAGCGCCACCGGCGAGGCCGCATCGCCCAGCAAACCCACGGTTTTGGCCACTGGACCGATCAGCTCCAAATTCCAATACGAAAATGCAGCGCCCCAAGAAATTGCCCACGGCATGGGGTTGCGCACCACACCGGCCAAGGCCTTGCGGGCGGCCACCGCAGCGCCGTGCTCGCCTGCCTCGTCCATGCGCGAGAGCGCCACGCACAGCGAGGTGGTGATCACCATGTCCACCACGATGGTCACGATGGCTGGGCCGGCAGCCGCAGAGCCCAACAAGGCCACCAAGAGCGGCACGCCCATGAAACCGGTGTTGGGAAAAGCCGCCACCAAGGCGCCCAAAGACGCATCGCTCCAGCGGATGCGGGCGTTCAGGCTGATGGCGATGCTGAACGCCACCATGACCAAGGCGCAAAACAAATAGGTGAAGAACACCCCGGCATTGAGCAACTGCGCAATCGGCGTGCCAGCCCCAAAGCGAAACAACATGCAGGGCAGCGCAAAAAACAGCACAAAACCGTTCAGTCCCGGGATGGCTTCGAGCGGCAGCAAGCCCTTGCGTGCGGCCAGATACCCGCACAGGACCAGAGCAAAAAACGGAAACGTGACGCGCAGGACTTCAAGCATGGGTCTATTGTCGCTCCCGCAGGGTTGCAAGCTGGTCGCACGGCCGACAGTCCCCGCTATGATCGAACGCTTTGCTTGGAAGCCCCTGGATGTCCGCCGGTCTGAATCTTGCCCAACTCGAAGCCGTGAACTATGTTCAAGGCCCCTGCCTGGTGTTGGCGGGCGCAGGCTCGGGCAAAACACGGGTCATCACGCACAAGATCGGCCGCCTGATCGATGTGGGCCTGGAGCCCAAGCGCATCGCGGCCATCACCTTCACCAACAAGGCCGCCGCCGAGATGCGCGAGCGCGCCAAAGACCTGATCGGCAAGGCCGCCAAGGACGTGACGGTCTGCACCTTCCACGCCCTGGGCGTGCGCATCATGCGCGAAGACGGCCATGTGCTGGGCCTCAAGCCCCAGTTCAGCATCATGGACGCAGACGATGTGACCAGCATCCTCAAAGACTGCGGCGGCACCACCGATGCGGCCACGGCCCGCCAGTGGCAATGGACCATCAGCCTGTGGAAAAACATGGGCCTGAACGCCGAGCAGGCCGCCGCACAAGCACCCGACGACAACGCCCGCGTGATCGCCCGCATCATGGGCCTGTACGAAGAGCGGCTCACGGCTTACCAAAGCGTGGACTTTGACGACCTGATCGGCATGCCGCTGAAGCTGTTGGCCGACCACCCCGAGGTGCGCGAGCGCTGGCAGGCCAAGATGGGCCATGTGCTGGTGGACGAATACCAAGACACCAACGCCACCCAATACGAAGTCCTCAAGCACCTGGTGGGCGAGCGCGGTCGCTTCACGGCCGTGGGCGACGACGACCAGTCGATCTACGGCTGGCGCGGCGCCACGCTGGACAACCTCAAGCGCCTGCCGCAAGACTTTCCGAATTTGAAGGTCATCAAGCTGGAGCAAAACTACCGCTCCACCAGCGCCATCTTGCGGGCCGCCAACAACGTGATCCAACCCAACCCCAAGCTGTTTCCGAAAACGCTGTTTTCGGAACTCGGCGAGGGCGAACCGGTGCGTGTGGTCGATGCCGTCAACGAAGAGCACGAGGCCGACCGGGCCATTGCCCGCATCCAGTCGATCCGAGGCGGCCAGGTCAACCCGTCCAAGCACCGCGAGTTCAAGGACTTTGCGATCTTGTACCGCGCCAACCACATGGCCCGACCCTTTGAGCAGGCGCTGCGCCGCGCCAACATCCCCTACAAGGTGTCGGGCGGGCAGAGCTTTTTTGACAAAGCCGAGATCAAGGACTTGTGCGCCTGGTTTCGTCTGTGGATCAACAACGACGACGACCCGGCGTTTTTGCGCGCCATCACCAGCCCCAAACGCGGCATTGGCCACCAGACCTTGGGCCAGCTGGGCACCTTTGCCACGCAATACAAGCTGAGCCTGTTTGAGGCGCTGTTTGCTGGCAGCCTGCCCAGCGCGGTGAACACCCGCGCCGTGGACGGTCTGCACGAGTTTGGCCGCTACATCAACGACCTGGAGCACCGCGCCCGCCACACCCTGGGCAAGGAAGCGGCTCTGGCCTTTTTGCTGGAATGGCTCAAAGAAATCGGTTACGAGCAGCACCTGTACGACGGCGAAGACAATGAAAAAGTGGCCGCCGCCCGATGGACCAATGTGCTGGAGTTTTGCGACTGGATGGCCGGGCGCTGCGGCGGCGAGATCGAAGACGCCACTGGGACCGACGCCTCCGAGTCCAAGAGCCTGTTGGAGGTGGCGCAGACCATCTCATTGATTTCGACTTTGAGCGAACGCGAGAAAGACCAGAACGTGGTCACCCTGTCCACCCTGCACGCCTCCAAAGGCCTGGAGTGGCCCCACGTGGTGCTGGTGGGCGTGAACGAGGGGCTGTTGCCCTTCAAACTGGGTGACGATGACGAGCACTCTGGCCGCAGCGATGGGCCCATGAGCGAAGGCATCTTGCAACGTCTGCAAGAAGAACGCCGCCTGATGTATGTGGGCATCACCCGCGCCCAGCGCAGCTTGGCCGTGAGCTGGACCAAGCGCCGCAAAAAAGGCCGCGACATGGTGGCCGCCCTGCCCAGCCGCTTCATCGCCGAAATGAAGCTCGATGAAAACACCATCAAAGAAGACCCCCGCGAAAAACTCAGGGCCTTGCGCGCCGAGTTTGCCAAGCGGGCGGCCGACTCCGCCGCCGAAGCCAAACCATGAACGTCATTCGCACCTCTTTGAATGGGCTTGCCTTGCTCTGCATCGCAGGCCTGAGCGCTTGCGCCAACCCAGTCCCTCTTGCCACTGCGGCCGCTGCGGCCGGTTGCGCCGAACCAGAGATCACCGCCGAACAACTGGTGGGCTCTTGGCGCGTGAGCCTGTCAGGTCAAGCTGACACTTGGACGCTGGTGCTGCGTCCGCACCCTGAGCACGAGGGCAGTTTGCGCGGCGCCTTGATGCAAAACCCGCAGCACTACGCGGTGGCCGCCGACCTGGAAGACGGCGAATTCACCATGGAAGAATCGCGCGACGGCCAACGCATCGCAGCAACTTGGCTGGGCAAAGTGCAAGCGGGCACTTGCGCCCAAGTCATCACCGGTACGCGCCAAGAAGGCGCGGGTGCCGAGCAGCGCTTTGAGATGCGCTCAGAGCGCCTTCGTTGATTCGCGCACGACCAAGGTCGTGGGCAGCAAATCCGATTCCGGCTTTTCGCCGGCCATGATGCGCAGCAAGCAGTCCACCAGATGGGCGCCTGCCAAGTCCAAAGGCTGGCGCACCGTGGTCAAAGGCGGAAAGCTGTGGGCCGCTGGCTCCACATCGTCGTAACCCACGACGCTCACATCGTCGGGAATGCTGTATCCCCGCTCGCGCAACACGCCCAGGGCGCTGATGGCGATCAAGTCACTGGCGGCCACGATGGCGTCAAAGTTCAAACCGTGACGGTCCAGGTGCACGCGCAAGGCGTCTTGCGCGCCCAACGGTGCAAAAGACGATGGGATGTAGAGGGCTGGGTCGGTTTTCAAACCGGCTTTGCGCAAAGCCTTTTGGTAACCCGAATAACGCTTTTCAGGTTCGGGCAAAGACTTCTCGCCCATGAAGGCGATGCGCTTGCGGCCCAAGCCCAGCAGGTGTTCGGTGGCCAGCTGACCGCCGCTGGCGTTGTCGCCACCCACGCTGCAATACAGCTGGTTGGGCAACTGCGCGCCCCAGGCCACAAAGGGCAAGCGCTGGCGTGCCAATTCGTTGAGCTGGTCGTGGTGGCCCCACTGACCGATCACGATGATGCCGCCGACACGCCCCGAGTCGTACAAAGCAGAAATCCGCTCAAGGTGATCGGCATCGACGCGCGAAAGCAGCATGTCGTACTGGCGATCCGTCAGGGCATCGGCCAAGCTACCGAGCATGCCCAAGAAGAACGGATCAGAAATGCTTTGGCGGTTGGCGGGGTAATAAGGGATCACCACACCGATGGTGGTGTTGTCGCCCTTGCGCAGGTTTTGTGCGCCGAGGTTGATGGTGTAGTTGAGTGAACGTGCCAGCTCGATGATGCGCAAACGCGTTTCTTCGTTGATCAACGCACTGCCATTGAGGGCACGTGAAACTGTTGCGGTGGATACCCCTGCCAGACGGGCAATGTCCGCCATTTGTATCTTGCGCTTTTCAGGTTCTGCCTTGGCCATTCACTGTCTCTCTGAGTTCAAGCGATGTTAATTCAAAAAAACGCCCCCACCCGTGAGGGAGGGGGCACAAGGTTTCCTTGGAAGAAACGTACTCAACAACTTGTCGGGATCGGGCTCAGTTCACGAACTGCTCAGAACCCACGATCCCCAGTTTGGTCAGGCCAATGCGCTGGGCGCTGGCCATCACGGCCGCAGCCGCTTCGTATTTCGCCTTCGCGTGCGAGCGAATGTGCAGCTCTGGCTGCGGTTGCATTGCTGCGGCCTCCGTCAGCTTGGCTTCCATCTCGGCGCGGCTGCCCACGGGCTTGCCGTTCCAGTTGATCACACTGTTGGCATCCACATCGATCTTGATCACCACCGGATCGGCCTTCTTGGCCGCATTGGTGGGCAGCGGCATGTCCAGGTTCACCGCATGCAGCTGCGCCGGGATCGTGATGATCAGCATGATCAAAAGCACCAGCATCACGTCAATCAGCGGCGTGGTGTTCATGTCGATCATGACTTCCGGCTCTTCGCTGGCACTCGTTCCTACGTTCATTCCCATGCTCTGCTCCTTCAGTTGCTGGGCTCGGTGATGAAGCCGACTTTGGTGATGCCAGCGCGTTGCACCGCGTACATCACGCGGCCCACCGACTCGAAATCACTCTTGCCGTCGCCCCGGATCTGCACCTCGGGCTGAGGTTTCATCACCGAGAATTTCTTCATGCGCTCGAGCAAGTCCGTGCTGTTCTTGACCTTGGTGTCGTACAGGTAAATACCGCCTGCACGGTCCACCGAGATGATCACGTTTTCGGGCTTGGTCTCGCGCACCACGTTCTTTTCTTTGGGCAAGTCCACCTTGATGGAGGTGGTCACCACAGGGATCGTGATCAAAAAGATGATCAAGAGCACCAGCATCACGTCCACCAGGGGCGTGGTGTTGATGGTGCCGATGATCTCGTCATCGGCTTCGCCTACGTTCATGGCCATGTTGGCTCCTCCTGTGATCGCCTGGGCGGTGCTGTCACCGCTCAAGCGAAGGGAATGCGAGGGGGTTTACTTCTTGGCCGAGCCGAGCAGCACAGCGTGCAGGTCAGAGCCAAAGGCGTTGACTTGTTCCATCACGGCCTTGTTGCGGCGCACCAGGAAGTTGTAACCCAGCACTGCAGGCACAGCCACAGCCAAACCAATGGCGGTCATGATCAGGGCTTCACCCACGGGGCCTGCAACCTTGTCGATGGAGGCTTGGCCGGACATGCCGATCTTGACCAGCGCGTGGTAGATGCCCCACACAGTACCAAACAGACCGACGAATGGCGCGGTAGAGCCCACAGTGGCCAGCACAGCCAGACCGTCTTGCATGCGGCTTTGCACGTTGCCAATGGCACGCTGGATGCTCATGGTGACCCACTCGTTGAAGTCGACTGCACCCAGCAAACCGGTGTGCTTGGAGGCGCCTTCCAGGCCTTTTTCTGCGATGAAGCGGAAAGCCGAGCCTTCTTCGAGGGTGTCTTTGCCCTGGGCCACGGTGCTGGCGCTCCAGAAGGAGTCTTGTGCAGCCTTGGCTTGCTTGTTGAGTTTGGCTTGCTCAGCGAACTTGGTGAAGATCACGTACCAAGAGCCCATGCTCATGAGCACCAGGATCAGCAGCGTGCCTTTGGCCACGGCATCGCCTTGGCTCCACAGGGCAGACAGGCCGTAGGGGTTTTCTTCTTCGGCGGCTGCAGCGGCTGGGGCAGGCGCTGCGGGTGCGGCCACGGGTGCAGTGGCCACTTCAGCTGGGGCAGGCGCTGCAGCAGCTGCAGGGGCAGGTGTTGCTTCTTTGGGCTTGGCCGCCAGCACGTTACCGGTAGACAGGAGACCGGCCAACAGGCCAGCGCAGACGATGAGGGTTTTGAATGGTTTGAACATGATGAGGTTCTCCTCTGGGTTCTTTAAAAACGTTTGACTGTGACTGTGGATCTGTGCGACCGGATCATTCCAGGCGCCAGGTGTATTTCATGGTGGCCCAACCTTGTTCAGGCTTGCCGTCCACGGTGGCGGGCTTGAAGGCGCAGCGCGACAAACCAGCACGGGCTGCTTCGTCCAGACGCTTGTATCCCGAAGACTTTTCGACTTCGGCTTGCACCACCTTGCCATCGGCTCCCACCAGGAAGCGCAGGCTGACAGTGCCCTCTTCTTCCAGGCGACGCGAGGCGCTGGGGTACTCGGGTTTTTCGCAGTTGGCCGAGTTGACCACGGCGGCTGTGCGCACGGGCTCAGCCTTGACCGCTGGCGGCGCTGGCGGCGCAGGTGGTGCCACCGGCTGGGGCGTGGCCGACACGGCGGCAATGGCATTGGCGGCTGGCGCCGAGTTGCTCACGGGCACATCCACAGGCGGCACATAGGCCGGAGGGGGCGGCAAATTCTTGGGTGGAGGTGGTGGCGGCGGGGGTGGAATATCGGGTTTTGCGTCTTCGAGCAAAACGGCTTCCACTGGGCCTTTGATCTTTTTGACAAACGCGCGGGCCAAGCCCGAGCTGATGGCCCAAAAGAGCAAAAGGTGCAACACCACCACCAGCCCCAGCCCCATCAGGTGCTTGGTCGGCTTGCGTTGCCGGCTGGCGTAATCGTCCATTGTTTCTTTTCTCCTTGTTTCGAGTTTCGCTCAATGCAATCGTTTGCATGATACCTGTGTTTGTTCTTTTTCAACACCTAGGGAAAACACTAGGCCTTGAATTTCGGGTGATGCCAAACGCTTGTTGCTGATCATACACACTAGGGAAAGTCCTAGTTTTTGACGATTTCTCGAGTGAAAACACACCCCACACACATCGCCAAAACACCCCTGTTCAAAAAACTTTGATTGCAATCGTTTTCATAGATTTGCAAAATACGCTACATCCAAGGTGCGATCACGTCCCGTGACGCTGATGGATCATCATCTGCAACAATCTATTCATGGTTTTGCAATCGTTTCAATGTTTTGGAGACCCTTCTATGAAGAAGCAAAAATTCGCCACTCCTACCAAAGTGGCAGCCGCCGCTGCTCTGGCAGCATTTCAGTTGAGTGTGGCTTACGCTCAATCCAACAACGACGCCCTCAAGCTCGATGAGGTTGTGGTGACCGGCACAGCAACTGGCGCGAGCAAGATGAAGCAATCGAGCTCCATCTCTACGGTCGGCGCAGAGCAAGTGTTGCAAAGCCAACCCACCAACGCATCCGACATCTTGCGTTCGATTCCCGGTATTCGTGCAGAGTCCAGCGGTGGTGGTGGTAACGCCAACGTGACCGTTCGTGGTTTGCCCATCTCTGCTGGCGGCTCACGCTACGTTCAATTCCAAGAAGATGGCCTGCCGGTCATGCTGTTTGGCGATGTGGCCTTTTCCACGCCCGATATGTTCTTGCGTGCTGACAACAGCCTTGAGCGCTTGGAAGTTGTTCGCGGCGGCTCTGCCTCCACACTGGCCACCAATGCACCTGGCGGCATCATCAACTTCATCAGCAAAACTGGCGACGAGCCTGGCGGGAGCATTGGTGTCACAACTGGCCTGACTTACGACCATAAACGCCTCGATTTTGACTACAGTGGCAAATTGGGTGAGAAGACACGCTTCTTTATTGGTGGCTACACACACAGTGGCGAAGGCCCTCGCAACGCCACAGGCAACAGCAACCAAGGCGGCCAAATCAAGGGCAACATCACACAAGAATTGGACAACGGTTTTGTACGTCTGAACTTCAAATCGCTGGACGACCAAAGCCCTCTGTTCATGCCAGTACCCGTCAAAATCGCCAACGGCAAAGTGAGCGAACTTCCCGGCATTGACCCACGTGTTGCAAGCATGTACTCGCCTTATTGGGTCAAGGATTACACACTGACGAAAAACAACACCATGGTGGGCACTGATGTCAACGATGGTCTGCGCGTCAAACAAAATTCGTTTGGCGTCGAAGCAGAGTTGAAACTGGCCGATGGTTGGAAGTTGAGCGAAAAATTCCGCCACTCCACAATGACCGGTCGCTTTGTCGGCTTGTTCCCTGCCAATGACGTGGCAGCAGCACCTGCTGGCACCATTTACGCAACTGGCCCTAAAGCCGGGCAAGCATACACAGGCAACGCATTCACCAACACCGTGTTCAACACTTCCATGGACGACATGGGCAGCACAACAAACGACTTCAAGTTGAGCAAATCATTTGCTCAGGCTGATGGCGCCAAGTTGAACACCACCTTCGGTTTGTTCATGAATGTGCAAAAAGTGGGCCTGACTTGGAACTTCAACCAGTACCTGATGCAGGCCACTGACAAAAACCCAGCCTTGCTGTCCAATGGGACCACCAACAGCTATGGCGCAACTGCACTGGGCACCTCGGTGTGGGGTGGTTGCTGCACACGCGCGATTGACGCCACATACAACACCACTTCTCCCTATGCTGTGATCGGCTGGGAAAAGGGCGCTTGGAGTTTGGACGGTAGCATCCGTCATGACAACCAAGTGGCTACCGGCTCCTATACCCAAGCTGTTGATAACCAGTTTAAAGCTGGCGACGCCAAAGCCATCAATTACACCAAGAGCCACAACTCCTACTCTTTCGGTGCCAACTACCAGCTGAACAAAGACATGGCTGTGTTCGCCCGCATCAGCGAAGGTGTTGCATTCAATGCAGACCGCATCATGTTCGGATCTGCTGCGGTGCCCATGGCTGGCGGTGCAGGCGTTGTCCCGATCAACACTGTTCAGCAGTATGAGGGCGGCGTGAAGATGCGCAATGGCAACTTGAGCACTTTTGTGACCTTGTTCCAAGCCAAGACCGATGAGAGCAACTTTGATGCAACCACCCAGAAGAGCACCGCCAACAAGTACGATGCCAAAGGTATTGAACTGGAAGCAGGCTACAAGATGGGTGCATTCCGCATCAATGGCGGCGTGACTCTGACCGATGCAAAAATCGTCAGCAGCGGCTTGACACCTAATCGCCAAGCAAAAGTTGTTTACCAGTTGAGCCCCACATACACTTCCGGCGCTTACACCGTGGGTGCTGCAATCGTGGGCTCGAGCAGTGCAAAAGATGCTCAAGGCTCGGCATACGAGGCCACTTTGCCCGCCTACACCGTTGTCAATGCATTCGCCAACTACGCCATCAGCAAAGATCTGACAGCATCGTTTGGTGTTTACAACTTGACCAACACCATTGGCTACACCGAAATCAACGATGGCCGCATGGCCGCTCGTTCGATCAACGGTCGTTCTGCCAAAGCCGGTTTGAAGTACAGCTTCTAACGCATACCGAGGCAGCGATGCTGCCTTTGTTAACCCATAAAGATCGCCTTCGGGCGATCTTTTTTTTGTGGCTTCGAAGCACTCCATTCTCGACACCACACTGTCTTTGATTCCCAGGCCGTTGACGTCCAACAACACACGCAAAAAAAGCCAGTCAGAACACTGACTGGCTTTTTTGGCTCTGAATGAACTGGTGTTTATCGCAATTCAAACACCACCGCTTCATCCCCAGCGAGGCCGTGGATGATACGGCCTGACTTGGTCGACAAATCGACTTCAAGACGGGCATATGCAGCGCCCTGTTGCCAGCTCAGCGTGAGCTGGTTTGCGGCCATTGCTGCGCTGCTGAAAGCGCCGCCAAAAGCTGGATGGGAGTTGCGCAAACGCATCAGATCGAGCAGGCGTTTGACAACGGGCTTGTTCAAGTCGCTCAGCACCTCTTCGCGTGAGTAGTAGTGGCGGTTGATGTCGCGACCGACTTTGGTTTGCGCCAACAAGTCCATGTCGTTTTCACCCGCCAGCAAGCCCACGTAATACACCTGTGGAATGCCAGGCACAAAGAACTGAATCGCACGCGCCACCAGGTAGGCCGACTCGTTGCGCCCCAGCGCATCAAAGAAGGTGCAGTTGACCTGGTAAAGGTCCAGGTTGGAGGCTGCAGCACCGGTGGCCTGACGGCTTTGGTTGTTCGAGTTGCGGTGCATGCGCTCCACCAACTCGTCCAGCTCATGCGGAGGCACCAAACCAGGGTGGTTAGCCCGATCTGTTGCGTCTGCACCGATGTCGATGATGCCGATGCCATCGTGGGTGTCGAGCACTGTCACCGCGTTGTTGGGCCGTTGCGCAATCCAGTCCAGCAATGGGCCACTGCGACCGAATTCCAGTGCATGCAAGACCAATGGCGGCAAGGCGAAGTCATAGACCCAATCCACTTGCTGGGCGATTTCCATCTGACGTTTGTAGTACGAGTGGATTTCCACCAGCACTTCCAGACCCAACTCACGGCCACGCTGCGCAAAGGCTTTGATGAAGTCAAAGGTCTCGGGCATCATGAAGCAATTGGCGCCCGCCTTCTTGATGGCATACCCCACCGCATCCAAGCGCACCATGGTGACGCCGCTTTGAGAGAGTTTTTGTAAGATGGATTCCAGATAGGCCTTGCCTGCTGGTGTGTGCACATCGATGTCGATCTGCTGGGGCGTGAAGGTGGTCCAGAGCAAACGGCGCTCGCCATTGGCCAGCGTGGTCACCGTGAAGGGCATGCCGGGACGTGGGCGGTACACCGCGAGCAAGTCCTTTTCAGTGGCGCCGTTCGGGAAGACCGATTCCATCGTCAAAAACAGGCCGTCGTATTCGGAAGCACTGCCCTTTTGGGAATAGTCCAGGAACTGTGGGGATTCCGATGACATGTGGTTGACGATCACGTCGGCCATCACACCCATTTGTTCAGACAGGTTGGCAATGTCTTTCCAGTCGCCCAAGCGGTCGTCCACGCGGGTGTGGTCAATCGGATCAAAGCCCGCATCGGCACCATCGATTTTGTAAAAGAACGGCAGCAAATGAACGCCACCGACTGCACCCTTCAATGGACCTGTGATGAGCTCCTGCAGTTGTGGCAAGGTCTGACCGCCAAAGCGGTCGACGTAGGTGATCAATTGAACTTCGTTACGCATTTTTCTGAGACATCAATTTCAAACAACAAGTCATGCCATCCACTTCAGGCTGATGTGGATGGGTTTTCAACGGGGACTTTGACCCGCAACGTGGCCATTGCTGCCAAGCAAAGCAACACACCGGCCAGCACCAAGACGTTGCGCGGGTCACCACCCAACAGGGGGTGGTAAATCAGGGGCAAGGTCACGCCCTGGATGAGCATCGGAATCACAATGAACATGTTGAAAATGCCCATGTAAACACCTGTTCGCTCCGCTGGGATGCTTCTGGCCAACATCACATAGGGGTTGCCCATGATGCTGGCCCAACCCAGACCCACGCCGATCATCGGCATGAACAAGAGGGCTTGGTTTTGGATGTGAGGAATGGTCATCATGCCCAGTCCCGCAGCGACCAAACACAAAGCATGCATCTTTCCGGCGCCCCATCGGCGCGTGAACGGCACCATGGCCAACGCCGCGACAAAAGCCACCGCGTTGTAGAACCCACCGATTTGTCCATTGACCAAAACCGCGTCGCGAAAGCCCGTGCTGGTCGGATCGGACGTGTCAAACAAGTTGCGGGCGATGGCATAAGTGACGTATTGCCAGTAGCACATCATGGCGTACCACTGGAACAGCTTCATCCACGCCAACTGCCGCATGGCTTGCGGCATTTCTTTGATCGCTTGCGCAATCTCTTGGAGCGTGCTGAGCCAGCCTTGCTGCTTGGCCTTCAGTGTGGCCATCTCTTGCGCTGACAAGGGCAGCTCAGGGACCTTCCAGATCGACCAAGCAATGGTGGATGCCGACAGCAGGGCTCCGATGATGAAGGCCACTTGGGTGATTTGAGGGATGTGGTTGCCGCCCACCGCATCCTTGTTCATGCCCATCCACACCATGATGGAGGGGGCGAGGTACGACAGTGTTTGTGCCAAACCCGTGAAGGCGCTTTGCGTCAGGTATCCCAATGCGTGCTGTTCCTTGGGCAGGCGGTCGCTCACATAAGCGCGATAGGGCTCCATGGTGATGTTGTTGGCCGCATCCAAGATCCACAGCAAACTCGCGGCCATCCACAGCGCGGCGCTGTAAGGCATGGCCAACAGTGACAGCGAGCAGAACACCGCACCAATGAAAAAGTAGGGCGTGCGACGCCCCCAGCGTGATGTGGTCCTGTCGCTCATGGCGCCCACAATCGGCTGCACCAACAATCCTGTGACCGGCCCTGCCAGTGCGAGCAAGGGCA
Organism: Comamonadaceae bacterium PBBC2; assembly: GCA_002255935.1. Taxonomy (GTDB): domain Bacteria; phylum Pseudomonadota; class Gammaproteobacteria; order Burkholderiales; family Burkholderiaceae_C; genus Limnohabitans_A. The sequence goes on from NKIO01000029.1 coordinate 27,968, forward strand.
ATGAAGCCTCATCCGCGCCCAGGTAGCTGTAGATTGGGCTCATATTGCTCTGCTGCAAACCAAAGCTGAATTGCAAGCCCAAAAAGCCGATGTTCATTTGCACGATCTGCGAGATCGACAAAGTGGGCGGTGTGGTTCTGATGGAGGTCATCGGTCTTTGAGAGAAAGGCACTGCGCGTGGCAGCAAAAATGCAATGCCCCAATTTATCCGACTTTGCAATCGATTGCAATAGGGTTTGTACTTGTTTTGAAGGGCGACGTCTCGCCCCGGACTTCAGCCTGCTTCTGCGCCTCTGTTCAGCGCGCCAGAATCGCCCACAAAGCGGCCAACTCCACAGCCGTGGCATCGCCACTCACCAAAGCCAATTGTTGGCGAGCCGCGCCCTTTTGGTCGGATTGAACCAGGCTGATGGCCGCATGCAAACGCACTTCGTGCGCGCGCCGCAGCCCCCCCAGTTCCATCGCCTTGGCGTAGGCCGCGTTCGCAGCCGACCAGTTTTGGCGCGAAAAATGGACATCGCCTACCGCCGCCCATGAAGCGCCGTCCTTGGCCGACTTTTCCAGTTGTGCAAACAAAGCATCGTCTTCCTGGACTTTTTTCTGGGCATCCGTGCGCAATTTGGCGTGTGCGGCAGCCTCAGCGCCTTGGCCCAAGACGCTTGCAGCAAAGCCCTTGGTGATGACGCGCACAGCCTCAGAAGGCAAGCCCGCCTTCAAAGCCAATGAGGCCATCTCCACGTATTCGGCGGCATCTTCCAGGTTGTCCGTTTGCTCCAACAGACGGTACAGGTCCAACTCCAGCCGGGCGTTCAAACCCGCTTGCTGCGACATGCGACCGATCACTTCGGCCCAATAGGCCTTGCTGGGATAGTTCGACAACAACAGCTTGAGGGTGTTCATGTAACCGGCATCGTCCTTGAGCTGGCGGTAGCTGACCGCCAATGTGCGCAGTTCGGGCTCGGGTGTTTTCTTCGCAGTCGACGCATCCATGCGGATTTTGGCCTGCATCACACTCACCAATTCTGTGTGCTGCCCAGAGGCCGCCAAGGCCTGCACCAAGGCCAGATGGACTGCGGGATTGGCGCCCCCATCTTGAAGGTATTGCCGCGCCCACTTCACAACGCGTGCATCGTCCTTCAATTGCAGGCTGGCATTGATCAAGGACTCGAGCAAGGTTCGTTTGTCTGCTTGCGGCACATCGGCTGAAGTCACCAAAGACTCCAAGGCCTCTGTTGCGAGCGTCCATTTTTGAGCGCGCAAAGCCGCCACCGCTTGCGTGCGCGAGATCATGTTTTTCTCGTTCGCGGTGAGCTGGGGCACCGCCAAAGCGTCGCGCAGCAAACCCAAGGCCTGATCGTTTTGGTTGTTCTTGATCGCTTCTTGCGCCGCCGCCAAAGGCTTGATCACTTCATTGCGCAGGGTGCCCTGTGCCAAGGCAGTGCCTGCACAAAGGCCTAAAGCGCCAATCCATAAGCTCAACTGCTGCAGATACTTGTTCATGATGTTCCTTGGGTCATGGGCTCAAAAGTCTTGCGATTGTCTTGAATAAAGTCCTCAAAATCGATTGCAAAGCCTTCATGTAACCAAAATGAATCTTTCAACAGACCGCCCAACAAAGAAAAAGCCGATCAAGTGAGCGGCTTTCATCTTGGCGAACCGAAGGATCAGTCAGCGTACACGCCAGCGGCCTTGATGATGGGGCTCCACTTGGCAATCTCGGCGGCCACAAACTTCTTGTGCTCGGCGGGTTCCACACGTTTGTCGCTCACGACCACTGCGCCCAGGCCTTCTTGCTTCTTGATGAAATCAGGGTCTTTCAAGGCGGCTTTCAAAGCAGTGTTGATCTTGGCTTGTACATCGGCTGGGGTGCCTTTGGGGGCATACAGACCGTGCCAGATGGTGACTTCAAAGCCTTTCAAGCCCGACTCTTGCAAGGTGGGCAGGTCTTTGAGCGCTGCGGTTGTCAAACGCTTGGGCGTGGTCACGGCAAATGCCTTGACCTTCTTGCCCTCGATCTGGCTGGTGGTGTTGGTGGTTTGATCGCACATCAAGTCGATCTGGCCGCCGATCAGGTCGGTGATGGCAGGTGCCGTGCCTTTGTAGGGCACGGTGGTCATGTCCACCTGCACAGCGTTTTGGAACAACAAACCGCACAGGTGCGATGCAGAACCCACGCCGGCATTGCCCAGATTGATGTTGCCTTTGTTGGCATTGATCCAGCCGGCCAACTCTTTGTAGTTGTTGGCGGCCAAAGCAGGTTTGCCGATCAAGGTCATGGGCACGTCGTTGATCATGCCCAGGTATTCGAAGTCGGACTCAACCTTGAAAGGGATGTTGCGCACCAGCGTGGGCATGGTGGCCATGGCGATGTGGTGCAAAAGCAAGGTGTGGCCATCAGGGGCGGCCTTGGCCACTTTGCTGGCACCGATGGAGCCGCCTGCGCCTGCGGCGTTGTCCACCAAAATCACAGCGCCGCCCAAAGGCTTGCGCAGGGCTTCGGCCAAGTCACGCGCCACGCGGTCGGTGGGGCCACCGGCCACAAAAGGCACGATGATGGTGATGGGCTTGGTGCCGGGAAAGGCTTGGGCTTGTGCGCCCACAGCGGCCAGGGCCAGAGCGGCCAAAGCAAACAGTTTCTTCATGGAAGTGCTCCTCATAAGTACCTCCCAGTGTATGCCCTGACCAGCGCCCGTTGAATCGCGGGAATTACTTAGCGGTTTGCCCTAATGACTTGGCCCTGCTGGCGGCGGGGCCAAGCAGCGCTCACTGGTAGCTGCGTGCGTCTTCGATGACTTTGCCATCGTTGGCCAAACTGCCCACGGCCACCAACTGCACATCGCCGCGCAGCTTGGTCACGTCGCGCACGGCGTCTGCAATGCGGGTCTTGAGGGCATCGTCCGCCGTGTTGGCGGTTTCCACGCGCAAGGCCATTTGGTCGTTGGCCATCTCGCCGCTGACCACCAAGCGGGCTTTGCTGACTTCTGCAAATCGCTTGACGATCTCGGCCACCTGGCCGGGGTGCACAAACATGCCGCGCACTTTGGTGGTTTGGTCGGCGCGACCCATCCAGCCTTTGATGCGCTGGTTGGTGCGACCCGTGGGGCAGGTGCCCGTCAAGATGGCCGACAAGTCACCCGTGCCAAAGCGGATCAGGGGGTAATCGGGGTTGAGGCTGGTCACGACCAACTCGCCCACTTCGCCTTCAGGCACGGGGTCACCCGTGCCGGGGCGCACGATCTCGACGATCACGCCTTCGTCCAACACCAAGCCTTCGCGGGCCGATGTTTCGTATGCGATCAGGCCCAGGTCGGCTGTGGCGTAGCACTGGTAACCGGCCACACCGCGCTCGGCCATCCAGTCGCGCAGGCTGGGCGGAAAGGCCTCGCCCGACACCAAGGCCTTGCGCACGCTGGGCAAAGCCACGCCTTGCTCAGCAGCTTTTTCAAGGATGATTTTCAAGAAGCTGGGCGTGCCGATGTAGCCCGCTGGCTGCAGCTCGGCCATGGCGCCGACTTGTTGTTCGGTCTGGCCCGTGCCACCGGGGAACACGGTGCAGCCCAGGGCGTGTGCGCCGGTTTCCATCATGGAGCCCGCAGGCGTGAAGTGGTAGCTGAAGCTGTTGTGGATCAATTCACCGACACGAAAGCCTGCGGCAAACATGGCGCGTGCCATGCGCCAGTAATCACCCCGAGTGCCTTCGGGTTCGTAAATCGTGCCGGGGCTGGCAAACACGCGGGTCATGCCTTTGCCAAAGCCCAAAGCGCTGAAGCCCCCAAACACGCTGCCACCGGCTGCACGCGAAGCCTTTTGGCGCTCGAGCAATTCGTACTTGCGGATCACCGGCAACTGGGCCAGCGCTGCGCGGCTGTTGACTTTGGCAGCGTCCACACCCTGGAGCAATTCGGCAAATGCAGGGGCATGGGCTTGGGCATGCGCAATCTGTGCGGGCAAAGCGGCCATCAAGGCGGCTTCACGGACTTGTGGGTCGCGCGTTTCCAAGGCATCAAAGTGCTGGGACATGAAATTCTTTCGGGGGAACTGCTGAAGAGAAAGGGGGCACAGAAAGGGTCAAGCCAACCAGCGCTTGCGGCGCTTGTAGCTCTTGACGTCCTTGAAGCTCTTGCGCTCGCCACCGCCCACGCCCAGGTAGAACTCCTTGACGTCTTCGTTGGTGCGCAGGTATTCGGCAGCGCCGTCCATCACCACGCGGCCAGACTCCATGATGTAGCCGTAGTCGGCGTATTTCAGGGCCATGTTGGTGTTCTGCTCGGCGATCAAGAAGGTGACTTTTTCTTTCTCGTTCAAGTCTTTCACGATGTTGAACACCTCTTCCACGATTTGTGGCGCCAAGCCCATGGAGGGCTCGTCGAGCAAAACCATGTTGGGGTTGGACATCAGGGCGCGACCGATGGCGCACATTTGCTGCTCACCGCCCGAGGTGTAGGCCGCTTGCGAGGTGCGGCGGGTCTTCAGGCGCGGAAAGTAGTTGTAGACCTTCTCGAGGTTGGCCGCGATCTCGCCCTTGTCGGTGCGGGTGTAGCTGCCGGTCATCAGGTTTTCTTCAATGCTCAGGTGGGCAAAGCAGTGGCGGCCTTCCATGACCTGCACCACACCGCGGTTGACCAGATCAGCCGGCGAGAGGTTTTCGATGCGCTCACCGCGCAGCTCGATGGAGCCTTTGGTCACTTCACCACGCTCACCCTTGAGCAAGTTGGAGATCGCACGCAGCGTGGTGGTCTTGCCGGCGCCGTTGCCGCCAAGCAATGCCACGATGCCTTGCTCGGGCACTTGCAGGGACACGCCCTTGAGCACCAAGATGACGTGGTTGTAAATGACTTCGATGCCATTGACGTTGAGAATGATGTTTGAATCGTTCATGGGTGGCCTGTTTGAATCAACTGAAAGAGCAGCCCCTCAGGCTGGTCTTTCAGTTGACGGCTCACGCGTGAGCGCGAGCCATCAAATTCAGTGCATCAAGACTGGCAATCCGCAGGCGCGCGGCGTGTCATCTTCTTGTCGGCGAGGTACTTGTCAGCGCCTTGCTTGACCATGGGCTTCAAGATCTGTTCATCCGCTTGGATGAAGTCAGAGGTGAAGTTCCACTTGCTGCCGTCCCAGGTTTGCACGCGGGCTGAGGTCGAGCCCATGTGGTCAGCGCAAGATGTCGACAGGGGCTGCATGATGCCGGTAAAGCCCATGGCGTCCAGACGCTTTTGGTCCAGTGCCAGGTTTTCCAGGCCCCAGCGCACTTGTTCGCCGGTCATGACTTTGCCTTTACCAAAACGCTCTTGTGCGCGGCGCACAGCCTCGACGCCGAGCATCGAAATGATCACACCACGGGTGTAGAGCACTTGACCGACTTCGTCCTTGGGGCCTGTGCCCTGGCTCTTGCCGTGCACGTGCTTGAGGATTTCCTGAATGACTTTGGGCTGTGTGCCCGAAGTGTTCAGTGCCAAGGCGTTGTAGCCCTTGGCACCTTCGCCGACGTCTTTGACATCAGGCTCGGCTCCTGCCCACCACACGCCGTACATCTTGTCGCGTGGGTAGCCTGTGGCTTGTGCTTCTTTCAATGCGGTGGAGTTCATGACACCCCAGCCCCACAACAAGACATAGTCAGGACGGCTTTGACGCACTTGCAACCAGGCCGATTTCTGCTCCACGCCAGGCGCAGTCACAGGGATCAGCTGCAGCTCGAAGCCGTGCATTTTCGAACGCTCTTGCAACAATGGGATGGGCTCTTTGCCAAAGGGCGAGTCGTGGTAGACCAACGCGATCTTCTTGCCTTTGAGCTTGTCCAGACCACCCTCTTTTTTGCCCAGGTGCTGGATCAAGATGTCAGCGCCAGTCCAGTAGCTGCCCATCAATGGGAAGTTCCACTTGAATGCCTGGCCGTCTTGTGCAATGGACAAACCATAGCCCAGGGTGACCAGCGGCACTTTGTCGGCCGGTGCTTTTTCGGTCAAAGCGAAGGTGATGCCTGTGGCTTGTGGGTCAAACAGGGACACGCCTGGACGTCCCTTCAGACGCTCATAGCACTCCACACCACGGTCCGTGGCGTAGCCGGTTTCGCACTCTTCAAAAGTGATCTTCACGCCGTTGATGCCGCCATCGCGGGCATTGATCAGCTTGAGGTAATCCTGCTTGCCGTTGGCCCATGGAATGCCGTTGGGGGCATAAGGACCGGTGCGGTAAGACAGCAACGGGAAAAACTGTTCTTTGGCTTGCGCCTGAACGGACGTCGCCAGCAGCGACGATGCAGCAGTTGCCACAGCGGCCACGGCCAAAATCAAATCACGCATCTTCATGCTTGTCTCCTTAGAAAAATGAACACACAACTCACACACAAAAACCAGAAATGATCCACTCGCTCAATGTGGGAAAGGCCACAAACGCAATTTTTGCTTGGCAATGGACCAGAGTTTGGCCAGGCCATGAGGCTCCACGATCAAGAACCACACGATCAGGCCGCCGAAGATCATCAACTCGGCATGCGACACGCCAGCAGTGGAGATTTCAACCCCCACCAGACCCGCCAGCGCCGGCAGGATCTGACTCAAGGCAATCGGCAGCAAGGTGATGAAAGCCGCGCCCAAGAATCCGCCCAAGATAGAGCCCAAGCCGCCAATGATCACCATGAACAGCAGACGGAAAGAAATGTCCACCGAGAAAGCGGCTGGCTCCCAGGCGCCCAGGTAAACAAAGGCCCACAGACCACCGGCCACACCCACAATGAAGGAGCTCACCGCAAAAGCGCTCAGCTTGGCATACATGGGACGGATACCGATCACAGCAGCGGCCACGTCCATGTCGCGAATGGCCATCCACTCGCGGCCCACAGCGCTGCGCACCAGGTTTTTGGCCAGCAAGGCGATCACCACCAAGACACCCAGGCACAGCCAGTATTTGCTCAAGGCACTGTCAATCGGCAAGCCGAACACCTGCAAGTCGGACACCGACACCGAGCCCGAAGGCGAATCGTTGGTCAGCCACTTGATGCGCAAGAACATCCAGTCGCTGAAGAACTGCGCGGCCAGCGTCGCCACAGCCAGATAGAGGCCTTTGACGCGCAAGCTGGGCAAGCCAAACAAGATACCGAACACCGTGGCACACAAGCCCCCCAGCACCAAAGCAGGGATCAAAGGCAGGCCCGGGATGCGCACAAAGAAGTTGTATGCACCGTATGCGCCCACCGCCATGAAGGCGCCCGAACCCAACGAGATCTGACCGCAATAGCCCACCAGGATGTTCACACCCAAAGCCGCCAAGGACATGATCAAGAAAGGGATCAAGATGGCACGGAAAAAGTAATCGGTGGCCAGCATGGGCACCACGGCAGCGGCAAACACCAGCAGCAGGGCCATCACGATGCGGTCTTGCCGGATCGGCAAAATTTGCTGGTCGGCGCGGTAGGTGGTTTTGAATTGACCGTTTTCTCTGTAAAACATATTTTTCCCTTAAACGCGGTCGATGATTTTTTCGCCGAACAGCCCTTGTGGTCGGATCAGCAAGAAGCCCAAGGCCAGCACATAGGCGAACCAGATTTCAATGCCGCCGCCAACGTAACCGCCCAAATACACCTCGGACAATTTCTCGCCCACACCGATGATCAGACCGCCGATGATGGCGCCTGGCACCGAGGTCAAGCCGCCCAGAATCACCACAGGCAAGGCACGCAATGCCACTGTGGCCAATGAGAACTGCACACCCAGCTTGCTGCCCCAAATCATCCCGGCCACCAAGGCCACGATGCCCGCCACGCACCACACGATCACCCAGATGCGGTTGAGCGGAATGCCGATCGACTGCGCGGCCTGGTGGTCATCGGCCACCGCCCGCAATGCACGGCCTGTGGCTGTTTTCTGGAAGAACACCGTCAGCAAGGTGACCAGCGCAGCAGCGATCAACGCCGCGTAGAAGTCTTCTTTGTTGATCAGCACACCACCCTCGAACATGCCGTCCAAAATAAAGACTGGGTCTTTGGGCATGCCAATGTCGATTTTGTAGATGCTGCTGCCAAACAGGGTCTGGCCCAGACCTTCGAGGAAATAGGCAATGCCCAGCGTGGCCATCAGCAAGGTCGCGCCTTCTTGATTGACCAGGTGACGCAGCACCAGGTACTCCACCGCCCAAGCCACGGCAAACATGACCACCGCGGCCATCGCAAAAGCCAGCACGTTGGCCATCAACAGACTTTCCACCCCCGTCCACAGGGGGATCCACTCGGAAAAGCGGGCCATCGACAAAGCGCCAAACAGCACCATCGCGCCCTGAGCGAAGTTGAAAACGCCAGAGGCCTTGAAAATGAGCACAAAGCCCAAAGCCACCAACGAATACAACATGCCCGCCATCAGGCCGCCCAGCAATGTTTCAAGAAAGAATGCCATCTTTAAATCCTTGTTTGTGCGGGTTCGTTCAGTGCGAAGTGCCCAGATAGGCACTGATCACTTCTTCGTTGTTGCGCACTTCATCGGGCGAGCCATCGCCAATCTTCTTGCCGTAGTCCAGCACCACCACGCGGTCTGAGATGTCCATCACCACGCCCATGTCGTGCTCGATCAAAACCACCGTGGTGCCAAACTCATCGTTCACATCGAGGATGAATCGGCACATGTCCTGCTTTTCTTCCAGGTTCATGCCGGCCATTGGCTCGTCGAGCAAGAGCACTTGAGGCTCCATGGCCAGGGCGCGGCCCAAGTCCACACGCTTTTGCAAGCCGTAGGGCAACTGGCCCACGGGCGTCTTGCGGAAAGCTTGAATTTCCAAGAAATCAATGATGTGCTCAACAAATTCGCGATGCGCTTCTTCCTCGCGCTGGGCAGGGCCCACGCGCAGCGCCTGCATGAGCAGATTGCTTTTGATTTTGAGATTGCGGCCCGACATGATGTTGTCGATCACGCTCATGCCCTTGAACAAAGCCAGGTTCTGGAAGGTCCGGGCAATGCCCATCTCGGCCACTTGTCGGCTGTTCATGTGGTCGAAGGTCTGACCACGGAAAGTGATCGAGCCTTCTTGCGGTGTGTACACGCCGTTGATGCAGTTGAGCATGGAGCTCTTGCCAGCACCGTTGGGGCCAATGATGGCGCGGATCTCGTGCTCTCGCACGTTGAAAGAAATGTCGGTCAGCGCCTTGACGCCACCAAAGCGCAAACTGATGTTCTTGACGTCAAGGATGACGTCGCCAATGACTTTGCTCATGCTGCAGCTTTCACAGGGGTGAACGTTTTGGCGTCGGAGATTTGCAAGGTCGCGCTCACGCTGCCGGTGCGACCATCTTCAAACTTGACCACCGTCTCGATGAATTGCTCGGTCTTGCCGCCATAGAGGCCATCGACCAGGGGCAGGTACTTTTCGGCAATGAAACCGCGACGAACTTTGTTGGTGCGTGTGAGCTCACCGTCGTCCGCATCCAGCTCTTTGTGCAGGACCAGGAATCGGCTGACTTGGCTGCCCGCCAACAACTCGTCCTCGGCCAGATCGGCGTTGACCTTTTCCACGCAATCTTTGATGAGTTCGTACACCTCTGGCTTTTGCGCCAAGTCGGTGTAACCGGCATAAGGCAGGTTGCGGCGCTCGGCCCAGTTGCCCACCGCATCAAAGTCGATGTTGATCATCACGCACACTTTTTCGCGGCCATCACCGTAGGCCACAACTTCCTTGATGTGCGGGAAGAACTTGAGTTTGTTTTCGACGTATTTGGGCGCAAACATGGCGCCGTCATTGGCACCGCCTTGGATGCGTCCTACGTCTTTCACTCGGTCAATGATCTTCAAGTGGCCATGGGCGTCCAAAAAGCCAGCATCGCTGGTGTGGTACCAGCCGTCAGCTGTCAACACTTCGGCTGTGGCTTCGGGGTTCTTGTAATACTCCTTGAGCAAGCCGGGGGACTTGACCAAGACCTCGCCGTTGTCGGCCAGCTTGATCTCCACCCCTTTGCAAGGCACACCCACAGTGTCGGCACGCGCTTCGTTGTCGGGCTGCAAGCAAACAAACACAGCGGTCTCGGTCGAGCCGTAAAGCTGCTTGATGTTCACACCGATCGAGCGGTAGAAGGTGAACAAATCAGGACCGATGGCTTCACCGGCGGTGTAGGCCACGCGCACGCGGCTAAAACCCAGGTTGTTGCGCAGCGGGCCATAGACCATCCAGTTGCCCAAGGCGTATTTGAGGCGATCCACCAGACCCACAGACTGGCCGTCCATCAGCGCAGGTCCGACTTTTTTGGCCACGTCCATGAAGTAATGGAACATGCCGCGCTTGAAGTTGCCGGCGTCTTCCATGCGGATCATCACGCTGGTGAGCATGCCTTCGAACACGCGGGGTGGCGCGAAGTAGTAGGTCGGGCCGATTTCTTTCAAGTCGATGGTCACGGTGGCAGCCGACTCAGGGCAGTTGACCACGTAACCGCAGACCAACCACTGCGCATAGCTGAAGATGTTCTGACCGATCCAGGCGGGCGGCATGTAGGCCAAAACGTCTTCTGCGTTGCTCAGGCGGTCAAACTCTGCGCCAGCTTGCGCTCGGTCGATCAATGAGCTGTGGGTGTGCACCACACCTTTGGGGTTGCCCGTGGTGCCCGAGGTGAAGAACATCGCGGCCACGTCGGTGTACTGCGCCTTGTCGACCTCTTGCGCAAAGAACTGAGGGTGCTGCTTGGCGAACACCGCGCCAGCGGCGATCAGCTCTTCAACCGAACCCAAGCCGTCTTCGGTGTACTTGCGCAAGCCGCGAGGATCGTCATAGAAGATGTGGCTCAGTTGGGGGTACTGCTCACGCACCTCCAGCATTTTGTCGACCTGCTCCTGGTCTTCCACCACGCAAAACCGCACTTCGGCGTTGGTCATCGGAAAGACGCATTCGGGCGCTGCCGCGTCCTGGTACAAATTCACAGGGATGGCGCCCAAGGACTGAGCGGCCAACATCGTGGCGTAAAGACGCGGGCGGTTGGAGCCCACAATGACCAGGTGCTCACCGCGCTGCAAGCCTGCTTGGTGCAAGCCGCAAGCAACGGACTCCACCAATTGGGCCAATTCTGCCCAGTGAGTGGTTTGCCAAATGCCATATTCTTTTTCACGCAAAGCTGGGGCGCTGGGGCGCTCGGCAGCATGCTTGAGCATCAATCGGGGAAACGTTGTTTGCATCACGTAGCTTGTCTCCAAAAGCGCTGCAGCCAAGGTGGTTGCAGCTGAATTGGGAGGGATCGTAGGAGGTCATTTGACGTCATGTTGTCGTTTCAACGACAATTTAGGGTAGACCCCTAGCACAACTGACCTGAGTCTGACACCGCCATGCCCACCCCCCCCAGCGTTTACCAACGCCGCCGCCGGCCGACCGCCGATGAACTGGCCAGCATTCCCTGGCTGGCTTTGCTGACCCCCAGCGAACGCCAACAGATCGAGTCCGAGTTGGTCGTCAGCGACCCGCAGCCGGGCGACTACGTCTGCCGTGTGGGTCGTCCTGCCACCTACTGGTTTGGGGTGGTCTCAGGCCTGCTCAAGATGAGCAGCGACAACGAAAGCGGACAGACCATGACCTTCACCGGCGTGCCGCCCGGCGGCTGGTTTGGCGAGGGCACCGCCCTCAAGCGCGAGGTCTACCGCTACAACATCCAGCCCCTGCGGGCCAGCGTGGTAGCGGGTTTGCCGGTGGAGACTTTCCATTGGCTGATCGACCACTCGCTGGGCTTTAACCGCTTCATCATGAACCAGCTCAACGAGCGCTTGGGCCAATTCATCGCCGCCCGCGAGCTTGACCGCATGAACAACCCTGAGCTGCGCCTGGCCCGCAACCTGGCCACGCTGTTCAACCCTGTGCTGTTTTCGGGCGTGGGCGAGGTGTTGCGCATCACCCAGCAAGAGCTCGCCTACCTGGTGGGCCTGTCTCGCCAGCGGGTGAATGAAGCGCTCAAAGTGCTCGAAGCGCGGCAACTGATTCGCGTGGAATACGGTGGGCTGCGGATTTTGGATTTGCAGGGCCTGCGCACGGCCCAGTTCTTGTGAAACGCTTGGGAGCCACAAACACATGTCGGAGCTGAAGCTGCCGACCTACAGAAACAATTCTTGTAGGTCGGCAGCTTCAGCTCCGACGAATGCCTGCAGACCATGAACACCTATTCTCTGTGCAGGGACCTGCAAACTGCACCCCCTCAAAACAGCGGACAATCGCTCAACTTCTTTTTGCCCTGCCACACCATGACCCAGCCCCCGGTTTTCAAACGCGCCCCTCGACCCGAAGGCAAAGGCGAAGCGGCCGCACCCAGCGGCACCTCGCGCCTGAACAAACGCATGGCCGAGCTGCGCATGTGCTCGCGCCGCGAGGCCGATGCCTGGATCGAGCAAGGCTGGGTTTTCGTCAACGGCCAGCCGGCCAGCATGGGCCAGCAGGTCACGCTGTCGGACCGCATCACGGTGGACAAAGCGGCCGAGCTGCAACAAGAGCGGCAAGTGACCATCCTCTTGCACAAGCCCATGGGCTATGTGAGCGGCCAGGCCGAAGACGGACACCAGCCCGCCATCACCCTGATCAACCCGCGCAGCCACTGGATGGGCGACCCGTCCAAGATGCGCTTCACGCCGCCCCACCTGCGCAACTTGGCGCCTGCTGGGCGACTGGACATCGACTCCACCGGCCTGTTGGTGCTGACGCAAGACGGCCGCGTGGCGCGTCAGTTGATCGGCGAAGACTCCGAGATGGAGAAAGAGTATTTGGTGCGCGTGGCCTACACCGGCCACGAGAACACCGCCGCTGCCTCGGCCGCATCTGCCACCTATGGCGGCAAGGCCACGCAACTGAGCAGCATCGACGACAACGACCGCGTGACCAGCAATGTGCAAGCGGTCTTTCCCAAAGCACAACTGGAGCGCCTGCGCCACGGCCTGAGCCTGGACGGCAAACCGCTCAAGCCCGCCAAGGTGGAGTGGCAAAACCCCGAGCAGCTGCGCTTTGTGCTGACCGAAGGCAAGAAGCGTCAGATCCGCCGCATGTGCGAGCAAGTCGGCCTGAAGGTGGTCGGCCTCAAGCGCATCCGCATGGGCCATGTGCAGCTGGGCCAGATGCCCGCCGGCACATGGCGCTATTTGGGACCCAACGAAACGTTTTGAGGGTGCTTGGATTCATGATCCTGCAAGCCATGTCGGGGCTGAAGCCACCGACCTTCAAAATACCCCGCAGGTCGTTGGCTTCAGCCCCGACAAAGCTCACCCACACATTTTGGAGACGCGCCCCATGACCCTGAAGTTCACAGCCGCCTTGTTCGCCGTCGCCGCTTTGACGGCCGCGACCGCATCCGCACAAACCGGCAGCCTCAACGCGATTTGCAGTACCGACCAGACTTGGTGCGAAATGGCCGCCAAGGAATTCACCAAGGCCACCGGCATCACCGTCAACCAAACGCGCAAAGCCACCGGAGAAGCCCTGGCGCAATTGCGCGCCGAAGCGGCCAACCCCAAGACCGACATCTGGTGGGGCGGCACGGGCGATCCATTTTTGCAAGCCGCCGAGATCGGCCTGCTGGCCCCCTACCGGCCCGAGTACCTGAACGACCTGCACGGCTGGAGCGTGCGCCAATACGCCATGACGCAAAACATGGTGGGCGGCTTCTACACCAGCGCGATTGGCTTTGGCTGGAACACCGAACTGCTCAAGAAAAAGAAGCTGCCCGAGCCGAAATGCTGGTCCGATGTGATCAAGCCGATTTACAAAGGCGAGGTGGAAATTTCACACCCCGCATCCAGCGGCACGGCCTACACCATCTTGGCCGGCTTGGTGCAGCTGATGGGCGAAGACGCGGCTTTTGAGTACATGAAGGCATTGCACAAAAACGTGACGCAGTACACCCGCAGCGGCACCGCCCAAGCGCCCAGCGTGGCCAAAGGCGAAGTGGCTGTGGGCATCAGTTTCATCTTTGGTTTTGACGGCTGGCGCTTCAACAAATACCCCGTGGCCACCACCGCCCCCTGCGAAGGCACCAGCTACGAGATTGGCGGCATCGCCATGGTCAAAGGCGCACGCAACGCGGCCAACGCCAAACGCTATTACGACTGGCTCATGAGCCCCGCAGGTCAAAGCATCGGCGCCAAAGCCGACAGCCTGCAAAGCCCGGCCAACAAGACCTTCAAACCCGATCCGCGCATCCCGTCCATGGACAGCGTGCGCCTGATCAAGTACGACTTTGAAAAATACGGCAAATCCGCCGAGCGCCGCCGCCTGCTGGAGCGCTGGAACAAGGAAGTGGGCAGCTTGTCCAAATAATCCCCTCTTGAAACCCCGCCAGACGCCCCCAACTGCGGGGCGTTTTGGTTTTTTGACCTTTTGTTTTTTTACCTGTTGAACCGATATGAGCAAACAAACCCATGCCTTTCAGGCCGAAGTCGCGCAACTGCTGCACCTGGTCACCCACTCGCTGTATTCCAACCAAGAGATTTTTCTGCGCGAGCTGATCTCGAATGCCTCGGACGCCTGCGACAAGCTGCGCTTTGAAGCACT
>NKIO01000030.1 GCA_002255935.1 Comamonadaceae bacterium PBBC2
AAACCGTTGGGTGCGTCTGCGCGTCTCCAGCGCTGCTCTGCGCCTGATCGACAAAAACGGCATCGATGCCGTGCTCGCAGACCTGCGTGCACGCGGTCAAGCCTAAACCCAGAACATTAGGAGTCATACACCATGGCAACCAAAGGCGGACGCGAAAAAATCAAGCTGGAATCTACAGCTGGCACTGGTCACTTCTACACGACCAGCAAAAACAAGAAAACCATGCCCGAGAAAATGTCGATCATGAAGTTCGACCCCAAAGCTCGCAAGCACGTTGAATACAAGGAAATCAAGCTGAAGTAATTCAGCCTGAGACTTCCCACAAAAAAACCCGCTGCCAACGCAGCGGGTTTTTTTATGCCTGAAACGTTAGCGGGCATCATCGGCGATGGGTATAACGCCGCTGCCGTGGACATGACTTTGACGGGGCACTTGATGTCGGAGCTGAAGCTCCGACCTGCAAATACTGTGCTCGGAGATGGCCAGCAAACACGAGTGACTGATTGACCCCATACGTTGAGCCGCTGCAACAAAGCCAGCATGTCCCCTCGTGGGAGCTGAACTGTGTTCGGCGATCTGTTGACCTCGACCGCCTGCAAAGCCCGACACGGCAAATCGACCACAAAAAAAGGACCCGCAGGTCCTTTTGATGGGGTGCAGCCAGCGCCTCAGGTGGGCTGACGCACAGCGCGCAACTTGACCGAAAAGTCACGCAGTGCAGCAATGCCACTTTCTTCGGCCCGGCGGCACCAGGCTTGCAAGTCAACGGCCAGCTGCTCGCGCGAGTGCGAGGTGTTGAGCCAAATTTGGCTGAGCTCGTCACGCATTTGCAGCATTTTGTCGAGCACTGGGCTGGCCGCGCGGGCCTGCTTAAGCTGGGCTTGCGCCTCAGCGGGCACTTTGGCCGCATCGCGGTGCAACCAACGCTTGGCCGCTTGCTGAACATTGACATCCAACTTGCTGGCTTCTTGCTGCATCACAGCGCGCACATGGCGGGCATAACCGGCCATGACTTCGTAGCGGTTGGCGATCAAGGCTTCGAGGGTTTTCTCGTCGGCCACAGGGCGAATGTCACCGTAGGCCAGGCGCGGTACGGTTTTCTTGACGGTGGCCAAACCCAGGATTTCGAGGGTTCGGATGTAGGCCCAGCCCAGATCGAACTCATAAGGCTTGACCGACAACTTGGCCGATGTGGGGTAGGTGTGGTGGTTGTTGTGCAACTCTTCGCCACCAATCAAGATGCCCCAAGGCGAAATGTTGGTGCTGGCGTCATGCGCTTCAAAGTTGCGGTAGCCCCAATAGTGGGCTGCGCCGTTGATGATGCCGGCGGCCGTGATCGGGATCCAGGCCATTTGCACTGCCCAGATGGTGAGACCGATGAAGCCGAACAAGGCCACGTCGATGATCAGCATCAGGGCCACGCCTTGCCAAGAAAAGCGGGTGTACAGGTTACGCTCGATCCAGTCATCGGGGGTGCCGTGGCCATAACGCTTCATGGTGTCCAGGTTCTTGGATTCCTTGCGGTACAACTCAGCGCCCGTCAGCAGCACGGTCTTGATGCCGTACACATGGGGGCTGTGCGGGTCTTCGGCTTGCTCGCACTTGGCGTGGTGCTTGCGGTGGATCGCCGCCCACTCTTTGGTCACCTGGCCTGTGGTCAACCACAGCCAGAAACGGAAGAAATGAGAAGGAATGGCGTGCAAGTCCAAAGCGCGGTGCGCTTGATGACGGTGCAAGAAAATCGTCACGCTGGCGATGGTGATGTGGGTCAAGCCCAAAGTCACCAACACGATTTGCCACCAGGCAAGGTCGAACACACCGTGACCCATCCAATGGATCAAGGCATCAAAAAAAGCCGAATCGGGCAACAACATGCATTTACTTTCTAGGTTCACCCGTTTTCGGGCAATCTTTCGATTTTAAGTTTTTCAGGCCAAAAAGGACAGTTCTTTCGGACTGCCAAGCCCACAATTGAATTCCAAACGCTTACTTTCGAGTCCAGGCTGCGGCAAAAAAGCCATCTGTGCCATGGCGATGCGGCCACAAACGCAAGAAATCGCCGCCTGAACGCGTACCGTCTTCGGCCACGGTCATGGCCGGGGCACACAAACCATCCGCACCCGGCACCTTCAGGCGCTCGAGTTCTTGTGCTGCATTGAGGGGAACAAAGTCAGGGTTGGCGGCAGTGAAGGCTTGCGCGATCAACTCGTTTTCTTCGGGCAAGACGCTGCAGGTGGCATAGACCAAACGGCCACCCGACTTGACCATGCGCGAAGCGCTTTGCAAGATGGCCAGCTGCTTTTCGGTCAACTCTTGCACAGCTTGGGGCTTTTGACGCCACTTCAAGTCCGGGTTGCGGCGCAGGGTGCCAAGACCCGAGCAAGGCGCATCGACCAAGACGCGGTCGATCTTGCCGGCCAGGCGCTTGACGCGGTCGTCGCGCTCGTGAGCGATCGCTGCCGGATGCACATTGGACAAGCCACTGCGGGCCATGCGGGGTTTGAGCGCATCGAGGCGATGGCCTGACACGTCAAAAGCATACAAACGGCCTGTGCTGCGCATGGACGCGCCCAGCGCCAGCGTCTTACCGCCCGCACCTGCGCAAAAGTCCACCACCATCTCGCCACGGTGGGCATCGACCAACAAAGCCAACAATTGCGAGCCTTCGTCTTGCACCTCGATCGCCCCACGGGTGAAGGCATCGGTCTTTTGCAGCGCAGGCTTGCCCTGCAAGCGCAGGCCCCAGGGTGAATAAGGTGTGGGCTCAGAGGCTATGCCCGCTTGCGCCAGCTCTTTTTGGATCTCGTTGCGCTTGGCTTGCAATGTGTTCACGCGCAAATCCAGGGTGCCGGGTTGCTGCAGGTGCTCGGCCAAGGCCCAGAAGTCATCGCCCAACTGGGCTTGCAAAGCTTGCGCCATCCACTCGGGCAGGTTGTGACGATGCGGGGCCATGAGGGCATCGGCAGGAATGCTGTCGCAGGTGGCCAGCCATTTCTTTTCGGTGTCGTTCAAAGCAGCGGCCAAAAAGTCGCGCGGGCCATGAAAGCCCAAAATGGCCAACTTGCGCTCTTTGGGGCCGGAGCCTGAGCGGGCCAATTGCTCGAACAGCAGTTTCTTGCGCAGCACCGCGAATGCGGTTTCGGCCAGGGTAGCGCGCTCGCGCGGGCCCAGCGAGCGGTGTTCACGGAAATAACGCGACACGACAGCGTCGGCGGGATGTTCAAATTGGAGAACCAGCCTGACCAGATCGGCGCAGGCGTCTAAAAGGGCTTTTGGATGCATGGGGTGTATTGTCCCATCCCTGCCCTGCCCGCCAGAAAGCCCCAAGGAAAGACATGTCCGACACCCTGCCACCCCTGATCGAAACGCCCAAGGGCCTGTACAAGCACTACAAAGGCGGCATGTACCGCGTGCTGGGCACCGTGCGCCACAGCGAAGACCTGCAGCCCATGACGCTGTACCAAGCTCTCTATGGCGAACAAGGCCTGTGGGTGCGCCCTGCGGCCATGTTTGGCGATGTGGCCGAGTTCAACGGCAAGGTGCAGCCGCGCTTTGAACGGGTGGGTGATTAAGCCAAAAACTGCGCCACAGCACGCGGGTAGATCAAGTGCTCTTGCGTGAGCACGCGTGCGGCCAATTCCTCGGCCGTGTCATCCGCCAACACCGGCACCACCGCCTGATCAAGGATCGGCCCGTGGTCCAGATCGGCCGTGACTTGGTGCACTGTGGCGCCAGCAAACTTGCACCCAGCATCGATGGCCCGTTGGTGCGTGTTCAGGCCCGGAAAGGCGGGCAGCAAAGACGGGTGGATGTTGAGCAAACGTCCCGCGTAATGCGCCACAAAACCCGGCGTCAGGATGCGCATGAAACCGGCGAGCACCACCAGAGTGGGTGAAAACGCATCGATGCGCGCCATCAAGGCCGCATCGAATTCTTCTCGGCTGGCAAACGCTTTGTGGTCCAGCACCGCCGTGGCGATGCCGCGCTCTTGGGCATAGGCCAGCCCCGCGGCATCGGCCTTGTTGCTGATCACCGCAGCCACTCGTGCTTGGAGGCGATCGGCCCAGCGTTCTTGCTCGGCGGCACGCACGATGGCCGCCATGTTGGAGCCCGAGCCGGAAATCAAAATGACAATGTTTTTCATGAGTGCGCGGATTATCCCAGCACACCCCATGCAAACCCTTGTTTGTCGCTCCTAAGACAGGAATGCACGGCTGGCGCGTGATAAAAAGAACGGTCGTTTGATTTTGTTTGCGCCGCGCAAACACCAAGCTTTCACCAACGGAGAAACTCCCCCATGGATTTGGCATTCACCCCCGAAGAACTCGCGTTCCGCGACGAGATCCGCACCTGGGTCAAGGACAACTTGCCCGCCGACATTTCGCAAAAAGTGCACGCAGCCATGCGCCTGACGCGTGACGACATGCAGCGCTGGGCCAAGATTTTGGGCAAAAAAGGCTGGCTGGGCTGGGGTTGGCCCACGCAGTTTGGCGGCCCCGGTTGGACCGCGGTGCAAAAACACCTGTTCGAAGAAGAATGCGCCCTGGCTGGCGCCCCCCGCGTGGTGCCCTTTGGCCCGGTGATGGTGGCCCCCGTGATCATGGCCTTTGGCAATGCCGAACAACAGCAGCGCTTTTTGCCCGGCATCGCCAGCGGCGAAGTCTGGTGGAGCCAAGGCTACAGTGAGCCGGGCTCTGGTTCGGACTTGGCGTCCCTCAAGACCCGCGCCGAGCGCGTGGGCGACAAGTACATCGTCAACGGCCAGAAAACCTGGACCACCTTGGGCCAATACGGCGAATGGATTTTCTGCTTGGTGCGCACCAGCAACGAAGGCAAGCCCCAAACCGGCATCTCTTTCTTGTTGATCGACATGAAGTCGCCCGGCATCACCGTGCGCCCCATCAAGCTGCTGGACGGCGAGTGCGAGGTCAACGAAGTCTGGTTTGACAACGTCGAAGTGCCCGCCGACAACCTGATTGGCGAAGAAAACAAGGGCTGGAACTACGCCAAGCACCTGCTGGCCCATGAGCGCACCAACATCGCCGATGTGAACCGCGCCAAGCGCGAACTCGAGCGCTTGAAGCGCATCGCCAAAGCCGAAGGCGTGTACGACGACCTGCGCTTCCGCGACGAAATCGCCAAACTCGAAGTGGACATCGTCGCCCTCGAAATGCTGGTGCTGCGTGTCCTGTCAGCCGAAAAATCCGGCAAGAACTCGCTCGACATCGCGGGCCTCTTGAAGATCAAGGGCAGCGAAATCCAGCAGCGCTACACCGAGCTGATGATGCAAGCCGCAGGTCCTTTTGCCCTGCCCTTCATCTTCGAAGCCATGGACGCGGGTTGGCAAGGCAACTTCCCTGGTGGTGTGGTGGCCAATGCGCCCCTGGCCGCCAACTACTTCAACATGCGCAAGACCACCATTTACGGCGGCAGCAACGAAGTGCAACGCAACATCGTCGCTCAGACAGTTCTGGGTTAAGGAGACACACATGGATTTCGATTTTTCTGACGACCAAGAACAACTGCGCGACGCGGTGCGCAAATGGGTGGACAAGGGCTATGACTTTGACCGCCGCCGCGCCATCGTGGCTGCAGGCGGTTTTGACCGCGCCGCCTACACCGAGCTGGCCGAGTTGGGCCTCACGGGCCTGTATGTGAGCGAAGACAATGGCGGCATGGGTATGGGCCCGACCGAGGCCATGGTCACCATGGAAGAACTCGGCCGTGGCATCGTGCTCGAGCCCCTGACCCAAACCCTGATCTGCAGCGCCACGCTGCAAACCCACGCGCCTGCCGCACTGCAAGCGGCTTGGTTGCCCCGCATGGCCAGCGGTGAAGCCATCGTCGTGCTGGCGCACCAAGAGCGCGGTGCCCGTTATCAGCTAAACCGCTGCGCCGCCCAGGCCAGCGAATCGGGCGGTGCATGGACCGTGACAGGCACCAAGAGCGTGGTGGCTGTGGGCGATCAGGCCGACGCTTTTGTGGTGCCCGCCACCGTGAACGGCCAAATCGCCTTGTTCTTGGTCGAGCGCAGCGCCAGCGGCGTCAGCACCCAGGCTTATGTCACGCAAGACGGCTCACGTGCCGCCGAAGTGGTGCTCAGCCAAGCCCCGGCCCAACTGGTCACCCTGAACGGCCTGGCCGCTTTGGAAGAAGCGGTGGACATCGGCATCGCCAGCGTCTGCGCTGAAGCCGTCGGCGTGATGGACAAAACCTTGGCCATCACGGTGGACTACATGAACACGCGCAAGCAGTTCGGTGTGGTCATTGCCAGTTTCCAGGCCCTGCGTCACCGCGTCTCGGACATGAAGATGCAACTGGAATTGGCCCGCTCCATGAGCTACTACGCCACCCTCAAGCTGCACGCGCCGGCCGAAGAGCGCCGCCGCGCCCTGGCCCGCGCCAAATACCAGCTGGGGGTGTCCATGCGCTTCATCGGCCAACAGGCTGTGCAGCTGCACGGCGGCATTGCCGTGACGGACGAGTACATCGTCAGCCACTACTTCAAGAAATTGACGCAGTTGGACATGACCTTTGGCGACACCCTGCACCAACTGGGTCAAGTGTCGGACCGCATGCAAGAGACTGCAGGCGTCTTCGCCTGATCCGTCACCCGACATGCTGCCTGTGTCGATGCAGGCCATGTCGGAGCTGAAGCTCCGACCTACAGCACCAGCAAACCACAAGGGCTCCGCAAGGAGCCCTTGTTCATTCCGGGTCACGCACCCGCACAAAGCTGGCAAAACGCGGCAAGCCTGAAGGGGTGCGGTCACGGTAGCGGTAGGTCACCCAAGCCCCCAAGGGCGGTGGGTCACGGCGCAAGGCATCGCTCAAGCCTGCGCCCAGTGCAAAGCGCTGGCCTTGCGCGGTCTCCAGCAGCAAGGCGCCCGTGAGTCCTTGCAAGCGGCCTTTGCCCAACTCGTAACCCACCACCTGCGCCTCCTCATCGGGCTGGGGCTTGAGTTTGAACAAAGCTTGCGTTCTGCCGGCTTGCCACAGGGCATCGGCCCGGTGCAAGACCAAGCCTTCGCCGCCTTGATCGATCACCGCTTTCAGTCGGGTCTGCAGCGCGGCAGCATCGGCCACCAGTGCTTGCGCAACCGGCATCAACCAAGGCTGCTGGGCTTGTTTCACCGCTTGCATGAGCACATCCACACGCTGAGCAAAGGGCTCTGCACGGCCCCAGGCATCGAACACCAAGTAGTTCACATCCCGCCATTCAGCGTCTTGTGGCACCGCTTTGCGGACCGCGCCTGAAACGCGGTCGAACTGCCCTCGGGCCATCCACAACTCACCATCGAGTGGTGTGTTCGGCAAACCGGCCAAGAACCAAGGCGGCGCAACAATCGTTCGACCGCTGCGAAAACGCAGAACCTGCCCATCCCAGACGGCACGCACACCATCGAATTTTTCGCTGACCAGATACCCCCGTGGCGATTGCCCCAACGGCCACGCCGATGCCAACTGCACCCGGTCTGAGGTGCTGGCGGCCACAGCGCCCTCTGGCGCCAACAAGCTGGCGCTGGCGGCCTGCAGCAAAAAGGCGCGCCTGGTCAGGGCTGACGCCCGTGGTGAACGGAATTTGGTCATGCGGGTCTCCCTGAAGGCGCCGGACTGCGTGGCCCGGGCTTTGTGATTTCAGGGAGCCATGATGCGGCGAATCCAACGCCACGGCAAGTGCGTAGCGACTCAGACCAAGAGGCGCGAACTCTTGGGAACATGTGCCATCAAAAACGCCATCTGGTCACTCAGGATGCGGCGGTTGCGCAAGATGAAATCTTCCCAAAGGCTGGGCACATAGGGCGTGTATAGCAAAGGCATGTGGGCCTGCTCGGGTGTGCGGCTGCTTTTGCGGTGGTTGCATGAGCGGCAGGCGGTGACCACATTCATCCAATGGTCCGGCCCTTTTTGCGACAAGGGCACGATGTGTTCTCGGGTCAGCACCGATTCATGGAAATGGCCGCCGCAGTAGGCGCACACATTGCGGTCGCGGACAAAAAGCTTGGGGTTGGTCAGTCCCGATCGCATGTCAAAAGGGTTGATGCGCGGCACGCCTTGGGTGCCGATGATGCTGTTGACCGCGATGACCGACTGCTCGCCCGTGACCGCGTTGTGACCGCCGCGAAACACCGCCACCTGGCGGCCTGCCTCCCAGCGCACCTCGTCGGCGGCGTAATGGGTGACCGCTTGCTCCAGCGTGATCCACGACTGGGGCAGCCCTTGGGCAGAGAGTTTCAAGACCTTCACACACAACTCCTGACAACAGATGCAAGCACTGAAAAGGATGGGGACTGTCTCGGTCCTGACAAGCCCGGCACGGGGACGGGCTTGAGAGGATCGGGCTCAGTCACAATATACCCTCTGAATTTCTCAAAACCATGACAAAAGGCAAAAGCCTCAAGTCAAGCCCCAACGCCCCACCATCGCCATGAAGGTTTTCCGCGGTTTTCACCACCCCCAGCTGGCCCCTGCCTGCGCGCTGACCATCGGCAACTTCGATGGCGTGCACCGTGGCCATCAGGCCATGCTGGCGCTTTTGCGCAGCGAAGCGGCCCACCGGGGCGTGCCCACTTGCGTGATGACCTTCGAGCCCCACCCGCGCGACTACTTCGCCAAGGCCCTGAACAAGCCCGAACTGGCCCCGGCCCGCATCGCCACCTTGCGCGACAAGCTGCAAGAGCTCGAGCGCTGCGGGGTCGATCAGGTGGTGGTAGTGCCCTTCGATGCCGAGCTGGCCAGCCAGTCTCCCGAAGACTTCATCCAGAAGGTGCTGATTCAAGGCTTGGGCGTGCGCTATGTGCAAGTGGGCGACGACTTCCGCTTTGGCGCCAAGCGTGCGGGCGACTACGCCATGCTCGACGCCGCAGGTCAGCGCCTGGGTTTTGATGTGGCCCGCATGAATTCGTATGAAGTGCATGGCCTGCGTGTGTCGAGTTCGGCCGTGCGCGATGCGCTGGGACAAGGCAGCATGCACGACGTGGCCGCCTTGTTGGGCCGCCCCTACAGCATCAGCGGTCATGTGGTGCATGGGCGCAAGCTCGGACGCGAGCTGGCCGCCACGGCGCAAGGCGCGGGCGACGGCTTTCGCACGCTGAATTTGCGTTTTTCGCACTGGAAACCAGCCGCCAGCGGGATCTTTGTGGTGCAGGTGCAAGGCCTGGCCGATCAGCCCTTGCGGGGCGTGGCCAATCTGGGCATCCGCCCCTCCCTGGACCCCACCGACGTCAACGGCGGGCGCGTGCTCTTGGAGACCCACGCCTTCGACTGGCCGGCCCATCTGGGGGCCGAGGGGGGCTACGGTAAAATCATCCGCGTGGATCTGCTGCACAAACTACACGACGAGCTCAAATACGACGGTCTGGACGCCCTGACAAAAGGCATCGCCCAGGACTGCGACGACGCGCACGCGTGGTTTGCCTCGCGCCACAGCGAGACCCACCGCCAGACCACACGCGACCGAATTTGACGCTCCAGCGTCCTGGCACAGCCTTGCGCCACCCCTTCGGGCCTTTTGCACAGCCCGCCTTTGCTCCCAGCGGCTTTGATGGCCGCGCCCCCGGATTCCTTTCATGTCTGAACAAAACAACGCCTCCAGCACCGATTACCGCGCCACGCTGAACCTGCCGGACACCCCTTTCCCGATGCGCGGCGACCTGCCCAAACGCGAGCCCGGCTGGGTCAAAGACTGGAACGAAGGCGGCCTGTACAAAAAACTGCGTACTGCCCGCCAAGGTGCACCGCTGTTTGTGCTGCACGACGGCCCGCCTTATGCCAACGGCAAGCTGCACATCGGCCATGCACTCAACAAAGTGCTCAAAGACATGATCGTCAAGTCCAAGCAGCTCGCTGGCTTTGACGCGCAATACATCCCCGGCTGGGACTGCCACGGCCTGCCGATCGAAAACGCGATCGAGAAACTGCACGGCCGCAACCTGAGCCGTGACGACATGCAGGCCAAGAGCCGCGCCTTTGCCACCGAGCAGATCAACCAGCAGCGCGAAGACTTCAAGCGCCTGGGTGTGCTGGGCGACTGGGAACGCCCTTACCGCACCATGGACTTCGCCAACGAAGCCGGTGAAATCCGCGCCTTCAAGCGCGTGATTGAGCGTGGCTTTGTCTACCGTGGTCTCAAGCCCGTTTATTGGTGCTTTGACTGCGGCTCGTCGCTGGCCGAGTTCGAGATCGAATACGCCGACAAAAAGAGCGACACGCTGGATGTGGCTTTTGAAGCCGACGACAACGCAGCGCTGGCCGCCGCCTTTGGCCTGACCAAGCTGCCTGGCGAGGACAGCAAAAAAGCCTTTGCCGTGATCTGGACCACCACCGCCTGGACGATTCCTGCCAACCAAGCACTCAACGCCCACCCCGAGCTGGAATACGCCTTGGTGGACACGCCCCGTGGCGTGCTGCTGCTGGCCGCCAGCCTGGTCGACAAATGCCTGGAGCGCTACAAATTGGAAGGCACCGTGGTCGCCACCGCTGTGGGCGAGAAGTTGCGCGGCCTGGTGTTCCGCCACCCGCTGCACGACACCGTGACCGCTGAAGAAGGCGGCGCCTACAGCTACCGCCGCACATCGCCACTGTACCTGGCCGACTACGTCACCGCCACCGACGGCACAGGTCTTGTGCATTCGGCCCCGGCCTATGGCGTGGACGACTTCAACTCTTGCATCGCCAACGGCCTGGCCTACGACGACATCCTTAACCCCGTGCAAGGCAACGGCGTGTACGCCCCTGAATTGCCTTTCTTTGGCGGCCAGCACATCTGGAAAGCCTGCGCCCGCGTGATCGAAGTGCTGGGCCAAAGCGACCGCCTGATGTCCACCGTGGAGATCACCCACAGCTACCCGCATTGCTGGCGCCACAAAACCCCCGTCATCTACCGCGCTGCCGCCCAGTGGTTTGTGCGCATGGACGAGGGCGAGGGCGTGTTCACGAAAGACAAGGCCCCCAAGACCCTGCGCCAGCTGGCGCTGGACGCCATCGACCAAACCCAGTTCTATCCTGAGAACGGCAAATCGCGTCTGCGCGACATGATCGCCAACCGCCCTGATTGGTGCATCTCGCGCCAGCGCAGCTGGGGTGTGCCCGTGCCCTTCTTCCTGCACAAGGACAGCGGCGAGCTGCACCCCCGCACCATGGACATCCTGGACCAGGCCGCTGACATCGTCGAAAAAGGCGGCATCGAAGCCTGGAGCCGCGTCACGGTCGAAGACATCTTGGGTGCAACCGATGCGCCCAGCTACACCAAAAGCACCGACATCTTGGAAGTCTGGTTCGACTCGGGCTCGACCTTCCGCCATGTGCTGCGCGGCAGCCACAAAGACGCTTACGACCGCGAGCCCTTCCACACCGAAGGTCCTGAGGCCGATTTGTATCTGGAAGGCCATGACCAACACCGCGGCTGGTTCCACAGCTCGCTGCTGCTGGGCTGCGCGCTCGAAGGCCGTGCGCCTTACAAAGGCCTCTTGACCCACGGCTTTGCCACCGACGGCCAAGGCCGCAAGATGAGCAAGTCGCTGGGCAACACCGTCGAGCCGCAAACCATCACCTCCAAGATGGGTGCCGAGATCGTGCGCCTGTGGGTGGCCTCAACCGACTACTCGGGCGACCTCAACATCGACGACAAAATCCTGGCCCGCGTGATCGATGCCTACCGCCGCATCCGCAACACCTTGCGCTTCTTGCTGGCCAACGTGAGCGACTTTGATTCCGCGACCGACACGGTGCCCGACGACCAGTTGTTGGAGATCGACCGCTTTGCCTTGGCCCGTGCAGCCCAACTGCAAGCGGACATCCGCGCCCACTTTGACGCCTACGAATTCCACCCCGTGGTCAGCAAGCTGCAGGTGTACTGCTCGGAAGACCTGGGTGCGTTCTACCTGGACGTGCTCAAAGACCGCCTGTACACCACCGCACCCAAATCGCTGGCCCGCCGCAGCGCACAAACCGCGTTGTACCGCATCACCCACGGCATGCTGCGCTGGATGGCACCGTTCCTGTCCTTCACCGCCGAGGAAGCCTGGAGCAGTTTCGGCAGCTCCGAATCCATCTTCATGGAAACCTTCAGCGACTTTGGCACGGCCGATGACACGTTGCTGGCCAAATGGAGCCGCATCCGCGAGATCCGCGACTTGGTCAACAAGGACATCGAAGTGGTCCGCACCGCAGGCCAGGTGGGCGCCTCCTTGCAAGCCGAGATCACCGTGACCGCCCCTGTGGCCGACCACGCTTTGCTGGCCAGTCTGGGAGCGGACATCAAGTTCGTTTTCATCACCTCCAAAGTGACGCTGCAAGCCGGCGAAGCCTTGGCGGTGCAAGTGGCGGCCAGTCAGGCCATCAAGTGCGAGCGCTGCTGGCACTACGCCGACGACGTGGGCCACAACGCCGATCACCCCACCCTGTGCGGCCGTTGCGTGAGCAACCTGCACGGTGCGGGTGAAACCCGCCTGGTGGCCTGATCGGCCTGACTCAGAAAGACCCCGATGGCCAGCTCGAAAAAATTCGCCAAAAGCGGCTCAGGCCAAGGCTTGGTGGTCTGGCTGGGCATTGCGCTCCTGGTCTTGCTGATCGACCAGTTCACCAAGGTGCTGATCCTGGGCGCTTTCCAATTGGGCGACAGCTCACCGGTCACCTCGTTTTTCAACCTGGTGCGGGTGCACAACCACGGCGCGGCGTTTTCCTTTTTGGCGGCTGCCGGCGGCTGGCAGCGCTGGTTCTTCACCGGCATCGGCGTGGTGGCCACCCTGTTCATGCTGTGGATGCTGCGCTCACACGCTGGCCAAACCCTTTTTTGCCTGGCCATTTCGCTGGTTCTGGGTGGCGCGGTCGGCAATGTGGTGGACCGCCTGCTGCACGGCTATGTGATCGACTTCCTCGACTTCTTCTGGGGTCGCTGGCACTTCCCTGCCTTCAACATGGCCGACAGCGCCATCACCCTGGGCGCAGGCCTCTTGATCCTGGACGAGATCTTGCGGGTGCGCCGCGGGCGTTGACCTGGCACCAATTGCAAAACGAGCATCCGCCATTGCGGGTGACCGATCTGCTGGCGCGAAGCGACGGATGAGGTCATGCGCAAAGGCGGATGCGCCCACCCCAAGCCAGTCTTACCGAACTCAGGTAAGCTCTCGCCCCTGATTGAAAAAAACGGAGACCCCCATGCCCGGCTTGTTGCCCCACATTGACCCTGACGGTCTGCTCGAATTTTCGGTGGTCTACACCGACCGCGCCCTGAACCACATGTCCAAGCGCTTTGGCGGCGTCATGACCGACATCTCGCGCATGCTCAAAACCGTTTATGGCGCCCACTCGGTCGCCTTGGTGCCTGGCAGCGGCACTTTTGGCATGGAGTCGGTGGCCCGCCAGTTCGCCACCAACCAACATGTGATGGTGATCCGCAACGGCTGGTTCAGCTTCCGCTGGACGCAAATTTTTGACATGGGCCAGATCCCAAAAAGCCACAGCGTGCTCAAGGCCCGCCGGGTGTCAGAAAGCCCACAAGCGGCCTGGACACCTGCTCCCATCGAAGAAGTCAAAGCCGCCATCGCCGCCGAAAAACCAGCGCTGGTGTTTGCACCGCACGTGGAAACCGCCGCCGGCATGATCTTGCCCGACGACTACCTCAAAGGCGTGGCCGATGCAGTGCACGCTGTGGGCGGCCTGTTTGTATTGGACTGCATTGCTTCGGGTGCCATGTGGGTGGACATGAAAGCCACCGGCGTGGACCTGCTGATCAGTGCCCCGCAAAAGGGCTGGAGCAGCTCGCCGTGCTGCGCCATGGTGATGATGAGCGAGCGCGCCCGCCAAGCCATTGACGGCACCACCAGCACCACCTTTGCGATGGATCTGAAAAAGTGGCTGCAGGTGATGGAGACTTACGAAAGTGGTGCCCACATGTACCACACCACCTTGCCCACCGATGCGCTGCAGCGCCTGCAAGAAGCGATGCTCGAGACCGAAGCCTATGGTTTTGCCAAAGTGCGTGAAGAGCAAATGGCGCTGGGGCGCCAAGTGCGTGCCTTGCTGCTGGAGCATGGCTTCCCGAGTGTGGCCGCGCCTGGCTTTGAAGCGCCTGGCGTGGTGGTGAGTTACACCACCGATCCCGAAATCCAAAGCAGCAAGAAATTCTTGGCCATGGGTTTGCAAACCGCTGCGGGCGTGCCTTTGCAGTGCGACGAACCCGCGGACTTCCGCACCTTCCGCATGGGCTTGTTTGGCCTGGACAAATGGCACCAAGTGCCACGAACTTTGCAAATCCTGCGCGATGCGCTGGAGACCATCGCCCCCAAGGCCAAGCTGGCCGCTTGATCCGGGACAAAGAAGGCTTTGAGCACGCACCCCAATAGGGGTGTGCTCAGACCGACTCGCCGCGTGGCCCTCGGCCCATGAGCACTTGCACCGCTTCGCGCGCTTGTAATCGACCATCCAGAAGTGCCACCACAGCTTCGGTGATAGGCATGTCGACATCCAAACTTTGCGCCCGTTGCGCCACAGTGCGGGCGCTGTAGACGCCTTCGGCCACGTGGCCGAGCGAGTCCACAGCTTGTTGCAAGCTCATGCCTTGCGCCAAGGCCAAGCCCACTTTGCGGTTGCGGCTCAAATCGCCCGTGGCCGTCAACACCAAATCGCCCAAGCCCGACAGGCCCATGAAGGTCTCGGCCTTGGCGCCCAAGGCCAGGCCCAAGCGGGTCATTTCGGCCAGGCCGCGCGTGATGAGCGCGGCGCGGGCATTGAGCCCCAGGTCCAAGCCATCGCACAGTCCGGTGGCAATGGCCAACACGTTTTTGACCGCACCACCGACTTCCACGCCCACGATGTCGTCGTTGGCGTACACACGCAGGGCAGAGCCATGGAAAGCGTGCACCAGCGCGTCGCGCACGGCGGCATGGCTGCTCGCGGCCACCAAAGCAGTGGGCTGGCTGCGCGCCACTTCCAGGGCAAAGCTGGGGCCACTCAAAGCACCCGCTTGCATGGATGGGGCCACTTGGGCCTGCACTTCGTGGGGCATGAGGCCGGTGCCGGATTCAAAGCCTTTGCACAGCCAAGCCACGGGGCCGGGCACGGTGTGCAAGGCCTGCAAAGTGCTGCGCAAGCCCGACATGGGCGTGGCCACGATGAAGAGGTCTTGGGCCTCGGCTTGTGCCACCAGTGGGGCCAATGCGCCGCTCAGGATGCCAAGCTGGGCAGGTAAATCCACGCCCGGCAAGTAGCGGGCATTTTGGCCATGGGTGCGCAAGGCCTGGGCTTGCACCTCGTCGCGGGCGTGCAAGCGCACCTCGTGGCCACTCAAGCGGCAAGCGGCCATGGCCATGGCCGTGCCCCAGGCGCCTGCGCCAATGACCGTGATGCGCATGCGCGGCGACCGCTTACTGCTGGGTCGCAGCGGCGGCTTGGGCTTGTTGCTGCTCGTACATGGCCTGGAAGTTGATCTCGGCCAAGTGCACTGGAGGGAAGCCAGCGCGGGTGATCAGATCGGCCACGTTGCCACGCAGGTAGGGGTACACAATTTGGGGGCAAGCGATGCCCATGATGGCGCCCATCTGGTCTTCGGGCACATTGCGGATTTCAAAAATGCCGCCTTGCTTGCATTCGGCCAAGAACACGGTCTTGTCGCCGATCTTGGTGTGCACGGTGGCGGTCACGCAAACTTCAAAAACGCCGTCCGCTGCGGGAGTGGCTTCCACACCCAACTGGATGTCCACGCTGGGCTGCTGCTGCTCGATCAGGATGGCGGGCGAATTGGGTTGCTCCAGCGAAGCTTCTTTCAGGTACACGCGTTGGATCTGAAAGACGGGGGTGGCTTCGGGTGTGGTGTTGGTGTCGGTCATGTTGGCTCCCTGTAGGAATGGATCGGGCCGCCCAAATCGGGCTGCCCAAGAAAAGAAAAACAGCGAAATTATCCGCCATCAGGCCGCCCCCTCAAAAAGGAGGCTGACTGTCAAAGCCCGAGGGGCTCAGGCGCCTTGCAGCAAGGGCACCAAACCACCTTTGGCGTCCAGCGCCATCAGGTCGTCACAGCCGCCCACATGCGTGTCGCCCACGTAGATCTGAGGCACGGTGCGGCGGCCGGTGATTTGCATCATGTGGTCCCGCTGGGCGGGGTCCAGATCGATGCGGATCTCTTCGATCTGCGCCACACCCTTGGCCTTGAGCACCTGTTTGGCGCGGATGCAATAGGGGCAGACGGCTGTGGTGTACATCTTGACGGCTTGCATGGGGTTTCCTCTTCAGGCTTTTTCGACAGGCATGTTGGCCGCTTGCCAGGCCTTGAGGCCACCGGCGAGCGTCTGCACGTTTTCGTAGCCGAGCTTTTGAGCAGCGGCAGCAGCGCGGGCCGAGCGAGCACCCACTTGGCACACCATCACCACGGGGGTGGCTTTGTTCTTGACCACTTGGGCCAGCTTGGCATCCAGCTCGCCCAAAGGCAGGTTTTTGGCGCCGATCACATGGCCTTGGGCGAACTCCTCGGCGGAGCACACATCGATCACGACGGCTTTTTCACGGTTCATCAGTTGCACCATGTCTTGGGGGCTCAGGCCCGAGCCTTTGCCCAAGGTGGGCACGATCAAAGCCACGCCAGAAGCCAGGGCCACGGCGATCAACATCCAGTTATCGAGGAGAAATTTCACGAATCAGACCTTTGTAAGGCATCAAAAACATCGGCCCGTCAGCGGGCCGCCAAGCCTCGATTCTAAAATGGCGGCCTTGTCCCTTGTTTTTCACAGCTACTGCTGCCTCTCACCATGTACAAACTTGTCCTGATCCGCCACGGCGAATCCACCTGGAACCTTGAAAACCGCTTCACCGGCTGGACCGATGTGGACCTGACCCCCACCGGCGTGAGCCAAGCCATGTCGGCCGGTAAGCTGCTCAAAGCCGAAGGCTGGGACTTTGACCTGTGCTACACCTCGGTGCTCAAGCGCGCCATCCGCACCCTGTGGCTGACCCTGGACGAAATGGACCGCACTTGGCTGCCCGTGGTCAAGGACTACCGCCTGAACGAGCGCCACTACGGCGGCCTGCAAGGCCTGAACAAGGCCGACATGGCCAAACAATACGGCGACGAACAAGTGCTGGTCTGGCGCCGCAGCTACGACACCCCACCACCGGCCCTGGAAGCGAGCGACCCCCGCTGCGAACGCAGCGACCGCCGCTACCCCAACCCTGAAGCCGTGCCCTTGACCGAGTGCCTCAAGGACACCGTGGCCCGCGTACTGCCCGCCTGGAACGACAGCATTGCCCCCAGCATCAAGGCGGGCAAGCGCGTGCTGATCGCAGCGCACGGCAACTCCATCCGCGCGCTGATCAAGTACCTCGACGGCATCTCCGACAGCGACATCGTCAGCTTGAACATCCCCAACGGCATCCCCTTGGTGTACGAGCTGGACGAAAACCTCAAGCCGATCCGTCACTACTACCTGGGCGACGCCGAGGCGGCGGCTGCTGCTGCCGCTGCCGTGGCCAGCCAAGGCAAGGCCTGAAGGCCGTCTGGGCGGCAGACTTTGCCGCCTGGGGTCTTTACTTGAAATTACAGGCCCACCCCGACAGGGGCTGGGCCTGCGGTGTATATTGAGCTGCATCTCCTACTGGGAACAGACAAGCAATATGGGACAGAAACTCAAGATCGTCGGTTGGCTCAGCGTGGGCGCTTTGGCTGGCGCACTGACCACCGTGTCGGTGCAAACCGTGGCCCGCAGCAGCATGGCGCCCTTGCCGCTCGAAGAGCTGCAACAACTGGCCGCCGTTTTTGGCATGGTCAAGAGCGACTACGTCGAGCCCGTCGATGAGAAAAAGCTCATCACCGAAGCCATCTCCGGCATGGTCGCGAGCCTGGATCCGCATTCGCAGTACTTTGACAAAAAGAGCTTCAAGGAATTCTCAGAAGGCACCTCCGGTAAATTTGTTGGCGTGGGCATCGAGATCAGCCAGGAAGACGGCCTGATCAAGATCGTCTCGCCCATCGAAGGCTCACCGGCCGACCGCGCTGGTCTCAAAACCAATGACCTGATCACCAAGATCGACAGCACCGCCGTCAAAGGCCTGTCGCTGAGCGAGGCGGTCAAGCGCATGCGAGGCGAGCCCAACACCAAAGTGGTGTTGACGGTGTTCCGCAAAGACGAAAGCCGCACCTTCCCGGTGACCATCATCCGCGAAGAAATCAAGACGCAATCCGTCAAAACCAAGCTGATGGAGCCCGGCTTCGGCTGGGTGCGCGTGTCCCAGTTCCAGGAACGCACGGTGGAAGACTTTGCCCGCAAGGTCGAAGAGATGGTCGAGCAGTCGCCAGGGCTCAAAGGCTTGGTGCTCGACTTGCGCAATGACCCCGGTGGTTTGCTTGACGCCGCAGTGGCTTTGTCGGCCGCTTTCTTGCCCGAAAACGTCACCGTGGTCACCACCAACGGCCAGCTCGAAGAAAGCAAATTCACCTACAAGGCTTCGCCGCAGTTTTGGCGCCGCAGCGCCAGCAACGACCCGATCCAACGCCTGACCCAGGCCACCGGCGGTGTGCTCAAAAAAGTGCCCTTGGTGGTGTTGGTCAACGAAGGCTCTGCTTCGGCCAGCGAGATCGTCGCCGGCGCCTTGCAAGACTACAAACGCGCCACCTTGATGGGCAGCCAGACCTTTGGCAAGGGCTCGGTGCAGACCGTGCGCCAGCTCGGCCCTGACACCGCGCTGAAGATCACCACCGCCCGCTACTACACCCCCAATGGCCGCGCCATTCAGGCCAAGGGCATCGTGCCCGAGGTGATGCTGGACGAAACCGCCGAAGGCAACCTGTTTGCCGCTTTGCGCACCCGCGAAGCCGATTTGCAAAAGCACCTGTCCAACGGCAAGGAAGAAGAGAAGAAAGACCCCGAGCGCGAGAAAGCCCGCGAAGAGGCCTTGAAGAAGCTGGAGGAAGACTCCAAAAAGTCACCAGCCGAACGCCGACTGCCCGAGTTCGGCTCTGAAAAAGACTTCCAGCTGCAGCAAGCGCTGAACCAGCTCAAAGGCTTGCCGGTCAAAGCCAGCACCACCCTGTCTGAACGCAAGGCCGAGAAAAAAGACGAGTGAGCGCGATGGATGACACCCAGCTGTTGCGCTACTCGCGCCACATCTTGCTCAATGAACTGGGCATCGACGGCCAAGAAAAACTGCTGGCCTCCCATGCACTGATCATCGGCGCAGGCGGCTTGGGTTCCCCCGTCAGCCTGTACCTGGGCAGCGCGGGCGTGGGCCGCATCACGGTGGTCGACCATGACCAGGTGGACGCCACCAACTTGCAGCGCCAGATCGCCCACACGCTGGACCGCGTAGGCCAAAACAAGGCCGATTCGGTGCGCACCGCGATTGCGCAAATCAACCCCGATGTGCAGGTCACGCCCATCACGCAGCGGGCCGATGCGGCCTTGCTTGACACTCTGGTGGCGCAAGCCGATGTGGTGATCGACTGCTGCGACAACTTTGAAACCCGCCATGCCGTCAACCGCGCTTGCGTGCAGCACGGCAAACCGCTGGTCTCGGGCGCGGCCATCCGCATGGACGGTCAGGTCTCGGTGTTTGACAGCACCCGCGCCGATGCGCCCTGCTATGCCTGCGTGTTCCCACCCGAGCAAGCGCCCGAAGAAACCCGCTGCGCCACCATGGGCGTGTTTGCGCCGCTGGTGGGCATCATTGGCACGGTCCAAGCGGCAGAAGCGCTGAAAATCTTGAGTGGCATGGGCAGCCACATGGCAGGCCGCCTCTTGATGCTCGACGGCCGCGACCTGTCGTGGACCGACATCCGCATGGGCCGCAACGAGCATTGCCCCGTCTGCGCCGCACACCGCGCCTGAGTTTTCAATTCACGGGTGCATGGCAGCTGCCATGGAACTTGCGAAACACCGCTGGCGTCATCGCCGTCTCTGAAGCGCCGAACAAACCGCGCTGGTCTTCCTGGGCCCGCTTTTGCAGCTTGGCATAAGGCCCCGCCCCTGCGCGGTAGCGGTAAGCCCAAGCCATGCCGGTGCGCACCATCTCGGCGCCCAGGTCCACCCCATCGATGCTCACTTGCGCGACCTGCCGGCCGTAATGGTCTTGCCCGAATTCACGGACCTGCACCGTTTTGCGCATGGCCAGTCGGATCATCGCTTCGCGTGCGGCCTCGCCCCCTGGCTGGCAACTCTCAGGCGCATCGATGCCATCCACCCGCACCTTGACGGGCTCTTTCTGGCCTTGCGGCACCAAGAGCAAGGTATCGCCATCCATCACCCAACTGACCCAGGCCGTGGTCACCGTCGGCTGCGCAAACCCGAGGGCAGGCCAAGCCAGCAGGCACAGCCACAAGCCACGCGCGATCACGGCAGGTCTCATGCTTGTGGCCGCGTTGGGCTGGTGACAAGTGCTGAAACGGCTCGGCCACGGCGGCGGTCTGCCTTGGGCAGGTCGGGGCTCATGCTGACTTGCACGGCCAAGGCCTGCACACGCAAGCGCTCCAGCGCATCGTCCAAACTGGCGGCTTCATCGTGCGAGAGCACCGACAAGATCTGGCTGTTGATGTGCTGGATTTGCGGCATGAGTTGGGCGTAAAGCGCTTGCCCCTCGCGCGTCAGGCTCACGCGCACACTGCGCCGGTCGTGCGGCAAAGTGGTGCGCTCGATCAGTTGCTTGCCCAGCAAGGCCGTGATCGTCCGGGAAGTGCGAGCCCGGTCGCGGTGCATGCGATCGGCCAACTCCGAGGGCAACAGGCCCTGCGGGTAACCGTGCAACTGCGCCAACAAGCCCCACTCGCGCCGCGTGATGCCGTAGCCGCCTTCACACAAGCGCACCACCACCGCACCTGCGGCAGCCGTCAATTGGCTCAAGCGGTACAGCAGCAAATCGTCCACCGAGGCAAGGCGTTGTGAAGGAGTCAGCGTCATCAAGGGCATCAGGGTTTTCAGGGGGGATGGTTGATTAGATCAATCACCCCAAACAAGCCTACATTGTGGAGCAGTCCCTGCGGGGTTTCACCCCATGCACTGACCACCACTCCCAATGAGGAATTGCCGAACATGCTCACACTCACACGCCGCACCTTGAGCCTTGCGCTGTTGACCTTGGCCAGCCTGGGTGCACAAGCGCAAGACAAACCGCCTTTGAAAATCTTGGTGGGCTTTCCGCCCGGCGGCTCAGCCGACGTGATCGCTCGCATCGTGGCCGATGCGCTGCGCGATGACTTTGGCCCCATCGTGGTGGACAACAAGCCCGGTGCAGGCGGACGCATCGCCTTGAATATGGTCAAAGCGGCCAAGCCCGACGGCCACACCGTGATCGTGCTGCCCAGCGGGCCGATGGTGCTGTTTCCGCACGTTTACAAAAAGCTCGACTACGACGCGGTGAAAGACTTCACCCCCATCTCGCAAATCGCCCGCTTTCAGTTTGGCGTGGTGGCAGGTCCTGCTTCGGGTGTCAAAAGTGTGGCCG
Organism: Comamonadaceae bacterium PBBC2; assembly: GCA_002255935.1. Taxonomy (GTDB): domain Bacteria; phylum Pseudomonadota; class Gammaproteobacteria; order Burkholderiales; family Burkholderiaceae_C; genus Limnohabitans_A. The sequence continues at coordinate 21,424 of NKIO01000030.1, forward strand.
AGATGTTGGCCAAAGCCCGGGCCAAGCCCGGCGAAAGCAGCTACGGCACGCCCGGCGCGGGCACCCTGCCCCACTTCATGGGCGTGCTGATGGAGCAATCTGCAGGCGTGCAACTGAACCATGTGCCGTTTCAAGGCGGCGCCCCCGCCAACAACGCATTGCTGGGCGGTCACATCGACTACAAGTTCGATGTGGTGAGCGAAACCGCCGAGCTGCACCACAGCGGCAAGGCCCGCATCATCGCCGTGACCGGTAGCCAACGCGACACGCAAGTGCCCGAGGTGCCCACACTCAAAGAGGCGGGCATCAACATGGACGCCACCGCCTGGTTTGCCATGTATGGCCCGGCTGGCCTCAAGGGCGATGCCTTGGCACGTTTGCAAAAAGCCATGGTCAAAATCGTGCGCGAGCCGGCCATGAAAGACAAGCTGGTCAAGCTGGGTTACGAGCCCATCGGCTCCAACTCGGCCGATCTGGCCGCCGCCCAAAAAGCCGACCTGAACCGTTGGGAAAAACCCATCAAAGCCACCGGCGTGCAACTGGACTGATCACCAAAGAAAGACCCCATGACACTGCGTCGCACCCTCTTGCTGGCCAGCACAACCCTGATGCTGGGCACAGCGGCCCTCGCCCAAACAGCGCCCTGGCCCAACAAACCGGTCAAATTCATCAACAGTTTCCCGCCTGGCGGGCCGTCCGACATCCTGGCCCGTGCCGTGGGCGATGTGCTGCAAAAGCAATTCAACCAAGCCTTTGTGGTGGAAAACAAAGCCGGGGCCTCGGGCAATGTGGGGGCCGATGCGGTGGCCAAATCCGCGCCTGATGGTTACACCTTGCTCTGGGGCATCGACACCACGCACACCATCAACCCGCACATTTACAAGGCGATGCCTTTCAAGGACGCCGAACTCAAACCACTGGTGGTGATCTCCAGCTCTGGCTTGCTGTTGGGCGTGCACCCCGGCACCGGCATCAAGTCGGTCAAAGACTTCATGCAAACCGCACGCGATCGGAGTCTGAACTTCAGCTCGGGCGGCAACGGCTCCCCCGGCCATTTGTGGGTCAACATGGCCAACATCGCGGCTGCCACACGCCTGGTGCACATCCCTTACCGGGGCAATTCACCGGCGGTGATGGCTGTGGTGGCCGGTGAGGTGGACGGCGGCACCTTGGCCACGCCCGGCATGCTGCCGCAAGTCAAAGGCGGCAAGATCAATGCACTGGCGGTGACCAGCAGCAAGCGTTCGCGCCTGGCCCCCGAAGTGCCGACCGTGGCCGAGGCCGGTTTCAAGGACTTGGAAAGCGAAGTGCTCTACGTGGTCATGGCCCCAGGCAACACCCCCGAGCCCTTGATGCAAACCATGGCCAAAGCCATCACCGATGCGATGGCACGGCCCGAACAACAAGCTCGGCTGAGCGATCTGGACATGGCCTACGAAGGCCTGACCGGATCGGCCGCCGCTGCCCGCCTGAAAAAACTCTCTGACCAATACGGCCGCATCATCCGCGCCACCGGCATGAAGGTCGACTGAAACCCCCATGACACAACGCCCCAACATCATCTTCATCGTGGCCGACGACCTCGGCTTTGCAGATCTCGGTTGCTATGGCGGCCGCGACGCCAAGTTCGGCAAGGTCTCGCCCGTGCTCGACCAACTGGCTGAAAGCGGCCTCAAATTCACACAGGGTTATTCCAACTCCCCCGTGTGCTCGCCCACCCGCTTTGCGCTCATGACGGCCCGTTACCAGTACCGCCTGCGTGGCGGCGCCGACGAGCCCATCAACAGCAAGAGCAAAGGCAGCACGGTGCTGGGCCTGCCGTCCGAACACCCCACGCTGCCGTCCCTGCTCAAGGCCAGTGGCTACCGCACGGCGCTGATCGGCAAATGGCATTTGGGCTACCCGCCCCATTTCAGCCCGATCAAGTCCGGCTATGAAGAGTTCTTTGGCCCCATGTCGGGCGGCGTGGACTACTTCACCCACGCCAGCAACAACGGTTCGCACGACCTTTATGCGGGCGAAGAAGAAAAACACGAAGACGGCTACCTGACCGATTTGATTTCGCACAAGGCGGTGGACTTTGTCGAGCGCATGGCCCCAGGCGCTGCGCAAGGCACGCCCTTCTTTTTGAGCCTGCACTACACCGCGCCGCATTGGCCCTGGGAAACCCGCGAAGACCATGCGCTGGCTCAAGAGGTCAAGGACAACCTGTTTCACCTGCACGGCGGCAACATCCACACCTACCACCGCATGATCCACCACATGGACGAAGGCATTGGCTGGGTGGTGGATGCGCTCAAAAAAACCGGGCAGCTCGACAACACCCTGATCGTCTTCACCAGCGACAACGGCGGCGAGCGTTTTTCTGACAACTGGCCTTTGGTGGGCGGCAAGATGGACCTGACCGAAGGCGGCATCCGCGTGCCGTGGATCGCGCACTGGCCCGCCGTGATCGCACCCGGTGGCACATCCACCCAGCAGTGCATGACCATGGACTGGTCGGCCACCATGGTCGAGCTCGCTGGCGCCAAGGCCCATGACGACTTGCCCTTTGACGGCGTGTCCATGCTGCCTGTGCTGCGCGACGCCCGACACCAATTTGACCGACCACTGTACTGGCGCATGAACCACCGAGGCCAGCGCGCCTTGCGCATGGGCGACTACAAATACCTGCGGGTGGATGGCAACGATTACCTCTTCAACATCCCGGCCGACGAACGCGAACGCGCCAACCTCGCCCAGCGCGAGCCTGAGCGCCTGCAAGCCCTGCGCGAGGCCTGGGAGGCATGGGACAAGACGGTGCCCGCCATCCCCGAAGACGCGACGGTCAGCCTGGGCTACTCTGTCAAGGACATGCCACAGCGCTGAACCCCAGCCGACTAAGATAGGGCATGGATTTGCAACGCTTTTTGACCTACCGCTCCTGGCCCAAACTGACACCTGCGCTGGCCCGCACCGAAGTGCTGGCCGGGCTCACGGTCGCCCTGGTGATGGTGCCGCAGGCTGTGGCCTATGCGGGCCTGGCGGGCATGCCGCTGGTCACGGGCCTGTACACCTGCTTGGTGCCGGCTTTGCTGGCGGTGCTGCTGGGCAGCGCCAACCGCTTGTCGGTCGGCCCTGCTGCACTGACCTGTGTGCTGATCGGGGCATCGCTCACGGGCATGGCCGAGCCCGGCTCCGCCGAATGGGTCTCTTTGGCCGTGTGGCTGTCGCTCTTGTCGGGTGGCATCCAGCTGCTCTTGGGATTGGGCCATTACGGCTGGTTGATCAACCTGGTCAGCTCACCCGTGATGATGGGCTTTACCCAGGCAGCATCGCTGCTGATCATGGCCTCGCAAGTGCCGGCGCTGCTGGGCGTGAAGACCTGGCAATGGGATGTTTCAAGCTGGAGCAGCTGGCTGACGGACTGGCCAGCGCTGTTTGGCCTGGGCAGTTTGGCGGTGTTACTTTTGCTGCGGCGCTACAAGCCGCGCTGGCCGGGCGTCATGCTGGTCATGGCCTTGGCCTCGCTCTTGGGCTATGCCACAGGCTACGAACAACATGGGACCGTGGTCGGCTTGCTGCCTTCGGGCTTGCCCGATGTTTATTGGCCGCACTGGCCGGGCTTGGAGATGCTCAACCAGCTTTGGGTGCCGGCCATGGTGATCGCCTTGGTGAGCTTTTTAGAAACCGCCTCCAGTGCCCGCATCGAATGCCAGCGCGATGGCAAACGCTGGGACGACAGCACCGAATTGTTTGCCCAAGGCCTGGCCAAACTGGCCTCGGCTTTTTCAGGCAGCTTCCCGACCAGCACCTCGTTCTCGCGCTCCGCCTTGATGCTGTACGCCGGTGCACGCTCGGGCTGGGCGGTGGTGGCCTCGGTTGGTTTTGTTTTGTTGGCTTTGCTGCTGCTGATGCCCGCCTTGCAACACGTGCCGCGCTCGGTCATGGCGGCAGCGGTGATTGTGGCGGTGCTCAACCTGTTCCAGCCGCGTCAATTCCTCAAGCTCTGGCGCATTGACCGCGTGGAGACCATGACGGCAGCGGTCACCTTCGCCATCACCTTGGCCACAGCGCCGCGCATTTATTGGGGCGTCATGGCGGGCGTGCTGGTGGGACTGAGCCACTTTTTGCACACCCGCTTGCACCCGCGCATCATCGAAGTGGGCCTGCACCCTGACGGCAGCTTGCGCGACCGCCACCTGTGGAAGCTGCCCCCCTTGGCGCCCCATTTGTATGCCTTTCGCATGGATGCCGAGCTCGACTTTGCAGCGGCCAGCGGCTTTGAACGCGCCATTGCCGAGCACTTGGCAATGCACCCCGATGTACAGGACGTGTGCCTGTTTGCCCAGCCCATCAACCGCATCGATGCCACCGGCGTGGAAACCTTTGGGCAGCTGCAGCGTCAACTGGCCAGCCGAGGCATCACGCTGCACATCAGTGGCATCAAGTTGCCGGTGGAAACCGCCTTGAAGCGTGCAGGAGAACTGCCAGAAAGCGCACAGCTGAAGCTGTATCGCACCGACGCCGACGCCTTGCAGGCCCTGCGCCAATTGGCGCCCCTGCCCAATGACATCGCAGCGGCCAACATCTGAAACAGGCGTGGATCAGTCGATGGTCACGCCACCGTTTTTGATGACCTGACGCCAACGCTCGGTGTCCTCTTTCATCCATTGGGCCATCTCTTCTGGGGTGTTGCCCACGGGCTCGGCCCCCACCTCGGCAAAGCGCCGCACCATCTCGGGCGTGCGCAAGATCTCACCGATCAGGCTGGACAACCGTTGTGCAATGGCCGCAGGCGTTTTAGGCGGCGCCACCAAAGCAAACCAGGCCACGGCGACCACGCCGGGCACGATCTCTTGCAAGGCCGGGGTTTGCGGCATGCTGGGGATGCGCTTGGCGCTGGTGACCGCCAGAACCTTGAGCTTGCCCGTGCGCAAATGGCCAGAGGCTTGCGCCACATTGCCGAACATCACATTCACATGTCCGGCCAGAAGATCGGCCACTGCGGGCGCATCGCCCTTGTAGGGCACATGGACCAGCTTGGTGCCGGTCTTTTGTTTGAACAGCTCGGCCGTCAGGTGCGCGGTGGAGCCGTTGCCTTGCGAGGCGTAGCTGAGTTTGTCGGGGTTGGCTTTGGCATAGGCGATCAACTCTTGCACCGAATTGGCCGGCACCGAAGGGTGCACCATCAGGGCGTTGGGCACCAAAGAGAACACGGTGATCGGTACAAACTTGGCCGGGTCGTAATTGAGCTTGGGGTACAGGCTCACATTGATCGACAAGGGCGGCGGGGGCGCGGCCATCAAGGTGTAACCATCGGGCTCGGCATTGAACAGCATCTCGGCCGCGATGTTGCCCGCTGCACCGGGCTTGTTTTCAATCACGATCGTTTGACCGAGCTTGGTGGACAAGACTTCCGAGACCAGTCGGGGGAACAAGTCAGCGCTGCCGCCTGCCGGGTTGGGCACCAAGATCTTGATGGTTTTTTGTGGCCAAGCACCAACACCTTGCGCGCCTGCCAAAGCGGCCCACAGAGGAGAACTCAAAACCAAAGAGGTGCTGAGAAATTCACGGCGACGAAGTGTCATGGCGGGCTTTCAAAAATTCAAAGGGGAATGACCAACAAGGTCTCGATGATGCGTGAGTCGTAGAGGAACAAGCGGCGCTTGAAACGCGGCCCCTCTGGCGTGATCACCACTTCGTCCTGGCATTGGCCGGACGAAAAAATGGCCATGTCCCCATCCAAAGACATGGTGCGCACGACCAGATAGTTCGATCGCACCTGCAGGGCGCCATCGGCCTCGCCGACGATTTGCACGCCCGACAGGATGTGCCGGTAATGGTGCGGCTCGTAAATGTTGGCCACCCGCATGGACTTGATGCGGTCGCGCAATTGCGCGGCACTGCGGGCGTCGATGATGGCCATCGGCAAACCGCGGTCATGGTTGAACCGTGACTGCACGGTGTAACGGCCGTCGGGCTGCAGCAACTGTGCAATGGCTTCGACCCGGTCTTCGTCGATGGCGCGGGCCCATTCGCAAATCAGGTTTTCAACCGCCCGGAAATGTGCTTCGTGTTGCGGGTTCATGCCAAGTCCATGTCTGATCGGTAGTTGTGCCAGAAGTTGCGGATCGCACGCTCGGAGAGTTTGCTGGTGCCGCCGCTTTCCAAGGTTTTGCCACCCATCTCGATGAAGCTTTCGCCGCTCTGCCCATCGGCCATCGCTTTTTGCATCATCTCGCATACGGCCGCGTCTTCCACCGAGATCATGCCGGCCGATCCTGCCAAGTTGGCTTGAACCAAGCGGCTTTGCGTGGTGGCCTCGTCGTCATCGGCAAAGCCAAAGTAAGTCCACACCAAGTCCGACTCGCCCACGCCACGCGGGATGAGTTGGCGTGTCGCCAGGCTGTTGGCAATTTGGTGCAGCACAAAGCTGGGGTAGGTGGTGAGGATCTGCACACTGACCCCATCGCCAAATTCGTCGCGCCACTTCAGGATGCTGGGGTCTTCCAACTTCATGTCGTCGTTAACGGACCGCAAGGCGGCGCTGGTCTTGTCAAAGTCTTCTGACTTTTTCTCGGTGCCGGCCTTGGTGTAGAAGTAAACATGGCGGCCACTTTGATCGAGCGTCATGCCCGACTCTTGAGATTGGCGCGACAAACCAAAGGTGCCGTAAAAGGTGTGCAGGATGTTGGCGTGGTAAGAGTCCCGAGGGTTCTCGTGGTATGTCTTCCAGTTGGCATGGATGCGCTGGGTGTCATAGCCCAGCACCTTCAGGGGCTTGTGCAACACGCGTCGAATGCCCGCCGCCACATCGCCCAACCACGCCTCCAGGGGCTCCACCTCGTCGGAGAAGGTGGCAAAAACCAAACCGCAGATCGTGGCCACGCGCAATTTGTGCAGGCCATGTTCGGACAACTGAAAGTCTTTGGGCAATCCGCCCTCACCGCGCAAACCGTGGCTGAACGCTGCATGCGTCAGGTCACCCTTGAGGTTGTAGTTCCAAGCGTGGTAGACGCAGTACAGCTTCTTGACCTGACCAAACGCATCGCGGCACAGCATATTGCCCCGGTGCGCACAGCGGTTGACCACGGCATGAAGCGTGCCATCTTCGGCACGGGTCAAGACCACCGACTGATCACCGATGTAGGTGGTTTTGAAACTGCCCACCTCGGGCACCTCGGCCTCCAGGCCCAGATAGTTCCAAGTCTTGCCCCGAAAAATCTTGACTTGCTCTTGGGCGTAAATATCCGGGTCGGTGTAGACCCAGTAAGGCGCTCGGGTGTAACCCTCGGCAGGCCAATGGCGGGGCGTTTTTTCTCGCGTACGGGTGGGGCCGCGCACCACGGCCTCGTGGCTGGCTTGGGCGGAGGTGTTCATGTCGGTCAAGCGGGGCTTTATGGGGCAAATGATCTGCCCAAACATAACGCCAAGCCCACAGCGGGCTTGTCATGCAGATGACTGGGCCCGCCCCGCTTGAGCCCCAACCTGGCCTCAGGTGCACCTCAGTGCAGTGAGTGCAAGCCAATCATGTTGCCCTCGGTGTCCATCACCAAAGCAATGTGCCCATACGCGCCAATGGCCATCTTGGGCTTGAAGACCTGCCCACCGGCGACCTGAGCCTTGGCCGCCTCGACCGCACAGTCTGCGCAGGAAAAGTACACCAGCACGCTGTTGCCTGCAGGCTTGAGACCCGGCATGTGCACCAATGCGCCCGCAGCGCCATACCCCTCGTTGTTCATCTTAAAGACCAGCATCTGCGGATTGCGCTCAGAGGCATGCGGCAAGGGGGCAAGCGGCTGGCCAAACACCGCCTCGTAAAACGCTTGGGCACGCGGCAAATCGTGCACATAGATTTCAAACCAAGCAACAGGGTTGCTCATACAGTGAACCTCTCCATTTCAGCCCTTGATTTCAGGCTCAACCAACAACGCCAGCAAAGTCAAAGACTCTTGCCAACCCAGACAGCACATCTCGGGCGGGATCATCTCGGGGATGCCCGACTGTTCGATGTTCAGCTCGGTGCCGACCAGCACCGGTTTGAAAGTGACCGTGGTGGTCATCTGCCCGGGCAAATTGGGATCATCAAAGGTGTCGGTGTGGCTCAAACGCTCGCCAGGCACCAGTTCCAAAAACCTGCCGCCAAAGCTGTGCGACTGGCCATTGCCCAGGTGGGTGAACGACATGCGGTAGCCGCCGCCCACACGGGCATCCATCTCGTGCACCCGACCGGTAAAACCATGAGGCGGCAACCACTTGGCCATGGCGTCGGGGTCAATAAAGGCTCGGAAGATGCGCTCAGCAGGGGCTTTCAAAACGCGTTGAAAACGGACGGTGTGGGTCATGGGAAATCCTTCAAAACAGCAACCGAGAGCTTAATCGGTCAAAGCCCAATCGACAGCGGCTTGTGCATGCAAGGCGGTGGTGTCAAACAAGGGCACCGGACTGTCTTGGGGCCCCATCAGCATACCGATTTCGGTACAGCCCAAGACGATGGCCTGCGCGCCCTGAGCCACCAGATCATCGATAACACGGCTGTAGACATCCCGCGAAGCATCACAAACATGACCTAGGCACAGTTCTTCGTAAATGATGCGATGCACATCGGCACGGTCATCCGCCTCGGGCACGATCACCTCCAAACCATATGCATCTCGCAGGCGTGATTTGTAAAAATCCTGCTCCATCGTGAAACGCGTACCCAACAAGCCCACCCGCGTGAACCCTTGCGCCACGATGGCCTTGGCCGTTGCATCGGCGATGTGCAGCAGGGGCACCTGCACGGCCGCTTCAATGGCCGGGGCCACCTTGTGCATGGTGTTGGTGCAAAGCACCAGTGCTTGGGCACCCGCTGACTGCAAGGTTTGTGCGGCCTGAGCCAACAATGCCCCCGCAGCAGCCCAATCTCCGCCCCGCTGCAATGACTCGACCTCTGCAAAATCCAAGCTGTACAAAATAAGCTGCGCCGAGTGCAAGCCACCCCTGTGCGCTTTCACGCTTTCATTGATGAGTCGGTAATACGGCATTGTGGACTCCCAACTCATGCCACCGATCAAGCCCAACATTTTCATGGTCTGTCCTTCGGATTCATTGGCTTGTTGCAGCGGTGTAGCCGTCTTTAGCCGCTGTAGCTGGGTTCGAAAAAATGACTACGCAGCAAGGGAGTTCTGAGTGCTGGACAACCATGATGTTTATTTCAAAGCCAAGTGATACGCCAAAAACTTTTGATCACGACCCCAGCCTTGCGATTCGTACAAAGCTTGGGCAGACGCGTTGTCTACGGCTGTACTCAATGACAGGCGGATGGCACCCAATTGCTTCGCATGGGCAGCTGCGGCATTCAACAGCGATTGCCCCACCCCTAGGCGCCTGGCCCTTGGTACCACGTACAAATCATTGAGCACCAGCACCCTGGCCATCGATACCGACGAGAAGCTGGGATACAGCTGGGTAAAACCCACCGCTTGGCCCTCCGATTCGGCCAAGAAGATGGTTGACTGCCCGTGTTCAAAACGGGCCTGCAGGAAAGCACGAGCAGCGGCCACGTCGCTGGACTGGCCATAGAACTGGCGGTAGCCGTCGAACAGGCTTGCAAGAGCGTCCAAATCTGCCAGTACTGCTTGACGAACGAGAATTTCACTCATGCCTTCACTCCTGATTGTGTTGAACACCATAAGCTTTCATCGCTGATGCGATTTGCGATGGCTCCGTTGTTACTTGCGGATAAAAGCGGTAACTGGGTGCGACGATGGGCGCCACTGACGTGACGCGGATGACCAGCACGCTCTGGATGACAAAGCGCTGCCCCACCATGGCCAACAGCGGCGCGGCCCAGTGGTCGAAAGTCGAGTCCTCTGCGCACACCTCATGCGCGGAGCCTTTGAGTTTGAAGCCCTTTTGCACGAACACATCGACAAAGCTCAGGCACACCAGCGGCTGCTGCGCGATGTTGCGCGCACTCAAAGGCGATGCAATGTGGGCGACCACCACATACTCGTCGTCAACAATGGCCCAAACCTCTTTGGGCGAGACATTGGGCTGACCATCGGCGTCCACCGTGGCCAACCAGCACAAGACGCTTCGGCGGGCGGCTTCTCGGACAGCTGAATTCAAAAGGGACATGGTCGATGGCAGGAATGGATGAACACTCTGGAGGACCGCTTTTCAGCGTGCCATGTGATAGATCCTCATCGTATCCCCTGATGCTTTAATTTAATTAAAAAGGCATCATTTTATTTGCCAAATACTGGCGCCAGCTTGCTTGACTTGTTTATTTTTGTTACTACAATTAATTAACTGAGATGCACATTCTTTGGGATTCCGAAAAACGGCAAACCAATTTGAACAAGCACGGCTTGGACTTCGTCGACTCCGTGGCGGTATTGGACAGCCCATATCGACTGGACATTCAAAGTGTGCGCAAGCAAGAACTGCGAACCCAATCATTCGCGTATGTTTTCGAGGTGCTGGCCGTATTGACGGTGGTGCACATTGCACGCGAAAACGCGATGCGCATCATCAGCTTCAGGCCCGCCAGTGAAGAAGAAAGGACCGCTTACCATGAATGGCTCGAAAACGACTTCGATGACGCTCGATGAAATGCGCACTGCCTCTGCTCTGAGCCAAAGCAAGAAGCAGAAAGCCCAAGCCCTGCCCACTGCACCTTATGAATGGGATGGGCAAGATGAAGAATACCGCCCGCTCACGCGTGAAGAAATGCAAGCAGGCATCGAGACCTATCGCCGTCAGCGCGGACGGCCCACCGGCAGCGACAAAGAATCCACCACCATCCGCTTTGATCGAGACGTGCTGGCCGCTTTCCGTGCGGGGGGGCCTGGCTGGCAAACCCGCATGAATGCAGCGCTGCGGGACTGGCTCAAGCTGCACACGGCTGTTTGACGCTGGACTCTGAGTTTCAAGCTTCGGTCAGCCTCAAAAAAACCGACATGCGGTGCAGCTCATCGTCCAGTGCCACGGCAAAGGCATTGCATTGGGGGGCTGCGTTCACAAAGCCGACGTCAGGCGTGAGCACACCCGACTTGGCACTGACGTTGGCCCAGCCGATGACCTGATCGCGCCAGAGCAAGGGCATGGCATAGTGGCCGCGCACCCGCTTGGCCGCGGGCGTGTAGGCCTCAAAACGGTAGGCCCAGCCCCACAACTGCTCGAAGCGGCGCCGGTCCCACACCACCGGGTCAAAGGGTGCCAGCAATCGCACTTGATCCTCCACGCCGTCACGAACCGATGCTGGGTTTTCGCCTTCGGGCCACAGCCAAGTTGCGCCATCCACTTCGGCAGTGGGCAAGCGCAAGCGCGCTCGCTGCAGCATGGCTTGGCGGTGTTGTCGCCACTGCGGAATGCCGCCCGCCAGCAGACTGACCAACTTCCCTAGGCTGTCTGCAGGCAGCGGGGCGTACTTGGCCACGATCACATCCACCAATGCGTCCATGCTGGCCTCGGCACCCTGCCCGCTCGGTTCATGCTCGCGAACGGCATACAGGCGCTGACCGCCCTCACGCCGCACCACGCGCAACAGACCACGGTAGTGCATGCCTTCAAGCAGTTGGGTGCTGGCCTTGCTGTTGCCACCAAACCAGTTGACCACGTGGCCATGGTCAAAGTGGGCATCCACTTGCGCAGGCCGGACAACACCGATCTCTCGCACAAAAGCCAACACCTCTTGGGCTTGCTTCATGCGGGCGGCAGACCACACGATTCGGGCCGTGCGCGGGTGCATCAGGTGGTGCACGTCACGCCGTACAAAACCGTAATTGACGAAAAAATCTTCCTCGATGGGCAGCTTGGGGTAGCGCGACTCCAGATCCCCGACCCGATAACCCGCCACACGGTGGCGCAACGTCAAGTCTTGTGCACGGGCAGGCGCACGCAGTGGGTCAGCCTGCACAAAGCCCAGGCGTTGCAAGGCCTTGGGCAAGGTGGTGGGTGCAAAAAGGCTGCGCGCCACCGCATAACGGCGAAGCTGATCCAGATTCAAAACGGAGGATGCCATGTCCGCATCATGTCGCAGACGTACCGCATGGGCAGTTATTTTTTGGCCGCCATCCAATACGCCACGATGGCATTGGCATGCCCGTGGCCCATGCCGTGCTCGGTCTTGAGCCAAGCCACCATTTCCATGTGCTTCATGCCCTCGCAAGACTTGAGCAAGTCCAGCCAATGCGCGATGGGCTGACCGTACTTCTTCTCGATGGACGGAAAATACGAAGCGGGGCCTTTGAGTTTTTCGGGGGTGGTCATGTTCGAAAATCTCCTATTTTTTCAGCATTTTCCAGCATGCCAAAGCAAGTCACGCGGTGACGATCCAGCCTTCGAGCGGGTCGCACTGCGGCAAGCCATATTGCGGGTGTCCAGCCTCGTGCTGCTGCTGCGCCCAAGCCGCTTGCATCAGGCACAAGGTGGCGTCGAGGGCGTCGCCGCTGGCGTCATCAGCAAGCCGTCCCAACAGCGCGTTGCTGGCCACCAGGCGCTGGCCTAAGCGGGTTTGGCCACGCTCCAGCGCACCCAAGAGTTCGCGCCGGGCCAGCAGGCGTTCGGGGGTTTGTTTGGCTTTGTCGTCGCTTTTGTAGCTGGTGTTGCCCAGCACCTCGCGTGCGAGCAAGCCGGGGTAGGCTTCCAGCGCCACACGGCGCACGTCGCCTGCGTGCAGGCCGGGCAGGTGCACACCAGCTTGACGCAACAAAGGCACGCCGGCATGCAGCATATAGGCCACGGGTGGGTTCACCCATTTCATGGACGGGCTGGAGCCAGCGGGTTTGTCGGCCGCCCGGTGCGCGAACTTGCCGCCCACCGGGCGCGCGTTGCAAAACGCGGCAAACTGTTCGCGAATTTGGGCGCGCTCTAAGGCGCAGTAATGGTCCATGCAAGCGGCCCAGTCGGTGGGCCAGCCCAGCGTTTGCACCAGTTCACGCGGCAGGCCAAAGGGCAAGTCAAAACCGCCTACCCAGTCGGCCGGTTGTGCCAGCCAATCGCCAAATGCGCTCAGGGTGTCAAAGGTGTGCAAGGCCTGCAGCTGCACCCTGCCCTGCCGAGCTTGGCCCTGCGCCAGCACGATGGGTTTGCGTTTGGAGGGGCTGCTGGAGAAATCCACCCCGATCAAGGAGGCGTGTTGCATTTCAGCCCCAACCCAAGGCCATGACACCGGCCGCGATCAAGACCGCACCCAGGATGCGCGGGCCACGGTCTTGCTCGCCCAAAAGGTGGCCACCCAAGAGCGCCGCGAAGAGCATCGACACCTCACGGGCAGGGGCCACATGCGACAGCGGGGCCACTTGCATGGCATAAAGCACCAGCACATACGACACGGGGCTGATGATGCCCACGATCAGGGCATAAGTGCGCTGCACTTGCCACAGTTGGACTGCCGCAGGGCGGTCACGCCAGATGGTCGGCACCAAAAACAGCAAGCGCACCAAGTTGCCAAAGTAGTCCACCAAGATGGGTGACATGAGCGCCACTTTGACCGCATAGCCATCGACCACGGTGTAGCTGGCGATGAACAGGCCCGTCACTGCGCCATAAACCATGCCCGTTCGCACACGCGCTTGCTGCTGCGGGTCGTGCGCGGCTTGCCACAAGCCGGGGCCGCCAGCGATCAAGAAAACGCCCCCCACCACGCCCAAAATGCCCAAGAGCCCCAAGGCCGAGATTTGTTCGCCCAAGAGCACGATGGCCACCATGGACGAGAGCAATGGCCCCGAACCGCGGGCCAACGGGTACACCACCGTCAAGTCAGCCTTGCGGTAACCGCGCAACAAGACGATGAAATACCCCACATGCAAGAGCGCGCTGGCCACCACCAGCGCCCATTCCCACCAGCCCCAGGCGGGCACTTGCTGCCAGCCCAGCCACAGGCCCACAGGGGCCCAAAAGACCATCATCACCAAGGCACTGAAGGCGGCAAAACGCACATCGCCTCCGGCTTTTTTGGCGGCAATGTTCCAACTTGCATGGATGAGCCCCGCCAAAACGACCAGGGCAAGCGCAGTCAGGGGCATGGACGTGAAAAAGCCCCTTGCGGGGCTTGAGGGTGAAGGGTGTTTAAGCCCGGCCGATGATGGACGCAGTGGCCATCAGCTCTTCGAGCAAGGCCAGCGAGACTTTGCCCGAGACGCTGTAGGGGTCCAGCTCGGCGCGCTCAGAGTATTTGAGCAAGATGTTGGTGTTGACGCGTGAGGCATCGACCTGGCCCATGGTCCAGCCACCAAAGCGGCGCTCGGAGATTTCTTCGTAGTGCAGCAAGACCACATCTTTGTGCCGAGGGTCTTTTTGGATGTGACCGTACAGCTCGCTCACGGCATTGCGGCCACCTTCGATAGCTTGCAAGAAGATGCCGCCGCCGTAGCACAGGATGCCGGTGATACCGCTGGTCGGGTTGAACTGGCGGGACTTGGTCAAAATAGACTCGATGGTCTCTGGGCTCGAGTCCACCACTCGGCTGGCGTAAAGCAGGCGTACCAACATGGTCAGTTCTTTCCAGGAATCAGGGACAAAAATTCACGGCGCAAATTGGGGTCCTTCAAGAAGGCGCCGCGCATGACCGAGTTGATCATCTTGCTGTCCATGTCCTTCACGCCGCGCCAGCCCATGCAGTAGTGGCTGGCCTCCATGACGATGGCCAGGCCATCGGGCTGGGTTTTGCGCTGGATCAGGTCGGCCAGTTGCACCACGGCTTCTTCCTGAATCTGGGGGCGGCCCATGATCCATTCGGCCAGGCGAGCGTATTTAGACAGCCCAATCACGTTGGTGTGTTCGTTGGGCAGCACGCCGATCCAGATCTTGCCAATCACCGGGCAAAAGTGGTGACTGCAAGCGCTGCGCACGGTGATGGGGCCGACGATCATCAGCTCATTGAGGTGCTCGGCATTGGGAAATTCGGTGATCTCGGGACCGTCGACATAACGGCCTTTGAACACCTCTTTGAGGTACATCTTGGCCACACGGCGGGCGGTGTCGCCGGTGTTGTGGTCGTTGACCGTGTCGATCACCAAGCTGTCGAGCACGCCCTCCATCTTGGCGGTCACTTCGTCCAGCAGCTTGTCCAACTCGCCGGGCTCGATGAATTCTGCGATGTTGTCGTTGGCGTGGAAGCGCTTGCGGGCCGCGTGGATGCGCTCGCGGATCTTGACGGAAACGGGAACGCCTTCGTCGTCGTTCGTGGCAGCAGAAGCAGTCATGGCATCTGGGGTCTTCATTAACATGACAAGGATCGTACCAGCGATTGCACCGCGCAGTCTGTGCCCAGGGCAACGCCCATGCCTGACAGAGGGTTGGCGGTACATCGCCGAACACAGTTCAGCTCCTACAGAAGACCTGTCAACAAGCGTGGTTCAATGTCCACTGGTCTGCCAAGGACCTGACCCCCGTGGGAGCCCAACTGTGTTGGGCGAATTGGGCGCTTGGGGTCCACGAGCCATCGCCGAACGAAGTTCAGCTCCCACAAACTGAGCCCAGCACTTGGCCTGTGGGAGCCCAACTGTGTTGGGCGATTCAGGCGCTTGGGGTCCACGAGCCATTGCCGAATGCAGTTCAGCGCCTACAAACTGAGCCCAGCACTTGGCCTGTGGGAGCCCAACTGTGTTGGGCGATTCGGGCTTGGGTGGACCGCGGGCCTTGGATCAATAACGGTTCCCGCTCAACAACAAGGCCAAGCGCATCAGGCCAAAGGCAATCCGGTCACGCAGCCGCTGGCCCCAGGGCCGTTGCGTGTATTGCTGGGCCACAACAGGTGTGCTTTGCGTGTCCATGGCCTTGCACAGGCATTGGTGCAATTGCTGGGCAAAGGCTTTGTCGGCCACCACCACATTGGCCTCACGGGCCAACAGCAGGCTCAGCGGATCCAGGTTGGACGATCCCACCGTCGCCCAAGGGCGGTCGTTGTCTGGGTCCACCACGGCGACTTTGGCGTGCAGGTAGCTGGCTTCGTATTCGTAAATCTCCACACCTGCGGCCAAAAGCACCCCGTAGACCGGGCGGGCTGCGTGGTATTGCATGAAATTTTCATAGCGCCCCTGCAAGAGCAAGCGCACCCGCACACCACGCCGCGCCGCATGGATCAAGGCCTGGCGCAAACGCCGCCCTGGTAAAAAATAAGCATTGGCAATCACCACCTCGTGGCGTGCATTGCCAATGGCTTTGCGGTAAGCCCGTTCGATTTGCCGGCGGTGCAGCACGTTGTCGCGGAGCAGCAATCCGGCCTTGGCCACGATGTGCGGGGCACTTCCGGGCAGCTTGTCGCTCGTCCACGGCAAATGCAACCCCGCCGCACGGAACGAACTGAAGGCCTCAGGAAAGTGCTGTTGGCGCACATGCTTGACGCCCTCGATGCGCCACCACAGCTGGGTCATGGTTTCCTGCACCTGTTGCACCAGCGCACCTTGTGCGCAGACCGCAAAGTCGAGCCTCGGCTCGGCCAGAGTGCCATAACGTGGGTCGTACCAATCGTCCAAGATGTTGATGCCGCCGCAAAAAGCCAGGTGGCCATCGACCACACACAGCTTGCGGTGCAGCCGCCGCCAACGGCTGGGGATCAACAAGCCCAAGGTGCCCAATGGCGAATAAATCTGGCACTGCACACCGGCCTTGTCAAAACGCTCGCGCCACTCCGCAGGCAGGCTGGGCGTGCCCACCCCGTCCACCACCAGCCACACGCGCACACCGCGCAATGCAGCACGCTCCAACGCATGCGCAACGGACTGCGCTGCGCCATAGAAGTCAAAAATGTAGGTCTCCAGATGCACCTGCGAACGGGCCCCGTCCATCGCCAAGACCAGCGCTTCAAAGTAAGCCTTGCCCCCTTCAATGAGCCGGATCTGGTGACCGTCGAGCAGGTTGTAGCGCATGGCCTTAGTCCCAAGCGAACTCGGCCACCAAGGGCAGGTGGTCCGACATGCGGGGCCACACGCGCCCAGTGGGGGCCATGGCGTGCACAGGCTTCAAGCCCCGCGCATAGACATGGTCCAGCTGGTTCAGCGGCAAGCGCGCGGGGTAGGTCGGCGTGGGTTGCTCGCGCCACTCGGCAAAGCCTGCAGCGGCCATGCGCCGGCCCAGGCCCGTGCCCCAGTCGTTGAAGTCACCCGCCACCAGCACCGGCGCATCGGCGGCGATGTGGCCCGCGATGTAGTCCAGCAAAGCCTGCGTCTGCCGCAGCCGGCTGGCAGGCACCAGGCCCAGGTGCACCACGACCACATGCACCAAGCGGTCCACCACCTGCACCTCGGTGTGCAAAAACCCGCGTTGCTCAAAGCGGTGGTCAGAGATGTCGCGGTGCTGCTGCGACAAGACCGGCCAGCGCGAGAGCATCGCGTTGCCATGTTCACCGTGGCGCGTGGTCGCGTTGGTGCGGTACACCGCTACGTAGCCTTCCGGGGCCAGGTAGTCGGCCTGCGGTTGGCTCGGCCAGTGAGAGAAGAAGCGCTCCTCGCGGCGGTTCATGCGCCGCACCTCTTGCAAGCAGACGATGTCGGCGTCCAACTGCTCCACCGCGTGGCCGATGTTGTGGATCTCCAGCCGCCGCACAGGCCCCAGGCCTTGCACGCCTTTGTGGATGTTCCAGGTGGCCACCCGCAGTTTGGGGTGTTCATGGCGCTGGGGCATCACGCGCCCTCCACAAAGCGCGGCAGCATCAAGATCGCCTCGGCGTTCGACGGCGAAAAACACGTGTCTGCTGCCTGCTGCCAATGCAACCATTGCCAGTCGGTGTGTTCGCGCGGGCTCAAAGTGACCGGTGTGCCCTCAGGCACCAAGAGGCCAAACACCCGCTCGGTGTTACGGCTCACCTCAGGCGCATAGCGCCAGCGCCAGGCGGGGTAAATGTCGTAGGTGTTTTCCAGTTGCCAGTCTTGCAGTTGGCACTCGGGGTGCAGCGCGTCGATGCCGGTTTCTTCGTGCACCTCGCGCACCGCGGTTTCGGCCCAATCTTCGTGCGGGTGGTCCTTGCTGCCGGTGACCGATTGCCAGGTGCCCGCGTCCACACGGCGGATCAGCAAGACCTGTTGGCTGGGGGTGTAGATCACCACCAGCACGGATTCGGGGATTTTGTAATCGATGGAAGTCACCACACCATTCTAGGCAGGCCGCGCCTTGCTAGGATGACGGCATGTCTTCCTCCACACACACTGTCATTGAAACCACCGCATTGAGCGGCGGACCGGGTGCCCTGCCCCTCATCCAAAACCTGACGCACAGCTGGACCGCTGGCGTGCACGCCATTTGCGGCGATGAAGGCACGGGCAAAACCACCTTGCTGAGGCTCTTGGCAGGTGATTTGGCCGCGATGGCCGGCAGCGTGACGGTGCCTGCAGGCGGGGTCTTCTGGATGGACTTGAAAGGCCCCGAGCACGACCCAAGCACCGTCGAGGTCTGCTGGGCGGACCTGCGGAAACAGTGGCCAGATTGGGACGAAGCGCTGCTGCAAGACTTGGCCGAGGCACTGGACATGGACCAGCATCGGCACAAACGGCTGGAGATGCTGTCCACCGGCAGCCGCCGCAAGGTGATGCTCATCGCCGCCCTGGCCTCAGGCGCCGCCGTGACCTTGCTGGACCAGCCCTTTGTCTCGCTGGACCGCATCTCCATCCGCACGATCTTGGAATTCTTGGCCGAAGCCGCCGAACACCCCAGCCGGGCGTGGATCGTGGCGGACTACGAAGCGCCAGCCGATGTACCTCTGGCAAGCGTTTTGAACTTGCCAAGCCATTGACGACGGCGCCCCGATGCTGGGCGATCGGCGGTGTTGCGTAGGAGCCCCACTGTGTTGGGCGATTCAGTCGCTGGTGGTCCGCAAGCCATCGCCGAACGCAGTTCAGCTCCTACAAGACACAGGCAACTCAAGTCCGCTAAATCCAAAGCAAGTGGTATTGCGTAGGAGCTCAACTTTGTTGGGCGATTCAGTCGCTGGTGGGCCGCAGGCCATCGCCGAATGCAGTTCAGCGCCTACAGGGCAACACCCCTAGTCCGATCGCCGACCACCGTTCAGCGTCCACATTTTTTGGGCGCATCACAGGCTCAAATTCATATTCCAAACAACAAAGCCACCCGAAGGTGGCTTTGTTGTTTGAGCGCTGGGGCTCGATCAGGCGGCTTTGACAGCGTCCGGATTGCGCAAGCGGATGTGCAGTTCGCGCAATTGCTTTTCGTCCACCACGCTCGGGGCCTGGGTCAGCAAGCACTGGGCGCGTTGGGTCTTGGGGAAGGCGATCACGTCGCGGATGGATTCAGCGCCGGTCATCAAGGTGACGATGCGGTCCAAACCGAAGGCCAAGCCGCCGTGTGGAGGCGCGCCGTATTGCAGGGCGTCGAGCAAGAAGCCAAACTTGAGCTGGGCTTCTTCGGGCGTGATCTTCAAAGCGTCAAACACTTTTTGCTGCACGTCGGCGCGGTGGATACGCACGGAGCCGCCACCCATTTCCCAGCCGTTCAACACCATGTCGTAGCCCTTGGAGATGCACTTCTCAGGCGCAGTGACCATCCAGTCTTCGTGGCCGTCTTTGGGCGCGGTGAAGGGGTGGTGCACGGCGGTGTAGCGCTGGCTTTCGTCGTCGAACTCGAACATCGGGAAGTCGACCACCCACATGGGGGCCCAGCGGTCTTCGAACAAGCCGTTGGCTTTGCCAAAGGCGCTGTGGCCGATCTTGATGCGCAAGGCGCCAATGGCGTCGTTGACGATTTTTGCCTTGTCGGCACCGAAGAAAATCAGGTCGCCGTTTTGTGCGCCTGAGCGCTCGAGCACCGCATTCAATGCCGCGTCGTGGATGTTCTTGACGATGGGGGACTGCAAACCGTCACGGCCTTTGGACAGGTCGTTGACGCGGATGTAGGCCAAGCCCTTGGCGCCGTAAATCTTGACGAACTCGGTGTAGGCATCGATCTCACCACGGCTGATGCCACCGCCTTCGACCGAACCATGGGGCACGCGCAGGGCCACCACGCGGCCGCCCTTCATGTTGGCTGCGCCAGAGAACACCTTGAAGTCCACATCGCCCATGACATCGGTCACTTCGGTGAACTGCAATTTCACGCGCAGATCGGGCTTGTCCGAGCCGTACAGGTGCATCGCGTCTTGGTAGGTCATGACGGGGAACTCGCCCAAGTCCACGCCGATGGTCTTTTGGAACACGCGCTTGATCATGCCTTGGAACATGTCGCGGATTTCT
>NKIO01000031.1 GCA_002255935.1 Comamonadaceae bacterium PBBC2
TGAGCGTACTTTGGGTGACTTTGGATCTTGGCGATCACGGGGTCAATCATTGTTATGTCCTGCTTAAAAAACAAAAAAGGCAGACACCCAAGTCACCCGATTTTTTAATCTGAGTGAGTTGTATGTCTGCCTGATGGCTAATGTCGCAGAGGGGACTGACCTTCGGCTTACTCCAAGGGTTTACGCGCTTGATTTACGTCAAGAAATTTGGCGAAAAGCATCGGGTGCATGGCCCGTCCATCCCTTGAAGGCCCGCATGAAACTCTTTTCGTTTTGAAACCCCACCTCGGCCGCGATCTGTTTGATGGGGCGTGAGGTGCGCAGCAGCAAGTCCACCGCCGTGTCGCGGCGCACGCTGTCTTTGAGGGCTTGCAAGCTGGCCCCTTCTTCTTTGAGCTGCCGGTGCAGGGTGCGGGGCGACAGGTTGAGCCAGGCGGCCAAATCATCGGCGTTGCGGCTGTGCTCGGGGTGTTCGGCCAGGGTCTGACGCACTTTTTCGACCAGCAATCGGTCGCGCCGGTAGGGGCGCACCGTCAGCAGCAAGGCGCGTTGCAGCATGCGCTGCAGCGCGGCTTCGTCGCGGCGCAGGGGCAGCTGCAGGTAGCCCGCGTCAAAGCTCAGGCGGCTGTGCGGCGAATGAAAGTGGCTGGGCCCGTCAAACAGCACGCGGTAACTGTCCGCATGCGGCGGCGGGGCAAAGTGCAAGTGGGTGGCCGCCAGCGGAATGCGCGAATCGGTCAGCCAGCAGGCCACGCCCAGCGCATTGCGCAAGACCGACACGGTGCAAAACTCGCGCAGCCCTTTCAGGTCGTGCTGTTCATGCAGCTCGATGTGCGCCAAGCCTTCGGACTGCGTGAGCACCAAGGCAATGTCGTCGGTCAGCAGGTTGTGGTGGCGGCACCAACGCGAGAGCGCCACGCCCAAGGTGGGCGCGGTCAGCGATGCGCGCACCAACATGCCGTAACTGCCCCAAGGCAGCCGGCGGCGAAACCAGCCCAAGGCCTCGTCGTCCAGCTCGCGCATGGCGGCCTCGCTCATCCATTCCATTTGCAAAGCCGTCACACGTGCATCGCTTCGCTGCAAAAGTTTTGGCGTAATTTGTGCCTTTTTCAAGGCTTCAGAGGGGTCCATGCCGCGCAAGTCGTAGGCTTGCACCATGGCCTTGATGAAGGCGATGGGGGTCTCTGCGCGCGAGGAGAGGGGGGTGGCCATATGGCGCGTATTTTGGCAGGATTTGCAACCTGCTTGGCATCCGCCAGCGCAGGCAGCGCCTTATGCTGGCGGCTACAAGCGAATCCACTGGAAACACCATGACCGTTTTGCAAACCCAACTCAATGCCCGATCGGCCGAATTCGTGGCCAATGCCGCCGCCATGCAGACCGTGGTCGACGACCTGCGCGCCCGCCTGGCGCGCGTAGCCCAAGGCGGCGGCGAAGCCGCCCGCGCCAAGCACACCGCCCGCGGCAAGCTGCTGCCGCGTGACCGTGTGCAGATGCTGCTCGACCCCGGCACACCATTCCTCGAAGTCGCGCCGCTGGCGGCGCTCAACATGTACAACAACGACGCGCCCAGCTCGGGCGTGATCGTGGGCATCGGTCGCGTGGCCGGTGTGGACTGCATGATCGTCTGCAATGACGCCACGGTGAAGGGCGGCACCTACTACCCGATGACGGTGAAAAAGCATTTGCGCGCGCAAGAGATCGCGCAGCAAAACCGCTTGCCTTGCATTTATCTGGTGGACTCGGGCGGCGCCAATTTGCCCAACCAAGACGAGGTCTTCCCAGACCGCGATCACTTTGGCCGCATCTTCTTCAACCAAGCCAATATGAGCGCGCAAGGCATCGCGCAGATCGCCGTCGTCATGGGCTCGTGCACAGCCGGTGGCGCCTATGTGCCCGCCATGAGCGACGAGACCATCATCGTCAAGAACCAGGGCACCATCTTTTTGGGCGGACCACCTTTGGTGAAAGCCGCCACCGGCGAGGTGGTCAGTGCCGAAGATTTGGGCGGTGGCGATGTGCACACACGCTTGAGTGGCGTGGCCGACCATTTGGCGCAAAACGATGTGCACGCGCTGTCTTTGGCGCGGCAGGCCGTCAAAAACCTGAACGCCCAAAAGGCCCCCAACATTGCCACACACGCGCCCGTGCCGCCCAAGTACGAGGCCAAAGAGCTGTACGGCGTGATCCCGACCGACACGCGCAAGCCTTTTGATGTGCGCGAGATCATCGCCCGCATCGTGGATGACTCGGAGTTCGACGAATTCAAATCGCGCTTTGGCACCACCTTGGTCTGCGGCTTTGCCCGCATCGAAGGCATGCCGGTGGGCATCATTGCCAACAACGGCATCTTGTTCAGCGAGTCGGCCTTGAAGGGCGCGCATTTCATCGAGCTTTGCTGCCAGCGCAAGATCCCGCTGGTGTTTTTGCAGAACATCACCGGCTTCATGGTCGGCCGCAAATACGAAAACGAAGGCATCGCCCGCAACGGCGCCAAGATGGTCACGGCCGTGGCCACCGCTGCGGTGCCCAAGTTCACCATCATCATTGGCGGCAGCTTTGGCGCAGGCAACTACGGCATGTGCGGCCGCGCCTACAGCCCCCGCTTTTTGTGGATGTGGCCCAACGCCCGCATCTCCGTCATGGGTGGCGAGCAGGCGGCCAGCGTCTTGGCCACGGTCAAGCGTGACGGCATCGAAGCCAAAGGTGGCCAGTGGAGCGCCGACGAAGAAGCCGCCTTCAAAGCCCCCATCAAAGAGCAGTACGAAGTGCAGGGCCACCCCTACTACGCCACCGCCCGCCTGTGGGACGACGGCGTGATCGACCCCGCCGACACCCGCCGCGTGCTGGCGCTGGGCTTGAGCGCTTCGCTGAATGCGCCGATTCCAGAGACCAAGTTTGGACTTTTCCGCATGTGATGTGTATGATTTTGTGAATTCATACACATTAAGGGGTTCCCAGCATGCGCACCAACATTGAAATTGACGACGACTTGATGGCCGCAGCCATGGCGGCGGGTGGATTCAAGACCAAAAAAGAAGCGGTCGAAGAGGGCTTGCGCCTGGTGCGTCGCCGCCAGGTCTACAACGGCTTGTTGGCCTTGCGCGGCAAGTTGCAATGGGACGACTCGGATGCCGCTTGGGCCCATGCCAGCGCCGAAGAATCACCCGCTATGGCCGTGCAGGAACCCCAAGCCACTTATGCGGTCAAGGCCAAGGCGGCACGATCAACCAAGACGCCAAAGCCTGTGGCGGTGAAGCGGAGCAAGGTCAAATGATCTTGGTGGACTCCAGCGTCTGGATCGACTTCTTCCGGGGAGGAAGAAGCACGCAGAGCCAGACCTTGGCCAGTTGTTTGGGCGACTCCAGCATCGAAGTCGGCATGGCCGATCTGGTGCTGTTCGAGGTGATGCGTGGCTTTCGTGAGGGCACATGGATGCGTCAAGCCCAAGCCCTCATGAGTGCCTTGCCCCAAGTTGAGATCGGCGGCACAGCCCATGTGTTGAAGGCGGCTGAGCGTTATCGGCAATTACGCCAATCAGGCCGCACCGTGCGCAGCCCCGTTGACGTCTTGCTGGCCAGCTATTGCATGACCTACGGCCATACCCTGTTGCACCGCGATGCGGACTTTGAATCACTCCAAACATTGGGCGGGCTGAACACTTGGCCCAACTCAAAACCAGAACACAACGCTTAACCGAAGTCAAAAACCATGTACCAAACCCTCGAAATCGAACGCAGCAACCGCGTGGCCACCGTGTGGATGAACCGCCCCGATGTGCACAACGCCTTTGACGAAACCCTGATCGCCGAACTCACCGCCGCCTGTGAAACGCTCGATCAGGATGCCAGCGTGCGCGTGGTGGTGTTGGCCGGGCGCGGCAAGAGCTTTTCGGCGGGCGCTGACCTGAACTGGATGAAACGCGCCGCTCAAAACGGCGTCGAAGACAACCTGCGCGACGCCCGCGCACTGGCCCGCATGCTGCGCGTGTTGGCCGAAATGAAAAAGCCCACCATTGCCCGCGTGCAAGGTGCAGCGCTGGGCGGTGGCACGGGCCTCACGGCCGCGTGTGACATCGCCGTGGCGTCGACCAAGGCGGTGTTTGCCACGTCAGAGGTCAAGTTCGGCATCATCCCGGCCGCCATCAGCCCCTATGTGGTGCGGGCCATCGGGGCGCGCCAAAGCTACCGTTACTTCCAGTCGGCCGAGCGCATCGATGCCGTGCGTGCCCGTGAGCTGGGCCTGGTGCACGAAGCGGTCGAGCCCGATCAGCTCGACGCCAAGGTGCAAGAGATTGTGGACGCCTTGATCCAAGGCGGCCCGCTGTCGCAAGCTGCTGCCAAAGACCTGATTCGCGCCGTGGACAACCAACCGATCAACGACGCCGTGGTGGAGGACACCGCGCAACGCATCGCCGGTTTGCGTGCCACCCCCGAAGCGCAAGACGGTCTGTCGGCCTTCCTCGAAAAACGTCAACCCGGTTGGCTGGCTTGACCCTGTTTCTCTATGTGGGAGCTTGCCTTGCAAGCGATCTGCATCTGGCGTCCATCGCGAGCAGGGCTCGCGCCTACAGAACACTGAATGAGGTTTTCGATGTTTAAAAAAATCCTGATCGCCAACCGTGGCGAAATCGCCTGCCGCGTCGCGGCCACCGCCCGCCGCATGGGCATCCAAACCGTGGCGGTGTATTCCGATGCCGACGCCAGCGCCAAGCATGTGCAGGCCTGCGACGAAGCCGTGCATGTGGGCGGCTCGGCCCCCAAAGACAGCTACCTGCGCTGGGAGCGCATTTTGCAAGCCGCCAAAGACACCGGCGCTGAGGCGGTGCACCCCGGTTATGGTTTTTTGAGCGAGAACGAAGACTTTGCCAAAGCCTGCGCTGCGGCCGGTTTGGTGTTCATCGGCCCGCCCGCATCGGCCATTTTGGCCATGGGCCTCAAGGCCGAGTCCAAGCGCTTGATGGAGTCCGCCGGTGTGCCCTTGGTGCCCGGTTACCACGGCGCTGACCAAGACCCCGCGCTGCTGCAGCGAGAGGCTGACCGCATCGGCTACCCCGCCCTCATCAAAGCCAGCGCCGGTGGCGGCGGCAAGGGCATGCGCGTGGTCGAGAAGTCTGAAGACTTTGCCGCAGCGCTCGCGAGTTGCCAACGCGAAGCCATCAACAGCTTTGGCAGCGATGCGGTGCTGATCGAAAAGTACGTGCAGCGCCCACGCCACATCGAGATCCAGGTCTTTGGGGACACGCAAGGCAACTGTGTGTATTTGTTCGAGCGCGACTGCTCGGTGCAGCGCCGCCACCAGAAGGTGCTCGAAGAAGCCCCGGCCCCCGGCATGACCGAGGCCCTGCGTGCGCAAATGGGCGCAGCCGCCGTGGCCGCAGCCCAAGCGGTGAACTACGTGGGCGCGGGCACGGTGGAATTCATCGTCGAGCAAACCGCTTACGACCAGCCCGAGTCGATGAAGTTCTATTTCATGGAAATGAACACCCGCCTGCAGGTGGAGCACCCGGTGACCGAAGCGATCACGGGCCTGGACTTGGTGGAGTGGCAATTGCGCGTGGCCAGCGGCCAGCCCCTGCCACTGCAGCAAAGCGAGATCCGCATGACGGGCCACGCCATCGAAGCACGCATCTGCGCCGAGAACCCCGACAACAACTTCTTGCCCGCCACGGGCACCTTGCAGGTCTATCGCAAGCCACAAGCGGCCAGCTTCGAACGCGGCACGATCCGCATCGACGACGGCGTGCGCGAGGGCGACACCATCAGCCCGTTTTACGACTCGATGGTGGCCAAGCTGATCGTGCATGGCGACACGCGTGAGCAGGCATTGGCACGGCTGGACACCGCATTGGCGCAGACCCAAATCGTGGGCCTGAACACCAATGTGCAGTTCCTGCGCCATGTGGTGCGCAGCGATGCGTTTGCCATGGCCCAACTCGACACCGCACTCATCCAGCGCGAAAGCGCCGTGCTGTTCAAGCAAGACCCGGTGGGCCTGCAGGCCGCAGCAGCGGCGGTGATCGCCGATGCGCTGCAGGCCGAAGCCGCCGACCAAGGCGCCGACCCGTTCAGTCGCCGTGATGGCTGGCAGTCGCACGGCACCACGCGTCGCCGCTTTGAGCTCGAATACGATGGCCAGCCCGTGCGTGCGTTGCTGACCTATGGCTCGCAGCTGTTGTTGCAGGTGGGCGAGGGCGCAGAAAGCACTTTGCAGTTCACGCCGCAAGCGGATGGCCTGTGGGTGCAGTTCAACGGCCAGCGCATCCACAGCACGGTGCATGCACAAGGCGAAACCCGCCATGTGTTCACGCCCCAAGGCGCCACCCGCATCGGCCTGCTCGACCCGCTGGCCCATGCTGGCGAAGCCGCGCAAGAGGGCGGACGTCTGACGGCCCCCATGCCCGGCAAGGTGGTGTCGTTTGCCGTCAAAGCGGGCGACAAGGTCAAAGCCGGCCAAGCCCTGGCGGTGATGGAAGCCATGAAGATGGAACACACCATCAGCGCCCCGAAAGACGGCACCGTGGCCGAGGTGCTCTACGCCCCAGGCGACCAAGTGACCGAAGGCGCCGAACTGCTCAAACTGGCCGCCTAATTTCTTGTAGGTCGGAGCTTCAGCGCCGACGGTGTGGGGTTCACCACGCCCGCATGTCGGGGCTGAAGCCGCCGACCTACAAGACGGGTGCTGCGTCTTGTGGGAGCTTGCCCTGCAAGCGCTCGCTCGCTCGCCAACGCAGGCGACATCCCGCTCCTGGCCTTGCTGACAAAATCCACCCATGAACATCACCATCTGTTTTGCTGGATTGCCGCCTGAGCCTTGGGTTCAGGCTGTGCAACACGCTTTCCCCAGCGCGACGGTCTCGGCCTGGACGCCGGGCGCTGCGCCTGCCGACCATGCCATCGTTTGGGCGCCGCCGCAGCAGTTCATCGACGAGCAGACGGGTCTGCAAACCCTGTTCAACATCGGCGCGGGCGTGGACGCCTTGCTCCAGCTCAAGCTGCCGTCCAGCCTCAAGGTGGTGCGCCTGGACGACGCGGGCATGTCGGTGCAGATGGCCGAGTTCGTTTGCCACGCGGTCATTCGCCACTTCCGCGAGTTCGACGGCTACGACGCCGACACCCAATTGGGCAAATGGTCCTACCGCAAGCCGCGCAGCCGCGCTGACTTTGCTGTGGGCGTCATGGGTCTGGGCGTGTTGGGCGAGCGTGTGGCCAAGGCCCTGCAGGTGTTCGAGTTTCCCGTCAATGGCTACAGCCGCAGCGCCAAAGACCTGCCCGGCATTCGCTGTTTCAGCGGGGCGCAGGGCTTGCCTGATTTTCTGCAAGCCACGCGTGTGTTGGTCAACCTGATGCCCCTCACGCCCGAGACCGAAAACATCCTGAACCAGACCACCTTGTCGCAGCTGCAAAAAGGCGGCTACGTCATCAACGTGGCACGCGGCAAACATTTGGTCGAAGAAGACTTGATCCAGTTGATCGACAGCGGCCACTTGGCGGGGGCTACTCTGGATGTGTTTCGCACCGAGCCCTTGCCGCTCGATCACCCTTTTTGGCAACACCCAAAGATCACCGTCACGCCGCACACATCTG
Source organism: Comamonadaceae bacterium PBBC2 (assembly GCA_002255935.1). Lineage (GTDB taxonomy): Bacteria > Pseudomonadota > Gammaproteobacteria > Burkholderiales > Burkholderiaceae_C > Limnohabitans_A. The sequence goes on from NKIO01000031.1 coordinate 7,587, forward strand.
CCCGCACCTTGCGCGAAGAAAGCATCGCGCAAATCGTCGGCAAAATCCAAGCCTTGCAGCGCGGGGAGCCGATCAACGGTGTGGTCGATCCTCAGCGCGGTTATTGAAAGCCAACCATGTCACTTCCCTCACGCGTTCAACTCATCGATGTCGGCCCCCGCGACGGCCTGCAAAACGAAAAACAGCCCGTGCCCGCAGCGGTCAAGATCGAGCTGGTGCACCGCCTGCAAGCGGCCGGCCTGACCGAGATCGAAGTCACCAGTTTTGTGTCCCCCAAATGGGTGCCGCAAATGGCCGACAACGCCGAGGTCATGAACGGCATCCAGCGTCAGGCAGGCGTGCGCTACTCGGTGCTCACGCCCAATGCCCAAGGTTTTGAAGCCGCCAGCAAAACACGGCCCGACGAGATCGTGGTGTTTGGCGCCGCCAGCGAAGCCTTCAGCCACAAAAACATCAACTGCTCGATCGCCGAAAGCATCGAGCGCTTTGCCCCCGTGGTGCAGGCCGCGTTGGCGGCCGGCATTGCGGTGCGCGGCGCCATGAGCTGTACAGTGGCCTGCCCTTACGAGGGTGAGGTCGCCCCCGAGCGCGTGGCCTATCTGGCGGGCCTGATGAAGCAGATCGGTGTGCAGCGCGTGGACGTGGCCGACACCATCGGTGCGGGCACACCGCTCAAGGTGCAAAAAGCCATCGAGGCCACCTTGCCGTATTTCGATGTGGACCACATCTGCGGGCATTTTCACGACACCTATGGCCAAGCGCTGGCCAACACCTTGGCCGCGCTGCAAATGGGCGTGTGGAACTTCCAGTCTTCCGTCGCAGGTCTGGGCGGCTGCCCTTACGCCAAAGGCGCCACCGGCAATGTGTCCACCGAAGACGTGGTCTACATGCTGCACGGCATGGGCATCGACACCGGCATCGACCTCGACAAACTGGTCGACGCGGGCGCGTTCATCAGCGGTTTTCTGGGCCGCCAGCCCAACTCCAACGTGGCCAAAGCCATCCTCAACAAACGCTTGGGCTGAACCATGTGCGGCGCTGAACTCCATGCCCTGCCCGAAGGCGTTCAACGCGTGGCCAGGGCTTTGCAAGATGCGAACCACCCGCACACGCCGCTCATGCTGGAGGGGGCAGCCCGCACCGCCCAAGAGGCCGCAGACGGCCTGGGCGTGCAGCTGGGGCAGATCGCCAAGAGCGTGATCTTCAAGCGCAAGCAAGACGGCGTGGCCGTGCTGGTGGTCACCTCGGGCGACCGCCGGGTGGACGAGAAAAAGGTCTCGAACCTGGTCGGCAAAATCGGCCGCGCCGATGCCGACTTTGTCAAAGCGCACACCGGCTTCACCATCGGTGGCGTCTCGCCCGTGGCGCACCTGTTCCCGCCCGTCACGCTGCTCGACCAAGACCTCTGGCGCTTTGACGAGATCTGGGCCGCAGCCGGTCATCCGCACGCGGTCTTTCGCTTGTTGCCTGAAGACCTGAAACCCCTGACCGGCGCAGACGTGGCCGATGTGGTGCAATCGGCACCCGAGGTCGCCCCATGAACAAGCATTACTGGAAAAAACTCAGTGCCCTGGCCCAGCAAGTGCTGGCCCAGCCCACACCGCCTGCGCCCAACTCGGTGCCATCGCCTTGCGTGTCGCTGTGCCTGATGCACCCCAGCGGCGGCTGGTGCGAAGGCTGCCTGCGCACGCTGCCCGAGATCGGCGGCTGGAGCCGCGCCACCGACGCCGAAAAGCTCGCCGTCTGGCAAGCCATTCCACAGCGCCTGCGCGAGCAACAAGCCAGCGACCTCTGAGCCCCCTCATTGAAACCACCGGCCAAGGCCCGACCATGAAAACCATCCACTTCTATCTGGACTTCATCTCGCCCTACGCCTGGTTGGCTTTTGACGCCTTGCCCCAAGCGCTGGAGGGCATCAGCCACCGCGTGTTGTTCAAGCCGGTGGTGTTTGGCGCCATGCTCAAGCACCATGGCCAGTTGGGCCCGGCCGAGATTCCGTCCAAGCGCGACTGGACCTACCGCCAAGTGCAGTGGCAAGCCCGCGCCCAAGGCACCCCCTTGCAGCTGCCCGCCAGCCACCCCTTCAACTCACTCGCTTTGCTGCGTTTGGCCACCGCCTGCGATGCAGACGGCACGCCCAACCGATTTGTGTGCGACAAAATTTTTCGCCATGTGTGGTGCAGCGGCCTAGAGGCTGCCGACGCGACCCGCCTGGCTGCACTCAGCGCAGACCTGCAACCTGTGGGCGACGTGACCAGCGACACCGTCAAGCAACAACTCAAAGCCCACACCGACGAAGCCATTGCACTGAACCTGTTTGGCGTGCCCAGCATGGTGGTCGACGGGCAAGTGTTCTGGGGCAACGACGCACTGCCCATGCTGCGGGCCTATCTGCAAGGCGATGCGTGGTTCCAGTCGTCCGACTGGACCGGCGTGGCCCAGCTGCCCGTGGGTGTGCAGCGCAAGCCTTGAGGCTTGTTTGATCTGGTGCAAGCTTTGCATCAGTCCGGCCTGTCATCATGGCCACCGAGACGCTCATGAGACTGGCCCTGATATCCGACATCCATGCCAACCGGCAAGCCTTGATGGCCTGCTTGGCGCACGCGCGCCTGCAGGGCGTTGAGCAATGCGCTTTTTTGGGCGACCTGGTGGGTTATGGCGGCGAGCCCGTGGCGGTGCTGGACACCGTGATGGCACTGGCCGCGCAAGGCGCTTGGGTGCTGCAAGGCAACCACGATGCCATGGCACTGAACCCGCCCACCGCCCAAGGTGGCGAAGCGACGCAAGGCAGCCAAGGCGCGGCATGGACCCACGCCCAACTGAGCGTCGAGCATCTGGCGTTTTTGGCCGCCTTGCCTTTGACGATCCAGCGCGAGGCCTTGCTGCTGGTGCACGCCAGTGCCGACCAACCCGCGACTTGGCGCTATGTGGACAGCGAACGTGCGGCAGGCCATTGCCTCGATGCCGCGCAGGCGCAGGGCGCCGCGCATGTGCTGGTGGGGCATGTGCACCACCAAACTTTGTATTACCAAGGTGCGGGCCGCTTGTTGATGAAGTTTGAACCCAAGCCGGGGCTGGCCGTGCCCATGTCGCCGCACCGGCCGCTGGTGGCGTGTGTGGGCTCGTGTGGCCAACCGCGCGACGGCGATCCGCGTGCCATGTACACCGTCTATGACCTGGGTGCGCGCAAGATCACCTTCCACCGCGTGCCCTACAACCACACCGAAGCGGCAGCGGCGATTCGCCAGGCCGGCATGCCGGAATCTTTTGCACAGCGACTGGAGCGTGGCCGTTGAAACTGCTGAACCCCGGACACGAGATCGACGGCTTTGAGATTGAGGCCTGCATGCACGCGGGCGGCATGGCCCATGTGTACAAAGTGGTGTATGCCCCGGCGGCCGATGGCAGTCGCCGTGCCAGCGAGTTCCCCATGGCCATGAAGATTCCGCGCATGACCGCGGGCGATGGCGCAGAAAACATCGTCAGCTTTGAAATCGAGCTGCAAATCCTGTCCGAGCTCAAGGGCACGCATGTGCCGCGCTTTGTGGCGGCGGGCGATTTGTCGCGCGTGCCTTATTTGGTCATGGAATACGTCGAAGGCCAGACTTTGCAGCATTGGCTGGAGGGGCCCCAGCCCTTGCCTGTGCAGGACATCGCCGCATTGGGCGCGGCCATGGCGCGTGCGGCGCACAGCCTGCACCAGCAAAACGTTTGCCACCTTGATCTGAAACCGGCCAATGTCTTGATCCGCCCCGATGGCAGCGCGGTCATGCTGGACTATGGCTTGTCCTGCCACGCCCATTACCCCGACTTGCTGGCCGAGGAACTGCGCAAAGCGGTCGGCTCGCCGGTCTGGATTTCGCCTGAGCAGGTGGTGGGTGTACGGGGCGATCCGCGCAGCGACATCTTTGCCTTGGGGGTCATGCTGTACGAGTTGGCCACCGGTGCGCTGCCCTTTGGCGAGCCTGCCACCCCAGGCGGTTTGCGCCAGCGCTTGTGGATGGACCCGGTGCCGCCACGGCGGCACCGAGCCGACCTGCCCGAATGGTTGCAAGAAGTGATCCTGCGTTGCCTGGAGCCCGTGGCCGACCAGCGTTACCCCTCGGCCTCGCATTTGGCGTTTGACTTGACCCATCCGGATCAGGTCAAGGTGACCGATCGCGGGCGCAAGACCGAAGGCACTGGTTTCTGGGTCCACTTCAAGCGTTGGCTGCGTGCAGCCGGCATGGCCTACCAGCCCAGCCCGGTGGCGGTGCAGCAGATCGAGCAAGTGCCCATCATCATGGTGGCGGTGCCCCACCACGATGTGAGCGATGCCACCTTGTATTCGCTGCGCGAGGCCGTGGCCCGTTCGCTGGGCATCCGGCCTGGGGCGCGGCTGGCTTGTGTGACGGTGATCTCACCCGGCCAGACCAGCAGCACCGAAGTGGAAAAAGGCGAAACCCAGGTCCACCGTTGGCACCTGAGTCGCTTGCAGCAATGGGCCCAGCCACTCGACTTGAACGACCACCAAACCTCGTTCCATGTGCTGGAGTCGGGCGATGTGGCCAGTGCCTTGTTGGCCTATGCCACTGGCAATCAGGTGAACATGATCATCATGGGGGCCGCCACCCACGGCCTGCAAATGCAGCGCTTTGTGGCCACTGTGCCGATCAAGGTGGCGATGGAAGCGGCGTGCACGGTGATCTTGGTCAAGCAAAGCCTGCCCTTCGAGCATCTGGCCGCCGTGGCGGCTTGAGCGGCGTCAATCTGCCGGTGCGTCTTCCAGCTGCGCCAGTTCTTTTTCCCAGCGGTTGATCAAAACCGCGTTGAGGATGGTCAGCAGCAGGAAGGTCAGCACGCTGCCTTGCGCAGCCATCCAGAAATTGAATTGCCAGTTGAAGAAAGCGAAGTTCAGATCGTTGGCAAAAGGCACCCAGGCAAAACTCACCGAGGCCCAAATCGCCAGCAAGACCCAGGTCGTGTGGCGGATTCTTTGGCGCAGTACTTGGGCTCTGGATGGTTTCACGTCGAAATGACCTCGATGGCATCAGGGATTCGGTCCATTATCGGCCGAATAAAGCCTAGGGATTACCCCTGAAAAACGGCCTTATTTCATGATGCGGCATGAAAACAAAGGGTTTCCACTTGGGTTGTAAGCGTCTGTTGGCAGCCCGTCAGAAGATGGAAAGTGGGCACTCCAAGAATCACCCCAAGTTTCCGTGTCGGAGACTCTTTTTTGGAGACAGCTTTATGGCTACAGCAACACCCCGCCCGATGTCGGCGGAAGAGAAGAAGGTCATTTTTGCCTCTTCTCTGGGTACCGTTTTCGAATGGTATGACTTCTACCTGTACGGCTCTTTGGCCGCCATCATCGCCAAGCAATTCTTCAGCGGTCTGGACGAGGGCTCGGCCTTCATCTTCGCCCTGTTGGCTTTTGCTGCCGGCTTCATCGTGCGTCCTTTTGGCGCGCTGGTGTTCGGCCGTTTGGGCGACATGATCGGTCGCAAGTACACCTTCTTGGTGACCATCTTGATCATGGGCGCATCGACCTTCATCGTCGGTGTCTTGCCCAACTACGCCAGCATTGGCGTGGCCGCTCCCGTCATCCTGATCTGCCTGCGCTTGTTGCAAGGTTTGGCTTTGGGTGGTGAGTACGGTGGTGCTGCCACTTACGTGGCCGAGCACGCTCCCATGGGCAAGCGCGGTGCCTACACCGCCTGGATCCAGACCACAGCCACGCTGGGCCTGTTCCTGTCCTTGATGGTGATTTTGGGTACACGTACCGCCATCGGTGAAGAAGCCTTCGCTGATTGGGGCTGGCGCGTGCCGTTCATCGTCTCGATCATCATGTTGATCATCTCGGTCTACATCCGTTTGAGCATGAACGAATCGCCTGCTTTCGTGAAAATGAAGGCTGAAGGCAAGACGTCCAAAGCCCCTCTGACCGAAGCCTTCGGCCAGTGGAAAAACCTCAAGATCGTGATCTTGGCCCTGATCGGTTTGACCGCGGGTCAAGCCGTGGTCTGGTACTCCGGTCAGTTCTACGCTTTGTTCTTCTTGACCCAGGCATTGAAAGTGGACGGCGCCACCGCCAACATCATGGTGGCCGTGTCTTTGATCATCGGTACACCGTTCTTCATTGTCTTCGGTTCGCTGTCTGACAAGATCGGCCGCAAGCCGATCATCTTGGCCGGTTGCTTGTTGGCCGCTTTGACTTACTTCCCCGTGTTCAAAGCACTGACCAAGGCTGCTAACCCAGACCTGGCCGCTGCTCAGGAAAAAGCCCAAGTGGTCGTGATCGCTGATCCAGCCGAGTGCTCGTTCCAGTTCAACCCCACAGGCACCAAGAAGTTCACATCGTCTTGCGACATCGCCAAGCAACGTTTGGCTGGCGCTTCGGTGAGCTACTCCAACGAAGTGGCTGCTGCCGGTACCCCCGCCATCATCAAAGTGGGCGAGACCACCGTGCAAGTCAAGTACTCTGCTGACGACGTGGCTGCTGCCAAGGCCAAGGCCGAGGAAAAGCTGGCTGCTCTGAACGCGGCTGAACCCAAAGATGCCAAGGCCATCGAAGCTGCCACCAAGTCTGTCAAAGACCTGAGCAACGAGAAGACCGCTGGTGCAACCCTGTTGGGTGCCAACCTGGGTGCAGCTCTGAAAGCCGCTGGCTATCCTGCCAAGGCTGACATGGCCAAGTTCGACAAGACCATGGTGATCATCATCCTGACTTACCTGGTGATCTTGGTAACCATGGTGTACGGTCCTATCGCCGCCATGTTGGTCGAGATGTTCCCCACCCGCATCCGTTACACATCCATGTCCTTGCCTTACCACATCGGTAACGGCTGGTTCGGCGGCCTGTTGCCCACCACCGCATTCGCGATCGTGGCCCAGACCGGTAACATGTACAACGGTCTGTGGTACCCCATCATCATCGCCGGTGCAACCGTCGTGATCGGTGGCTTGTTCATCAAAGAAACCAAAGACGTGGACATCTACGCTGAAGACTGATCTTCACTTGTAAGCAACCCGGGGGGACTCGGGTGCTACATTCAGGGCCTTCCCTCTGTGGAGGGCCTTTTTCATTATTGGAGATGAACTATGTGGAAAATTGCTGTGGGTTTCGCCGTGTTTGCGGCCATCGCCCTGTATGTGATCGGTAAAGGCGGCGACAGCCTGGACATGAGTGGCGAGAAGCACGGCGCGGATGCTGTGCACTCAGAGCCTGCCAAGGCTGATGCATCGGCCCCTGCTGCTGCACCCGCACCAGCCGCCAGCGCTGCCAAGTAAGCGCCATTGAATGCCCCATCCATGGGGTGTTGAATTCAAAGCCACGCATTCGCGTGGCTTTCTTCTTGGAGGGTGCGCATTGAGCCCGTAGGCGCCAGCCCTGCTGGCGATGGTGAGGATGGTCGTCCTACGAGGGTTGATCGCTTGCAGGGCAAGCTCCCACAGGGTCAAGCTCTCAACGCCCACGTTATCTTTGCCACATGACCGCATAGTTGTAGGAGCCAGCCCTGCTGGCGATCGCGAGGTTGGTCGCCCTACGAGGGTTGATCGCTTGCAGGGCAAGCTCCCACAGGTCAAGCTCTCAACGCCTTATTCTTTGCCACATGACCGCATTCTTGTAGGAGCCAGCCCTGCTGGCGATGGCTGGTGGGCAACAGCGTGTCGAAGCAGCAGCAGGGCTGGCGGACAGGGGGTTATTCGTGCGGCCCTAGAATGCTTGGCCCCCACCCCAAAAAGTCAAGCATGTCCCAAGGTCTCATCCGCATCCGTGGTGCCCGCCAGCACAACCTCAAGAACATCGACCTCGACATCCGCACCGGCGAGTTGACGGTGGTCACCGGCCCCAGTGGTTCGGGCAAATCGAGCTTGGTGTTTGACACGCTGTACGCCGAAGGCCAGCGCCGCTACGTGGAGACCTTCAGCGCTTACGCCCGCCAGTTTCTGGACCGCATGGACAAGCCGGCGGTGGACAAGGTCGAGGGCGTGCCGCCTGCGATTGCGATCGACCAGACCAACCCGGTGCGCAGTTCGCGCTCCACCGTGGGCACCATGACCGAGCTCAACGACCACCTCAAGCTCTCGTTTGCGCGCTTGGGACAGTTGTTTGACAAAGACACCGCGCAAGCCGTGCGCCACGACACGCCCGAGACGATTTATGCCGAGCTGGCCCAGCGTGCGCAGGCCGCGCAAGACCCGCGCTTGTACCTGACCTTTCCGGTCGAGCTGCCCGCGAACACCAGCGCCGAGCAAGTCGAGCAATGGCTCTCGGCCAGCGGCTTCACCAAAGTGCAGGCCGAACGCGAAGTGGCCACACCCACCGGCCCGCGCAAGGTGCTGGATGTGGTGGCCGACCGTTTCCGACTGGGCACTGCCGAAAAAATCCGCGTGATCGAGGCGATTGAAGTGGCGCTCAAGCGCGGCAGCGGGCGATTGAATGTGTATGTGGAGGGCGAAGCGGGCGCTGCGCTGTGGCGCTTTTCCACCGGCTTGCACTGCCCCGACAGCGACCAGCGTTACACCGACCCGATCCCGTCGATGTTCTCGTTCAACTCGGCCGTGGGCGCCTGCGAGACCTGCCGGGGCTTTGGCCGCGTGATCGGGGTGGACTACGGCTTGGTCATCCCCAACGACAAACTCACCTTGCGCGCGGGCGCCATCAAGACCATCCAAACCCCCGCCTGGAAAGAATGCCAAGACGACCTGATGCGCCATGCCGAAACCGAAGGCATTCCGCGTGACACGGCGTGGGCGCAACTGTCTGAAGAACACAAGCATTGGGTCATCCACGGCTCGCCTTTGTGGAAAGGCAAGTGGAACCAGCAGTGGTACGGCATCAAGCGCTTCTTTGAGTACCTCGAGAGCAAGGCCTACAAGATGCACATCCGCGTGCTCTTGTCCAAGTACCGCAGCTACACCGAATGCCCCACCTGCAACGGTGCACGCCTGAAGACCGAAAGCCTGCTGTGGCGCATGGGCTCAGCGCTGGATGCCAACGCCGTGCTGCCCCCCGCCCAGCGCTTCATGCCCGCAGGCGTGAAGTGGAACCGTGCCCAGCTTGAAGCCCTGCCAGGCTTGAGCCTGCACGACATGATGATCATGCCGATCGACCAGCTGCGCCGCTTCTTTGACCGCATGAGCGCCACGGCCGTGGCCGAGGCTTCACAAGACGCCGAAGCGCAAGCCCTCAAATTGCTGCTCGAAGAAATCACCACCCGCCTGAAATACCTGTGCGATGTGGGCATTGGCTACCTCACCCTTGACCGTCAAAGCCGCACGCTCAGCGGCGGCGAAGTGCAACGCATCAACCTGACCACCGCTTTGGGCACCAGCTTGGTGAACACCTTGTTTGTGCTCGACGAGCCCAGCATCGGCTTGCACCCGCGCGACATGAACCGCATCACCCAGGCCATGCACCGCTTGCGCGATGCAGGCAACACCTTGGTGGTGGTCGAGCACGACCCGGCCGTGATGCTGGCCGCTGACCGCATGATCGACATGGGCCCGGGGCCCGGCGAGCGCGGTGGTCAGATCGTGTTCGATGGCAGCACCGCTGACCTGCGCAACGCCGACACCTTGACCGGAGCCTATTTGGGCGGCCGCAAGCAAGTGGGCCTGGGCTTCAAGCGCATGGTGAGCGACAGCACGCCGCGATTGATTTTGGAAGGCGCACGCGAGCACAACCTGCAAAACATCAGCGTGGATTTCCCCTTGCAGCGTCTGGTCACCATCACCGGTGTCAGCGGCTCGGGCAAGTCGAGTTTGATCCAAGATGTGCTGGCCCCGGCGCTCATGCGCCACTTTGGCAAAGCCACCGAAACGCCCGGCGCACACGACCGCCTGCTGGGCGCCGACCACCTGAGCGATGTGGTGTTTGTCGACCAGTCGCCGATTGGTAAGACGGCCCGATCCAACCCGGTCAGCTATGTGGGCGCGTGGGACGCGATCCGCGAGATCTTTGCCACCGCACCCGAGTCGCGTCAGCGCGGCTACACCGCCAGCAAGTTCAGCTTCAACAGCGGCGATGGCCGCTGCCCCACCTGCGGCGGCTCGGGCTTTGAGCACGTCGAGATGCAGTTCCTCAGTGACGTGTATTTGCGTTGCCCCGACTGCAATGGCCAACGCTATCGCCCTGAAATCCTCGAGATCAAAATCGAACGCCAAGCCATAGGCGGCCAGCCGCGCATGCTCAATGTGGCGGACATCCTTGACCTGACGGTGAGCGAAGCGGCGGCCTTGTTCGCGCAAGACCGTGACGTGATTCTCGCCCTGCAACCCATTGTGGATGTGGGCCTCGAATATGTGCGCCTGGGTCAACCCGTGCCCACGCTTTCGGGCGGCGAGGCGCAGCGCCTCAAGCTCGCGGGCTTTTTGGCCGAAGCCGCCAAAAGCGCGGCCAAGAGCCGTCAGAGCCTGGCGCGCAAAGGCACGCTGTTCTTGTTTGACGAGCCCACCACCGGCCTGCACTTTGACGACATCGCCAAGCTCATGCGGGCTTTGCGCAAACTGCTCGAAGCGGGCCACTCGCTCATCGTCATCGAACACAACCTCGATGTGATCCGTGCCAGCGACTGGCTGATTGATCTGGGCCCCGAAGGCGGCTACGCCGGTGGCCTGATCGTGGCCCAAGGCACACCCGAAGACGTGCGCCAACACGCCACATCGCACACCGGATTGGCGCTGCGTGAATACGCGGAGTCCATGGGCGAAATAGGCGCAGTGCGAGAGCCATCGCTTGCAGGCAAGCTCCTACAAAATACCGCTGCGTCTCTTGCCCGCGCCAAAGGCGCGGCCTCTAACAACATCCAGATCGTCAACGCCAAAGAACACAACCTCAAAAACTTGAGCGTCAACATCCCGCGTGGCCAATTCAACGTGGTCACGGGCGTCAGCGGTTCCGGCAAATCCACTTTGGCGTTCGATATCCTGTTCAACGAAGGCCAACGCCGTTATCTGGAGAGCCTCAACGCCTACGCACGCTCCATCGTGCAGCCTGCAGGTCGCCCTGAAGTCGATGCGGTCTATGGCATCCCGCCCACGGTGGCGATCGAGCAGCGCCTCTCGCGCGGTGGCCGCAAATCCACCGTCGGCACCACCACCGAGGTCTGGCACTTCTTGCGGCTCTTGTACGTCAAGCTGGGCATCCAGCACTGCGTGCACGACGACACGCCGGTGCAGCCGCAAACGCCCGACAGCATTGCCGCGCAGCTGATGACCCAGTTCAAGGGCCAACACATTGGCCTGCTGGCGCCCCTGGTGGTCAACCGCAAAGGCGTTTACACCGAGCTGGCCGACTGGGCGCGTCCACGCGGCTACACCCATCTGCGGGTGGACGGTGAGTTTTTGCCCACCACGGGTTTCCCGCGCATCGACCGTTTCAAAGAGCACAACATCGAGCTGCCTGTGGCCAGTTTGGATGTGCTGCCTTCGCAAGAGTCGGCGCTGCGCAAAGCGCTGAACACCGCGCTGGAGCACGGCAAGGGCGTGATGCATGTGCTGAGCGACTTGGATGGTTTGCGTGAAGCCCTGTTCAGCGGCGAGTCTGCGGCCCGCATTGGCCAACACCGCGTGTTCTCGACACTGCGTGCCTGCCCCGCCTGTGCCACCTCGTATGCCGAACTCGATCCACGTTTGTTCTCGTACAACAGCAAACACGGCTGGTGCCCCGATTGCGTGGGCACGGGCGTCAAGCTCAGCAAAGACGAGCGCCAAGTGTTTGACGACTCGGTGCGTGACGACAAAGACAAAGGCCGCGAGCAAACCTTTGCCGAACCCGAGATCGAAGACCTGGCCGATGTGGCTTGCCCCAGTTGTTCGGGCACGCGCCTGAACGCCACCGCCCGTGCGGTGCGGCTGGCCTCGGCCACAGGGCAAGCCTGGCGCATCACCGACATCGCCAGCCTGTCGGTCAGCGATGTGCGGCAGTGGGTCGAGCAATTGCAACTCGTGGGCCGCGATGCCGACATCGCCCGCGACCTGGTGCCCGAAATCAAGAGCCGCTTGGAGTTTCTCGAAGAAGTGGGCCTGGGCTACCTCACGCTCGACCGAGGCGCACCGACTTTGTCGGGTGGCGAGGCGCAGCGCATCCGCCTGGCCGCGCAGCTGGGCAGCAACTTGCAGGGCGTGTGCTATGTGCTCGACGAGCCCACCATTGGCTTGCACGCCCGTGACAATCAGATCTTGCTCAACGCCTTGCACAAGCTGGGCGACAAAGGCAACACGCTGGTGGTGGTGGAGCACGACGAAGACACCATCCGCCGGGCCGACCACATCATCGACATTGGCCCCAGCGCCGGCAAACGTGGTGGCCGTTTGGTGGCCGAAGGTTCGGTGGCCGACATCACCGCCGCAACCGATTCGCAGACCGGGCGTTATTTGTTGCATGCGATGAAACATCCTTTGCAAGCCCGCCGCACCGTGCATGCCGCTGTAGCCGCCAGCTCTGCTGTCGAGAAAGTGCTCGCTCTGGGCGGCGCATCGCTTGCAGGGCAAGCTCCTACCCCGGCTCGGACCTCGGTAGGAGCCAGCCCTGCTGGCGATTTGACTTGGCTCACCCTCACTGGCGCCAAGCTGCACAACCTGCGCCAAGTCGATGTGCAAGTGCCCCTCAAGCGCTTGGTGGCCGTCACGGGTGTGAGTGGTTCGGGCAAATCCACCTTGGCCCGCGATGTCTTGCTGGCCAATGTGCAGGCGCTGGTCAGCCAGCGCTCAACCTTCGCCGGTCGCACCGCACAAGACGGGGGGCAACGCGTGGCCTTGTCGGCTTGTGCCGATGTGCAGGGTTTTGAGACCATCGACCGGGTGCTCGAAGTGGACCAAACGCCGATTGGCAAAACACCGCGTTCGTGCCCTGCGACCTACATCGGCTTTTGGGACACCATCCGCAAGCTGTTTGCCGAAACGCTGGAAGCCAAAGCGCGGGGTTACGCCGCCGGGCGCTTCAGCTTCAACACCGGCGAAGGCCGCTGCCCCAGCTGCGAAGGCCAAGGCCTGCGCACCATCGAGATGAGCTTCTTGCCCGATGTGAAAGTGCCTTGCGAAACCTGCCACGGTGCACGCTTCAACCCCGAAACGCTGGCGGTGAGCTGGCGCGGTAAAAGCATTGGCGATGTGCTGCAGATGGAAGTGGACGAAGCGGTGGACTTCTTCGCCACCATGCCCAGCATCGCGCACCCGCTGCAATTGCTCAAAGACGTGGGCCTGGGCTACCTCACGCTGGGCCAGCCCTCACCCACGCTCAGCGGCGGCGAGGCGCAGCGCATCAAGCTGGTGACCGAGCTGACCAAGGTGCGCGATGAGGTGGGCAAGCGCGGCAACAAAGCCCCGCACACCCTGTATGTGCTGGACGAGCCCACCGTGGGCCTGCACATGGCCGACGTGGACAAGCTCATCAGCGTGCTGCACCGGCTGGTCAACGCCGGTCACAGCGTGATCGTGATCGAACACGACCTCGATGTGATCGCCGAAGCCGATTGGGTGATTGACCTCGGCCCTGAAGGCGGCAACGCCGGCGGCCGCATCGTCGCCGCCACAACGCCAGAAGCGCTGGTGCTCTTGGGCACCCACACCGGCAAGGCGCTGGCACCGGTGTTGGCGAGGGTGTAAAAGCCAAGGCTGTTGCCCCTGGGCTTGGGCTTGGGCTGGACCTTGAACCGGACCTAGGCCTGGGTCTGGGTCTGGGTCTGGGTCTGGGTCTGGGACTGGGACTGGGACTGGGACTGGGACTGGGACTGGGACTGGGCTTGGGCTTGGGCTTGGGCCAGAACTTGGGCTTGGGCTTGGATCTTGTGGGAGCCCAACTGTGTTGGGCGATGGGTCGTGGACCATCGGTGCTCGAATCGCCGAACAAAGTTCAGCTCCCACAAAAATCCAGGCCAACCGCCGATCAGAGTTCAGCGCCTACAAAAAACCAAAAGGAGTTTGATGGGCCGATGCGGTTGTGCGCCGGCTCATGCGGCCACCTGCGTTGGCAACCATATGCATGTGCCTGTACCTTGTGGGAGCCCAACTGTGTTGGGCGATGGGTCGTGGACCATCGGTGCTCGAATCGCCGAACAAAGTTCAGCTCCCACAAAAAACCAAGCCAATCGCCGATCAGAGTTCAGCGCCTACAAAAAACCAAAAGGAGTTTGATCGGCCGATGCGGTTGTGCGCCGGCTCATGCGGCCACCTACGTTGCCAACCATTTGCATGTGCCTGTACCTTGTGGGAGCCCAACTGTGTTGGGCGATGGGTCATGGACCATCGGTGCTCGCATCGCCGAACAAAGTTCAGCTCCCACAAAAAAACCAAGTCAATCGCCGAACAGAGTTCAGCTCCCACGGAAATCAAGCCAATCGCCGTACAAAGTTCAGCTCCCACAGAAAAAAAGACAAATCGCCGTTCACCGTTCAGCGCCTACAAAACACCAACACCAGGAATTGATGAACAGGGTTGAGCGCTTGCAAAAAAAGCGTGGCTGATCTGTCCGCTACGCCGAACGAAAGGTGGTCAGTCGCTTGCGCCAAGTCGCCAAAGCGAAGTGACTTCCGCCGCCCGTGCCGCGTGCAGCGGATCGGACTCGTCGCGGGTCTTGTTGTGCACCGGTTTCACGTCCATGCGGCCCAGCACTTGCAAGCCCGCATCCGCGATCCAGCCCATCAAGGCCTCGCGGGTGCGCAGGCCCAGGTGTTCGGCCAAGTCCGACAGGATCAGCCAGCCTTCGCCGCCTTCGCACAGGTGCGCTTTCAGGCCCGCCAAAAAGCCTTTGAGCATTTGGCTGCCTTCGTCATAAACCGCTTGCTCCAAGACCGAGGTGGGCCGTGCAGGCAGCCACGGGGGGTTGCAGACCACCAAGGCGGCTTGCCCCGGTGGGAACAAATCGGCTTGCAGCAGCTGCACCTGGTTTTGCAAGCCCAAGCGTTGCAGGTTGTCGCGGGCGCAGACCAAGGCGCGCTCGGCCATGTCGGTGGCCACCACAGTTTTCGCGCCGCGTCTGGCCAGCACGGCCGACAGCACGCCTGTGCCCACGCCGATGTCAAACGCCACCGCGTGTGTTTTCAGCGCCTCAGGCAGTGGGGCCTTGGCCACCAGGCCCACGTACTCGCCACGCACGGGCGAGAACACACCGTAGTGGGGATAGATGCGCAAATCTTCGCCCAGCGCAGGCAACTCGACACCGTTTTTGCGCCACTCAAAAGCACCGATCACGCCTTGTAGGGCGCGCAGTGAAATGACCGAAGCCTGCCCGCTGGCGGGCCCAAAAGCTTGCGCGCAAGCTTGTTTGGCATCGGGGGCGCGGCGCAGGCCGATGCCATAGTCACCGTCCAACTCGATCAGCACCTGGCTGAGCACCCGTGTGCGCTGGGCTTGGGCCTGGCGGTGGGTGTGAAAAGCCGTGCCCGGCGCAGGTGCGGCGGCATCGCTCTTTTTGCGCTTGGCCTTTTGCGGTTTGTCGATGCGCCGCGCCATCGCTTGCAGCAGTTGGCGGGCGTTCTGAAAGTCGCCGCGCCACAGCAGGCCCGTGCCCTCGCAGGCCAGGCGGTAGGCCGCGTCGGCCGTCAGGGTGTCATCGGCCAGCACCACGCGGGCGGGCAGGTTTTGCTCAGAGCGCCACAGCGCGCTGCGTTCGGTGTCTTTTTCAGACCAGGTTAAAAGTGAGGTGTTCACGCGATGCCGTTCAGCAGGTGTTGTGCCAATTCGGCAAAGCCCGCGCCACGTTCACTGGGGGTGATGTAGCGGGGAGGGTGGGTCAGTTGCGCCTCAAAGCGCCGGATGTTGGCCACGCCCACGCTGTGCGGGAAGCGCTCGAACATCACCTGATCGTTGGTCGAGTCTCCCACATAAACCCAGCGGTCTATTTCGGCGTCCAGATCGCGGCCCCACAAGGTGCGCACGATCCAGCGCGCACCGGAGAGTTTGCTGTGCTCGCCAAACCAGCCGTTGATGTGGATGCTGCTCACGGTGGCCGTCATGCCTTCGCTTTGCATGATGCGCACCACCGCGTCGATGGCCTCAGAAGGCAAGTGCGTGAACTCGCTGTGGTCAATCGCGATGTCGGTCTCGCGGCCCGCATGGTCTTGCGACAGTTGTGCGCCGGGCACCTCGCGCAGCACGCGTTGGCCAACCGCTTGCATGCGCGCAAAGTTGTGCGCGCGAGTCTCGGCATCTTGTTGGTAGATTTTGCGCAAACCGTGCACCGGGTCGCGCAGCAAAGCCACCGCGCCGTTTTCCGCCACGATGGCGTCCACAGGCCAGCTTTGCACAAAGGGCTCGCTCCAACCCACAGGACGACCGGTGATGGGCACCACGCACAAGCCAGCCGCCTTCAGGTCATTCAGCGCCTGCAAGGCATCGGGCGTGATGGCGCCCTCGGAGGTCAGGGTGTCGTCGATGTCGGTGAAAACGCCAAAAATTAAATTAATTTTTAGACCTAAAATGCTCATAAATTACTTTATTGACATGGAGGGGTTATGAACTTTTTTATTGGTTTCCGAATTGGTATCTTGCTCATTGTCGCCTTCATACTCTCCGCTTGTGGTGGTGGGGGCGGTGGCTCCCCAAGCGCAGCACCGGATGTGCTTTCAAATTACGTCTCTTCATTCTCATACGCAGCACCAGTTCCCAGAGTGAGGGCTTGGGAGTCCTACTCAGTTACGCCTAAAGTGAATTACATAAAACCCAATTCTGAATTGACTTTCAAGTTGCTGAACTCAGTTGCGGGCGTCAGTATCAATCCAACATCAGGGGAATTGACTGTCAGCGCAACGGCAGAAGCTAAGGGATGTTTCGATGTTGAATTACTTTGGCCCAAAACGGCTGAAAATTTGAGATCCCAAGCTTGTGTCTATAAAGAGGATATGGGTTTTTCATTTGGCCTATCAATGTTGGCGGGAAATGAAACGCTTTACGAAAACGGTGAATTCGTATTGGTTATTTCAAAAAGCAATCCAGCCGACTTCAGCTTCAACTTAGATTTGAACTATTACGATACGCAACAAAATGGGTACATCTTGGGTGGGGGGGACTTTCCCGTCGGGTCAACAACTCTTTGCAAGATTACCACTACAACGTTGCCAACAAGTGTGACCCTGAACCGACTTTCTCAGGAAATCGATAAGCCTGGGCCCATTGGGTTTCAAATAGATTGGACGACTGTAGCCAAAGGAGAGTACACATACAGTCTTCAATGCGAGCTAAAAGTTGGTCTCGCCATGGTCAGTAAGACCTTGACACAAAAAATCCGATTAATTGATTGAGTTTGTCGGATGGAATAAGTGGCCAGATACCTAACCTTTAAAGCAAGCGTTAGGGGCTACTTATTCCAGAAGTCAACTGGCGCTCAGGGCGCGATTTGCGCCTTGAGCTTGTCTGTGGCCCGCATGCGCGTGTTGGCTTTCCAGTCCAGGCGCGAGATGTAGGTCTTGGCCCGCACGTCGGAGCGGAAGGGGCCGGTGACCACGATGAATTGCCATTCGTCTGCGCCGGGTGATTTGCGCATGGCGATGATGCGGGCGGTGCCCAGCTCTTTGTATTTGGACTTGAGCTTTTGCGCTTGTTCCAAAGTGCCCCAATTGCCGTGCTCGACCACAAAGGTGTCGGCAGGCAGGGCCTTGAGCCATTTGCCGCCGGCAAGGGCCACTTCGGGCAAAGCGGCGCTGGGTTGTGGGTTGGCTTTGGTTTTGGCGGTCGGCTCGGGCGTTGGCTTTGCGGCCGGTGTTGTGCTTGATGCAGCGGTCGAAGCAGGGGCCGAAGCCATGGTGGGTTCTGCAGGTGCCGCAGCGGCGGGCGACGGTGCAGCTGAGGCGGCGGGTGCGGGCGCTTCGCTGGCTGCAGTGGGCGCCGCAACAGGGCCCGCCTGGGTTTTGTCTTGCGCTGGGGGCGTGGAAGAACTCATCCATGCCAGGCCACCCACAATGGCCACCCCCAAAGCCGCGGCCGTGATTTTGACGCGAGGGCTCCATCCGGGGGCTGGCCATGTCAGGTCATGGTGGGCTGGCTCGGTGGTGGCTTGCAAAGCGGGCTCGGGTTCGGCAAACATTGGCGCAGCCGTTTCAAGGGGTTCACCCAAGTCCATCGGGCCAGACTCCACCGCGTCCAGGTCGAGGAAGATGCATTCGGTGCGGCCATGTTCGCGCCAAGCTTGCAAAGGTTGGTTGCTCAGCCAGATCACGCGGAATGGCAGCGCAGGAAACAGCTCGATCAGGCGGAAGATGATGGCCTGCTGTTCGTGGGTCAAAAGCTGGGCTTGATCGATCACCCAGACGTGCAGGGACCGGGTGCCTTCAAAGGGCAACTCTTGCTGCAGCAAATAGGGGGCGACTTCCTGATTGAGCCGGCTGATCAGGCTCAGGAATTCATGGCCACGGAACTCTTCGACCACCACCGCATCGTCGATCGAGCGGATACAGGTCATCAGACGTTTGGAAAAACTCTTGAGCGGCGCATCCAGTTGGCTGACCAGGCCCAAACTCCGGACATCACCGACGAGCGAGAGTGCCAGGCTGGCCGGTGTGTAGGTGGGCGTCATGCTGGCAGACTCCGAGACATGAGATGGCGTTAAAAGATTCATGGACTTCCATTGTAGAGTCTACAAAAGGTGTCTTTCAGCCCTTCGCTTGTGGCGGTGCAGAAAACCCACAGCGGCGCAAGCTGTCCATGCTCGCAATCCCTGAGCCCTGGCTTCGCCCGCGTGACAGCGTTTCAGGGTGAAACTGGCATCATTGATCGAATCGATCCGAAGGAGACCTCCATGCGCATTTCCACCCGCCGACCCGTTTTGGGCATCCTCAGTGGCCTTGCCTTGGCCATGGTGGGTGTGGCCGCCACTGCCCAAACCGCTTGGCCCAACAAGCCCGTCAAGATCCTGGTGCCCTTCACCCCGGGCGGCACCACCGACATCCTGGCGCGGGCCGTGGCACCAGACTTGTCCAAGGCCTTTGGCCAGCAGTTCGTGGTCGAAAACAAAGGTGGCGCAGGCGGCAACCTGGGCGCCGAAATCGTGGCCAAATCGCCTGGCGACGGCTACACCTTGCTCATGGGCACGGTGGGCACGCACGGCATCAACCGCGCTTTGTACGCCAAACTGCCTTATGACCCCTTCAAGGACTTCGCACCCATCACTTTGGTGGCCGGTGTGCCCAATGTGATGGTGGTCAACGCCGAAAAAGCCGCCGCCCACAAGATCAACACCGTCAACGACTTCATCAAGTACGCCAAAGCCAACCCCGGCAAGCTGAACATGGCTTCCAGCGGTAATGGCACCTCCATCCACTTGGCGGGCGAGCTGTTCAAAAGCCAGACGGGCGTTTTCATGGCGCACATTCCTTACCGCGGCTCGGGTCCGGCCTTGCTGGACTTGGCGGCCGGCAACATGGACGTGATGTTTGACAACCTGCCGTCGGCCATGCAACTGATCAAGGGCGGCAAGATCAAGGCCTTGGCCGTGACCAGCGCCCAGCGCTCGGCGGCCTTGCCCGATGTGCCCACGGTCGAAGAAGCCGCTGGCCTCAAAGGCTTTGAAGCGAGCAGCTGGTTTGGCCTACTGGCCCCCGCAGGCACGCCGCCCGATGTGGTCAACCGCATTCAGCAAGAAGTGGCCAAGTCCTTGGCCACCCCCGCCATGAAAGAGCGCTTGGCCACATTGGGCGCGATCCCCAGCGGCAACACGCCTGCCCAGTTTGCGGCCTTGATTGAGAGCGAGCACAAAAAGTGGGCCGAGGTCGTCAAGGCCTCTGGTGCCAAGGTGGACTGATGGCCTGGTTTGAAGGCTTTGAGCGCCGCACCCTGAGCCTTCAGGGCCTGCCCGTGACCTTTCGGCAGTCGGCCGATGGGGCCGCGCAACAGCATTTGCCCGTTCTGGTGTTGTTGCACGGCTTTCCGCAAACCCACGTCATGTGGCATCGCGTGGCCCAGCAGCTGCGCGGGCGCTTTCGCCTGGTGATGCCCGACTTGCGCGGCTACGGCGATTCTTCGCACGAAAGTGGCGATGCCGAACACGCCCATTACAGCAAGCGCGCCATGGCCTCTGAGGTGGTGGGCCTGCTCGATGCTTTGGGTGTGGGGGATTTTTATGTGTGCGGCCACGACCGCGGAGGCCGCGTGGCGCATCGGCTGGCACTCGACCATGCCGAGCGCGTCAAGAAGTTGTGCGTGATCGACATCGCGCCTACGCTGGACATGTACAGCGGCCACTGGGGCCAATCCCCGCCAGTCTCTGGGCCGGTGTCCGACCCTTACTTTGCGTTTGCACAGGCCTACTACCACTGGTTCCACCTGACCCAGCCCGCGCCGCTGCCCGAGC
This sequence comes from Comamonadaceae bacterium PBBC2, assembly GCA_002255935.1. Lineage (GTDB taxonomy): Bacteria > Pseudomonadota > Gammaproteobacteria > Burkholderiales > Burkholderiaceae_C > Limnohabitans_A. The sequence goes on from NKIO01000031.1 coordinate 27,856, forward strand.
GCATGATCGCAGGCAGCGCCAAGGACTACCTGCAAGCCAAGCTCGGCGGCTGGGGCAGCCAAGGCATGGCCTACATCGAGCCCGAAGCCTTGGCCGAATACGAACGCAGTTTTTGCAACCCCGCGCTCAATGCCCAGGGGCTGTCAGCGGCCATCCACAGCGCTTGCGAGGACTACCGCGCCAGCACAGGCATCGATCTGCAGCACGACCGTGACAGCCGCGAGCGCGGTCAGAAAATCGGGTGCGACACCTTGGTGCTCTGGGGCGAGCGAGGCGTGGTCAACCGCATGTTCAAGCCGGTGGAACTGTGGCAAGCGCAATGCGCCGGGCGCGTGAGCGGGCAGGTCATGCCTTCTGGTCACTTCATTCCCGAAGAGTTGCCCGAAGCCACCAGCCAGGCGCTGATCCGGTTTTTTAGCCTGTAGGCCTTTTTGTAGGTCGGCGGCTTCAGCCCTACAAGGTTTTCAGGGCGCAGTGTCTGGGCCAAGTCAGCCAGCGTCGGACCTGAAGGTGCCGACCTACGGGAGTGGGATCTGCAGGTCGGCGGCTTCAGCCCCGACAAGGCTTTGTCAGAGCCGCTTCAAGCCCCACAGCACTTTTTGAATTTCTTGCCGCTGCCACAGCTGCAAGGGTCGTTGCGACCGGGCGTGGCGCCTTTGATGACCTGCTCCACGCGGGGGCCGATGTTGCGCCAGATCTCGCGCAGGTCGTACACCGCCCACAGCGCTTCGCCATAGGCGTTCAGACGGTTCTCGCTCACGCTGGGGGGGCCGTCTTCGGACAGGGCCGACAAGGTGGGCGTGTCGGCATCGTCTTCGGTCAGGGCCACGATGGCTTCCAGCGACAGGTCGTGCCACTTGGCCGCGTCCTTGTCTTTGGGGGCGGCCCATTCGTCGGGCCAGTTTTCCACCGCGAACATGAAGCCCAGCGCCCAGACTTGCGCAAAAGCAGGGATCTCGCTGTCGTCGATTTCAGCGCGCTCTGCTTCGGGCAGCGTGGCGATCGCGCCGCGCACGTCCATCACCTCGGGGGCATAGGCTTTGTCGTCGTCGAGTGCTTCCACCGGCGTGTCCAAGGCCAGCTGGACTTCGTCAAAGCGGCGCTGCCACAGGGCCAAAAATTGCTGGCGCTGGGCATCGTCGGCAAAGCTGCCGCCGTCCTCGCCCGCTTCTGTGCCTTCGTCCACGCCCAGCAGCATGGGCAGCCATTCGCCCTCAGGGATGGCGCGGCGGCTGCACACCATGGCGGCCATGAAGCCTTCGCAGAACTCCCATTGCGGCGTCTCTTCAAAGCGCTCGCGCAAGTCGTCGAGGATGTTGTCCAAGGTGTCGAAGTCTTCGGCTTGCAAGCCAGCGGTGGTGTTCATGGGGTGTTCCTGTATTCAGCGGGGGATTGTAGGTCGAGGGCTTGTCGGTCGGTGGCTTCAGCCCCGACATGGCAGCCTTTGTGGAATGTGTCGGACCTGAAGGTCCGACCTACGGGGTCAGGGGGTTCAGTGCCACGCCGCAGCGCTCCAGGCGCTTGCGCATACACAGCACTTGCGCGTCCTTGCTGTGCAAGGCGGCGGTGTGCGCCACGGCCAGGTCGATGAATTTTTGATCGTCGGCATCTTTGCAGGCGTAAGGGGCCTTGGGCGCGTCGGGCTGCAGTTGCGCCCAGCGGTCAAAGTGGCCCAGCACCGTGTCTGCGGCCAAGCTGCGGTGGGTCAGGCGTTTGGCGATTTGCGGATAAGCCAGCACGCGCGCCAGCTCTTCGCGCATGGCGGCGGTGGCCAGCCACTGCGTGCTGCCGCTCTCAACGCTGGTGCGCAGGGACTCGGCTCTGGGTTCGTCAAACACCCACAGGTCGAGCACGATGTTGGTGTCCAGCACGCGGCGCACCGGGGTTTTCGCCCCGTCTGTACCGAGACCTTCCATCAGAGCTGCGCCCACCTCCATGCTCATGGTGCAGACGATCCCAAGGTGTCGGGGCCGGGTGTGCCCGCTGGGCTGTGGGTGCCGTCGCCAGGCACGCGCTTCAAGCTGCCTTTGACCATGTCAAAGCGAAACAGGCGGCATTCGATGGGGCCGTTCCACATCGGCACGCGGCGCGATTCTTTCAGGCGCATTTTGCTGGGCAGCTTCAGGTCGGGCGTGAGCATCCAGGCGCTCCAGCCGCTGTAGTTTTTCTTCCAGTGGCTGGCCAGCTGGGCAAAGAAGTCGCCGCCGTCATCGGTCTGGGCGGTTTCGCGGTGGTGGCTCTGGTCGGCAGCACGGGCACTGGCCATAGCGCCGGGCTGGAAGTTGTCGCGCCCACGCCCGGCCACACCGGCTGCGGCAATGCGCTCGCCATAAGGCGGGTTGAGCAGCATCACGCCCGGGGTCTCGCTGGGCGGCATGCGTTGCAAGGCATCGCCACCCCGGAACTCGACAACGCCCGACACGCCTGCGCGCTCGGCGTTGCGTTCGGCAAAGTCGACCATGCGGAAGGCCACATCGCTGCCAAAAATCGGCGCGCTCGGTTCGTGTTCCAAATCACGGGCCTCTTCAATCAGGCCTTGCCACACATGGCTTTGGAAGGGCAGCAGTTTTTCAAAGCCAAAACGGCGCTGCAAACCGGGCGCGATGCCGCAGGCGATCTGCGCCGCTTCGATCGGGATGGTGCCGCTGCCGCAGCAAGGGTCGTACAGGGGCACCGTGGCATCCCAACCGCTGGCCGCGATCATGGCGGCGGCCAAGGTTTCCTTCAAAGGCGCGTCGCCCTTGTCGGTGCGCCAGCCACGCTTGAACAAAGGCTCGCCCGAGGTGTCGATGTAGAGGTTGAGGGTTTCGGGCGTCACGTGGGCATAGATGCGCACATCGGGCCAGCTCGTGTCCACGCTGGGGCGCTCGCCGCGTTTGGCGCGAAAGCGGTCGGCCACCGCGTCCTTGATTTTGAGTGCGGCAAAGTTCAGGCTGGTCAGTGGGCTGTGCTGCGCGGTGATCTCGATCTTGAAGGTCTGCTTGGGCGTGAACCAGATCTCCCATGCCACGGCGCTGGCGGCATGGTACAGGTCGTTTTCGTTGCGGTAGGGCGTCTCGGACAGCTGCACCAATACGCGTTGGGTCAGGCGGCTGTGCAGGTTGATGCGCTGGGCATCGCGCCACGAGGCGCGGGCCAGCACACCGCCGCGACCGGTCAGCAAGTCTTGTCCGGTCAGGCCGGTGATCTGGTGCACTTCGTCGGCCAGAAAGCCTTCGACACCGGCGGCGCAGGGCATGAAGAGTTGGAGTGAGTTCACGGCAGGAAATTTCTCAAAGTGTTTTGCGCAGATTGGCGGGTGCGATCTTCAGGGCTTCGCGGTATTTGGCCACGGTGCGGCGGGCGCAGTCGATGCCTTGCTCCTTGAGCATCTCCGACAGCTGATTGTCCGACAGGGGCTTGGCTGGGTTTTCGGCGGCCACCAGTTGTTTGATCAAGGCGCGCACCGCGGTGCTGGATGCGGCATTGCCGCTGTCGGTGCCCAGGCCTGAGCCAAAAAAGTATTTGAGCTCGAAGGTGCCTTGTGGCGTGGACATGTATTTGGCCGTCGTCACGCGGCTGATGGTGGACTCGTGCATGCCCAGCTCGTCGGCGATCTCGCGCAGCACCAGCGGACGCATGGCCAGCTCCCCTTGGACCAGAAAGTTTTTCTGCCGCTCCACGATGGCCGAAGACACGCGCAAGATGGTGTCAAAGCGCTGCTGGATGTTCTTGATGAACCAACGTGCTTCTTGCAGGCGCTGCTGCAGGCCGGCGTGCGATTCGCCTTTGCCACCGCGCAGGGCGTTGGCATAGATGTCGTGCACACGCAGCTTGGGCATCACATCGGGGTTGAGCTGGATGCGGAACTTGGGCGCGCCGGTTTTGCGCGTGTTGGTGACGATCACATCGGGCACGATGATGTTTTGCTCGGCCTGCACAAAAGGCCGACCCGGCTTGGGTTCAAGCCGCGCAATCCAAGGGATGGCGGCTTTGATCAGCGCTTCGCTTTCGCCAGTCAACACCGCCAGGCGTTTGAAGTCGCGCTTGGCCAGCAATTCCATCGGCTGGCCGCAGACTTTCAGCGCGGCGTGCACCGTGGCATTGGCTGGATCGTCCTGCAACAAGGCCTTGATCTGGATGCGCAGGCATTCGGCCAGATCGCGTGCGCCCACGCCCACGGGCTCAAGCGACTGCAACAAGCCCAGCGCCACGGTGAAGCGGTGCACCAGTTCGTCGAGTTGTTCGAGGTCATCGGTGCCTGCCAGGCTGGCGGCCAGCTCGGGCAGGGTGTCGCTCAGGTAGCCGTCGTCGTTGAGCGACTCGATCAAAAAGCGCAAGGCCGCGCGGTCGATTTCGGACAGGCGCAGGGACAGGGCTTGGCGGTGCAAAAAGTCGGTGAGCGAGCCCACACTGCGGGCCAGCTCGGTGGCGTCGGCGGTGTCGTCACCGTTGTTTTGGCGGGGGGCGGCATCTCCGCCCCATTCGCTGTCGTCCGGGCGCATCTCGACGCTGCCGTCCCCGTCCCAGCTTTCCGCCACATCGGTCACGGCTTCGCCAGTGACTTCGCTCGGGCCATCGTCGTGGCCCGATTCGCTGGCGCTTTCGCTCACGCGATCGCCCAAGCTCACGCGGGTGTCGGTCTGGTCCAGACCAAAAGCTTCCTGCGGCGCTTCTTCGTCGGTGCGTTCCAAGAAAGGGTTTTCGTCGAGCATTTGCTCGACCTCTTGCGTCAACTCCAACGTGGACAGCTGGAGCAGGCGGATCGATTGTTGCAGCTGGGGCGTGAGCGCCAGGTGCTGCGACATGCGCAGCGACAGACCAGGTTTCACGCTGCAACTCTCATGTCGGGATTCACTTCAGGACGCATCACATTCGGAAGTGTTCGCCCAGATAGACGCGCCGCACATCGGCGTTGGCCACGATCTCTTCGGGCGTGCCTTGGGCCAGCACATGGCCGTCGCTGATGATGAAGGCGTGGTCGCAAATGCCCAGCGTCTCGCGTACGTTGTGGTCGGTGATCAGCACGCCAATGCCGCGCTGCTTGAGGAAAGCGATGATGCGTTGGATCTCGATCACCGCGATCGGGTCGATGCCGGCGAAGGGCTCGTCCAGCAAGATGAAACGCGGATCGGTCGCCAGGGCGCGGGCAATCTCCACGCGGCGGCGCTCGCCACCCGACAGCGCCACAGCGGGCGAGTCGCGCAGGTGGTCCACGCGCAGGTCGGCCAGCAAGGCGTCCAGGCGTTTTTCCACCTCATCGTGGCTGAGCGAACGGCCTTGCGCGTCGGTGTGCAGCTCCAAAATGGCGCGCACGTTTTCGGCCACAGTGAGCTTGCGAAAGATGGAGGCTTCTTGCGGCAGGTACGACAAGCCCATGCGGGCCCGTTTGTGAATCGGCATGCGGGTCACGTCTTCGCCGTCGATCAGGATCTGGCCGCCATCGGCGCGCACCAAGCCCACGATCATGTAAAACGAGGTCGTCTTGCCCGCGCCGTTGGGGCCCAGCAAGCCAACCACTTCGCCTTTGGACACCTGCATCGACACATCGTGCACGACCTTGCGGCTGCCATAGGCTTTCTTCAGGTGCCGCGCTTCCAAGCGGCTGGTGGTGTCGCTCATGGCTTTTTGCCCTCGACCAAGGTGGGGCTGCTGCGCAGCGCCGGTGTGGCCGTGGGGGCAGGGGCCGAAGCCTCTTTGCGCGGCGTCAGGACAGCGCGCACGCGCTCGCCACGACCCGCTGCCGCTTGGCCTTTGGGCTGACCGTCGACGGTCATCACCTCGGTGGTGTTGTTGAACACGATCTTGTCGCCAGTCACCTGGTTGGCCACTTCGGTGCCGCGCAAGATGCGGGCTTCGGCGCGCTGGATCAAGGTCATCTGATCGGCCTGTTTGTCGTAGATGGCCATGTCGGCTTCGCCTTCGGTGTACTCGTCCACGCCTTCACGCTTTTGGCGAAAGAAGATGCGCTCTTTGGGCGCAGCCCAGAATTTGGCGATCTGTTGGCCTTTGCCGTCTTCTTGCACTTCCATGCGGTCGGCCCGCATGACCAGTGTGCCTTTGAGGGCCACGACTTTGCCGTTGAACTTGGTCAGCTTTTGGTTTTCATCGTGGCGCATGTTGTCGGCCTCGATGTTCATGGGCTTGTCTTTGTCGGCTTTTTCGGCGTGCGCAGGCGCACTCAACAGTCCACCCCACAGGGCGGCGAAGGCGAAGAAGCGGAGGAAAGTGTTCAAGGGCATGAATCTTGCTGGTGAAGGCTTTGGATTGTAGGCGCTAAGCGGTCTATTGGCCTGACATGTGGCCTTGTTTTGCCCAGAAAAAAGCCCGCCAAGCGCTTGCTGTGGCGGGCCTTTGCACCCAAGAGGTGCAGGCAGGGCCTCAGGTGCGTGTGCGGCTTTGCGCGATCAAGGACTCGGCCACCTTGATGGCCCGCTCCATGCTGCCCGCGATCGAGCCATCGGTGTAGAAGCGCCCGGCAATGCCAAAGGAAGGTACGCCCTCCACTTTGAAATCATTTTGCAGCTGCACAGCGCGCTTGAGCTTGCTGGCCACGCCAAAGGATTTGTAGGTTTCCAGGAACTTGGCCTTGTCCACGCCTTGCTTGGCCACCCAGTCGGCGATGGCCGTTTCGGTATTGAGGGGCTGTTTTTCCACGTGGATGGCGACAAACACCTTGGCGTGCAGGCTCTCCAGCAGGTTCATGGCCTCCAAGGCAAAGAACAGGCGTTGCTGTGGCACGAAGTCCTCACGGAAGGCCACGGGGACACGGCGCACCACCACATCTTTGGGGGCAGTTTTGATCCACTGGGCAAAGGTGGGCTCAAACGCATTGCAGTGCGGGCAGCTGTACCAAAAGAACTCGATCAGCTCGATTTTGCCGTTGCCCGCTTCGGTGGCGACGGGACGCTCCAAAGGCAGGTAGTCCTTGCCGGGTTTGAACAGGGCCTGCGCCCAGGCGCTGGACTGGCTCAGCCAGGTGGAGGTGGCCAGCAAGGCAGAAGAGAAAAGACGGCGTTTCATGGGAACTCCCGTGGGTTTTTCAAAAAAGTGAGGGCGCTCAGCGCTGGACCCGCACCAAGGTGTTTTCAATGCTGTTGCTTTCGAGCTTGGCGCGCACCTTTTCGGCGGCCCCTTTGTCATCGTAAGGCCCCAAGCGTACGCGGTAGACGGTGCGCCCGCCTTGATCCCGCTCAGAGACTTTGGCATCCAAGCCGATCAGGGCCAGCTTGGCTTTTTGGGCATCGGCATCGGCGGTGGTGCGGTAGGCGCCCACCTGGATCACGTAGTCAAACGGATCGGCGGTGTTGCCGGTGGAGGCTGGGGTGGACAAGCCCGACTTGGCTTTGGCCAAGTCGCCCAGCGGGTCGGCTGTGACGGCAGGACGAGGCTCCGCCTTGGGGGCATCGGCGGCCGCTTTGTCTGCGGGTTTGTCGGATGCAGAAGGCGTGGCCGCTGGCGTCGCTGTGGAAGACGTCGCGGATGTCGCCGTAGGCGATGCTGGCACTTCTGCAGGGGCCTTGGGCTGCAAGACGGTGTTCGGGTTCCAGTCCTTGTTTTTCTGGGTCTCTGCGCTGTCTTGTTCCGATGAGCGGGGCTGGTTTTTATTGGAAAAAGGGGTGGGCACCTTGGTCACATAAATGGCCACCGCCAAAGACAGGCCCAGACCCAGCACCAGGCCCATGATGAAGCCCAGAAAGGTACCGCCGCGTTGAGTGTTTTTCATCATCGATTACATCTTGGCGGGCGCAGACACGCCCAGAACTTTCAGACCATTTTGGATGACCTGGGCCGTGGCTGCGATCAGCGCCAGACGGGCTTTCTTGATGGCTTCGTCGTCCACCAAAATGCGCTCTGCATCGTAGTAGCTGTGGTACAGCGAGGCCAAGTCGCGCAAATAGAAGGTCACGTCGTGCGGCGCAAAATCGTTGGCCGCCGAGGTCAGCATCTCGGGGTACTTGGCCAAGGCCAGCATCAGGGCTTGCGCTTGCGGGCTTTGCAAGGCCGACAGGTCGGCATGCGTCAGGCTGGCCTTGTCGCCTCCCCAAGCGGCCAGCACCGAGCAGATGCGCGCATGGGCGTACTGCACGTAGTACACCGGGTTGTCGTTGTTCTGGGCCAGTGCCAGGTCGATGTCGAAGATGTATTCGGTGTCGGGCTTGCGCGAGAGCAGGAAAAAGCGCACCGCGTCCTTGCTGGTCCACTCGATCAGGTCACGCAGCGTGACGTAACTGCCTGCGCGCTTGGAGATCTTGACCTCTTCGCCGCCGCGCATCACGCGCACCATGGTGTGCAGCACGTAGTCGGGGTAGCCCTCGGGGATGCCCACGCCGGCCGCCTGCAGGCCTGCGCGCACGCGGGCGATCGTGCCGTGGTGGTCGGTGCCCTGGATGTTCACCACGCGCGCAAAGCCGCGCTCCCATTTGGTGATGTGGTAGGCCACATCCGGCACAAAGTAGGTGTAGGTGCCGTCGCCCTTGCGCATGACGCGGTCTTTGTCGTCGCCGTAGTCGGTGGATTTCAGCCACAGCGCGCCGTCTTGTTCGTAGGTCTTGCCTGCGTCCTTGAGCTTTTGCACGGCCGCATCGACCTTGCCGCTGGTGTACAGGCTGGACTCCAGGTAGTAATTGTCGAATTGGACGTCAAACGCCTTCAAGTCCAAGTCTTGCTCACGGCGCAAATAGGCCACCGCAAACTGGCGCATGCCGTCCAGGTCATTCACATCCCCGCTGGCGGTGAATTCGCGGTCGTCCGACTTGACGGTTTTTTGGGCCAGAAAGTCGTTGGCAATGTCTTGGATGTAGTCGCCGTTGTAAGCGGCCTCGGGCCATTCGGCATCGCCTGGCTTGAAGCCCTTGGCGCGCAACTGGGTGGAGTTGGCCAGGGTGCCGATCTGCACACCCGCGTCGTTGTAATAGAACTCGCGGTAGACCTGCTGGCCTTGCGTGGCCAGCAAATTGCAGATCGCGTCACCCAAAGCCGCCTGGCGGCCGTGGCCCACATGCAGCGGACCGGTGGGGTTGGCCGAGACGAACTCGACCAACACTTTGTGGGCCTGTGCGGGCTGGTCGCCAAAGCACTCGGCCGCTTGCAGCACTTCGTGCACGATGGCTTGTTTGGCGGCGTCTTTCAGCCGGATGTTGATGAAGCCGGGGCCAGCCAGCTCGATGGCATCGACCCAGCGCTCAAAAGCGGGGGTGGCCAGCAAAGCGGCGCGCAAAGTCTCGCCCAATTGGCGGGGGTTTTGTTTCAGGGCCTTGGCCAGTTGCATGGCCGCTGTGCAAGCCAAGTCGCCATGGGCGGCCACCTTGGGGGATTCGAAAGCCGCACGGGCTCCCGCGCCGGCTTGGAGTTTCTCAAGTTCGGCCGACAAGGCCGCGAGCAAATGTTGTTTGGCAGAAAGCATGGGGTGATTTTACGGGGCGCCGCCGGGCACACGCCCAAGAGGGCTCTTATGTGCGCCCATTTACAGTTGATTACAAGGTCAAGCACCCCCAAGTGGACAAAGCGCACACCCTGGTGCCCTAATCAAGCAGGCGCAGGGTTTTCACCCGCGCCGATCTTCATTTCAAAACTTCAGGGAGTTTCTTATGCGTCAAGGTTTATCCATCCTCGCTTTGGCTTGGGCATTGGTTTCGGTTGGGGCTCAGGCCGCAGACCCGGCCCCCGCCGAGAAAACACCGCAGCAAAGCAAAATGGCCATGTGCAACAAAGATGCCGAGGGCAAAAAAGGCGACGAGCGCAAAGCCTTCATGAAAGAGTGCCTGAGCGCCAAAAAAGCAACGCAGCAAGACAAAATGAAAACGTGCAACGCCGAAGCCAAGGAAACGGGCAAAAAAGGCGATGAGCGCAAAGCCTTCATGTCCGAATGCCTGAAGGCCAAATGAAACTGCAGGCCGGGCCACCGGCCGCATGACGAAAGAGCCTGACCAACGTCAGGCTTTTTTCATGCCCCTGTGCGTTGCCAAAACGCGGCGTTGCCGTAATGTTGCTTGAGGTGATCGATCCACAAGCGCACCCGCAGTGGCAAGTGCTTGCGCTGCGGAAACACCACGTAAATGCCGTTCGGCGGCGCGGCAAAGTCTTCCAGCACCGCCACCAACTGGCCCGCCTGGATTTCGGCTTCCACCTCCCAGGTGCTGCGCCAGGCGATGCCATAGCCCGCCAAGCACCAGTCATGCAGCACTTGGCCGTCCGAGCAGTCAAGCGGGCCGCCCGGGCGCATGTGGATCACATCGCTGCTGTCTGGCGTGCGAAAAGCCCAGCCCCGGGTTTGTGAGGCGTCGCTCGACAAGGTCAGGCAATCGTGGTGCAGCAAGTCGGCCGGCTGCTCGGGCGTGCCGCGCCGCGCCAGATAGCTCGGAGTGGCCACGCACAAGCGGCGGTTGTCGGCCATGCGCACGCTCACCAGCGACGAGTCGGGCAAATCGCCCACCCGCACCGCGCAGTCAAAACCTTCACCTGCCAGGTCCACCACGCGGTCGGACAGGTTCAGCGAGATGGTCACATCGGGGTGCAGTTCACGGAACTTGGGCACCAGGGGCGCCACGTGGCGACGTCCAAAACCGGCGGGGGCGGTGATGCGTAAATGGCCGCTGGCCTTGACGCCACCGGCCGAGACGCTGGCCTCGGCATTGGCCACATCCGAGAGCAAGCGCTGACAATCTTCTAAAAAAGCGCTGCCTTCGTGGGTCAGGGTGATGCGCCGCGTCGTGCGCACCAAGAGCTTGACGCCCAAGTGCTCTTCGAGTGCGTCGAGCCTGCGCCCGATGATGGCCGGGGCCACACCTTCGGCGCGGGCGGCGGCCGTCAGGCTGCCTTTGGTGGCCACAGAGACAAAGGTGTCGAAGGCTTTGAGCTTGTCCATGGGTTCATTATGCTGATTTGCCCAGTATTTGTGCAAAAAAGTCATGGGTTAATGAATTTTTGCCGTCTTTATCCGCATCGAAACTTAGAATAAAGTCCTTCACAAGCTGCCCACCCAACCGTGCGCCCCCAGCACGGCTTGCAAAGCGACAGATTCCTTTTTTCAACCTCCGAGGTTCCCATGACCGAACGCACCACGATCCACAAGCTGCAAGTGGCCAATCCGCTGCTGAGCTTCATCAACGACACCCTCTTGCCCGCCACCGGCGTGAACCCAGACAAGTTCTGGGCAGGCTTTGACAGCATCGTGGCCGACTTGGCGCCCAAGAACATCGCCCTGCTGGCCGAGCGTGACCGCATCCAGACCGCCATGGACCAGTGGCACACCGCCAACCCCGGCCCTGTGCCCGCAGGCAAGGCCATGAAGGCCTACCGCAAATACCTGAGCCAAATCGGCTACCTGGTGCCCGAGCCCCGCAACGCTCAAGCCACCACCGCCAATGTGGATGCCGAATTGGCCAAGTTGGCCGGCCCCCAACTGGTGGTGCCGATCTTGAACGCCCGCTACGCCCTGAACGCCGCCAATGCCCGTTGGGGTTCTTTGTACGACGCGCTGTACGGTACTGATGCCATCTCTGAGGCCGACGGTTGCGAAAAAGGCACGGGCTACAACCCCAAGCGCGGCGCCAAAGTCATCGACTACTGCCGCAACGTGCTCGACCGCACTGCACCCCTGAAGACCGGCTCGCACGTGGGCAGCAAGGGCTATGTGGTCAAAGCCGGCAAGCTGGTGGTGACCCTGGCCAATGGCAAGAACACCACGTTGGCCGACGCTAAGCAATTCGTGGGCTACACCGGCGACGCCAAGGCGCCTGCTTCGGTGCTGTTCGTGCACAACGGCCTGCACCTGGACCTGCAAATCAACAAGACCACCGCCATCGGCAAGACCGACCCGGCTGGCGTGTCCGACCTGATCGCTGAAAGCGCCTTGTCCACCATCTTGGACTTGGAAGACTCCGTGGCCGCTGTGGACGCTGACGACAAAGTCTTGGCCTACGCCAACTGGCTGGGCATCTTGCAAGGCACCTTGAGCGAAGAAGTGCAAAAGGGCGGCAAGACCTTCACCCGCACCATGAACGGTGACCGCGATTACACCAAGCCCACAGGCAAAGGCACCGTCAAATTGCACGGCCGCTCGCTCATGTTTGTGCGCAACGTCGGTCACCTGATGCCCACCCCCGCCATCCTC
>NKIO01000032.1 GCA_002255935.1 Comamonadaceae bacterium PBBC2
AGAGCAACACCGTCAAGGGCAACTACAACTGGATGAAGGCCCGCGAAGGCGTGATGTCCTCGCCCGTGCTGGCCGCCGACCTGCAAAAGCTGTACCCCATCAGCTTCGCTGGTCAGTCCGACACCGCGACTTTTGACAACTGCCTGGAACTGCTGACGATGGCGGGTTACCCCATCAGCCAGGCTGTGATGATGATGATTCCCGAGCCATGGGAGCAGCACACCACCATGGACGAGCGCCGCAAGGCCTTCTATGAATACCACGCTGCGATGTTGGAGCCATGGGATGGCCCCGCATCGATCGTGTTCACCGACGGCCGCCAGATCGGCGCCACGCTGGACCGCAATGGCCTGCGCCCATCGCGCTACATCATCACCGACGACGACATGGTCATCATGGGTTCGGAAACCGGCGTGCTGCCGATCCCCGAAAGCAAGATCGTGCGCAAATGGCGTCTGCAGCCCGGCAAGATGTTCCTGATCGATCTGGAACAAGGCCGCATGATCAACGACGAAGAATTGAAAGCGGGCCTGGCCAGCGCCAAGCCTTACAAGCAGTGGATCGAAAACCTGCGCATCAAGCTCGACGACGTGGCCGCTGCCCCTGTGCAAGCACCTGTGTCTGATGTGGCCTTGCTCGACCTGCAACAAGCCTTTGGCACCACACAGGAAGACATCAAGTTCTTGTTGGCCCCCATGGCCTCCGCCGGTGAAGAAGCCATTGGCTCCATGGGCAACGACAGCCCGTTGGCCGTGCTGTCCGACAAGAACAAACCCTTGTACAACTACTTCAAGCAGTTGTTCGCGCAAGTGACCAACCCGCCGATCGATCCGATCCGCGAAGCGATCGTGATGTCGCTGGTGTCCTTCATCGGCCCCAAGCCGAACTTGCTGGACATCAACCAAGTCAACCCGCCCATGCGCCTCGAGGTGAGCCAGCCGATTCTGGACTTCGCCGACATGGCCAAGCTGCGCAACATCGAGCAAGCCACCAAGGGCAAGTTCAAGAGCGCCACCCTGGACATCACCTACCCCGCCCTGTGGGGCCGCGAAGGCGTGGAAGCCAAGTTGGCATCGCTGTGCGCCGAAGCCGTGGACGCCATCAAGGGCGGCCACAACATCCTGATCATCAGCGACCGTGGCGTCAACGCCACCCAGGTGGCGGTGCCCGCGCTGCTGGCGTTGTCGGCCATCCACCAGCACTTGGTGACCGAAGGCCTGCGCACCACAGCCGGTCTGGTGGTGGAAACCGGCACTGCCCGCGAAGTGCACCACTTTGCGGTGCTGGCCGGTTACGGCGCCGAAGCCGTGCACCCCTACTTGGCGATGGAAACCTTGGCCGCGCTGCACAAAGAGCTGCCGGGTGACCTGTCGGCCGAGAAAGCCATCTACAACTACGTCAAAGCGATCGGCAAGGGCTTGTCCAAGATCATGTCCAAGATGGGCGTGTCGACCTACATGTCGTATTGCGGTGCGCAATTGTTCGAAGCCATCGGCATCAACACCGAAACCATCAACAAGTACTTCACCGGCACCGCCAGCCGCGTGGGCGGCATCGGCGTGTTCGAAATCGCCGAAGAAGCCTTTCGCATGCACACCGCCGCCTTTGGCGACGACCCCGTGCTGGCCACCATGCTGGACGCCGGTGGCGAATACGCCTGGCGCGCCCGTGGCGAAGAGCACATGTGGACGCCAGACGCGATCGCCAAGCTGCAGCACTCCACCCGTGCCGGCAACTTCAGCACTTACAAGGAATACGCGCAGATCATCAACGACCAGAGCAAGCGCCACATGACGCTGCGCGGTCTGTTCGAGTTCAAGATCGACCCGTCCAAGGCCATCCCGCTGGAGCAGGTCGAGCCTGCGGCCGAGATCGTCAAGCGTTTCGCCACCGGCGCGATGTCGCTGGGTTCGATCTCCACCGAAGCCCACGCCACCTTGGCCGTGGCCATGAACCGCATTGGCGGCAAGAGCAACACCGGTGAAGGCGGCGAAGACGCCAACCGCTACCGCAACGAACTCAAGGGCATCCCGATCAAATTGGGCGACTCCTTGAAGAGCGTGATCGGCGAAGCCAACGTCGAAGTCGATATGCCATTGCTGGCGGGCGACTCACTGCGTTCGCGCATCAAGCAAGTCGCTTCGGGCCGCTTCGGTGTCACCGCCGAATACCTGTCCAGCGCGGACCAGATCCAGATCAAGATGGCCCAAGGCGCCAAGCCCGGCGAAGGCGGCCAGCTGCCCGGCGGCAAGGTCTCCGAGTACATCGGCAAGCTGCGCCACTCGGTGCCCGGTGTCGGTTTGATCTCGCCACCACCGCACCACGACATTTACTCGATCGAAGACTTGGCCCAGCTGATCCACGACCTGAAGAACGTGGCCCCGCACAGCGACATCAGCGTCAAGCTCGTGTCTGAAATCGGTGTGGGCACCATCGCCGCGGGTGTGGCCAAGTGCAAGGCCGACCACGTCGTGATCGCTGGCCACGACGGCGGCACGGGCGCATCACCTTGGTCGTCCGTTAAGCACGCCGGCTCGCCATGGGAAATCGGTTTGGCCGAAACCCAACAGACCTTGGTGCTCAACGGCCTGCGTGGTCGCATCCGCGTGCAGGCCGACGGGCAAATGAAAACCGGTCGCGACGTCGCGATCGGCGCGCTGCTGGGCGCAGACGAGTTCGGGTTTGCCACCGCACCGTTGGTGGTCGAGGGCTGCATCATGATGCGCAAGTGCCACCTGAACACCTGCCCCGTGGGCGTGGCCACCCAAGACCCTGCTCTGCGCGCCAAGTTCACCGGCAAGCCTGAGCACGTCGTGAACTACTTCTTCTTCATCGCTGAAGAAGTGCGTCAGATCATGGCCCAACTGGGCATTGCCAAATTCGACGACATGGTGGGCCGTGCCGACCTGCTCGACATGCGCGCTGGCGTGAGCCACTGGAAGGCCCGTGGCCTGGACTTCGGCCGCCTGCTGGCCGTGCCGCAAGTCACCATGGATGCCGACGTGCGCCACGTGCAAACCCAGGACCACGGTCTAGCCAAGGCCCTTGACAACGTCTTGATCGCCAAGAGCCGTCCAGCCATCGACAAGGGCGAAAAAGTCCAGTTCATGGAAGCCGCCCGCAACGTGAACCGCTCGGTCGGTGCCATGTTGTCTGGCGCGGTGACCAAGGTGCACCCAGAAGGCTTGCCCGATGACACCATCCGCATCCAACTCGAAGGCACGGGCGGTCAATCGTTCGGCGCTTTCCTGTGCAACGGCATCACGCTGTACCTGATCGGCGAAGCCAACGACTACACCGGCAAAGGTTTGTCTGGCGGCCGTGTGGTGGTGCGCCCAAGCCTCGATTTCCGTGGCGTGGCTTCGCAAAACATCATCGTGGGCAACACCGTCATGTACGGCGCGACCACCGGTGAAGCCTTCTTCGCTGGCGTGGCCGGCGAGCGTTTCGCGGTGCGCCTGTCGGGCGCGACGGCGGTGGTCGAGGGCACAGGTGACCACGGTTGCGAGTACATGACCGGTGGTACCGTCGCGGTGCTGGGCAAGACCGGCCGCAACTTCGGCGCGGGCATGAGCGGTGGTATCGCTTATGTGTACGACGAAGACGGCGAGTTCGCTTCGCGTTGCAACACCGCCATGGTCAGCATGGAAAAAGTGTTGTCGACCGCTGAGCAAGAAGCCCAGATCGACCGCAAAGTGTGGCACCGCGACCAGAGCGACGAAGCGCAACTCAAGAAACTGCTGGAAGACCACTTCAAGTGGACCGGCAGCCAGCGCGCCCGTGAGTTGCTGGACAACTGGGCCACGGCCCGTGCCAAGTTCGTGAAGGTGTTCCCGAACGAATACAAGCGTGCTTTGGGCGAGATCAACGCCAAGAAAGCGGCCAAGGCTGCCCAGCCTGTCACCGCCTGAGCCCAACGTCAAGAATCGAAGGAAACATCATGGGAAAAGTCACAGGCTTCATGGAATTTGAGCGCATCGAAGAGGGCTACAAACCCGTCGCCGAGCGCCTGAAGAACTACGGCGAGTTCGTGATCGGTCTGACCGAAGAGCAAGCCAAAACCCAAGGCGCGCGCTGCATGGACTGCGGCACACCGTTTTGCAACAACGGCTGCCCGGTCAACAACATCATTCCGGACTTCAACGACCTGGTCTACCAGGGCGACTGGAAGAACGCGATCGAGGTGCTGCACAGCACCAACAACTTCCCCGAGTTCACTGGCCGCATCTGCCCCGCACCTTGCGAAGCTGCTTGCGTGGTGAACTTCAACGGCGACGCTGTGGGCATCAAGTCGATCGAGCACGCGATCATTGACCGCGCCTGGGCCGAAGGCTGGGTCACGCCCCGTCCTGCGAAGGTCAAGACCGGCAAGAAGGTTGCTGTGATCGGTGCGGGCCCTGCAGGCCTGGCCGCTGCCCAGCAACTGGCCCGTGCCGGCCATGCGGTGACGGTGTTCGAGAAGAACAGCCGCGTCGGCGGCCTGCTGCGCTACGGCATCCCTGACTTCAAGATGGAAAAGACGCACATCGACCGCCGCGTCCAGCAGCTCGAAGCCGAAGGCGTGACGATCCGCACCAGCGTGCTGGTGGGCGAGTGGCCCAAGGACTCCAAGGTCACCAATTGGGCCAAGGAAACCATCAGCGCCGAACAGCTCAAGAAAGACTTTGACGCGGTGTTGTTGACCGGTGGTTCCGAGCAGTCGCGTGACCTGCCCGTGCCAGGCCGCGAGCTGGACGGCATCCATTTCGCGATGGAATTCTTGCCCCAGCAAAACAAGGTCAACGCGGGCGACAAGCTCAAAGGTCAACTGCGTGCGGACGGCAAAAACGTCATCGTGATCGGCGGCGGCGACACCGGCAGCGATTGCGTGGGCACCAGCACACGCCACGGCGCAGTCAGCGTGACCCAGTTCGAGGTGATGCCCGAGCCGCCCGAAAAAGAAAACAAAGCGATGGTCTGGCCTTACTGGCCCATGAAGCTGCGCACCAGCTCCAGCCACGACGAGAGTGCCGAAAAAGGCCTGCTCAAGCGTGAATTCGCCATCTCCACCAAGGCCTTCACCGGTGAAAAGGGCAAGGTCACAGGCCTGACCACCGTGCACGTCGAGTTCAAAGACGGCAAGATGGTTGAGGTGCCCGGCACCGAGAAGGAATACAAAGCCGATTTGGTGTTGTTGGCCATGGGTTTTGTGAACCCGGTTGCCACCGTGCTCGACGCCTTTGGCATTGACAAAGATGCCCGTGGCAATGCCAAGGCCAGCACCGACTTCACCGGTGGGTACGCCACCAATGTGGACAAAGTGTTTGCAGCAGGCGACATGCGCCGCGGTCAGTCCTTGGTGGTTTGGGCCATCCGCGAAGGCCGTCAGGCCGCGCGTGCTGTCGACGAGTTCTTGATGGGCTCGAGCGACCTGCCACGCTGAGTGGCTGTTTCGTTCTAGGTACAATCCCTTGAACACCAAGGTTTACATTGTGTTGACCTTGCACCTTTAAGATCACAAGAGCCGGTATTCCCGGCTCTTGTTTTTCATGAATACCTCGAATCCATCCACCCTCGTTGAACTGCGCGACCTGAGCTTTGGCTATGGTGAACGTGCGATTTTGAAGAACCTCAGCTTCAAAATCCCGCGCGGCCAAGTCACAGCCTTGATGGGCGTGTCCGGCGGCGGCAAGACCACGGTTTTGCGCTTGATCGGTGGGCAAATTCGGGCGCAGCAAGGGCAGACGCTGTTCGACGGTCAAGACGTGACCGTGATGCCGCAAGACGAGTTGTACGCAGCCCGGCGTCGCATGGGCATGCTGTTCCAGTTCGGGGCCTTGTTCACCGACATGAGTGTGTTCGACAACGTGGCTTTTCCTTTGCGGGAACACACCGCCTTGTCTGAAGACCTCATCCGTGACATCGTGCTCATGAAGCTCGATGCGGTCGGCTTGCGTGGCGCGCGGGATTTGAAGCCTTCGGAGATTTCTGGCGGCATGAGCCGACGTGTGGCTTTGGCCCGCGCCATCGCGCTGGACCCTGACCTGATCATGTACGACGAGCCCTTTGCCGGCCTGGATCCGATTTCTTTGGGCACTGCCGCACGTTTGATTCGGCGCCTGAACGACAGCCTGGGCATCACCAGTTTGATCGTCTCGCACGATGTGACCGAAACCTTCGAGATCGCCGACCATGTGGTGATTTTGGCCAATGGCGGTTTGGCCGCGCAAGGCACGCCTGCCGAACTGCGTGCCAGCACCGACCCCTTGATTCACCAGTTTGTGCATGCGCTCAGCGATGGCCCTGTGCCATTCCACTACCCTGCACCCACAGCCGATCAGGACTATGACCGGAGGCCCGCATGAAGCTGATTCAGATGTTGGGCACATTGGGCGCAAGCACCCGCGAGGCGCTGGCCGATTGGGGCTTTGGTGCCCGTTTGTTTTTCAAATTGCTCCAGATGTCGGGCGCGGCACTCAAGCGCTTTGGCTTGGTGCGTGACCAGGTGCATTTCTTGGGCAACTACTCGCTGGCCATCATCACGGTGTCCGGCTTGTTTGTGGGTTTTGTGTTGGGCTTGCAGGGTTACTACACCTTGCAACGCTACGGCTCGGCCGAGGCTTTGGGCTTGTTGGTGGCGCTCAGTTTGGTGCGTGAGCTGGGGCCTGTTGTGGCCGCCTTGCTGTATGCGGGCCGCGCCGGTGCTTCGCTCACCGCCGAGATCGGGCTGATGCGAGCGGGTGAACAACTCACCGCTTTGGAGATGATGGCGGTGGACCCGATCCAACGCATCTTGGCGCCGCGTTTCATGGGCGGGGTCATTGCATTGCCCTTGCTCACGGCCGTGTTCAGTGCGGTGGGTATTTTGGGTGGCTATGTGGTGGGCGTCTTGCTCATCGGTGTCGATGCGGGCTCGTTCTGGAGCCAGATGCAAGGCGGTGTCGATGTGTTCAAGGACGTGGGCAACGGCATTGTCAAAAGCATTGTGTTTGCGGTGGCGGTGACCTTCATCGCTTTGTTGCAAGGCTATGTGGCCAAGCCCACACCGGAAGGGGTGGCCAGTGCCACCACCCGCAGTGTGGTGGTTTCTTCCTTGTCGGTTTTGGGTCTGGACTTCATCCTGACCGCGATGATGTTCAGCATTTGAAGGGGACGACATGCAACGTTCAAAAAATGATATCTGGGTGGGTTTGTTTGTTTTGCTGGGCGCTGTCGCCGTGCTGTTTTTGGCCCTCAAGTCGGCCAATTTGCTCACCTTGAATTTCAGCTCGGATTACCAGGTCACGGCCAAATTCGACAACATCGGTGGCTTGAAGCCGGGCGCTGCGGTCAAAAGCGCGGGCGTGGTGGTGGGCCGCGTCAAGACCATCGTTTTCGACGGCGAGTCCTTTCAGGCCAAAGTGACCTTGGCTTTGCAATCGCAAAACCAGTTCCCCGCTGACAGCTCGCTCAAAATTTTGACCAGCGGCTTGCTCGGTGAGCAATACCTGGACATCGCCCCGGGTGCCGACGAAAAGAACCTGGTTGCCGGTGACAAGATCGGCTCAACTCAGTCGGCCGTGATTTTGGAAAACCTGATCAGCCAATTCCTCTACAGCAAGGCCGCCGAGCCTGCAGGCAGCACGGAAGGCAAAAAGTGAAGCTGAACCTGCGCACTGGCATGTTGTTTTTGGGGGCCTTACTCGTCATGGCGATGCAGGGCTGCGCCACGGTCAAAAGTGCGGATGCCCGCGACCCCTGGGAGTCGATGAACCGAAGTGTTTACAACTTCAACGATGCGGTCGATACCGTGGCCATCAAACCTGCCGCGCGCGTGTACGAGAGCCTTGTGCCCAAATTCGTGCAAACGGGTGTGCACAATGTATTGGGCAATCTAGGCGACGTCTGGTCCATGGCCAACAGCGCTTTGCAATTCAAAGGCCAACATGCGGTCGAGAGTTTTTTGCGTGTGAGCGTGAACACGGTGTTCGGCTTGGGTGGGATCTTGGACATCGCGTCCGAAATGCGTCTGGAGCGGCATAAGGAAGACTTTGGCCAAACCCTGGGCCATTGGGGCGTCAAGCCTGGGCCTTATATCGTCTTGCCCATCCTGGGGCCATCCACATTGCGCGACACCTTGGCGTATCCGGTGGACTACAAAGGCGATGCCGTTCGGCAGTTCAGTGATCAGGCCACCCGCAACAACCTGGTGGTTTTGCGCGTGACCGATGTTCGTGTGGGTTTGCTCCAGGCCGTGGACACCCTCAAAGAAGCTTCACTCGACCCTTACACCTTCGTGCGCGATGCTTACCTGCAAAAGCGCGAAAACGATGTGTACGACGGCAACCCGCCATCGGACTTTGATTACAGCGATCCGGATGCGCCTTGAGTCCAAGAGGACAGTTACAAGTCTTAACACGCGCACTTTCAATCACCTTTACAGTTCCTGCATGAGTTTTCCTTCCATGAGTTTTTCCTTGAACCGCCGACAGATCTTGGCTACGACCGTGGCTGCCATGCTGTCGGCGCCTGTCGCTTCTGTATGGGCCGCCGATGAAGCGCCCGATGTGTTCATCAAGCGCATCACCACCGAGACCTTGGACACCATCAAAGCCGACAAGGCTTTGCGCAGCGGTGATGTGAACAAGCTCATGCAGCTGGTCGACGACAGGCTCATGGCCCATGTGAATTTCCGACGCATGACCTCCTTGGCCACGGGCCCAGCTTGGCGCAAGGCCACACCTGAGCAACAAAAGCGCTTGCAAGACGAGTTCAAAATTTTGCTGGTTCGCACCTACGCAGGTGCTTTGAGCCAAGTCAGTGATCAAACCGTGGTGGTCAAGCCCGTCAAGAGCGGTCAAGACGACAAAAACCTGGTCGTCAACACCGAAGTTCGCGGCAAGGGTGACCCCATTCAGCTGGATTACCGCTTGGAAAAAACACCTGGTGAAGGCGCAGGCTGGATGATTTTTGACCTGAATGTCTTGGGTGTTTGGTTGATTGAAAACTACCGCACCCAATTCACCAAAGAAATCAACGCCGGCGGCATCGATGCGCTGATCGCCAGTTTGGCGGCACGCAACAAGTCCAACGCCCGAAATGGCTGAGCATTGAACGGAGCCAAGACCATGCAAGCACTGAAGCTGCCCCCCACACTGATGCACGAGCATGCCGATGCCTGCCTCACGCAGTGGGTCAGCCAGTTGCAGGTCAAGGACAACACGGTTCAGCCTGAGCCTGTTCTGGTGGATGCTTCGGCGCTGAGCGATTTCGATTCCTCCGCACTGGCGGTGTTGCTGGGCCTGCGCCGTGTGGCCAAAGCCCAGGGGCGCTCCGTGCTGGTGGAGGGCATGTCGGCCCGTCTGCGCGAATTGGCCACTTTGTACGGTGTGCTGGACCTGCTTCAGCCTGCCTGAGCCTTTTTTGGGGTGAAATCCCCCTCTTTTTGCCTTGTTCTGGGGCGTCAGACCGCCTTGCCTTGGGCCAGCACTTAAAATAAAGCCCTCCCATGTCTGCGCTCTCATTCCAATCCGTCTCCAAAACCTATCCTGCCAAACAGGCGGGTACAGCCGCATTTCGCGCGCTCGACCAGGTCAGCTTCGATGTGCAAGAGGGCGAGTTCTTTGGCTTGTTGGGCCCCAACGGCGCCGGTAAAACCACCTTGATCAGCATCTTGGCAGGATTGACCCGTGCCAGCGAAGGTCAGGTTCTGGTGCATGGTCACAATGTGCAAAGCGACTACGCCGCTGCTCGGCGCCTTTTGGGCGTGGTGCCCCAAGAGCTGGTTTTCGATCCTTTTTTCACCGTTCGTGAATCGCTCAAGATCCAGTCGGGCTATTTCGGCGTCAAGAAAAACGATGCCTGGATCGATGAGTTGCTCGAGAGTTTGGGCCTGAGCGACAAAGCCAACGCCAACATGCGCCAGCTTTCAGGCGGCATGAAGCGTCGTGTCTTGGTGGCCCAGGCGCTGGTCCATAAACCGCGCGTCATCGTGCTCGACGAGCCCACCGCCGGTGTGGACGTGGAATTGCGTCAGACCCTTTGGCAGTTCATCGCCAAACTCAACAAACAAGGTCACACGGTGCTGTTGACCACCCATTACCTTGAAGAGGCCGAGGCCCTTTGCGGCCGTATTGCGATGCTCAAGCGCGGCCAGATGGTGGCCCTGGAAAAGACATCGGTGCTGCTCAAGTCCGCCACCAGCCAGGTGCTGCGATTCAAGCTCGATGGCGAGCTGCCCGCTGCTGTGGCCGCCGTGGCCCGTGTCACAGGCCGCATCGTCCAGGTGCCAGTCAACAACGCTTTGGACATCGAGACCTGTCTGAACACTGTGCGCTCGGCCGGCTTGGTGGCCGAAGATGTTGAGATTCGCCAAGCTGATCTGGAAGATGTGTTCCTGGAAGTCATGAACCGCCAACAGGCGCAATCGGGAGCCCGCGCATGACCGGATGGCAAACCCTGTTGTACAAGGAAGTGCTGCGTTTTTGGAAAGTGGCTTTCCAAACGATTGCCGCGCCCGTGCTGACCTCCGTTTTGTACATGTTGATCTTTGGCCATGTGCTGGAAGACCATGTCAAGGTCTATGACCAGGTCGCCTACACCTCGTTCTTGTTGCCCGGCCTGATCATGATGGGCGTGTTGCAAAACGCGTTTGCTAACAGCTCGTCCAGTTTGGTGCAAAGCAAGATCATGGGCAATTTGGTGTTCTTGTTGCTCACACCCTTGTCGCACCGCAGCTGGTTTGTGGCCTATGTGGGCTCCTCGGTGGTGCGCGGTCTGGCCGTGGGTCTGGGTGTTTTTGTCATCACCGGCTGGATGGTCAACACCCAGTTCATCTACCCCCTGTGGATATTGGCGTTTGCCATCATGGGGGCGGCGATGATGGGGGCCTTGGGTGTGATCGCGGGTCTGTGGGCTGAGAAGTTCGACCAAATGGCCGCTTTCCAGAACTTCATCATCATGCCCATGACGTTCTTGTCGGGCGTGTTCTATTCCATCCATTCCCTGCCGGCTTTTTGGCAGCAGCTGAGTCACTTGAACCCCTTCTTCTACATGATCGATGGCTTCCGTTATGGCTTCTTTGGCCAAAGCGATGTCTCGCCCTGGATCAGTTTGGGCGTGGTGGCCACGGCGCTGGCCGTGGTCAGCAGCGTGACCCTTTACCTCTTGCGCACCGGCTACAAAATCCGGAGCTGAAAATCCATGAACGCAGATCAACTTCACGCCATCATCGCCTCGGGGCTGGCATGCACTCACCTCGAAGTCGATGGTGATGGCCGCCACTGGAGCGCCGTGGTGGTGTCCGAAGCTTTCCAAGGCTTGCGCCTGATCGCACGCCACCAAAAGGTCTACGCCACCTTGGGCCAAAAAATCCAAAACGACGAGGTGCACGCCTTGTCGATGAAAACCTACACGCCAGCCGAATGGGCTGCGCTGCCTCGCTGATCGCAACAAGACCCATGGACAAACTGAAAATTCGCGGCGGTCACCGCCTGAACGGCACGATCGACGTTGCTGGCGCTAAAAACGCAGCCTTGCCCGAATTGTGCGCCGCCTTGCTGAGCGCCGAACCGGTGACCTTGGCCAATGTGCCACGTCTGCAGGATGTGGCCACGATGCTCAAGTTGATCCGCAACATGGGCGTGGTCTGTGAACACCACGATGACGGTCGCGTGACCCTCGATGCGGGCGGCCTGAACAACCCCGAAGCGCCCTATGAATTGGTGAAAACCATGCGCGCTTCGGTGCTGGCGCTGGGCCCCTTGCTGGCCCGCTTTGGTCATGCCAAGGTTTCACTGCCCGGTGGCTGCGCCATTGGCTCTCGCCCCGTGGACCAGCACATCAAGGGCTTGCAAGCCATGGGTGCCGAGATCACGGTGGAGCATGGCTACATGTTGGCCAGCTTGCCTGCGGGGCGCACGCGCCTCAAGGGTGCGCGCATCACCACCGACATGGTCACGGTGACGGGCACAGAAAACTTCATGATGGCCGCGGCTTTGGCCGAAGGCGAAACGGTACTGGAAAATGCCGCACAAGAACCTGAAATCACCGACTTGGCTGAAATGCTGATCAAGATGGGTGCCAAGATCGAAGGCCATGGCACCAGCAAGATTCGCATTCAAGGCGTTGACCGCCTGCAAGGTTGTGCGCATCAGGTTGTGGCCGACCGCATTGAGGCCGGCACCTTCTTGTGCGCTGTGGCCGCCACGGGGGGGGACGTGGTCCTGCGCCATGGTCGGGGCGATCACCTGGACGCGGTGATCGACAAATTGCGCGATGCTGGGGCCACCATTGAATCCGGTGAAGGCTTCATCCGTGTCAAGTCCGAAGGCCGCTTGAAAGCCCAGAGCTTTCGCACCACCGAATACCCTGGCTTTCCCACCGACATGCAGGCCCAGTTCATGGCCCTCAATTGCATCGCCAAAGGTGCCAGCAAGGTGACCGAAACCATTTTTGAAAACCGCTTCATGCACGTCAACGAGTTGGTGCGCTTGGGTGCGCACATTCAAATCGACGGCAAGGTGTCGGTGATCGAAGGCGTAGACAAGCTGTCGGGTGCGACGGTGATGGCCACCGATTTGCGTGCCTCGGCCAGTTTGGTCATCGCAGGCCTGGTGGCAGAAGGCGAAACCATCGTGGACCGCATTTACCACTTGGACCGCGGTTACGACCGCATGGAAGCCAAACTCCGCGCTGTGGGCGCTGACATTGAAAGAGTGAAATGATCACGCTGGCCCTGTCCAAAGGACGCATCTTTGACGAAACCTTGCCGCTGCTTCAAGCCGCAGGCATCGAGGTGCTTGAAGACCCTGAAAAATCGCGCAAGCTGATCTTGCCCACCAACCAGGCCAATGTGCGCGTGGTGCTGGTGCGTGCCAGCGATGTGCCAACTTATGTGGAATACGGCGGCGCTGATCTGGGCGTCACGGGGCTGGACACCTTGATCGAGCACGGTGGCCAAGGTCTTTTTCAGCCGCTGGACTTGAACATCGCCAAATGCCGCATGAGTGTGGCCGTGCGCGACGATTACGACTACGCCGCGCAGGTGCGCACCGGAGCGCGTCTGAAAGTCGCCACCAAATACACCGCCATTGCCCGCGACTTCTTTGCCACCAAAGGCGTGCACGTCGATTTGATCAAACTTTACGGCAGCATGGAACTGGCGCCGCTCACGGGCTTGGCCGATGCCATCGTGGACTTGGTGTCCACCGGCAACACCTTGAAGGCCAACCACCTGATCGAAGTTGAACGGATCATGGACATCAGCTCGCGTTTGGTCGTGAACCAGGCGGCGCTCAAGCTCAAGCAGGCGCCCATCCGCGCCATCATCGACGCCTTTGCCGGTGCGGTGAAGAAAGACTGAACATGGGATTGCACGCCAAACCTTTGCAACTGAGCACGCTTGACGCCGGTTTTGAAGTGGCCTTCGCGGCACGCTTGCATTGGTCTGCCGACACCGACGCCGCCATCGAGCAGCGCGTGGCCGACATCCTGGCCGATGTGCAAAAGCGCGGCGACGCAGCCGTGCTGGACTACACCCAGCGCTTTGATGGTCTGCAGGCCGCCGACGTGAAGGCGCTCGAAATCACGCAAGCCGAACTTCAAGCCGCCTTGGACAGTCTGCCCGCTGCACAGCGCGACGCGCTGCAAGCCGCTGCTGCCCGTGTGCGCAAGTACCACGAAGCCCAAAAGAAAGCGTCTGGCGAAAGCTGGTCTTACCGCGACGAAGACGGCACGCTGCTGGGCCAGAAAGTCACGCCGCTCGACCGCGTGGGCATCTATGTGCCAGGTGGCAAAGCCGCTTACCCGTCTTCGGTGCTGATGAATGCATTGCCCGCCCATGTGGCCGGGGTGCAGGACATCATCATGGTGGTGCCCACGCCGCAGGGTGTGCGCAACCCGCTGGTGTTGGCCGCAGCCTGTGTGGCCGGTGTGAGCCGTGCCTTCACCGTGGGTGGTGCGCAGGCCGTGGCCGCATTGGCTTACGGCACCGCGACCATCCCCAAGGTGGACAAGATCACCGGCCCGGGCAACGCCTATGTCGCCAGCGCCAAAAAACGCGTGTTCGGCACCGTCGGCATCGACATGATCGCGGGCCCCTCTGAAATATTGGTGCTGGCTGACGGCAGCACGCCCGCAGAATGGGTGGCGATGGACTTGTTCAGCCAGGCCGAGCATGACGAACTGGCGCAAAGCATCTTGCTCTGCCCCGATGCGGCCTACATCGCCGAAGTGCAAGCCGCCATTGACCGCCTGCTGCCCGAGATGCCACGCCGCGAGATCATTGCCAAGAGCTTGAACGACCGGGGTGCGCTGATCCTCACGCGCAGCATGGAAGAAGCCTGCGACATCAGCAACCGCATCGCGCCCGAGCACCTGGAGGTGTCGAGCCGCGACCCGCACCGCTGGGAGCCGCTGCTGCGCCACGCAGGTGCGATCTTTTTGGGTGCTTTCACCAGCGAGTCCTTGGGCGACTACTGCGCCGGCCCCAACCACGTGCTGCCCACCAGCGGCACAGCGCGTTTTTCATCACCTTTGGGCGTGTACGACTTCCAAAAGCGCAGCAGCCTGATCGAAGTCAGCGAAGCCGGTGCCCAGCCGCTGGGCCGCATCGCCGCCGAGCTGGCCTATGGCGAAGGTCTGCAGGCCCATGCCCGCGCTGCCGAATTGCGTTTGAACCCTGTGCCACCCATGCGAGAGCCTCAATGACCGTCAGCCCCCAACTCATGCAGCGAATCCGCCAAGATGTGCAGTCGATGCACGCTTACGCCATTCAGGATTCGGTCGGCATGGTCAAGCTCGACGCGATGGAGAACCCGCACAGTCTGCCGGCTGAACTTCAAAAGGCCTTGGGTGAGCGTTTGGGCGCCTTGGCGCTGAACCGCTACCCCGATGGCCGCGTGAACGAACTGCGCACAGTACTGGCCCAATACGCGGGCATGCCCGAAGGCTTCGACATCATGCTGGGCAATGGCTCGGATGAGTTGATCTCTTTGTTGGCCATGGCTTGCGATGTGCCCGGTGCTTCGATCCTCGCTCCGCTGCCTGGGTTCGTGATGTACGCCATGAGCGCCCAACTGCAAGGACTGGCCTTTCACGGCGTGCCACTCACGGCCGACTTTGAACTCGACGAAGCCGCCATGCTGGCTGCCATTGAAGAACACAAGCCTTCCATTGTCTATCTGGCCTACCCCAACAACCCGACAGGCAACCTTTGGAACGACGACACGATCGAAAAAATCGTGCTGGCCCAAGGGGCGCAAGGCGGCTTGGTGGTCATGGATGAGGCCTACCAGCCGTTTGCCAGCAAGAGCTATGTGGACCGCATTACGCGCCATACACATGTGCTGTTGATGCGCACGCTGAGCAAATTTGGCTTGGCAGGCGTGCGATTGGGTTACATGATCGGCCCCAAGGCTTTGGTGGCCGAGGTCGACAAGGTGCGTCCACCGTACAACATCAGCGTGCTCAACTGCGAGTGCGCTTTGTTCGCGCTGGAGCATGCGGAAGTCTTTGCCGCACAGGCCAAAAGTTTGCGCGAGCAGCGTGCCCGCTTGCACAATGCTTTGGCCGATTTGCCCGGCGTGACCCCATTCCCCAGCGAAGCCAACATGATCTTGGCGCGTGTGCCCGATGCCGCCAAAACCTTTGAAGGTCTGAAGTCTCAGAAAGTGCTGATCAAGAACGTTTCTAAAATGCACCCATTGCTGGCCAATTGCCTGCGCCTGACGGTGGGCACGCCTGCCGAAAACGATCAACTCCTCGCCGCTTTGAAAGCTTCCCTATGAACCGCACCGCTGAAGTCACCCGCCAAACGGCCGAGACGAACATCCGTGTCGCCATCAACCTGGATGGCACGGGCCTGGCCAAGCTGTCGTCCGGCATCGGTTTTCTGGACCACATGCTGGACCAGATCGCCCGCCACGGCTTGATCGATCTGGACATCGCTTGCGAAGGTGACCTGCACATCGACGGCCACCACACGGTGGAAGACATTGGCATCACTTTGGGCCAGGCGTTTGCGCAGGCCATCGGTGACAAAAAAGGCATCCGCCGCTACGGCCATGCCTATGTCCCGCTCGACGAGGCTTTGAGCCGCGTGGTGGTGGACTTTTCGGGCCGCCCAGGCCTGCACATGGATGTGACGTTCACTTCGGGCTCATTGGGCACGCTCGACACCCAGCTGGTGTACGAGTTTTTCCAGGGCTTTGTGAACCACGCGCTGTGCACACTGCACATCGACAACCTCAAGGGCGTCAACGCACACCACCAGTGCGAAACCATCTTCAAGGCCTTTGCCCGCGCCGTGCGTGCCGCGCTCGAACTCGATCCCCGCTCGGCCGGTGTCATCCCCTCGACCAAGGGAAGCCTTTGAACATGAGCGTCAACCGCGTCGCTGTGGTGGATTACGGCATGGGCAACCTGCGCTCTGTGGCGCAGGCGGTGATCCACGCCGCTTCCAGCGTGGACCATGCCGAAGTGACCGTGACTTCTGACCCCCAGGTGGTGCGTGATGCGCACCGCGTGGTCTTGCCAGGGCAGGGCGCCATGCCCGACTGCATGCGCGAGCTGCGCGAATCGGGTTTGCTGGAGGCCGTGCTCGAAGCCGCGGACAGTAAACCCTTGTTTGGCGTGTGTGTGGGCATGCAGATGCTGCTCGACCACAGCGATGAAGGCGACACCCCTGGCCTGGGTTTGATCCCCGGTGATGTCGTTAAATTTGATCTGGCCGGCCGCACACAACCCGATGGCACCCGCTACAAAGTGCCGCAGATGGGCTGGAACCAGGTCTGGCAAGGCGCGCCACGCCACGCTTTGTGGAACGGCATCGAAGACGGCAGCGGGTACTATTTCGTCCACAGCTTTTATGCCCAGGTGGCCCAGCCCCTGCATGCGGCAGCCGAGACCGACTACGGTGGCCGCTTTGCCTGCGCGGTCGCCCTTGACAATATTTTTGCCACCCAGTTCCACCCTGAAAAGAGTGCAGCCCAGGGCTTGGCGCTGTTTCGCAATTTCCTCCACTGGCAGCCTTGATTTCGGGCTTGCCGATTTTTCCACCTGTCTTTAACTCGCCATGATTCTGATCCCCGCCATTGACCTCAAAGACGGCCACTGCGTTCGCCTCAAGCAGGGCGATATGGACCAAGCCACCACCTTTGGGGAAGACCCCGCCGCCATGGCCCGCACTTGGCTGGAAAAGGGCGCACGCCGCTTGCACCTGGTGGATCTGAATGGCGCCTTCGCGGGCAAGCCGCAAAACTTTGCCGCGATCAAGGCCATCCTCAAGGAAGTCGGCAACGACATCCCGGTGCAGCTCGGTGGCGGCATCCGCGATCTGGACACGATTGAAAAATACATCGACAGCGGCCTGCAGTACGTGATCATTGGCACGGCGGCCGTCAAAAATCCTGGCTTTCTGAAAGACGCCTGCACCGCGTTTGGCGGACACATCATCGTGGGCCTGGACGCCAAAGACGGCAAAGTGGCCACCGACGGCTGGAGCAAGATGACCGGCCACGAAGTGGTGGATCTGGGCAAGAAGTACCAAGACTGGGGTGTCGAGTCCATCATCTACACCGACATCGGCCGTGACGGCATGCTCAGCGGCATCAACATCGATGCCACCGTCAAGCTGGCCCAGGCACTGACCATCCCCGTGATCGCTTCAGGCGGCTTGTCCAACATGACCGACATCGAGCAACTTTGCGCGGTGGAAGACGAAGGCGTGGAAGGCGTGATCTGTGGTCGCGCCGTGTATTCCGGCGACCTGGACTTTGCCCAGGCCCAGCAACGCGCCGACGAACTGAACGGCTGAGCATGCGCATGCAGGCCAGCTGTCGCGACACCGTGTTCGCGGGCCTGCCGGCCTGTGAGTTGACCCTGCCGCAAGGTGACCGTTTGGTGGTGGCTTTGCACGGCGCACACGTGCTGTCTTGGGTTTCGGGCGGGCAAGAGCGGCTGTACCTCAGCCCCCAAAGCGTCATGGACGGTCAGGCCGCCATCCGTGGCGGTGTGCCTGTGTGCTTTCCGCAGTTCAACCAACGTGGCCCCATGGCCGACCGCTTGCCCAAGCACGGCTTCGCCCGCAATGTTCGCTGGACAGCCGGTGCCCCGGCGTTGGACGCCGACACAGCCCAACTCACACTGCGCTTGAATGACAGCAGCCAGACCCGTGCTTGGTGGCCGCAGGCCTTTGCCGCCGAATTCCAAGTCAGCCTCTCGCCTGGCCACTTGAACATGGCCTTGCGCATCCACAACACCGACAGCCAGCCCTTGGCTTTTTCAGGCGCGTTGCACACGTACTTTGCGGTGGCCGATGCAAGCCAGGCCACTTTGCAAGGCCTGGGCGGCCAAGCGGAATGGGATTCCCTGACCAACACCCACGCACAGGCAGCAGACACCTTGCGCTTTGGTGCAGAGTTTGACCGGGTGTACGAGGCGTCACCAGAGCCCATGACGCTGAACGGCCAAATGCGCATCCGCCAAAGCCCCAGTTGGGCCAACACCGTGGTTTGGAACCCCGCAGAGGCTTTGTGTGCCAAACTGGCCGACATGCCCGATGGGGGTTGGCGTCACATGCTGTGCGTGGAAGCCGCGCAGGTGTACGAGCCCATCACCTTGCCCGCTGGCAGCCGCTGGGAAGGCTGGCAAAGCCTTGAAGTGCTGAACGCCTGAGCGGCACAAACAAAGACATTGAAAAGAGAACCCATGCTGGCCAAACGCATCATCCCTTGCCTTGACGTGACCGGCGGTCGCGTGGTCAAGGGCGTCAACTTTGTCGAACTGCGCGACGCCGGAGACCCGGTCGAAATCGCGGCCCGCTACAACGAGCAGGGCGCTGACGAACTCACATTCCTGGACATCACCGCCACCAGCGATGGGCGTGACGTGATCTTGCACATCATCGAAGCCGTGGCTTCGCAAGTGTTCATTCCGCTCACCGTAGGCGGTGGTGTGCGCACCGTCGAAGACGTGCGCCGCTTGCTCAACGCCGGGGCCGACAAAACCAGCTTCAACTCGGCCGCCATTGCCAACCCGCAAGTCATCCGTGACGCTTCGGCCAAGTACGGTGCGCAGTGCATCGTGGTCGCCATCGACGCCAAGCGCCGCACACCCGAAGACGAGCAGCGCATCGGCACCCACGGTTTGCCCATGGGGCCCGGCTGGGACGTGTACAGCCACGGTGGCCGCAAAAATGTCGGTCTGGATGCGGTGGCCTGGGCCACCCAAATGGCCGACTACGGCGCAGGCGAAATCCTGCTCACCAGCATGGACCGTGACGGCACCAAAAGCGGCTTTGACCTGCAACTGACCCGCGCCGTGAGCGATGCCGTCAGCGTGCCCGTGATTGCCTCGGGCGGCGTGGGCAACCTCGACCACTTGGCCGATGGCGTTAGCATCGGCGGCGCCGACGCGGTGCTGGCCGCCAGCATTTTTCACTACGGTGAGTACACCGTTCAACAAGCCAAGCAACGCATGCGCGAGCGCGGCATCACTGTTCGTCTTTGACCGCACACCATGAACTGGCTCAATCAAATCAAATGGGATGAAAACGGCTTGGTGCCGGCCATTGCCCAGGAAGCTTCCACGGGCGATGTGCTCATGTTCGCCTGGATGAACCGAGAAGCTTTGCTCAAAACCGCTGAGCTCAAGCGGGCGGTGTATTTCAGCCGCTCGCGCAAGAAACTCTGGTTCAAGGGCGAAGAGTCCGGTCATGTGCAGACCGTGCATGACATCCGCATCGATTGCGACAGCGACGTGGTGCTGCTCAAGGTGACCCAGTTGGGCCATGAGCCTGGCATTGCTTGCCACACGGGCCGCCACAGCTGCTTTTTCCAAAGCCTGCAAGGCGATGATTGGGTTGCGGCCGATCCTGTGCTCAAAGACCCTGAAACCATTTACAAGTAAGCCATGACGCTCAACTCTTCTGACACCTTGGCCCGTTTGGCCGCCGTCATCGAAAGCCGCAAAGTGGCCAACGGTGGTGACCCCGAAAAAAGCTATGTGGCCCGCCTGCTGCACAAAGGACCCGACGCCTTTTTGAAAAAGATCGGCGAAGAAGCCACCGAGACCGTGATGGCCGCCAAAGATGTGGACCATGGGGGCGACGCTTCCAAGCTGGTTTACGAGGTGGCCGACCTGTGGTTCCACAGCATGATCGCTTTGTCGCATTACGGCCTGACGCCTGCCGACGTGGTCAATGAATTGGCCCGCCGTGAAGGCTTGAGCGGCTTGGAAGAAAAAGCCTTGCGCAAAGCACAAGCACGCGAAGCCACAGGCGAATAAGCACCAACGATGACCACCCCTTCCAACGACGACAGCACCCTCACCGTCAGCTGGGTCAGCTACATCCTGCACCTGATTGTGGCGGTCAGCGCAGTCGCGCCAGGCGGCCAGATGGGGCCAGCCTTGCTGGTGGTGGCCTTGATCATCGACTGGGTCAAAAAAGGCGATGTGAGTGGTTGGGAGGCGACGCACTTCAGCTTTCGCATCCGCACGGTGCTTTGGGCGGCCGTCCTTTACCTGATCACCTTGCCCTTGTGGTTTTTCTTTTTGTTCCCCGGCTGGTTGGCTTGGGGGCTGATTTCCATTTGGTTTTTGTACCGGATTGTCTTGGGCATGGTGCGTCTGAATGCACAGCGGCCTGTGACCGAATGATCCCGAAAGTGTCTGAACGATGAGCGACTCGAACTGTATTTTTTGCAAAATCATCGCGGGCCAGATCCCCTCGCGCAAAGTGCATGAGGACGAGCATGTCTTCGCTTTTCATGACATCGCCCCTTGGGCCCCGGTGCATTTCCTGATCATCCCCAAGCTGCACGTGCCTTCGATGGCGCACCTGACGCCCGAGCACCAAGCCCTGATGGGCCACATGATGACCCTGGCCCCCAAGCTGGCGCTGCAAGAGGGCTGCAAGCCCTATCCCGACGGGGGGTTCCGCCTCGTGCTGAACACCGGTGCCGAAGGGGGGCAAGAAGTTCATCACTTGCACATGCACGTGATGGGTGGGCCACGCCCCTGGCTCAAGGGCTAAATCGGTACTTTTGAAGTCCAATTCCCGCCTTGTTCAAGGCCGTTCAGTTCTGAGGGTGCTCTCCCCTTAGAATCCCAACCACTTTAGGAGATTTCCATGGGTTCTTTTTCCATTTGGCACTGGTTGATCGTTTTGCTGATCGTGGTCATGGTTTTTGGCACGAAGAAGCTCAAGAACATCGGCTCTGACCTGGGCGGCGCCGTCAAAGGCTTCAAAGACGGCATGAAAGATGGCACTGCCACAGCCGAAGACAAGCCTGCCGGTCAGGTGCCTGCGCCTGCGGCTGAAAAAACCACCATCGATGTCGAAGCCAAGACCAAGTCTTGATCGCTTGAACGACCGATTGCTCCGCTGTGCTTGACTTAGGCATTTCCAAAATGGCGCTGATCGGCGTCGTGGCGCTGGTCGTCATCGGCCCCGAGAAGCTGCCCCGCGTGGCGCGCACGCTCGGGAGCTTGATTGGCAAGGCCCAGCGTTACGTGGCCGATGTCAAAGCCGAGGTCAACCGGTCCATGGATCTGGAAGAGCTCAAAAAGATGAAGGAAACCATGGAGACGGCGGCTCGCGATGTCGAGCAATCGGTTCAAACCACGGCTTCTGATTTCGAAAAAGACTGGGCGCAAACCACGGCCGGGCTGACAAGCGATTTGCCCGCCTTGGAGACGCCGCCACCCAGTTACAAAAACCCGGACAAAAACTGGCGCATCAAGCGAGGCGCCATGCCTCAGTGGTACAAGGCCAGAGCGGGCGTCCGTACCAAGGCGCTGTCAGGCGCGGCACGTGTTGCTCGGTACCGACCCAAATCACTCAACACCCTGTGAGCCCGCTCGCCTGCTGTCCACCTTATTGCCCCTATGTCAGAAACCAATCCCCAAGACGAGCTCGCAGGCTCTGAGCAGCCATTTGTCGCGCACCTGATTGAATTGCGCGATCGCCTGATTCGCGCTGTGGCGGCCATTGGTTTCGCAGCAGCGGTGCTGGCGATTTTCCCGGGTCCGGGGGAGTTGTACGACATTCTGGCCCAGCCCTTGGTGGCGCATTTGCCCAAAGGCGCAACCCTCATCGCCACCTCGGTGATTTCACCCTTCATGGTGCCCCTGAAAATCTTGATGATGGCGGCCTTTCTGCTGGCCTTGCCCATCGTGCTTTATCAGGTGTGGGCCTTCGTGGCGCCAGGCTTGTATGCCCATGAGAAAAAACTGGTGTTGCCCTTGGTGGTGTCCAGTACTGTGCTGTTTTTCATGGGGGTGGCGTTTTGCTATTTCTTCGTGTTTGGGCAGGTGTTTGCTTTCATCCAAAGCTTTGCCCCCAAGAGCATCACGGCCGCACCTGACATCGAGGCTTATTTGAGTTTTGTGCTCACCATGTTTTTGGCCTTTGGCTTGGCATTTGAGGTGCCTGTTGCGGTGGTCGTACTGGCCCGCATGGGTGTGGTCTCCATCCAAAAGCTCAAGGATTTCCGAGGCTACTTTGTGGTGCTGGCTTTTGTGATTGCAGCGGTGGTCACGCCGCCCGATGTGGTGTCGCAACTGGCCTTGGCCATCCCCATGTGCTTGCTCTACGAGTTGGGCATCTGGGCCGCGAAAATTTTCATCACGCACACCCAGGCGCCTGAAGAGCCTGAGGCATGAAAGCCGCCATGGCATGAAAAAAGGGAGCCGAGGCTCCCTTTTTTGCGCCGGCATCACTGATCAGCGGTTGTTTTTGCGCAGGGTGGGGCGTTCAGCCGGGGTCAGCTTGACCACCAATTCGCCTTGTCTGCGCCAAATTTTCAAGTCGGTGGGTTCGCCCGGCTTGAGGCTGGCGACCTGAGTCAGCAACTCGGAGACATTGCCCACAGCTTGGCTGCCCACTTGCACGATCACATCACCAGGTCGGATGCCCGCTTTGGCGGCTGGGCCGTTTTGCAAAACACCGGTGATGACCACGCCTTGCGGCAAATTTTTGTGGATCGAGGGCGGCAGTTGGAAGCTTTCCGCCAATTCGGGGGACAAGTCCTGAGGCTCCACACCGATCCAGCCGCGCGAGACTTTGCCGTTCTTGAGCAGGTCTTGCATCACTTGCTGCGCGGTCGACACGGGGATGGCAAAGCCAATGCCCATGTTGCCGCCCGAGCGTGAATAGATGGCGGTGTTGATGCCCATCAGGTGCCCATGCACATCGACCAGGGCACCGCCGGAGTTGCCCGGGTTGATCGCGGCATCGGTTTGGATGAAATTTTCAAAGGTGTTGATGCCCAAATGGCTGCGGCCCAGGGCGCTGACGATGCCCGAGGTCACGGTTTGGCCGACACCAAAAGGGTTGCCAATGGCCAGCACCACATCGCCCACTTGCAAGTCCTGGGGCTGGCCCAACACGATCACGGGCAGCTTGTCGAGCTGGATCTTGAGCAAGGCCAAGTCGGTGTCCGGGTCGGTGCCAATCACCTTGGCCGCAGCGCGTCGACCGTCGGCCAGGGTGACTTCGATGTCGTCGGCATCTTCGATCACATGGTTGTTGGTGAGGATGTGGCCCTCGGGGCTGACGATGACACCGCTGCCCAAGCCGCCCGAGTTCTCATCGGCATCCCCTTCAAAAAAACGCGACCATGGGTCTGTTTTGCCCGAGCTGCGGTTCTTGCTGGTGTTGATGCTCACCACGGCGGGCGAAGCTTTGAGTGCGGGGCCACTCAGACTGCCCGCAGGGCGGTTCAGGAGCGAGCCTGCAGGGGCTTGCAGCAGCGTCATGCCGTCGGCAGAGCGTTGGGTATTGCGAATCCATTCGGGCTTGAGCGTGGCGACCACAAACCAAGCCGCCAGCAAGACCGTGACCCACTGAGAGAAAAAGAGCCAATAACGTTTCATGCGACCGATTGTCCTAGATCCGCGCCGGTGTGTGTCCCGTCAGGGGCATCCTCTTTTGACCTTGGGCCACAATACAAACCATTGCCAAGAGAAGTTCACATGACCGATGCCAAAACCCTGGGCCAGGCGCTCGATGCGCTGCTGCAGCCCGAGCGATTCAAAGACTATGGCCCCAATGGCCTGCAGGTTGAGGGCGACCGCGAGGTGCGCTTGTTGGTCAGTGGTGTGACCGCCAGCCGAGCCTTGATCGAGGCGGCCATGGATGCCCAAGCCGACGCCATTTTGGTCCATCACGGTTTGTTCTGGCGTGGGCAAGACGGTCGTGTCACGGGCTGGATGCGTGAACGTTTGCGTTTGTTGCTGACCCACGGCATCCACTTGTTTGCTTACCATTTACCGCTGGATGCGCATGCCGAATTGGGCAACAACGCTCAGCTGGGGCGGGTGCTGGGCTTGCAAGCCGATGGCCGTTTTGGCGATCAGGATTTGGGCTGTGTGGGACAGGGTCATCAGGCTTGGGCCAACCCCCAAGATTTGGCCGAGCATGTGACGAACATTCTGGGCCGCGCCGTCACCTGTGTGGGCGACGCGACCCGCCCCGTGCGGCGTGTGGCTTGGTGCACGGGGGGTGCGCAGGGCTATTTTGAAGCGGCCATCGCCCAAGGCGTGGACGCCTTCATCACCGGTGAAATCTCAGAACCGCAAGCCCATTTGGCCCGCGAGACCGGTGTGGCTTTTCTCGCGTGTGGCCACCACGCCACGGAGCTTTATGGTGCGCCGGCTGTGGGGGCGCACATCGCCCAGCAACTGGGTTTGCAGCACCGTTTCATCGAGATCGACAATCCGGCTTGAGAGCCCCATCCCTTATGCGATCCAATCCATTGCCACTGGCCATCACCCCAGGCGATCCTTGCGGGATCGGTCCGGAAATCATCGCCCGCGCTTGGTGCGAAGCGCCCGAGGACACGCGAGCGTGTTTTGTGGCGGGCGATGTGGGGCTGATGCGCCGCGCCATGGCTTTGGTGCAGTCAACACCATCGTTCCCAGTGTGCGAGATCGCCACCCCGCAGGAAGCGCTGAGCGTCCCGCCAAGGTGCTTGCCTGTTTTGCAGGTGGTGCCGCCTGCCCCTGTGCTGCCCTGGGGGCAGGTCGATGCACGGGCTGGGCAGTTGGCCGGAGAGGCCGTCATGTGGGCCACACGCGCGGCCTTGCGCGGCGAGGTGGCGGGCCTGGTGACCGCACCCTTGCACAAAGAAGCCTTGCACGCCGCAGGCGCACCGTATGACCAATACCCGGGGCACACCGAGTTGCTGCAGGCGCAAGCGGCCTTGCACGCAGGGGTGCCCTTGGCGCAGATGCCGGTGCGCATGATGCTGGCCAATGACGAGTTGCGCACTGTACTGGTCAGCATCCATGTGTCTTTGCGTGAGGCACTCGACGCGATCACTGTGGAGCGGGTGTTGCAGACGTTGCGCATCACCCATGCGTCTTTGTCACGCGTCTTGGGGCGTGCGCCGCGCATGGCGGTGGCGGGCGTCAATCCCCACGCGGGAGAGGGCGGTTTGTTTGGTCGTGAGGAAATCGACATCTTGCAGCCGGCTTTGGCACAAGCCACCACAGAGGGCATGAACGTGCACGGTCCTTTTGCACCCGACACCGTGTTCA
This sequence comes from Comamonadaceae bacterium PBBC2, assembly GCA_002255935.1. Classification (GTDB taxonomy): domain Bacteria; phylum Pseudomonadota; class Gammaproteobacteria; order Burkholderiales; family Burkholderiaceae_C; genus Limnohabitans_A. The sequence continues at coordinate 25,501 of NKIO01000032.1, forward strand.
TGCGGGCCAGGCGCAAGGCCGATGGCCGGCGTGAGTTCGATGTGGTGATCGCGATGTACCACGACCAGGGCTTGATCCCGGTCAAATATTTGGGCGTGGAGCAGGGCGTGAACGTGACCCTGGGCTTGCCTTTGGTGAGAACCAGCCCCGACCACGGCACCGCGATGGACCTGGCCGGTCAAGGTCGGGCCGATGCCAGCAGCATGGTCCAGGCCATCCGCATGGCCCGCCAGCTGGCAGGCGGCGGGCATTGAGCAGGGCGATCAGCCCTTGTTTTTCAGGCTGTCGCGGATTTCGCGCAAGAGCAAAACGTCTTCGGGCGTGATGGCCTCGGCGGGGGCGGCTGGTGCTGGTGCACTGGCCACCAGTTTGTTCATTTGGCGGATCATCACAAAGATGATGAAGGCCAAGATGATGAAGTTCAGTGCTACGGTGATGAAGCTGCCGTAGGCGAAGACCGCGCCCATTTTCTTGGCTTCGATCAGGGACAAGCCCGCTGCTTGTCCGGCCAAGCCCACGTAATAGTTGGAGAAATCCAGGCCACCAAAGGCTTTGCTGATCAGCGGCATGATCAGGTCGCCCACGGCCGAGTCCACGATCTTGCCGAAGGCCCCACCAATGATCACGCCGACCGCAAGGTCCATCACATTGCCTTTCACGGCAAAAGACTTGAATTCTTGAAAAAATGACATGACGATCCCCTTTTGAAAATGTGAGTCATTAAGTTTAATGTTTTTCCACAGTGCTGACCGTGGCCTTAGGCTTTGTAAGTCGAGTGTCTGTTTCAGTCCGCTACAATCGCGGGTTGACCCCGATAACGACTCGCTAGAGGAATCCCATGAGTGACACCCCAGTCGACAGCAGCAAGCGGACGTGGCTGATTGCCTCCACTTGCGCAGGCGCCGTAGGCGCTGGCTTTGTGGCCACCCCCTTCGTCAGCAGCTTCCAACCTTCCGAACGTGCCAAAGCCGCAGGCGCAGCCGTGGAAGTGGACATCTCCGCCCTCCAGGCGGGTGAGAAGCTCACTGTCGAGTGGCGCGGTAAACCGGTTTGGATCATGAAGCGCACACCAGAGCAGATTGAATCCTTGAAGAAAGTGGAAGGCCAACTGGCTGACCCTGCTTCCAACCGCACAGCAGTCCCCGTTCCCGAATACGCCAAGAACGGTCACCGTTCGATCAAGCCTGAAATCATGGTGGCTGTGGGCATCTGCACCCACCTCGGTTGCTCGCCTGGCGACAAGTTTGCTTCAGGCCCTCAGCCTTCGCTTCCTGACGATTGGCAAGGCGGCTTCCTGTGCGCATGCCACGGCTCGACCTTCGATCTGGCCGGCCGCGTGTTCAAGAACAAGCCCGCACCCGATAACCTCGAAGTGCCACCTCACATGTACCTGTCTGACACCAAGTTGATCATTGGTGAAGACAAGAAGGCTTGATGGAGAAAGACATGGCTCAATTCAAAGAAATTTCTCCGAACGCCCCTGCTGGCGAAAAGCTCCTGAACTGGGTGGACAACCGCTTTCCAGCCTCCAAGCTGTACAAAGAGCACCTGAGCGAATACTACGCACCGAAGAACTTCAACTTCTGGTACATGTTCGGTTCTTTGTCTTTGTTGGTTCTGGTGATCCAGATCGTGACCGGCATTTTCCTGGTCATGCACTACAAACCAGACGCCAACGTGGCCTTCGCCTCGGTCGAGTACATCATGCGCGATGTGCCATGGGGCTGGTTGATCCGTTACATGCACTCGACAGGCGCTTCGGCGTTCTTCATCGTGGTGTACCTGCACATGTTCCGTGGCCTGATGTATGGCAGCTACCGCAAACCGCGTGAGCTGGTCTGGATCTTCGGTTGCGCCATTTTCTTGTGCCTGATGGCCGAAGCCTTCATGGGCTACCTCTTGCCTTGGGGTCAAATGTCCTATTGGGGCGCTCAGGTGATCGTGAACCTGTTCTCGGCCATTCCTTTCATCGGTCCTGATCTGGCTTTGTTGATCCGTGGCGACTTCGTGGTCGGCGATGCCACCTTGAACCGCTTCTTCAGCTTCCACGTGATCGCTGTGCCTTTGGTCTTGCTGGGTCTGGTTGTGGCGCACATCATTGCGTTGCACGAAGTGGGCTCCAACAACCCCGATGGCGTTGAAATCAAGGGCCCCAATGCCCCCAAAGATGCCAATGGCCATCCTTTGGACGGTATTCCTTTCCACCCCTACTACTCGGTGCACGACATCTTTGCGGTGAGCCTGTTCCTGATGGTGTTCTCTGCGATCGTGTTCTTCGCGCCTGAGTTCGGTGGTTACTTCCTCGAGTACAACAACTTCATCCCGGCCGATCCGCTGACCACACCGCTGCACATCGCACCTGTCTGGTACTTCACACCCTTCTACTCCATGCTGCGTGCCATCACCAGCGAGATGATGTACGCCTTGATCGCTTGCGTGGTGATCGGTGCCGTCTTGGCCGTGGCCAAGGGCAAGCTGCCTCAGCTGCTCAAGGGCGCTGTGATCGGAGCCGCTGTGGTGGTCTCCGCCATGATGCTGGCCATCGATGCCAAATTCTGGGGCGTGGTCGTCATGGGCGGCGCTGTCGTGATCTTGTTCTTCCTGCCATGGCTGGACAACAGCCCCGTCAAGTCGATCCGCTACCGTCCTGACTGGCACAAATACCTGTACGCCGTGTTCGTGATCAACTTCCTGATCCTGGGCTACCTGGGTGTGCAACCTCCTTCCCCGATCGGTGAGCGCGTCTCCCAAGTCGGTTCCCTGTTCTACTTCGGCTTTTTCTTGTTGATGCCTTGGTGGAGCAAGCTGGGCACGCCCAAGCAGGTTCCTGACCGTGTGACTTTCACGCCTCACTGAGATCCGGAGATTCAAGAACATGAAAAACCTCAAGAAACTCGCTCTGGGCTTTGTGATGGCCCTCGGTCTCCTGTCCGGTGTCCACGCTTCCAGCGGTGGCATCGCCTGGGACAAGGCCCCATCCAAGACCAATGACCTGGCCGCTTTGCAAAACGGCGCCAAGTTGTTCGTTAACTATTGCCTCAATTGCCACTCTGCTGCTTTCATGCGTTACAACCGCCTGAAAGACATCGGTTTGACCGAGCAACAAATCAAGGACAACCTGTTGTTCGCATCGGCCAAGGTCGGCGACACCATGAAAGCCGCGATCGATCCTTTGCAAGCCAAAGAGTGGTTCGGCAAGAACCCTCCTGACTTGACCTTGATGGCCCGTTCGCGCTCAGGCCATGGCGGCACCGGTGCAGATTACCTCTACACCTACCTGCGCACCTACTACCGCGATGAAACCAAGCCGACGGGCTGGAACAACTTGGCTTACCCCAATGTGGGCATGCCCAATCCATTGTGGGAACTCCAAGGCGAGCGCCAACCTGTCTTTGAAGACAAAGAAGAGCATGGTCATGCCGTTCAGATCTTCAAAGGTTGGAAGCAAGTCAAGCCCGGCACCATGACACCTCAGCAGTACGACACGGCCGTGGGTGACCTGGTCAGCTACATGCAGTGGATGGCTGAGCCCGCACAAAACAGCCGCGTGCGCATTGGCGTGTGGGTGCTGTTGTTCTTGGCTTGCTTTACATTTGTCGCTTGGCGCTTGAATGCAGCTTATTGGAAAGACATCAAGTAATTGATCTTTCACCCGGCATTGCTGCTGGGTCTTGTGGAGTGGTGGGCCTTTGAGGCCTCCCACTCTTTTTGATTTTTTGAGGAGCCCCCCACCATGATGGTGCTTTATTCCGGAACCACTTGCCCTTTTTCACACCGCTGCCGTTTTGTGCTGTTCGAAAAAGGGATGGACTTCGAGATCCGTGATGTGGACCTCTACAACAAACCCGAAGACATCAACGTGATGAACCCCTACGGTCAGGTGCCTATCCTGGTCGAACGTGACCTCATCTTGTACGAGTCGAACATAATCAACGAATACATCGATGAGCGTTTCCCTCATCCCCAATTGATGCCCGGTGACCCAGTGGACCGCGCACGCGTGCGTCTGTTCCTGCTGAACTTCGAAAAAGAACTGTTCACGCACGTGGTGACGTTGGAAAACCGCACACTCAAAGGCAACGACAAGGCTTTGGAAAAGGCCCGCGCACACATCCGTGACCGTTTGACCCAATTGGCACCTGTCTTCTTGAAGAACAAGTTCATGCTGGGTGACAACTTCTCGATGCTCGACGTGGCCATTGCACCGCTGCTCTGGCGCCTGGATTACTACGGCATCGAGTTGAGCAAGAACGCTGCCCCATTGCTCAAGTACGCCGAACGCATCTTCTCGCGTCCTGCCTACATCGAAGCACTGACACCTTCTGAAAAGGTCATGCGCAAATAATTGCGCGTGTTCAAGGCCATGTTCAGCGACACCGAATTGCCGTCTACCCGTCCGTACCTCATTCGTGCGCTGTACGAGTGGTGCTCCGAAAATGGCTTCACCCCTTATGTGGCGGTGAAGGTCAATGCCTCGGTGCAGGTGCCGCGCGAATATGTGCAAGGCGGTGAAATCGTGTTGAACGTCAGCATGGACGCCACCAGCTCGCTCAAGCTGGGCAATGAGTTCATCGAATTCAAAGCCCGATTTGGTGGCAAGCCGCGCGAAATCATGGTGCCCGTGGAGCGCGTGATGGCCATCTATGCCCGTGAAAATGGTCAAGGCATGGCTTTTCCTGTGCCCGAAAACGATGACGATGCGCAAGCCCTGACGGCGGTGGACAGTCCTGTGTCTGAAGGTTCGGATGACGAGCCCACACCACCTCCTGCGACAGGCCGCCCAGCGCTCACGCGTGTGAAGTAAAAAAATAAGACGGCCAGCCTGAAGTGCCGCCTTTGGCACGTTAGAATCTAGCCCGTGCCGCTTTAGCTCAGTTGGTAGAGCACCCGCCTTGTAAGCGGTAGGTCGTCAGTTCGAATCCGACAAGCGGCACCAAAAATCAAAATGCCCCTGATCGCAAGATCAGGGGCATTTTCTTTTGTCTGGGGCCTTCAAAGCGTCTTGTTGTGCACTTTGATGCGAATGGTCGAAACATGCATGCCTTTTTGATTCAGGTGGGCTTGCAAAGCCGGTGTCATTTGCCGCAGTTTGGCGGCCACGGCGTTGGAGCTGACCAGCAGACACCAAGTCCCCTCTTCGATCGGGCCTGCTTGCACGCTGGCCCGCAAAGGGGCTGGCAGCAAGCTGCGTATGGCCTGTAAGCGCTCCGAAGATTCACGCACGCGGCTGGCCAAAAGCGCAAAAGTCGGGGACTCTTGAACCGCTTGTTGCAGGGGGATGGCGTGGTGTCGTCTTTGCATGGTGTAAGGGTCTGGTCCATTATCACGCAGCCTGCAGGCCATGGGCAGGCTTGGCAAGCCGTGGTGTCGTCGCCAGAGGCTAAAATGAGCCATTGGTCTGACATGGCCACGCCTTGGCGCCGCAAGACTTGTTTTTGCGCGTTTCGGCTTCAAATGAACCCTTTAACTTGACAGGACAGACGGTCTGTTTTCAGCCCTTCAGCTGAAGTCAGATCCCGTAGACATGGCCATCCCTTTGCTCACCAAAATTTTCGGCAGCCGCAACGATCGACTGCTCAAGCAATACCGCAAAACGGTGGAGCGCATCAATGCCCTGGAAGCAGGCCTTGAGGGGCTGAGCGACGACGAGTTGCGCGGCAAAACCGAGCGCTTCAAACAACGCGTGGCCGCCGGTGAAACCCTCGACGCCTTGTTGCCCGAAGCGTTTGCGGTGGTGCGCGAAGGCTCCAAACGCGTCATGAAGATGCGCCACTTCGATGTCCAGATGGTGGGCGGCATTGCCTTGCACAACGGCAAGATCGCCGAAATGCGCACGGGTGAGGGCAAGACCCTGACCTCGACGCTGCCGGCCTACCTGAACGCTTTGTCCGGCAAGGGCGTGCATGTGGTGACGGTGAACGATTACCTGGCCAACCGCGATGCGCAATGGATGGGCAAACTGTTCAACTTTCTGGGCCTGACGGTGGGCATCAACTTGCCGCAGATGGCGCGCGAAGAAAAGCAAACCGCCTACAACTCGGACATCACTTACGGCACCAACAACGAATACGGCTTTGACTACCTGCGTGACAACATGGTCTACGAAGCGCAAGACCGTGTGCAACGCCCGCTGAACTACGCCATCGTGGACGAGGTGGACTCGATCCTCATTGACGAAGCCCGCACCCCGCTGATCATCAGCGGCCAGGCCGAAGACCACACTGCCACCTATGTGGCCATGAAGCAGGTCATTCCGATGCTCTCGCGTCAGGAAGGCGAAGCCGATCCACGCACGGGCGAGGGCATCATCACCCCCGGTGATTTCACCGTGGATGAGAAATCACACCAGGTTTTCTTGACCGAAGCCGGTCACGAAAAAGCCGAGGCGGTGCTGGCCCAGTTGGGCTTGATCCCGGAAGGCGCCAGCCTCTATGACCCGGCCAACATCACCTTGATGCACCACCTCAACGCCGCTTTGCGTGCGCAGCACCTGTACCACCGCGATCAACACTATGTGGTGCAAGACGGTGAAGTGGTGATCGTGGACGAGTTCACCGGTCGCCTGATGAGTGGCCGCCGCTGGAGTGACGGTTTGCACCAGGCTGTCGAAGCCAAGGAAGGCGTGCAGATCCAGGCCGAGAACCAGACCATGGCCTCGATCACGTTCCAGAACTACTTCCGCCTGTACAACAAGATCGGTGGCATGACCGGCACGGCCGACACCGAGGCTTACGAGTTCCAGGAAATCTACGGTCTGGAGACCGTGGTGATTCCGCCGCACCGCAAGAGCCAGCGCGAAGACCAGCTCGACCGCGTCTACAAAACCTCTGAAGAGCGTTACACCGCTGCGATCGCCGACATCCGTGAATGCCACGAGCGCGGCCAGCCCGTGTTGGTGGGCACCACCTCGATCGAAAATTCCGAGCTGATCTCGCAATTGCTCACGCAGGCCAAGTTGCCCCACCAGGTCTTGAACGCCAAGCAGCACGCCCGTGAGGCCGACATCGTGGCGCAAGCCGGGCGCCCCAGCATGATCACGATCGCCACCAACATGGCCGGTCGCGGCACCGACATTGTGTTGGGCGGCAACATCGAAAAAGACGTGCAAGCTATCGAGGCCGACGAGTCCATGCCTGAGGCTGATCGCCAGGCCAAAGTGGCGGCCCTGCGCGAGCAGTGGAAGCAAACGCACGAGCAGGTCAAAGCCAATGGCGGCTTGCGCATCATCGCCACCGAGCGCCACGAGTCACGCCGCATCGACAACCAGTTGCGCGGCCGTTCGGGCCGTCAAGGTGACCCCGGCTCTTCGCGTTTTTACCTGAGCCTGGACGACCCATTGATGCGCATTTTTGCGGGCGACCGTGTGCGCGCCATCATGGACCGTCTGAAGATGCCCGAAGGCGAAGCCATCGAAGCGGGCATGGTGACCCGCAGCATCGAAAGTGCCCAGCGCAAAGTGGAGTCGCGCAACTTCGACATCCGCAAGCAATTGCTGGAGTACGACGATGTCTCGAATGACCAGCGCAAGGTGATCTACCAGCAACGCAACGACATCCTCGACGCGCAAGACATGGAAAGTCAGATTGCTTCGCTGCGCGAAGGCTGCTTCACCGATCTGGTTCGCCAGTTTGTGCCGGCCGAGACGGTGGAAGAGCAATGGGACTTGGCAGCGCTTGAGAAAGTGCTGACCGAAGAGTGGCAACTGCAGGTGAACCTGCGCGAGATGGTCGCCGCCTCCAATGCGATCACCGACGAGGACATCCTCGAAGCTGTGGTCGCTGCTGCCCACACCCAGTTCCAGGCCAAGCTTGAGCAGATCGGCGCCGTGAACTTCACGCCCTTTGAACGCATGGTCTTGCTGCAAAGCATCGACACCCATTGGCGCGAACACCTGAGCGCTTTGGACTATCTGCGCCAGGGCATTCACCTGCGCGGCTATGCCCAAAAGCAGCCCAAGCAGGAATACAAGCGCGAAGCCTTTGAGCTGTTCGGCCAATTGCTGGACTCGGTCAAGAACGAAGTCACCCGCACCTTGATGCTGGTGCGCGTGGAGTCCGAAGCCCAGATCGAGCAAGCCGCCCAAGACATTGAAGCGCGTGCCGAGCACATCAGCAACGTGACCTACAGCGCCCCTGACGAATCCGGCGAGCCGCAAACCGTGGCGGCTGGCCAGCAAGACTGGGGCCTGGTGGGGCGCAACGACCCCTGCCCATGCGGCAGTGGCAAGAAATACAAACAATGCCACGGCAAGTTGGCCTGAGCCCAGCTCAGCAGATGAAACGGGCTTCGGCCCGTTTTGTTTATGGACTTTGAATTCAACCCTGTTTCTGAAAGATCACCATGCCTGTGAATCTGCCCTTGATCGACCCCGCCCAATTGCATGCCGTTGCCGGTGTGCGCTGGGGCATTGCCGAAGTCGGCGTGCGCAAAGCCCATCGCAAAGACCTGAGCGTCATGCTGCTGGACGAAGGTGCCAGCGTGGCGGGTGTCTTCACCAGCAACCGCTATTGCGCAGCGCCTGTGCAGGTGTGCCGTGAGCATTTGGCGCAGGGCAGTGCCGTGCGTGCGCTGGTGATCAACACCGGCAATGCCAATGCCGGCACGGGCGCACCGGGCTTGGCCCACGCCCGCCAGACCTGCGAGGCCTTGGCCAGCTTGCTGCAATGCGCACCTGCGCAGATCTTGCCCTTCTCGACCGGTGTGATCATGGAGCCCTTGCCGGTGGACCGCATCGTGGCGGGCTTGCCCGCGGCCTTGGCCGATGCGCAAGCGGTCCATTGGGCCCAGGCTGCCGAAGGCATCATGACCACCGACACCCAGCCCAAAGCGGCCAGCGTGCAGCTGAGCATTGGCGGCAAAACCGTCAACATCACCGGCATCAGCAAAGGCGCCGGCATGATCCGCCCCAATATGGCAACGATGCTCGGCTTTGTGGCCACCGATGCGAACATCGATCCGGCTTTGCTGCCCGCCTTGGTCAAGGCCTTGGCCGATGGGTCTTTTAACCGCATCACCATCGATGGCGACACGTCGACCAACGACTCCTTCATGCTGATCGCCACGCACCAGGCCGGCCACGCGCAGATCACCTCGCTGGACAGCGCAGACGGTCAGGCCTTGTTCAAGGGCCTGATGCAGGTGGCGCGCCAGTTGGCCCATGCCATCGTGCGCGATGGCGAAGGGGCCACCAAGTTCATCACCGTGCAGGTTGAAGGCGGCCGCACCGGCGAAGAGTGTCGCCTGGTGGCCTACGCCATCGCGCATTCGCCCTTGGTCAAAACCGCTTTCTTTGCCAGCGATCCCAATCTGGGCCGCATCTTGGCGGCGGTGGGCTATGCCGGCATTGCCGATCTGGACCAAGGCCTGATCGAGTTGCACTTGGACGATGTGCACGTGGTCTCGCAAGGCGGTCGCCGTCCCGAGTACCGCGAAGAGGATGGCCAGCGCGTCATGAAAGGCAGCGAGATCACCGTGCGCGTGGGGCTGGGCCGTGGCACCGCCAGCGACACCGTTTGGACCTGCGACCTCAGCCACGACTACGTCACCATCAACGCGGATTACCGTTCATGAGCCAAGCCCTGGAACAACTGCTGGCCAAAGTCAGCCAACTGGTGGACCGCATCGAAGCGGTTTTGCCCCAACCCCTGACAGCGCCCGACTGGTCGCAGGCCATCGCCTGGCGATACCGCAAGCGCTCGTCGGGTCACGGCGTGCTCGAGCCGGTGCGCCATGTGGCGGCGATGACGCTGGCAGACCTGCAGGAAATCGATCCGCAAAAAGAAAAGCTCCAACGCAACACCGAACAGTTTGTGAGCGGGCGTCCCTCCAACAACGTGCTGTTGACCGGTGCACGCGGCACGGGCAAGTCCTCGCTCATCAAGGCCTGCCTGAACACGTACGCGTCGCAGGGCCTGCGCTTGATCGAAGTGGACAAGGCCGACCTGACCGACTTGCCCGACATCATCGAAGTGGTGGCTTCGCGGCCAGAGAAATTCATCGTTTATTGCGATGACCTGAGCTTCGAAGACGGCGAGCCCGGTTACAAAGCGCTCAAGTCCATTTTGGACGGCACCGTGGCTGCGGCCACGCCCAACGTGTTGATCTACGCGACCAGCAACCGCCGCCATTTGTTGCCCGAGTACATGAGCGAAAACCTCACGTACAAACACACCGAAGGCGGTGAAGTGCACCCCGGTGAAGGCGTGGAAGAAAAAATCTCTTTGTCTGAGCGCTTCGGTTTGTGGATCAGCTTTTACCCCTTCTCGCAAGACGAATACCTCACCATTGCCGGTCAATGGCTCAGCAGTTTGGGCGCCTCGTCCGCGCAAATCGAAGCGGCCCGCGCCGATGCCTTGCTGTGGGCCCTGGAGCGCGGCTCGCGCAGTGGCCGGGTGGCCTACCAGTTCGCCCGTGATTACATGGGCCGTCAGGCCGCTGCATGAGCGGGCTGCTGGTCGCCGATGGGGAGCGCCAACGCGAAGGCGGGCTTGACCGTCCGGTGGTGGATGTGGCCGTGGGCGTGTTGATGCAAGCCGATGGGCAGTTCTTGTTGACCTCGCGCCCTGAAGGCAAGGTCTATGCGGGGTACTGGGAATTCCCCGGTGGCAAGCTCGAAGCCGGTGAAACGGTGGAAGAGGCCTTGCGCCGCGAACTGCAAGAAGAGTTGGGCATCGTGATCGGCCAAGCCCAGATCTGGAAAACCCAGATGGTGGACTACCCGCACGCCTTGGTGCGCTTGCACTTTTGCAAAGTGTGGGACTGGCAAGGCGATTTGCAAATGCGCGAAGCGCAAACCCACGCTTGGCAGCAACTGCCCGTGGACGTGGTGCCGGTCTTGCCCGGCACCATTCCGGTCTTGATTTGGCTGGCCGAAGAACGGCAATTCAGCGGCGCCACACACCGCTAGAAAAATCAGTCCTTGGTCGCGTGTCTTTGCACGCAGTCGATGTAGGCCGCGCCATCGGGCATGCGGCCCGCGCGTTGGCTTTCATAGACCATGCGGCCCAGGCATTCCATGGCCTGGTGGTGGGCGTCGTGCAGTGAGTTGAGCTTGTGCGTCAGCAATTCCACCGCTTGGCGAATGCCGCGTGGCTGGTCGATGCTGCACTGCTCGCTGATCGACAGGTGCATGGACAAATGCAGAAACGGGTTGTCCTTGTTGGGGTCCACCTTGAGCATGCTGGCCAAGGCCGCGTCCACATCGGCCAGTTCGGCGTGGTATTCGGGGTGCTCGTCAATCCATTGGCTCACCAACATTTCCATCGGCTCTAGCGGGGCCGCGGTTTGGGCCTTGGCGTACACGCCACAAAAAAATCGCCGCACATCGGCTTGAGAAGGTTGAATCAGCATGGGGTGGATTGTCCTTCATGTTGTCCTTTACGGGCTGGCGGATTCAAGCCCTAGAATGACTTCAGCACGCGCATGAAACATGCAATAAAATGCATGCAACCTTAACCTGGAGACACAAAACATGAACCAAGCCTACATTTGCGACGCCATCCGCACCCCCTTCGGCCGTTACGGCGGTGCCTTGAGCAGCGTGCGCACCGACGACCTGGGCGCAGTGCCCCTGCGCGCCCTGATGGCCCGCAACCCCAACGTGGACTGGGCCGCTGTGACCGACGTGCTCTACGGCAACGCCAACCAGGCCGGTGAAGACAACCGCAACGTGGCCCACATGAGCAGTTTGCTGGCCGGCTTGCCCATCGACGTGCCTGGCGCCACCCTCAACCGCCTGTGCGGCTCGGGCCTGGACGCTGTGGGCACCGCAGCGCGTGCCATCAAGGCCGGTGAAGCCAGCCTGATGATCGCCGGTGGTGTGGAAAGCATGAGCCGCGCTCCTTTTGTGATGCCCAAGGCCGAAAGCGCTTTCAGCCGTGCCAACGCGGTGTACGACACCACCATTGGCTGGCGCTTTGTGAACAAGTTGATGAAAGCGCAATACGGTGTCGATTCAATGCCCGAGACCGCCGAGAACGTGGCCACCGATTTCAAGATCGAACGCGAAGCGCAAGACCTGATGGCCTACAACAGCCAGCTGCGGGCTGTGGCCGCCATCAAGGCCGGACATTTGGCCCGTGAAATCGTGGGCGTCAGCATCCCCCAGAAAAAGGGCGATGCCATCATGGTGGACACCGACGAACATCCCCGCGAAACCAGCCTCGAAGCGCTGGCCAAGCTCAAAGGCGTGGTGCGCCCTGACGGCACCGTGACCGCAGGCAACGCTTCGGGCGTGAACGACGGCGCTTGCGCCTTGTTGCTGGCCGATGAAGCCACCGCAGCCAAGAACGGCCTGACGCCCAAAGCGCGCGTGGTCGGCATGGCCACTGCCGGTGTGGCGCCACGCATCATGGGCATTGGCCCAGCACCTGCCACCCTCAAGGTGCTGGCGCAAACGGGCCTGACGCTGGACCAGATCGACGTGATCGAACTGAACGAAGCCTTTGCTGCACAAGGCCTGGCCGTGCTGCGCATGTTGGGCTTGAAGGACGACGACGCCCGCGTGAACGCCTGGGGCGGCGCGATCGCGCTGGGTCACCCTCTGGGTGCTTCGGGTGCGCGTTTGGCCACCACCGCCATCAATCGCCTGCACAGCACCGGTGGTCGCTACGCGCTGTGCACCATGTGCATTGGCGTGGGTCAGGGCATTGCGCTGATCATCGAGCGGGTTTGAACTTGAGTCGGCAGTCAGTGCGCTGCAGCTGATTCAAGGTCGTATCAGCAAAGTCAGATCGCAGGTCACTGGGCCTCGATCTTTCGCTCGGTCACGATGCGACTGAGCTGCCGAATTTCGCCGTCCACGCGGCTTCGGAATTCTGCAGGCGTGCTGGCCTGCGGATGGCCGCCCCAGTCGGTCAGGCGTTGCTTGACCGCGGGCAACTCCAGCACGTTGCGCAGTTCACGGTTGAGCCGCTCGATGACTGCTGGCGGCGTGCCTTTGGTGCCCGCAATGCCCAGCCATGAATCGAACACCACACCCGGAAAACTGTCGGCCACGGAGGGCACACCGGGCAAGGCGTTCTGGCCTGCAGGTGCGGTGGTGGCAAGCACGCGCACCCGGTTTTCCTTGAACAGCGGTACCGTGGTGGTCATGGTGTCGATCATCACGTCCACACGACCGGCCAGCAGTTCCATCATCGGGGCCGTACCGCCTTTGAAGGGGACATGCGTGGCCACACCGCCGCTTTCGGCCATCAGCCATTCGCCGAACAAATGCATGGCGGTGCCGACGCCCACCGAGGTGTAGGTGTAACGGTTGGGTTCGCTTCTCACGCGCTGGACGAAGTCACGGAACGAGGTGATCGGCGAGTTGGGTTTGACCGACAGCGTGAGGGGGTAGGTGGTGACGGTGGACACCCAGGCAAAGTCATTGACCGCATCGAAGGGCAGATTCTTTTTCATGGCGGCATTGCTCGAATGCCCGCTGGGCAGCAGCACCAGCGTGTAGCCGTCGGGTGTGGCCTTGGCCACCGCATCGGCGGCGATGTTGCCGCCTGCACCCGCACGGTTTTCCACCACCACAGGCTGGCCCAGCCGTTCGCCCAGTGGCGTGGCGATCAAGCGCGCCACCATGTCGCTGCTGCCACCAGGCGCAAAGCCCACCAGCAGCTTGATGGGCCGTGTGGGCCAGGCGTCCTGCGCATGGGCCAGCCCCAGGCTGGCCATCAGGCCCAGGGCCAGACACCAGGTGCGGCCAAGGGCGCGCACGGGGGCGCGCATGGGTGAGTGGTTCATCGCGTGTGTCTCCTGCGAATGGTTTGTGATGGATCGCGACGAGGACTTGCTGTTTACAAGGCCGCGTTGACGATTTTGCACACCGCCACGGTGGTGGCCACTTCCTTGCCGTCCTGAAGCAGTGTGCCCGTCACATGGCACACATCGCGTCCACGGCGCAGCATGTGCGCTTGGCCCTGCAGCGTGCCCACTTGCGCCGGGCGCAGGAAGGACACGTTCAGGCTCAGCGTGGCCACACCTTGCCCAGCCGCCAGTGTGGCGTCCACCAGGCTGGCCGTCAGGTCATCGAGCATGGCGCTCAGCATGCCGCCTTGCACGGTGCCTGCAGGGTTGCGGAAGTGGGCTTGGGCTTCGTAGGTGGCACTCAGGGTGCCCGCAGTGGCGTTTACCGCGTCGATGCGGCTGCCCAGCAGCGTGAGCACTGGCGCAGGGGGCGTTTCGCCGCGCAGCATGCGACTGAAGTAGCCGTTTGCATCGGCCGTGGTGTGGGCAGGGATCATGCGTCGTTCAGGCGTCATCACGGATGCCGTTGCGCAGCGTGCCGATGGCGTCCACCACGATCTCGCACACATCGCCGGGCTTCATGAAGATTTGCGGTGTGCGCTTGTTGCCCACGCCGCCGGGTGTGCCGGTCACGATCACATCGCCGGGCGACAGCGGGATGAAGGTCGAGATGTAGGCGATCTGGCGCGGGATGCTGTGGATCATCT
>NKIO01000033.1 GCA_002255935.1 Comamonadaceae bacterium PBBC2
GTGCGCGAACTGGTGGCTGAATTTGGTTTGACCGCCAATGACATCTTCCCCGGCCGCGGTGCCAAAGCCGCCGGCAAGCCTGCCAGCAAAGTGGCCCCTAAATACCGTGACCCCGCCACCGGCCAAACTTGGACTGGCCGCGGCAAAGCCCCTAAATGGATTGACGGTAAAGACCGCAACCAATTCGTGATTGCCTGATTCTTTAAGGGATTCTCGCGGGGGCTTGCAAAGCCCCACACGACAAAACCCCGCTTCGGCGGGGTTTTTTCTTGGCTTCCAAAATGTCGATAATGATAAAAAATCAGCGCTAAAATCGATAACTCACGCTTGCCGAACTTCAATCTGTCTCGCCCTACCCATGACCCTTGCGCAATCCGATATTCTGGCGATCACAGAAAACATCGAACAAAATCGCTGGTATTTGGCCTATACCAAGCCCCGCCAAGAACAAATCGCCTTGCTTAATCTGGAGCAGCAAGCTTTTGAGGTGTATTTGCCGCTGTACAAGAAATTCAAAAAAACCGAGCAAGGTCCTGTGGCGCTATTCGAGCCCATGTTCCCGCGCTATATCTTGTTCAAGCCCAGTCGCCCAGAGCAGAGCATCTCGGTCGTGCGCAACACCAAAGGCATCGCCACCATCGTTCGCTTTGGCTTTGAGCCTGCCTTGATCCACGACGAGCTCGTTCGCCGCATCCGTTTGCTCGAAGAAGACCGCAGCCACGCCACGCTGCTTGAACTGAGCAACCTCAAAGCCGGCCAGACCGTACGCCTCAAGCACACCGCCTTGGGCGGCATCGAAGGCCTCATCCAAAGCGTCTCCAGCAAACGCGTCGCCGTCCTCCTCGAAATCCTCGGCCGCCCCACCGTGGTGCAGGTCGAACACCACCAAGTCGAAATCACCGACTGAACTACCCGTGCAATTCGAATTCCCCTGTGGGAGCTCAACTTGTTCGGCGATAGGTTGCATCCCTTGTAGGAGCTGAACTAGTTCGGCGATGGCTCGTGGACCACGAGCGCTCAATCGCCCAACACAGTTGGGCTCCCACAAACAGCCAAAACCCGAACACAAACAATGTGGCTCCCACTGTAGGAGCTGAACTTGTTCGGCGATGGCTCGTGGACCACAAAGGCTCAATCGCCCAACACACTTGGGCTTCCACAAACAACCCAAAGCCAGGCACAAACAGCCCACCATCCCAGCACTTCGGGCTCCTACAATTGACTTCAAAAACCATGCGGGCATCTGTGGTCCACGCGATGCCACTAAAATCTGTATTCATTCATCCAAGTCAGTCCTTTGTCCTCGTCCACGCCCAACAATCCCCTGCCGCAGCACATTGCCATCATCATGGACGGCAACCGACGCTGGGCCAAAAAGCGCTTCATGCCGGCCGCCTTGGGCCACGCCGCAGGGGCCAAGCGGGTGCGTGACATCGTCAAAAGCTGCGCCGAGATGGGCATCCCACACCTGAGCCTGTTCGCCTTCAGCACCGAAAACTGGAAGCGCCCCGAAGAAGAAGTCTCCAGCCTCATGAACCTGTTCATGACCTACTTGCAAAAAGAGGTCGACAGCATGAATGACAACGGCGTGCGGCTCAAAGTCGTGGGCGACAGGTCGCGGTTTTCTCCAGTATTGCAAGACCTCATCGAACGGGCTGAAGCCACGACCGCCAACAATCAGGCCATCACCCTCACAGTGTGCGCTAACTATGGTGGCCGCTGGGATGTGATCCAGGCCGCCCAAGCCTGGCAACAAGCCCACCCCGGCCAAAGCCTTCAAGACCTGACCGAAGACGCACTGGCCCAGCACCTGAGCACTGCGTACGCTCCCGAGGTAGACCTGCTCATTCGCACCGGCGGCGAATCGCGCATCAGCAACTTCATGCTCTGGCAAGCGGCCTATGCCGAGCTTTTCTACACCGACGACCTCTGGCCAGACTTCACCCCCGAGCGCCTGGCCAAGGCCATCGAGTGGTTCCAACACCGCGACCGCCGGTTTGGGTCGTCGGCACCCATCTGAAGGGCTAGCGCCCCATCGCCCAACCAAGTTGGGCTCCCACAAAGACAAGACCGTATTGACCATCCCTTGAAGGAGCTGAACTTCGTTCGGCGATGGGTCCTGGCCTCATGCGCTCAGCTTGCACAGCATATTTGAAAATCTACAAGCAAAGCCGCAATACTTGAATAAGGGTATGGCTCAAAAGCATCATTTAGATACTTTTGGTTTCTTTGTTTTTGGATTGCTTATTGTTCTCAAGATTACAATCTAAGGCTTTGCCCAGCATTCCTGAGTGCGTGGTGGGCAATTTCATTGTTTCCGCTCAAGCGAGTCGGACTGCGGTAGCCTGCCTGTCCCTCTTGTTTATCCCCAAACCATGACCATTCTTGTCACCGGCGGAGCCGGCTTCATCGGCGCCAACTTTGTCCTCGACTGGCTCGCTGGCACTGACGAGCCCGTCATCAACCTCGACAAACTCACCTACGCGGGTAACCCCGAAACCTTGGCCAGCCTGCAAGGCGACAAGCGCCACATCTTTGTGCAGGGCGACATAGGCGATGCCGCCTTGGTCAGCCGCTTGTTGGCCGAACACCAGCCCCGTGCGGTGGTCAACTTTGCGGCCGAAAGCCATGTCGACCGCTCCATCCACGGCCCCGGTGACTTCATCGAAACCAACATCATGGGCACCTTCCGCCTGCTGGAATCTGTGCGTGGGTATTGGACGGGCTTGGAAGAGGGGGGCAATCGCGCACAGGGTGCTGCTCCCACATCGGGTGCTGCTCCTACGCGCCAAGCGTTCCGGTTCTTGCATGTCTCCACCGACGAGGTGTATGGCTCACTCAGCAAAGACGACCCCGCCTTTGCCGAAACCAACCGCTACGAACCCAACAGCCCCTACAGTGCCAGCAAAGCCGCCAGCGACCACCTGGTGCGCGCATGGCACCACACCTATGGTCTGCCGGTGCTCACCACCAACTGCAGCAACAACTACGGGCCCTACCACTTTCCTGAAAAGCTGATCCCCCTGATGATCGTCAACGCGCTGGCCGGGAAAAACCTGCCCGTTTATGGCGACGGCATGCAGATCCGCGACTGGTTGTATGTGAAGGACCACTGCAGCGCCATCCGCCGCGTGCTCGAAGCTGGCCGCTTGGGCGAGACCTACAACGTGGGCGGCTGGAACGAAAAGCCCAACATCGAAATCGTCCACACCGTGTGCAAGCTGCTTGACGAAATGCGCCCCAAGGCCGACGGCAGCAGCTACGCCAGCCAAATCACTTATGTGACCGACCGCCCAGGCCATGACCGCCGCTATGCGATCGACGCCCGCAAGCTCGAAAAAGAACTCGGCTGGAAACCCGCCGAAACCTTCGACACCGGCATCCGCAAAACCGTCGAGTGGTATCTGGCCAACCCCGAGTGGGTCGCCCACGTGCAAAGCGGCGCCTACCGCGACTGGGTGCAAAAGCAATACACCTGATTCACCCCTGTGGGTCCCAAACAGCGGTGAGACAACAAACTATCGTGGGAGCTGAACTCGTTCGGCGATTGCAAGCAAATCACAGTCGCCCAAAAATCGCCCAACAAAGTTGAGCACCCACAAAAAGCCCAACAGCTATCGTCCAACAAAGTTGAGCTCCCCCAAACAGCCCAGCCAACCACGAGCTCGTAGGAGCTGAACTTTGTTCGGCGATCAAATCCCCATCACACCATGACCCATCGCAAAGGCATCATCCTCGCTGGCGGCTCCGGCACCCGTTTGTACCCTGTCACCCAAGCCGTGAGCAAGCAGCTCATGCCGGTGTACGACAAGCCCATGGTCTATTACCCGCTGACCACGCTCATGCTGGCGGGCATCAAAGACGTGCTGCTCATCAGCACCCCGCAAGACACCCCCCGCTTTACCGAACTGCTGGGCGATGGCAGCCAATGGGGCATGAACATCCAATACGCCGTGCAACCCAGCCCCGATGGCCTGGCGCAAGCCTTCATCATCGGCAAAGACTTTGTGGGCAACGACCCCAGCGCACTGGTCTTGGGCGACAACATCTTTTATGGCCACGACCTGGTCAAACTGCTGGACAGCGCCAACCAGCGCAGCACCGGTGCCAGCGTGTTTGCTTACCATGTGCATGACCCCGAGCGCTACGGCGTGGTCGACTTCGACGACCGGCAACGGGCGCTCAGCATCGAAGAAAAACCCAAAACCCCCAAAAGCAACTACGCTGTCACTGGTCTGTACTTCTATGACCAGCAGGTCTGTGACATCGCCGCCGACATCAAGCCCTCGCACCGTGGCGAGCTGGAAATCACCGACGTCAACAAACGCTATCTGGAGCTCAATCAACTCAACGTTGAAATCATGGGCCGTGGCTACGCCTGGCTCGACACCGGCACCCACGACAGCCTGCACGAAGCCGCTGGCTTCATTGCCACCTTGCAAAAGCGCCAAGGCCTCATGGTCGCCTGCCCCGAAGAAATCGCCTTCCACCAACAGTGGATCAACGCCGAGCATGTGCAAAAGCTGGCTCAACCGTTGGCCAAAAACGGCTACGGCCAGTACTTGCTCAACCTGCTTAAATAATCGCCCAACACAGTTGGGCTCCTACAAACAGCCAAAAGTTTGGCAAAACAACCATCCCCTGTAGGAGCTGAACTCCGTTCGGCGATTACAAGCAAACCCTCAATGCCCTATAACGTCATACCCACCCACATCCCCGACGTCCTGGTCCTCGAGCCCAAAGTGTTCGGCGACAGCCGCAGCAGCTAAGGCCAATGGGTCATGATGTTCCATTGCCGACAGGGTCAGGCTCTTGCAAATCACTGACAGCGGTCTATTTCCGGTCATCATGGCTCGTTGTCTTTCATGTTTCAGTCTAAAATGTTTTCCATAAAGAAACTATTGTTCTTTTATGGAAAACATTTTATCTTTGTCGGAAATTCTTTTTCCCAATCAATACCGACGCAAAGTATTGGCTTTGATGCTGATGAATCCACAAAAATGGCTTCATCTCCGCGAGCTAGCGAGGCTCACAGGCGCTTCACCCGGCACGCTGAAAAAAGAACTCGATGGTCTGGTGGCTGTCGGATTGCTTCGGCTGCAAAAAGTAGGCAACCAAACGCAGTTTTGCGGCAACACCGAACATCCGGTCTACCCGGAATTGTCGGGTCTGATACGCAAAACCACCGGACTCAAAGACGTCTTGGTCGCAGCGCTGCAAGCGCTCACGCCACACATTGCTCAGGCATTTGTCTTTGGTTCCATGGCCAAAGGCACAGAAGGCCCGCAAAGTGACGTCGATCTCATGATCATTGGTGACCTCAGCTTTGGGCAGGTGGTCAACGCGGTGTACGACGCCCAAACCAGCTTGGCACGAGAAATCAATCCCAAAGTCATGACTCGACAAGAATGGTCAGACAAAAAAGAAGTGCACAACACATTTGTTCAAGAACTGATGAACAAACCCAAGCTTTTCATCATTGGCGCAGAACATGAACTCTGAGTCCCTGAGCAACCTGCACCGCATTGGCTTGCTTGATTCGGTGCCGTTTTCTCATGAACTGCAGCAAAAAATGTTGCACGTTGCGCAAAGCAGACTCGAAGACGCCAAGCGCACCGACAACAGCATGGAAACCCGTTTTGATTGCGCTTACACAGCCATTCGAGCCGTCGCCGATGCTGCCTTGCTGACCCAGGGCTACAGAACATCGACCAGCAAACCCGGCCATCATCAAACCACATTGCAATGCTTGGTTCACACCCTGAACGTGGCACCCACCACTGTCAGAATACTGGACGGCTTGCGCAAGCAAAGAAACTTGACCGATTACGACGGGGAACTGATCACCGAAAGTTTGCTCAAGGAATGCCTTGACCAAGCCCAAGCACTCCTGACACTCGCTCAAAACTCGTTGAGTCCCTCCTTGTAAGAGCTGAACTCCGTTCGGCGATTACAAGCAAACCTCCTATGCCCTACATCGTCACCCCCACCCACATCCCCGACGTCCTGGTCCTCGAGCCCAAAGTGTTCGGCGACAGCCGAGGCTTCTTTTTTGAAAGCTTCAACCAGCAAGACTTCAAGCAAGTCACCGGCCTGGATGTGAACTTTGTGCAAGACAACCACAGCCGCAGCGCCAAGGGCGTGCTGCGTGGCCTGCACTACCAGCTGCAACAAGCCCAAGGCAAACTGGTGCGCGTGGTGCGCGGCGCCGTGTTTGATGTGGCCGTGGACATCCGCAAAAGCTCCCCCACCTTTGGCCAATGGGCCGGTGTGGAGCTGACCGAAGACAACCACAAACAATTCTGGGTGCCACCGGGCTTTGCCCATGGCTTTGTGGTCCTGACGGACACCGCCGACTTCTTGTACAAAACCACCGACTACTACGCCCCCGCCCACGAACGCTGCATCGCCTGGAACGACCCGGCCATCGGCATCAATTGGCCGCAAGGGCTCACGCCACAGCTGTCGGCCAAAGACCAAGCGGGCTTGCCGCTGGCGCAGGCCGAGGTGTTTTGACAGTTCATGTGCTTGACAGCGTATTTCAAAACAAATCCAATAACAGTTATTAACTGTTAGGAAATTCAAATGCCCACCAGCATTGCCCTGAGCCCGCACTTTGAGACATTCATCCGCAATCAAGTGGACAGCGGGCGTTACAACAACGTCAGCGAAGTTGTGCGCGCAGGACTGCGATTGCTGGAGGACTCCGAAACTCAGCAAGCCATGCGACTTGCTGTACTGCAAGTTGACATCACCAAAGGCCTCAACAGCGGCCCAGGCATACCTGCCCAAGAAGTATTCGACCGATTGAAGGCCAAGTACGCCGAGTCAAGTCAAACATAAGCCGATGCAATTGCTGATATCGCCGCTTGCCGCTCAAGACCTTGAAGAAATCGGCGATTACATAGCCCAAGACAACGCAGCGAGGGCGATCAGTTTTTTGGCCGAGTTGCAAACGCTATGCCAGAAAATCACCAACAACCCACATGGCTACAGAAAACGCATCGAACTGGGTGCAGAACTCAGGTCGTGTGCTCACGGCAACTATGTGATCTTTTTCACAACTGACACTCACACGGTGACGATCGTGCGAATCCTTCACGGTTCACGCGACATCACACAAACGAGTATTCAACCGACTTAATGCAAAACTTCTCCGCATCTCCCCGCGAGATGGCCGCCAGCCTTTGGCGCAACAAAGGCCTGATCCGCAACCTGATACACCGCGAAGTGGTGGAAACTTTAACTAAACCGACATGATCAAAAAAAAGGGGCTCGCATGAGCCTTGTACAAAACGCCATTTATTTGGCTTGGGCCGATACCAAGGCTCGCTACAAAAAAAGCGTCATCGGGCCATTTTGGCCGACATTGACCAACGTGTTTGGCATCTTGGGTTTGGGCTTGGTTTGGGGTAATTTGCTCAAACAGGACATGCAAACCTTCATTCCACAGCTCACGGTGGGATTGATCGTTTGGCAGTTGATTGCTGGGGCGCTGACCGACGGCCCACAAACATTTGTACGCCATGCCGGCATGGTTCGTAACGTATCGATGCCCAGTTGGTTTTTTTCGGTGCGTGCACTCGCCAAGCACCTGATCAACTTGCTGCACAACTTGGTCATTCTGGTGGGCGTGATGCTGTACTACAAAGTACCGTTGACCGAAAACACATGGCTAGCGTTGCCCGGATTGTTTTTGGTCACTCTCAACCTTTATTGGCTACTTCACGGTCTGGGCTTGGTGGGGGCCCGTTTCCGTGACATTGAGTTGCTGATAACCAGCCTCGTTCCATTGCTGTTTTTCATCAGCCCTGTCATATACCGAGGCGACCAATTGCCCGCCGCGCTCAACGTGGTCTGGCTCAATCCCTTCAGTTACATGATCGAAGCCATTCGAACTCCGTTATTGGGTGCTGCACCAGACACGTCTACCTGGTTTGTTCTTGTTGGCATGTTGATGTTTGGTACTGGTTTGACTTGGCTCTACCAGCGTACCCAAGGCAAAAACCTCGCATTCTGGGTGTAATCCGATGGCCAAAATTGAATTTGACAACGTCAGCCTGCGCTATCCGATCTACGGCAGCCACGGCATGTCTTTGCGCAGCCACCTCATGCGGGTGGCCACCGGTGGCAGCATCGAAAAAGACAGCCGCACCACCGTCATCACTGCGCTCAAGAACGTGAGCTTCACACTCAAGGATGGTGATGCCGTGGGCCTCATCGGCCACAACGGCGCTGGTAAAAGCACCATGCTCCGCACCATGGCTGGCATCTATCCGCCAAGCAGCGGGCGCGTGAACCGGCAAGGCAAAACGGCCACCGTTTTTGAAATTGGTGCCGGACTTGACTATGAACTTTCAGGCTATGACAACATCATTCACCTAGGGATGATGATGGGCCTGAGCTATGGCGAGGCCAAAGCGCTCACGCCCGACATAGAAGAGTTCACAGAATTGGGTGACTTTTTGCAGTTGCCTATTCGCACCTATTCGTCAGGCATGACCATGCGGCTCATGTTTGCAGTGGCGACGGCTGTCGTGCCGGAAATTTTGCTGTTGGACGAAATGTTTTCAACAGGTGATGCCGGCTTTAAAGAAAAAAGTCAAGCACGGATTCATAAAATCATCGCTGAGTCCAAGATCTTTGTTTTCGCATCACATGATATGAACTTGATTAAGCAGTATTGCAACCGTATTTTCAAGCTTGAGCATGGAAATTTAGAAGAAATTTCTTTAGAACTTATTCTATGAATTATTTGAATTTTATTTTCAAAAATAAATTATAAAAATATATATTAATTTATTTTTATTTAATATAAATCATATAAAATTAAGAGCGAAAAATTAATGAATTTAACTAAAAAAATTGGACGCTTAGCGCAGCGGTTACTTCCACGTCGATTAAATGCGATCTTTCGAAGTGCGGTTAGCCAAGTTGTCGCACCAGCGGAGTGCTCGCAAATGAAGGCACTACGGGAGTTTGTACAACCCTACTTCGATGCAACCAGTTACCTTGGTTGTAATGAAGATGTGAGTAGATCGGGAGCGAACCCACTCGAGCATTGGTTGCGCCATGGAATTTGGGAGGGGCGTTTGGGGCCAGCCAAATTGGAGGTCATTCTGGACCAAGAGCTAGACATAGCCTATGGTTGGCGACTATTCACAATCGGTGATCGGGTGCTGAGCTTGCGCGCAAGGCCAGACAGGCGTCTTGTTTTGCAGCAGATCATGGAACAAGCGCATTTTGAGCCGACGGTACTTGCTTCTGGAGCGCTGGCAATTGACAGCCTGCGCACGTACCGCGGTGACGATTTGAGTGCCCGTGATGGTATCAATGTAACGGCGCTTTACGAAGGGCTACCCGGCAAAGTGGGCGTTTTGGTTGCAACGCCAATGCTTGTCGCAGGTGGTGCTGAAAAATATGTTACAGATTTGGTTAATGCACTAGCAACAATAGGATGCGGCCCTATTGTGATTTTGGTGACTGAACAATCCAGGGTTGAAGCGCAGGGTTGGGAGCAACTGAAAATTCTTGCTCCGCTAAAGGGCCACAGTGTTCGGTTTTGGTCAGATGCTGTTGGAGTTGGCCATGGCACTGTCGATCACTTTGCCCGATTTGCTCAATCTTTGCGACCTTCCGTTTTGATCGTCAACAATTCACGCTTGGCGTTGGATGCAATCGTAAGATTTGGTCGAGGCCTTTCACAACACACCCGTTTATTTTGTAATTTTTTCAGTATCAGTCCATTTGGATTGGGTGCTACGTATGGTGCTCGCTACCCCACGCTAACTTGCGCATATGCGAGCAGCATTACAGACAACGAAGTAATGCATGCAACACTCGTTCGAATGACTGGGTCGATACCGGGTAGCCGTGTGGCTCTAGTACCGCCGTTGGCGCCGATGTCGGAGAGAAGTGTGTTCGATAAGCGTCTTGCATCACGCATTCTGCGTCATGGGTCTACCAAGCAAAGACGGTGGGCATGGGTGTCTAGGGTGGAGGCTGCCAAGGGGACGGATATCCTTCGCTTGCTTGCGTTGTCGCTGCCAAATGACCAGTTCGATGTATTCGGTCCGTTAGAGCAGCATGCGCAGCATGGTGTCGATCTCAACGCACCTAATATTCATCTTCACGGCCTGCTGCATGATGTGACAGTCGCTGACTTCACTGCTTATGATGGCTTCATATTTACAAGTCTGTTTGAAGGCATGCCTAATGTCGTGCTAGAGATGGCGCAGCATGCAATACCGCTTGTTCTTGCAGATGTAGGTGGGTTGTCATACACATTTACAGATGGATCAGCACTTTTAGTCAAACACGATAATGATTTGCAAACGACCGCAGGTCGTTTTGCAATAGCTTTAGAACGACTTGCCGCTATGCAAGGAGAGGATATTGGGCGGATGGTTTGCAATGCCTATGAGCGAGTTGAAACCCGTCACGGTTCCGATGCGCACCACAGCGCAGTGTGTACGTTACTTCAGCAGGAGATTGCATGATTGAAATAAGTGCTTTTGTAGTCTTCCACAGAGAGCGTGCCTATGCGATACCTGCGCTGCGCAGCTTTCGCCTTATGGTTGAGACTGCGCGTGAAGCTGGTTTGCGCATTGAGGCTACAGCGCTTCTAGATAGACCTGATGCAATAACCAAAGATATCGTTGCCCATGAGGGTGCATGGCTTGACAGAGTCGAGATCGTTGACCACGGTGATTTAGGTGAGACTCGAAACACCGGCATACAAATTGCAAAGGGTGAATACTTGGCCTTCATGGATGGTGATGATCTTTGGGGGCGGGATTGGCTGGTCGCTGCGCACCAGATGGCCCGCTTAGAGAAGAACGATGCACGTGCTATTTGGCATCCGGAGCTACTTTATTATTTCGACGAAGGTGACTGGGATGCCCACTCAGTGACGGCGACACCAAACGCAGCTGCCCGATCTTTCTTTTTTGAGCATCCACCTTCCCGGGCAAAGTCATTTCAACGCGACACTTTGTTCATGAATAACGTTTGGTCAGCGAATGTCTTCGCGCATCGGGACGTACATAAAAAGTTTCCCTACCTGAGAGTGGATCGTGGCCGAGGTTTCGGTATTGAAGATTGGAGCTGGAACCTTCAAACTGTGGCTGCCGGTGTACAGCATGATGTGGTCCCATCGACAGTACACCTGATTCGTGTCAAACAGGCGGGCTCATTGGGGCAAGCAAATAAGGCAGAAGGCCTATTACCTATGCTGCCCGACGAGGCTACACCAGGCCAGTGGAGTTGTTGATGGGAGTCGATGAGATTTCGTCTTGCAGCAATCCACGTCGACATTCAGCATTGGCGATGTGTGTCTATAACGGTGCACCTTATCTTCAGGAACAGTTGGATAGCATCGCCCAACAGACCGTGCGCCTTGATCAAATCGTGATCGTGGACGATAAGTCAAATGATGGTAGTTGGGATCTACTGCAAGCATGGAAAGCAAACTGTGGTCTGAATGTGACGTTAGTGCGCAATGACCATAACTTCGGCTTTGTGAAGAATTTCGAGAAGGCATCTGCGCTGGTGGATGCCGACATCGTCTTCTTCGCAGACCAAGATGATATTTGGCAGACCGATAAGGTCGAACGCATGCTGCATCAGTTTGATGATCCTAAAGTTATGCTCGCCCATTCCGATGCTGACTTGATTGATGAAGAAAGCGCTAGGCTCGGGCGACAGTTATTTGCCACTTTATTGTTGCGAAACGATGAGCGTGCGATGGTTCGGTCGGGTCGTGCCGCAGCTGTCTACTTGAAGCGTAACTTGGTCACGGGAGCAGCCTGTGCGGTGCGGCGTGAACTCCTTAAACATGCGCTACCTTTTCCTCAAAGTCATGGCTGGAGCCATGATGAATGGTTGGCGTTAGCGGCCGGTGTAACCGGTTCAGTGGCCATGTTGGAGGAGTCGACCATGTCTTATCGGCTGCATGGTTCGAACACAATTGGCATCCCCATTACTGATTGGCGATGGCGTTTACAAACCATTGTTCGTGGAATTTTTTCACCGCAGCGGCAAGCATTGGAGCGACGTTTGGAGCGGTTAAACATCCTGCGTGAGCGTTGTATCCAGTGGGACCCACCCGTATGGTTCTTGCAGGAGTTAGACGCGGTTCTGGAACACCTTGCACATCGATTGTCGTTGTCTGCAAACCCTCTGCGGCGTATTCAACCTGTGTTGCGCGAGTGGCGAGGCCGTAGGTACAACGTTTGGTCAAATGGCGAGTTATCGGTTATTCACGACATATTGCTAGCCAACTGATACAGATATGTAAGAGGTCTTGTCAATGGCTTCGCGGCTTTAATGGATGGCAGTTTTTTCGGTTAGCAGATTAGGTAGGGTACTAAGTCAAGGCCAATGTCAGTGCCAAGACAAGTGTCATGTTGGAAAGCGAGCTTTGTCGCCTTATGCTCGTTTTTCGCCAAGCATTGAATCGGCTCCAGAACATGGGCATTGCACGTAACGATTCAAACCGGTGATGCAATTCACGTGCAGTCAGCGTTGAAAGACTCCCAAGGTCTTTCACAGCAGCCATATTCGCATCAGTCCACTGTTTGAAACGTCCTTCAAACAGAGGCTTAAACCGGCGGATCTGTGCAATCAATCCGTCATTAGATCCAATCACATTGCCCCGATGCTGCCTATAGAGCAGGCTGGGTTGGTCATCAAAACAGACCTTGCCTCCCAATGCTGTGGCGACCAAATAGGTCGTCCAGTCATGCCAGACGCTGTGCTCGGGCTTGACTTTCTTTTGTGCCAACAGCACATCATGGCTCATGACCATGGTGTTGCCGCTGGCGATGTTTTGCACCAGCGCGTTGCCAAAGCTCGGTGGGCGTTGTATGCCTGGGCTCAATCCGATGGGTTTGAGTTGTTCGTCAACAAACTGTGTCCGGCTGCAATACAGGCGCACAGCATGTGACTGTTGCTGTGCATGCCATTCAACAGCGCGTTCCAGTTTGTTGTCTAGCCAGACATCGTCTTGGTCGCAAAAAGCATACAGGTCCGACGCTTCTGCAGTGGGTGTGTTTTGGATCAGGTGGCAGAAGTTGCGCGTAGAGGACTTTTGTCGGGGCCCTTGCAAAACTGTCAGTGGTTGAGTGATCCGCGCTGCAAATTCAGCGACCAGCGCCAAGGTGTTGTCTGTAGAGCCATCGTCGCTGATGGTCAATGTCCATGCGCTGTGTGTTTGCCGTGCAATCGAGTCCAGTTGTTCTGTCAAAAACTGTGCCCCGTTATAGGTGGCCAGTAGGATGTGAACAGTTGGCTTGTGCATGAATTAATCCCTTGATCTTTTAATAATTTTTGATGTCGAATTTTTCGTCAGTCGGGGTGGTGGTGCCTACGCGCAATCCAGGCGCATTGTGGGCGCGATGGTGTGCAACTGTGGGCATGCAGCAAGCAGCTGTGCATGGCTTGATTGTCGATTCCAGTTCTGATGATCGCACCGACTTTACCAGCCTGCCTGAGGGTTTTCGCTGCGTCCAAATCGCCGCAGCAGACTTCAACCACGGCGGAACGCGCAACTTGGCGCTTTCACATTTGCCGGCTGGCACCGATGTGGTGGTCTACATGACGCAAGACGCCTTGCTGGTCGATCCAGACGCCCTGTCGCGCTTGGTGTCTGTGTTTGCCGATCCTGCCGTGGCATGTGCCTTTGGCCGACAGTTGCCCCATGCCGATGCATCGCCCGTGGCGGCGCATGCCAGGCTGTTCAATTACCCCGATGTGTCGCGCAGTGTCGGCTTGGCCGACAAATCCCATTTGGGGCTCAAGGCTTGTTTCATGTCCAACTCGTTTGCGGCTTACCGTGTGGCCGACTTGCAGGCGGTGGGCGGCTTTCCGTCGTCGGTCATTTTGGGCGAGGACATGTCGGTCGCGGCGCGTTTGCTCATGGCGGGCAAGCGTGTGGCTTATGTGGCCGATGCCTGTGTGCACCATTCGCACAATTACTCCGCGCTGCAAGAGTTCAGACGTTACTTTGACACCGGGGTCTTCCATGCCCGCAGCCCTTGGTTGTTGCAAACCTTTGGCTCAGCCGGGGGCGAGGGCTTGCGCTTTGTGCGTTCAGAGTTGGCTTATCTGTGGCGGCATGCACCGGCCTGGCTGCCGTCGGCCCTGCTGCGCACGGCAGCCAAGCTGGCGGGCTATCGGCTAGGGCGCCTAGAGGCGCTGTGGCCGCAGTGGTTCAAGCGCTGGTGCAGCATGCACAAGGGGTTTTGGCATTAATTTGTCGGTTCTTGTTAGAATCCTAATGATGAAAATTAACCACTTACAGGGAGTATGCGATGGCTGATTTGCTTTTGCGGGCCTTGGTCAAGGCTGGTCATGCGCTGCACAATCCATTTGCTGTGAACCAAGGCTATGTATTGCCTCAGCGTGGGGATGGGCGGCGTGACTGGCAGCGTGTGGTAGGCGATTTCCATGTGGTTTCAAAAGATTTAAAAAAGATCGCAAACAGGGAGCTTAAGGAGCATGGCCGGTAAGCAAACTCGTCTTCATGCTCGGCAAGGTGAGGTTGCCGTGTCACACACCACAACAGATGCTCCGCTGCTGCCTGTTGAGCAAATTGAACGTCTTCAACAGATTGCGCCAGGAAGGGTAGATTGGGTCTTTGATCAGACTCAGTTGGAGTCGGAACATCGCAGACGTGAAATGACTCGCGTGAATACCTTGGTTTTTGTAGAGCGCATGGCTGGTTTGGTGTTCGCGTTGGTGATAGCGGTTCTCGGCTTAGGGTTAGCAACTTACTTGGCTTTAAACGATAAACAGTTGGTTGCCTCCGTCATTGGTGGTGCGACTTTGGTCGGTCTGGTTGTTGCCTTTGTCGGTGGGAAACGTTCACAAGACAAAAAATCTTGACGACATCAGTTAGTTGTCAACGCAAAACTAAAATTTTCAATGGCCGGCATTACCGGCCTTTTTTTAGATGGCCTCATCTTTTTTCTATGTTCCATGCATTTCATTGAAAACTGGCGTCGCCTGAGCCCTCTGCAGATTCGCCTGACCAAGGGCGTTTTGTTGGCCGCCGATGTGGCCGCCATGTTGTGGTCGGGCTTGATGGCGGCGTTGCTGGCCGATGCGTGGAGCGATTCGCTTGAAAAGACTTGGCTGGTGTCGCAAGACATTGAGCGCTACTGGGCTTGGTTGGCCGTGGTGGTGGTGGGTCTGTTGTTCTTTTTGGTGCGCTTCAGGCATTACAGCGATCGCAAGCCTTTTTGGACAGAGCTGGGCGAGACGCTGCAGGTGTTTTTGGTCTTGGCAGTGCTGGACTTGGCCGTGCTGGCGCTGACGCGTTGGAATTCATCGCGCCTGTGGTGGGCCTTGGTGTGGCCTATGGCGGCGGTATTTTTGCCCATGGGGCGTGGGGTTGCCCGCAGCGTCATGCGGCGCATGGGGGTGTGGCAAAGGCCCACCTTGATTGTGGGCAACGGCCCCAACGCACACGAGGCGGTCGCGGCTTTGCAAAGCGAGCCGGCTTTGGGGTTTTCGGTGGTGGACTTGGTGAACATTTCGGGCCATCGACGTGAAGGCGCTAGGGTGCTGGAGAAGTGGGCCAAAGTGCCCGGTGCGCAATTTGTGCTGGCCATGGAGCATGGTCAAAACGATTTGCGCGAAGACCTGCTGCGCATGCTGGCTCGCTGGAAGGCCGAGGATGTGAGCGTGGTGCCCGCCATGCGGGGGGTACCTCTGTTTGGGACTGACATTTCGTATTTCTTTTCGCACGAAGTGGCCTTGCTCAAGTTGCGCAACAACTTGCGCTATTGGCCAGCGCGATTACTCAAGCGGGTTTTTGACTTGGCCGCGGCCTTGGCGCTTTTGGTGTTGGGCGCGTTGCCTTTGCTCTACATCGCCTTGCGTATCAAGCGTGATGGTGGCCCCGCCATTTTTGCGCACAAGCGGGTGGGGCAGTCGGGCAAAATTTTCCCCTGCTTCAAGTTCCGCACCATGCAGGTGGACGCCGAAGAGCGCTTGCGCGAGTTGTTGGCCAACGACCCGGCGGCCAGGGCCGAGTGGGAGCGCGAGTTCAAGCTGCGCAATGATCCGCGCATCACCACGATTGGCCAGTTTTTGCGCCGCACCAGCCTGGACGAGTTGCCTCAGCTGTTCAACGTGATCCGTGGCGAGATGAGCTTGGTGGGGCCGCGCCCTGTCATTCGTGCAGAGTTGTCTAAGTATGGCGACGATGTTGATTACTTCCTGATGGTGCGCCCGGGCATGACGGGGCTATGGCAAGTCAGTGGCCGCAACGATGTGGACTACGACACTCGGGTGTATCTGGACACCTGGTATGTGAAAAACTGGTCGCTTTGGTACGACATTGCGATTTTGTTCAAGACGATCAAGGTGGTGCTGCGGCGAGACGGGGCTTATTGATGGATACGCGTAAGTGAGAAGCTGGCTCGATTGCGCAGGTCGGTAGTTTCAGCTCCGACATTGCATGCCATGGCACAAACCTCATGTCGGGGCTAAAGCCGCCGACCTACAAATGGATTGGCGCTGTAACGTAGGTCGGTAGCTTCAGCTCCGACGATGCATGCCATGGCACAAACTTGATGTCGGGGCTAAAGCCGCCGATCTACAAATGGACCTTCGGGTCCATTTTTGTTTTCAGCGTTCGGTTGGGCGTGCGGACCACAGACTCAGCATGACCAACATGGACAAAGCTGTGGGGTAATAGTTGTGCGCAAAGTTCACATTGCTCATGCTGCTGCTCAGGTGCATGAAGCTGAAGCAGCCGATGGCCATGGCGGCTGTTTTTTGCTGGGCTTGCAGCAGTTGTCGCACCAACAGCAGCAGGCCCACGATGTAGGCCAATTGGCTGGACAGTCCCCACAGGCCGTGGTCCATGAGTTGGTTGAGAAATTCGTTGTGCAGGTGGCCCAACTTTTGGATTTCTTCGGAGTGTGCGTCTTGGGCCCAGCGTGCCAGGGCCTGTTTGCGCCCGTCATGGCCATGGCCGATCCAAGGCGCTTGGGTGATGGCCTCTTGGCTGCGTTGCCACATGTAGAGCCGTGACCCCACAGAGCTGTTGGAGCCTGCTTCGGCTGACTTTTGCGACAGGCTGATTTGCGCCACGGCATCGCGCAAGGACTGGGCTGGTCGCTGCAACACAGGCGTGAAGCTCAGGGCCCAAATGCCCACCATTAAAAGCACCACTGCCAACACAGCTTGGATCAGCTGACGCTGGTGTGAGCGCATGTCTTGGCGCAGCTGCCAGGCACGGTGGAGCAAGGCCAAGCCCCACCACAACACGATGCCAAATGCGCCACGGCTTTGGCTGGCCAGCACCGCCAGCATGGCCAACAGACCGCCCAACAGCCACAGCCTGCGCTCAGTTCCATGGATTGTGTGGTGCAGACCCATGGCCAAGAGCCAGCCGCTGACCAAGCCCAAGCTCACGGCCCATGGGATCGGGTGCGTACACACTTCACCCCGGCCGTACGCCAAGACCCAGCCCAGGCCCAAGGCGCTGCTGAGCATGAGGGCGTTGGCGGTGCGGGCCGTGGTGAGCCCGTCCAGTGCACTCCAGCGGCACAGCCCCCATACGGCGAGTGCACCCAACAACATGCGAATTTCGCCATGGCGTTCAGCCCAAGGGTCTGACCAATACAGTGTGGGCACGGTTTTGAGCACAAATGCCAGTGCGGTGGCGATCAGCCAGGTCTTGATCCATGGGGCTGAATCGGCTTTCGTCTCTTGTCGTGTGTGCCAGATTGCCCACAGGCCCAAGCCAGTGAGCAAGGCCCACGCGGCGCCCATGGCTTTGGTGCTGAGACTGCTGGCCGCCAGTGACAACAGCAGCGGCAGCGTAATGGAACGGGGCAATGGCTGTTGGGGGAGCATGGCCAATTTTCTCATGCGGGCTTAAGGTTTTTGGCGCCAGAAGTACAGGGTTTGAAGGCTCAGCCCAAGGACCATGAAACCCGACACCCAGCGCAGGAGTTCTGCAGAAGACAACTCCAGATTTGGGGCGAGGAACAGCAACGCCACCACCGTGGTGTTGATGGCCATGCTTTGTAGACTGAAGCTGCGGGTGCGGCCTTGCCAAAACGGCAGGTGTGCGCAAGCTGCGCTCAGGCACGCCGCCATTTGCCACAGTGCCAATGGCCATACATAGACTTGCAAGTTTTTCCAACTGGGCGCAAGCCATTGCCAATGCAGGGCAGCCTCAAGGGTCAGACCGAGTAACCCAATGATGGCGCTGGCGGACAATGCCACCCACAGAGGCGATATGGCTTGTTCACGTGGGCGGCTGATCAGGGCTTGCGCCCAGGCGGTGTGCACCAGTGCCGGAACAAAGCCAAAGACCCGCAGCAACACCAACAGGCAGGCGGCCTGTGCAGGCCCGTAAAGTGAAGACCACTGAATGGCCAATGCGGTGCTGCACAGCACATCGGTGAGGGTGTGCAGCATTTTGAGTTGCGTACTGCGTGGATCCGATGACTGCACCCCGTTAGGTGCGGCGTGTTTGGCCGCATCGCCTGGCGTATCGTGGCTCTGGGCGACTCTTTTCGTTGGCGGAAGGTTTGTCATCCCAGCGCGGAGTTGCGGTATTTGTTTTATGGCGGGCAGCAGCCAATTCATGCCTGCGATGTAGCCGAGCAACGCTGCCAGCAGCAAAGTGCTGGCGGTTGTGGCATCCAGTTTATGGGCACCGATCCAGGCCACTAGAGCTGCCAGCAATGGCGGCACCATGCGCACCAAGGCAATGGCTTGGGGGCCTTGGGTGCGCAGTGTCAGGCTTTGCGCCAGCAACCAGCTCATTTGAGAGAAGGCAATCAGGGCGATCCAGCCTGCGAGGCTCATTAAGCTTTGCAGAGAAAAAACGGTGACCGTGGGGCCGGATATGTCGTCAAGTCTCAGTTCACCACCATGGCTTTTCGACCAATACAAAGCGATGGCCATGAAGGGGGCCAGCCAGAGCATGCGCAAAAGGCTTTGTACCCACGCAGCTGCCGCTGCTTGGTCAGGGGCTTGCTGGTGGCTGGCCAACAAGCTGACAGGGCTTTGTGCCAATGCCAGAGTGGCCCAGCAAAACGCGATTTGACTGGCCACAGAAAAAATGCCGACGGCTTGGGCGTCAAACAGTTTGAGCAAGAACAAGGCAAACACGCCTTGCGCAGCCAAGGAAACCAGACTGCCCAGTGCAGCGGGTGCGGTGGCGCGGGGCAGGTTTGGGAGGAGTTTCATGGCGTCAAAGCAGTTGCCATACGGGCAAGTTGTCCAGTTGCGTGGTCCAGCTCAGAGCACGCAGGTGTGAGCGATCGGCCAGTGGTGCAGGTGCATGGGCCAAGGCCATTTGCCATTGTTGTGGTGTGCACAGCGGGTTCAGCAGTTGCACGCGGCCTGCATGTTGTTGCGCCATGTTCTGTGCCCACGCGTAGGGGTTGCTGATGACGGGCAGACCTGTTGCCAAGTACTCGAGCATTTTGGTGGAAGTTTGCGCTGTGAAGGGTAACTCCTCAGGCATCAGATTCAGCCCAACGCGCGCGCGCAGCAGATGGATAGGGACTTCGTTATGGGGGAGCCGTCCAGTGCAGTGGATGTTGGGCAAGCCTTGCAGCTTTGCTTGGAGTGCAGGCGGGATGTCGCCAATCAGCAGCAGACTCAGCCCGGCTTGGTCGATGCTTTGCAGTGCGGGCCAGAAAGCCGTCAGCCGAGACATGGCGCCCAAATACACCAGATCATATTCGGGCGCTTGCTTGGCCTGTGCGGTCAAGAATGAGGCAGGCAAGCCCATGTCGCGCAGGCTGTAGGGCACTGCATCGGTCAGGCCCATGCGGCGGCGAACCCATTCATTTTGGAAGATGCGGTGCTGTGGGCGTGGGTGGGTGAGTTGTTTGACGCGGTCTTTCAGCCAAGCGGCGGGGGGCACGCTGGCCGAGGCGTATTCGTGCACGTGCAGGCTGCGGTGCAGGCGCCGGCTGTGGTGGGCACTGACATGACCGCAGATCCACCAGACCAGGTCGGCGTTGTCGGGCACGCTGTCTGCACTTTGGTGTGTTTGGCTGCTGTGGCCCAGTTGATTCAGGTGTGTGGCATAGGCGGCCAGTTCAGGCAAGTAGGCCGTGCCGGTGTGAACAAAGTGCACGGTGCTCATGTTTGGGAGCCTGGGGCGTTGGCGCCGGGTGAGTTGTGTGTCTGGATTGCCAGGTGCAGCAGTTGGCTCCACGAGGCGGCGAATTTCTCGGGTGTGTGGGCTTGTGTGATGGCTGCCATGTTTTGCTGGCGCTGCGCTGCAGGTGTTTGCAATGTGGCGATCAAGGCTTGCGCCAGGGCGGCTGGGGTATTGCGTTCAGCCAGCATGTATGGGGCTTGTGCGTGCAGCATTTCTTGCATGGCGGGTATGGGGGTGCTCACGCAGGGCACGCCGCAGGCCAGCGATTCAAGAGCGGTCATGGGGTAGCCCTCATACGCTGAGCACAGCACGGTGGCTTGCCAGGTCATGTAGGTGGAGGCTGTCACCACTTGCGCACCAATCAGATGCAAACGCCCTGAGGCTATGTATGGCTGGCCTTGTCGCTGCATATCGGCCATGAGTGGACCGTCGCCCACCACATGCAGCACAAATTGTGCAGGCAGTTGCTCGAGCAAGTCCAGCAGTTGAAGGGGCTGTTTTTCAGCAGAAAGCCGTCCAACAAAGCCGATGTGGACCGTCGTTTCTGGATGGCCATGTGTCAATCCAGTGCGGTCAATGGCTGTCGCGTTGTGGATCACGGTGCGCAGTTGTGGGCCAGCTGCACGAGGGGCACCTTCCGGCCAGGTGAATTGTTCAAAAGAGACCAGCGTTGCATGCGAGCCAAACACCACCACTGGTGCGCGCCGGTAAATCCAACGCAGGAAAGATCGTTTGGTCGGGCTGGTTTGTGCCATGGCCAGAACAGGAATGACAGGACCATGTACCCACATGACCCAAGGCTTCCGGCTCAGGATGGCCAAAAGCCAAGTCACATAGGTCGGTAAGAAGTTGTGGGTGGCGACCAGAACGTCCTGTTTGCGCAGGCCTGACCAGACGGTCTGCAGGCCTGAAAGCCAAGTGACGCCTTGAAGGCAAACAGATCCTGTGCGCCAGCCGTGCGCGGTAAGGCCTGAAATCAGGTGTTCTGAGATGCGTGTGACGCCGCCCGTAGCGGTGTTTTCCTGAACAAACAAGGCACTGTGCATGGCGTCAGCGTGCGCCACGGCCAGTGAGCACGGTTTGGATGGTTTTCAGCACGATCAGCAGGTCCATGGCCAGGCTGTAGTGCTGGACGTAGTACAGGTCGTAGCTGAGTTTGACCGCTGTCTCATCTGCGCTGGCGGCGTAGCCTTGCTGCACTTGTGCCCAGCCTGTCAGGCCCGGACGCACCAGGTGCCGGTAGGGGTAACTGGGAATCTGTTGGGCGAATTGGTGCACAAACTGCGCCTGTTCGGGGCGGGGGCCGATCAGGCTCATGTGCCCTTGCAGGACATTCCACAGTTGCGGGATTTCATCGAGCCTTGAGCGGCGCAAAAAGTGCCCTAGCCGTGTGATGCGCGGGTCATTGGCTTGTGCAAATTGAGCCCTTGCTTGCGTGCTGTGGCGCATGCTGCGGAATTTGTAAATCCGAAAGGGCCGCCCATGCAGGCCCGTGCGGATTTGACTGAAGAGGGCCGGGCCTGGGGAGTCGGCTTTGACGGCCAGCGCCACCAGCAAGCCCAGCGGCAGCCAAACAGGCAGGAGAAAGAGCACGAGGATGAAGTCGGCGGTGCGTTTGAACAGGTCGTAGGCCGGGTTGCCATCTGGCTGCCAAAGTTCGTTTTTGAGGGTGTCGGCAGGTACTTGTCCAGTGATGGCTTCGGCCACTGTGAGCGGGCTGTACAGGCGAATGTGGCGCAACTTGAGTTCAGTGATGGTGCGCTGGCGTGCCTCGGCCTGGGTCGCATCAGGTGGCATGGCTGCGCTGTCGATCAGTGCGCCTTGAACATCGAGGTGGGCGGGGCAAAGTTGGGGGTGCTCGGCCCAGTGCTGGGGCCAGCGCACCAGTTGCAGCTGTCGGGCAGTGGCCAGGGGGTTGTTCAAGAGCGAGGCCATGTGTTGTGGTGCCTCATCGTCGAGGTAAATCAGTTTGAAGCTGCTTTGGCGCAGGCGCCAGCGGTCGCCCCACCAGAACCACAGCATGGACAGGCCAAAGGTCAGCACGACGGCGCCGCGCGAAAAGGGTTGCTGCAGCAGTGCAAAGCCCAGTGGGGTCAATAAAAACGGCAAGCCTGTGGTGACCAGCAGCATGCCGGTGCGTTCGGCAACGGGCATGTGCGCTCCGCCATAGATCAGTTGCGCGGCCAGGGCATAAGGCACGATGCAGGCCAACACGGTTCGGCTGAAGTCGTGTGTGGCCAAGCCTGTGCTTTCCAGCGTTTGGCTGATCAGGTAAGCCAGGCCCACCATGCCCAAGCCCATCAGCGACCAGCCCAGATGTCGCTGTTGTCGTTGCGCGTGGTGTGACGCCAGCTGCGGGCCATGCGTTCGGGGCAGGGTCATGGGCCATGCCGCAGTGCTGAGCAGGGGCGCTTCCTGATAAATCTCACGGACCTGGCGGGCCATGCTTTCGGGCGTGAAGCGGTCTTGGTAACTTTGCCGGGCCGCTTGGCCGAGACGTTGGCGCAGCGCGGTGTCTTGCAGCAGCGTGTGAAGCGCTTGCGCGATGTCGTCTGCGTGGTTGTTCACCAGGAGCGCGTTGTGCTGGTCTTCCAGCATTTCGGTGATGCCTTCAAGCCTTGTGGCGATGATGGCCATGCCAGCGCGCATGGCTTCGAGGATCGAAATGGGCAGGCCTTCGTGGTCGGACA
This sequence comes from Comamonadaceae bacterium PBBC2, assembly GCA_002255935.1. Classification (GTDB taxonomy): domain Bacteria; phylum Pseudomonadota; class Gammaproteobacteria; order Burkholderiales; family Burkholderiaceae_C; genus Limnohabitans_A. Next base: position 22,837 of record NKIO01000033.1, read on the forward strand.
GGAGCACAAAGATGTGGTGTTGTGCCAATTGTTCGGCCACATTGTGGACATCGCCTGCAAAAACCACGTGGGGCAGTTTGAGTTGGCTCGCTTGTACTTGATGTGCGGCCATTTGCGGGCCGCTGCCCAGCAGCAGTGTCGGGGGGCGCAGCTCTTGTGCAGCCAGCAGGTAAAGTGCTTGCAGCAGCAAGTCGTGCCGTTTGGGTGCGGCCATGCGAGCCACCATCACGATGCGGGCGGGCGCTTGCCGCAAATCGCTTTGCCAGGGCACGTCGGCGATGGCGTTGTGGATCACGCTGGCGCGGTCTGGGTCCATGGGCAGGCGCAAGGCCAGCTGTTTTTCATGGTGAGACACGCAAATCATGCGTGTTGTCCATGCGGCCAGCAAGGCTTCGGCCAGCCAGGCGTTGTATCGGATCAGCAGGCGCGCTTGCGGCTTGAAGCCAAACCCATGCACCGTGTACACCACAGGGCGTTGCGCCAGTTGGCCAGCCAGTCGGGCGATGACACCGGCAACAGCGCTGTGTGCGTGGATGATTTGTGGCTGACTCGATGCGATATGGGCCAGCAGTGCCCGCACGGAGGTGATGACTTTGAGGGGGCTGAGCGAGTTGCGCAGTGAGGGCAAAGAGATCACTTGCACGCCCAAGCGCTGGAGGGCATCGCCCAGGAAACTTTGCGGTGCATCGCCTCCGATGACCGCCGTGAAATGGACAGTGCCTCGCAAGGCGGTGCAAAGTTCAATCAGATGTGTTTGTGCCCCACCGGCTTCGCCTTTGGTGATCACCAGCATGACGTGGGGAGGGGAGGCTATCAAGTGCGTGATCTGTTTCGGGTGGGGCACTTGATTTTAAGGGGCGCTCAATACCCGTTGGGGTTTTGCGACTGCCAGCGCCAGGCGTCTTGGCACATGCGGTCTACGCCCAGCTCGGCCTTCCAGCCCAGGGCTTCTTGGGCCAGGCGGGTGTCGGCATAGCAGGCGGCCACATCGCCGGGGCGGCGGGCCACAAACTGGTAGGGCACGGGCACGCCGGTCACTTGGGCAAAGGTGTCGGCCAGTTCTTTCACGCTGACGCCTCGGCCTGTGCCCAAGTTCACGGTGATGCTGGCTTGTTGATCTTGCAAGTACCTCAGTGCGGCCAGGTGGCCTTGGGCCAGGTCGACCACGTGGATGTAGTCGCGCACGCCGGTGCCGTCGGGCGTGGGGTAGTCGTTGCCAAAGATGCTCAAAAATTCGCGCTTGCCCACTGCCACTTGGGTGATGAAAGGCATGAGGTTGTTGGGGATGCCGTTGGGGTGCTCGCCGATGGTGCCGCTGATGTGGGCGCCCACGGGGTTGAAGTAGCGCAGGATGGCCACGTGCCAGCGCGGGTCAGACGCCTGCAGGTCGCGCAGAACGTCTTCGCACATGAGCTTGGTGCGACCGTAAGGGTTGGTCACTTGCAGCTTGCTCGACTCGGTGATCGGCACGGTCTCGGGATCGCCATAGACGGTGGCCGATGAACTGAAAACGATGCGACGAACACCGGCCCGATCCATGGCTTGCAGCAGCGCCAGCGTGCTGCCCAGGTTGTTGTCAAAGTAGCGCACGGGCTGGGCCACCGATTCGCCCACGGCTTTGAGGCCGGCGAAATGGATGACGCCATCGATGGCGTGTTGCTGGAAGATGGCGTCCAATGCCGCGCTGTCGCGCACATCGGCTTGCACAAAAATGAAATTTTTGCCGGCCAGTGCTTCGATCCGGTCGAGCACTTTGACGCTGCTGTTGCACAGGTTGTCCACGATGACCACGTGATGCCCAGCGTTCATCAATTCCACCGCGGTGTGGGAGCCAATGTAGCCAGCGCCGCCGGTGATCAATATCGTTTTTTGCATGGTTCTATTGTAGGAGCTCAACTGCGTTCGGCGATTGGTAGCCTGCCCACCCATCGCCGAACAAGTTCAGCTCCCACAAAGTCAGAGCTGCCTCATCGCCCAACAAGTTCAGCTCCTACAAACTTCCAGGCACCAAACCCTGAGACCCTCAAGCTCCTGATCCCTTGTGGGAGCTGAGCTGTGCTCGGCGATTGCTAGCCTAACCACCCATCGCCGAACAAGTTCAGCTCCTACAAAGTCAGAGCTGCCCCATCGCCCAACAAGTTCAGCTCCTACAAACTTCCAGGAGCCAAACCCTGAGGTCCTCAAGCTCCTGATCCCTTGTGGGAGCTGAGCTGTGCTCGGCGATTGGCAGCCTGACCACCGATCGCCGAACAAGTTCAGCTCCTACAAAGTCAAAACATCGATCGCCGAACAAGTTCAGCTCCTACAAAGTCAGGGCAGTCAAATTGCCCAACACAGTGGGATGCTGCAAATCAGATCTATTGGGCTGCTTCGATGGGTTGAGTCCGATGGTCAATCAGACCACCACTTTGATCTTGGCCGCTGCGTCCCGTGCACGTTGCAGCGCATCAGTGCCTTTGGCAAGGGCCACGGCCATGCGGCGGTAGGGGCGGGTGGTGGGCTTGCCGAAGATGCGCACGTCCACGCCGGGTTCGCTCAACGCGGCTTCCACACCGGTGAATTTCGGGTCTTTGCCCTCCTTGTCGGCCAGCACCACGGCGCTGGCGCCTTCGACGCACTCAATCACCGGAATCGGCAGGCCCAGCACAGCGCGGGCGTGCAGGTCGAATTCGCTCAGGTTCTGGCTGATCAGCGTCACCATGCCGGTGTCGTGCGGACGGGGGCTCAGTTCGCTGAAGATGACTTCGTCTTGGGTGACAAAAAACTCCACGCCAAACAGGCCTGCGCCGCCCAAATCGGTGGTGACTTTTTCGGCCATGTCTTGGGCGGCTTGGATTTGCGCGGGCTTCATGCCTTGGGGCTGCCAGCTGTATTGGTAGTCGCCGCGCTCTTGCACGTGGCCAATCGGTGGGCAAAACAGGGTTTGACCATTGCGCTGGCGCACGGTGAGCAGGGTGATTTCAAACTCGAAATGGATGAATTCCTCGGCGATGACTTTCTGGCGGTCGCCGCGCATGCCGGCGCAGGCGTAGTCCCAACTGGCCTGGATGTCGGCGGCGGTCTTGGCCACGCTTTGGCCTTTGCCGGAGGAGCTCATCACGGGTTTGATGACCACGGGAAAGCCGATTTCGGTGGCGCGGGCCATCAGCTCTTCGGCCGATTCGGCATAGCTGAATTTGGCGGTGCGCACGCCCAGGCCCACGGCCACGTCGCGGATGCGGTCGCGGTTCATGGTCAGGTTGGCAGCTCGGGCGCTGGGGATGACTTCAAAGCCTTGCTTTTCGACGTCGAGCAGCACTTCGGTGCGGATGGCTTCGATCTCGGGGACGATCAGGTCGGGTTGGTATTTGGCAATGGCGGCACGCAAGGGCGCTTCGTCCAGCATGCTGAAGACGCAAAACTCGTCGGCCACTTGCATGGCGGGGGCACCCGCATAGCTGTCGCAGGCAATCACGTGGCAGCCCAGGCGTTTGGCGCTGATGACGAATTCTTTGCCAAGTTCACCGGAGCCCAAAAGCAGTATTTTTTTCATAAGGGTAGAGGGGTAGATAAGGGGAGAGCGCTATTGTTGCCCAGTTGCCTGACGCACAGCCTGCACCGCATCCAGGCTTGACAGTGAATGAATTACTGGATATCTTGAAGATATCCAAATCAAGAGGTTGCCCGCATCATGAGAACTGCCAGCGCACAAATTGCTTTTCGTTATCGTCCAAAAGACAGCGCCACGGGCGTGACCCGCAGCACGGCCAAGCGCCTGGCCGAGACCTTGGGGGTGGATGAAACGCAGGTGATCCACTTGGCCTTGCACGATTTGGCCGTGAAATTCTTGCCCCAGTACGAAGCTGATGAGGGTGCGTTGACGAAGGCACAGTTGAGTCAGATCAAAAAAGCGGCGCCCAAGGCCAAAGGGGGCACGGTGCGCAGCAGTCTTTTTGAGACCGAAGGTGTGTGATGCGCTGGTGGCCAGAGCCCACGGCGGGTGAGGTGGTGTGGTGCCATTTTCCGGACCACATTCAACCCAAGCCCAAACCTCGGCCCGCTTTGATTTTGGCGGTCAAAGAGGACGATGCGGGTGGGATCTTTGTGACCGTGGCGTATGGCACCAGTCAGAAAACGAACCGTTTGTATGGCGGCGAGTTTCGGATCACCAAGGCTGAACACCCTGCAGCCTATGCCAGCGCAGGACTTAGCCATGACACCAAATTTGATTTGAAAAATGCTGTGGAGTTGCCATTCCATGAGGACTGGTTTTCGGTGCCGCCCCATGCGCCGCATGGTCAAAATCCTAAATTGGGCACTTTGCACCCGAGCATGGTGAAGGCAGCTGCCGCTGCGTTTGCGGCCACTCAGAATGACTGAGTGATCTGGGGCACACCCCGGGTGTGACTTTGTGGGTTTGCGCGGGAAGCTTGACTTGCGTCATGCGCATCACGCGGGCGGCCTCCCACAATGGTCCATATGAATGCTCTTTGGACCTGGATGCGCCTGCATGGCGTTAAGTTGTTGTTGGCTTTGCTGGCCTTGGCGCTGGGCGTGGGGCTGTGGCGTTGGTGGGTGGGCCCGGTGGTGCAGACCGTCGCGGTGCAGCGGCGCGATTTGATTCAGACCGTGGTGGCCAGTGGCCGGGTGGAGACGCCGCACCGGGTGGACATTGGCGCGCAGATCACCGGCACGGTGGCGCGTGTGCCGGTGCGTGAGGGGCAATCCGTCAAGGCGGGCAATGTGCTGGTCGAGTTGGTGAGCGCCGAGCTGCGGTCGGCCAAGCGGCAGGCCGAGCTGGCGGTGGCGCAAGCACAGGGCAAGTTGTTGCAGCTGAGTGAGTTGCAAGGGCCGGTGCAGCAACAGGCGCTGCGCCAGGCACAAGCGAGCTTGGACGCAGCGCGATCCAGTGGGCAGCGCAACCAGGCTTTGTTTGAGCAAGGCTTCATTGGGCAGGCGGCGCTGGACGAATCGCGCAAAGCCTTGGCCCTGGCCGATGCGCAGGCTGTGGCGGCGCAAAAGCAGTTCGCTTCGGTCCAGCCCGGCGGCGCGGACTACAAGCTGGCTGTGGGGGCGGTGAACGAGGCGCAGGCCAATGCCGAGGTCCTCAGCGCCAAGGCCCGCTATGCCGAGATCAAGGCGCCCGTCAGTGGCCAGCTCATAGGCCGCAAGGTGGAGGTGGGTGACGTGGTGCAGGCCGGCAAGGTTTTGATGACCTTGTCGCCCGATGGGGCCACGCAGCTGGTGGTGCAGATCGACGAAAAGAATTTGCGATTGATCGCATTGGGGCAGCAGGCTTTGGCTTCGGCCGATGCGTATCCACAGAACAAGTTCAAGGCGCAGGTGGCCTACATCAACCCCGGCGTGAATGCCCAGACCGGCGCGGTCGAGGTCAAGCTGGATGTGCCCGAGCCGGTACCGTTCCTCAAGCAAGACATGACGGTGTCGGTGGACATGACGGTGGCGCGCAAGCCCCAAGCGCTGGCGCTGCCGGTGGGGCATGTCAACGAGATCAACTTGGCCGCTCCCTGGGTGTGGCTCAGCGAGCAAGGCCATGCGGTGCATCGGCCCGTCACGTTGGGTTTGCGCGGTGGCGCGTGGGTCGAGGTGCTGGACGGCTTGCGAGAGGGCGATGCGGTCATCGCGTTGCCCAACACCTTGCGCCCAGGCCAGCGCGTGCGGGCCAAGCCCTGAGCGGGCGTGAACATGTTCAAGCCTTGGGTGCCTTTTGAATGGATTGTGGCGATCCGCTTTTTGCGCGAAGGCCGCATGCAGACGCTGTTCATCTTGATCGGCGTGGCCATCGGGGTGGGGGTGATCGTGTTCATGTCGGCGTTGCTGGCGGGTTTGCAGGGCAACTTCATTGCGCGGGTCTTGTCGGCGCAGTCGCACATCCAGCTTTTGCCGCCCAAAGAAATCACACGCACTTTGCACACCACCAACGCCAGCGAGGTGGATGCCGCCATCGTGCAGCCGCCGCTGCAAAGGCTCAAGTCGATTGACCAATGGCAGTCCTTGATCACGGATGTGCGTGAGATGGCCGACGTGACCGTGGTGACCCCGGTGGTCAGCGGCTCGGCGCTGGCGGTGCGCGGCAGTGCCAGCCGGGCCATCAGCCTGACGGGGGTGGAGTCGGAGGCCTATTTTCAGATCGTCAAGTTGCCCGAAAAAATGGTGCGCGGCACACCGCGCCTGTCGGGGCAAGACATTTTGATTGGCACCGATCTGGCCAGCGACTTGGGCGTGGATGTGGGCGACAAACTGCGTGTGGCCAATGCGGCGGGCGTGGCCAGCACGCTGACGGTGAGCGGTGTGTTTGACCTGGGCAACAAGGGCGCCAACCAGCGCAGTACCTTTGTGGCGCTGCGCACGGCCCAGAGTTTGCTCGAGCTGTTGGGCGGCGTGACCAGCATCGAGGTCACGGTGCGCGATGTGTACACCGCAGAGACAGTGGCCCAGCGCATCAGCGCGGCCACCGGGGTGCAGGCCGACAGCTGGATCAAGACCGGTGCGCAGTTCTTTGCGGCCGTCAGTGCGCAGAGCACAGCCAACACGGCGATCCGGTTTTTTGTGGGGCTGTCGGTGGCCTTTGGCATTGCCAGTGTGCTGGTGGTGTCGGTGGTGCAAAAGTCGCGCGAGATCGGGATCATGCGGGCCATGGGCATTTCACGCGGGCAGGTGCTGCGCGTGTTTTTGCTGCAAGGCGGTTTGCTGGGTTGGGGCGGCGCGGTGCTGGGTTGCCTGGTGGGCGCATTGGGGTTGGTGCTGTGGCAGCACATGGCCTTGAATGCCGATGGCACGCCGCTGTTTCCGCTGGTGCTCGACCCCAAGCTGTTTGCCATGGCTCTGGGCTTGGCCACGGTGACGGGGCTGGCCGCGGCGTATGCACCGGCCTTGCGGGCGGCGCGACTGGACCCGGTGGAGGCCATCCATGGATAAGTCGGATGTGGTGGTGCGCCTGCAGGGCGTGCGCAAGGCTTTCAATGTGGGCACCGGCATCGAGACCGAGGTGCTGCACGGCATTGACTTGACGCTGCACCGGGGCGACTTTTGCGCGGTGATGGGTCCCTCTGGATCGGGCAAGAGCACCTTGCTCAACATCATCGGTTTGCTTGATAGGCCCACAACAGGCTTGCTGCAGATGGCGGGCGAAGAAACCACACTGCTGGCCGACCAAGCCCTGACGCGCTTGCGCGGGCACCACATTGGTTTTGTGTTTCAGTACCACCACCTGATCTCGGCTTTCACGGCTCTTGAGAACGTGATGCTGCCCCTGCTGGGTGCGGCGGGTTTCCCCAATCAGGCCATGCGCGAGCGGGCCGAAGCCTTGCTGGAGAGCGTGGGCCTGACGCCCTGGAAGAACAACATGGCGAACAACATGAGCGGCGGGCAGCAGCAGCGCGTGGCGCTGGCGCGGGCCTTGGCCATGAACCCTGCGCTGCTTTTGGCCGATGAGCCCACCGGCAACTTGGACACCAAAAGTGCAGATGCCGTATTTGCGCTCTTGCGCCGCATCAATCAAGAGCAGGGCACCACGGTGCTGTTGGTCACGCACAACCCCGAGCTGGGCCAGCGCTGCGACAAGACCATCCAGGTGGTGGATGGTCTGATTCTGGCTTAGGCTTTTGAAGCTTCTGCGGCGATGCCTTGCAGTTGCGCGGCCGTGAGGCGGTTGCCGTGTTGGCTCACCACAGCGGCGGCGGCGCGGTTGGCCAAGGCTGCGGCTTGCGCCGGGCTTTGGCCGTGGGTGATGCCGTACAAAAAGGCCCCGGCAAACATGTCGCCAGCGCCGTTGGTGTCCACGGCCTTGGTGGGCACCGCAGGCACTTCGATGCGCTGGGCGCCTTGCACCACGATGCAGCCCTTGGGGCCGCGTGTCAGGCACACGGTGCTGGCCAGCTGAGACAGCTGGCCGATGATGGCGTCCAGATCGCTCGTGCCGCACCAGGTTTGCGCTTCCTCTTCGTTGGCGAACAGATAGTCCAGGCCGTTGCAGATCATGGCTTCCAGACCTTGGCGGCAGAAGTTGATCATGCTCACATCGCTCAGGGTCAAGGCGGTTTGCACTTGGTGCTCGATGGCGATTTGGCGACCTTTCACCGCGGCTTCGAGGCCCGTGGGTGAAGCGGCCAAGTAGCCTTCCATGTAATAGATTTTGGACTTGGCGATGTCGTGTGGGTGCAGGGCGCTCGCGTCCAGTTGCGAAGTCGCGCCCAGGAAAGTGCACATGCTGCGCTCGGCGTCGGGCGTGACCAGCACCATGCAGCTGCCGGTTTGACCTTCTTGCGCGGCGGTGTGGGTCAGGTTGGTGGCCACGCCGTTGGCTTGCAGGTCCTGGCTGTAGAAGGCGCCGAGTTCGTCGCTTGCCACGCGGCACGAGTAAAACGCTTTGCCACCCAGCTGGGCCAGCGCCACCACCGTGTTGCCCGCCGAGCCGCCACCGGTGCGACGGGCGTGCAGCCCTTGCACATGGCCCAGCAGTTCGGCGCGTTGCGTGGTGTCGATCAAGGTCATGTGGCGCTTGCTCACGCCCATGGTCTGCAGCAAGGCGTCAGAGACTTCGTATTCGGTATCAACCAGGGCGTTGCCGATGGCGTAAAGGTGGTAGTGGGACATGTGCGAAGCGTTGCAAATTCAAAACCATCGAGTGTACGTGCACCCGCTGTATGGGGTTGTCGCTGAACTTCATTTGGCGATTTGAAGTTTGGGTGGGAGCTGAACTGTGTTCGGCGATGGCTCGCAGACCCCACCCTCTCAAACAATCGCCCAACACAGTTGAGCTCCCACAAAGCCAAGACCAGCAGATTGAACTGTGGAGATTCAACACCATTTGCTGTTGGGATTTATGTAGGAGCTGAACTTCGTTCGGCGATGGCTTGCAGACCACTCCTTCTCAAACAATCGCCCAACAAAGTTGAGCTCCCAAAAAGTCAACTCCCACTCAATCGCCCAATACTTTCAGCGCCCACAAAGTCACCCCCGCCCATGCTCCCTACATCAACCCCTGCTCCGCCATTGAGAGCGACTGCCCTTGGCCCACGATGATGTGGTCGAGCACGCGCACATCTACCAAGGCCAATGAGGCTTTGAGGTTTTGGGTCAAGGCTTCGTCGGCGCGGCTGGGTTGCACCGAGCCGCTGGGGTGGTTGTGCGAGAGCACCACGGCGGCGGCTTGGTGGTGCAGGGCGCGCAAGACGACTTCGCGCGGGTAGACGCTGGTTTGGCTGAGCGTGCCGCGAAAGAGCTCTTCCATGGCCAGCATGCGGTTTTGGCTGTCGAGAAACAGCACGGCAAAGACTTCGTGGTTTTTGTGGCCCAGCTGCAATTGCAGGTACTGCTTGACCGCGTCGGGGGTGTGAAAGGCTTCGCGCTCTTGCAGGCGCTGGCGCAGGGCGCGGCGGGCGATTTCAAACACGGCCAGCAGTTCGGCTTGTTTGGCCGGCCCCAAGCCCTTGACCAATTGCAGCGAACCCGGTGTGGCCTGCAACAGGCCGGCAATGCCACCGCCGGACAGCAGCTCTTGCGAGAGCTCAAACACGTTTTTGCCGGCCATGCCGGTGCGCAGCAAGATGGCCAAGAGTTCCACATCGCTCAGGGCCTGTGGGCCACGGTCGAGCAGTTTTTCACGCGGCCGCGCATCTGGCGGCAAGTCCTTGATGCCCATTGGAAACCCCTCCCTGACGCAGCCTTGGGGCCCACAAGCCCCCATGAAGGGGACGGGTCAGCCCAGCTTTTTACAATAGTGGCTTCTTTATGCCCGTTTGCCCGCTTCGGCGGCATTCCAGAAAACCCTTATGTCCACAGTCCAACCCGGTTCTTTTTTGACGCTTCACTACCGCCTGGCAGGGCCACAGGGGGACATCATCAACACCTTCCTCGAGAAGCCCGCCACCTTGTCGCTGGGCTCGGGCGAGCTGACCCCGGCCATGGAGCAGCGCCTGATGGGCCTGGCCGAGGGCACCCGCACGGTGCTGGAATTGCCTGCTGGCGAGGCCTTTGGTGACCACAACCCCGATATGCAGCAATGGGTGGCGCGCAAGCTGCTCAACGAGCTGGGTGACCCGATGGAAAAATACGCCGCTGGTGATGTGGTGCAGTTCCCCACGCCCGATGGCATGGGCACTTATGCCGGCACGGTCGTGCAGGTGGGCGATGACGGCGCGGTGTTGTTTGATTTCAACCACCCACTGGCGGGTCAGCCCGTGACCTTTGAAGTGCAACTGATCGGGGTGCTGTGATGACTTCTGAAATTTTATTGGCCGAGCCGCGTGGCTTTTGCGCGGGGGTGGACCGGGCGATCGACATCGTCGAGCACGCGCTGGCCAAGTTCGGGCGACCCATCTATGTGCGCCACGAGATCGTGCACAACACCTATGTGGTCAACGACCTCAAAGACAAGGGCGCGATTTTCATTGAAGAGTTGTCCGAAGTGCCGCCCGGTGCCACGCTGATTTTCAGCGCCCACGGGGTGAGCCTGGCGGTGCAGCAAGAGGCCGAGCGGCGTGGCTTTCGCATCTTTGACGCGACCTGCCCCCTGGTGTCCAAGGTTCATGTGGAGCTGGCCAAGCTGCACAAAGAAGGCTTCGAGTTCATCATGATCGGTCACAAGGGCCACCCCGAGGTGGAAGGCACCATGGGTCAACTCGACAGCGGCATCCACTTGGTGGAAGACGTGGCCGATGTGGCCAAGGCGCAGCCGGCCCAGACCGAGAAACTGGCGGTGGTGACGCAGACCACATTGAGCGTGGACGATGCGGCCGAGATTGTGGCGGCGGTCAAAGCGCGTTTTCCGCAGGTGCGCGAGCCCAAGCAGCAAGACATTTGCTACGCCACCCAGAACCGCCAAGACGCGGTCAAATTGCTCAGTCCGCAGGTCGATGTGGTCATTGTGGTCGGCAGCCCCACCAGCTCGAACAGCAACCGCCTGCGCGAGTTGGCCGACCGTTTGGGCACACCCGCCTATATGGTCGACAGTGCGGCCGACCTGGATTCGGCCTGGTTTGAAGGCAAGAACAAAGTGGGCCTGACGGCCGGTGCCTCGGCCCCCGATGTGCTGGTGCAAGCGGTCATCCATCGCTTGCGCGATTTGGGCGCGGTGTCGGTGCGCACCTTGGATGGCATCCAAGAAACCATCAAGTTCCCCCTGCCCAAGGGCCTCAAGCTTTAAACTGAACCTGTGGGCGTTGAACTTGGGTCAGCGATGGTTTCCCTTCGTGGGAGCTGAACTGTGTTCGGCGATGGCTTGCAGACCACACCTTCCCAAACCATCGCCCAACAATTTGGGCTCCCACGAATGAACCAAAGACTTTGAGCTGAACTTGTGGGAGCTGAACTGTGTTCGGCGATGGCTCGCAGACCAAGCCCCCCAAACCATCGCCCAACAATTGGGACTCCTCCAAAAAGCCCTGCCACTGGCGGCACTGACAAAAGCCACGCCACTGGGGACCCCTGCAACAGGGTTCACTACAATGGGGGAATGCTTGATATTGTTCTTCTCCGCAAAGATCTGGACGCTGCCGTGGCGCGTTTGCAGACCCGTAAAAACCCCCAGCCTTTCCTGAATGTGGACGCTTTCCGCGCTTTGGAGGGTGAGCGCAAAACGCTGCAGACCCGCACCGAAGAGTTGCAAAGCCAGCGCAACAGCCTGTCCAAGCAAATTGGCATGCTCAAGGGCAAGGGCCAACACGCCGAAGCCGATGCGGTGATGGCCCAGGTGAGCGCCATCAAAGACGAGCTCGATGCTTCGGCTCAACGCTTGGATGTGCTGCAAGCCGAGCTGCAGAGCCTCCTCTTGGCGGTGCCCAATTTGCCGCACGAAAGCGTGCCTGTGGGCGAGGACGAACACGGCAACATGGAGGTGCGCCGCTGGGGCACCGTTCGTGCGTTTGACTTTGAAGTCAAAGACCATGTGGACATTGGCGAGAAGCTGGGTCTGGACTTTGACACGGGCGTCAAATTGTCGGGTTCGCGCTTTACCTTCATGCGCGGCCCGATTGCGCAGCTGCACCGCGCTTTGGCGCAGTTCATGCTCGATACGCAAACCCGCGAGCACGGCTACACCGAGTGCTACACGCCTTACATTGTCAATGCCGACACTTTGCGCGGCACTGGCCAATTGCCCAAGTTCGAAGCCGATTTGTTTGCTGCCAACAAGGGCGGCCAAGAGGGCGAGGAAAGCCAGGCTCTGTATTTGATCCCGACCTCGGAGGTCACGCTGACCAATGTGGTGCGCGATGAAATCGTGGCCGAGAGCGACTTGCCCATCAAGTTGACGGCGCACACGCCTTGCTTCCGTTCCGAAGCCGGCAGCGGCGGGCGCGATGTGCGCGGCCTGATCCGCCAGCACCAGTTCGACAAGGTCGAGATGGTGCAGATCGTGCACCCCGAGAAAAGCTACGAAGCGCTCGAAGCCATGACCGGTCACGCCGAAGCCATCTTGCAAAAGCTGGGCTTGCCTTACCGCGTGATGAGCCTGTGCACCGGCGACATGGGCTTTGGCGCGACCAAGACCTATGATCTGGAGGTCTGGGTGCCGGCGCAGCAGACTTACCGCGAGATCAGCTCGGTGTCCAACTGTGAGGCCTTCCAGGCCCGTCGACTGCAGGCCCGATTCAAGAACGCGCAAGGCAAGAACGAACTGGTCCACACCCTGAACGGTTCGGGCCTGGCCGTGGGCCGTGCGCTGGTGGCGGTCCTTGAGAATTACCAAAATGCCGATGGCTCCGTGACGGTGCCCGAGGTGCTGCGCCCCTACATGGGTGGTCAGACGCTGTTGAGCGCTTGACCTCAGAGCGATGCCTTCAAGGAGACTGCCTGTGACTTCACGTTTGTCTTTCGCCGTTGCGGCGTTGCTGGTGGTTTTTTTGGCGGCTTGCTCAAGCCCACCGCCTGCGCCTTCGGTCAGCTTGGGTGCGGATGGCAAAGTCCCTAACGTCAACCAATTGCTGGGGCAACTCAGTTTGCCCACGGGCGCACGCTTGCTGGGAGATCAGTCGCTCATCATCGGCTCGGGTGACAGCTGGGTGGGGCGTGTGGTGCTGGATGTGGGGCGTAACCCCGATGCGGCTTATGCCTTCTTCTTGGACACCTACCCTGCGCAGGGTTGGACGGTGGTCTCCGCGGTGCGCGGCAAAACCAGTTTGCTGGTTTTGACCCGTCAGGAGCGCACGGCCACGGTGGAATTGATCGATGGCGGCCTGCTGGGCAACAGCCAGGTCATGTTGACCATGGCCCCACGCAATGCGCCGGTGGTGGCGCCCAGAAAGCCCTGAGGGGTCTGATAGAATCTGAGGCTCGACAAGATACTCAGGAGCGATGGCAGAGTGGTCGAATGCGCCGGACTCGAAATCCGGTATACGGTTATACCGTATCGAGGGTTCGAATCCCTCTTGCTCCGCCAGAACAAAGACCTCAAACCTGCTCAGCAGGCCTTGAGGCAGCCTCAGGCCCCGCACCACGCGGGGCTTTTTGCTATGGGCTCCTGACTGCGACCTCTCGCATCAGCCCGGCAAAGTCGTCTCAAACCCCGTTTGTCTCAAAACCTCATGACTTTTTCGGACTTGGTTCCGAGCCGTGAATTTGCGGGTTTGTGCAAAATGGGCTCTGAACCAAGTTGAACGAAATTTCGTTCTTCAAGTTGATTCATGCTCGACTGATATGCAATCAATAAAATTCAACATTTGAATTTTTTGTAATAAACCGGAGCATCCATGAGGGCAATTGAACAAACTCTGACGATGAAGGACTAAATCTTTACAATGAAGATTCATGAAAAAGTTCTTGGCAATCTTCCTGCTAGTTCTGTTGCCCTTGCAGGTCAGTTGGGCAGCAATGTCAAGCTATTGCGGGCACGAAACCCGTGTGAATGCCACGCACCCTGGTCACCACACCCATGACCATGCGTCAGTTGACCACCAAGAGTCCAGCAAAAACTCACCCCAATCGGCGGGCATGGACCATGACTGCGCCACTTGCCATATATTTTGCGCAGCTGCTCTGGTCAACGATCTGAACACGACCACAGCAGCGGTCTCTGACGATCATCCACTTCACCCTCAGGTGATTGTTTCTCAGCTTTCAAGAGAACGCCCTGAGCGGCCTAATTGGCCCGTGCTTGCCTGATCGGCGAGTCTCGGGTTTCTCCACCTCTTTTCGAATCCCCTGTGCGCGAGTGAGCACGACGCTTTTTGCGTTTTGCCTCATCGCCTAGCGACGTGTTGTCGCTGCTCGCTGATCTCCTTGGATGTTTTCACCATTGGAGATGAGCTATGAGTTTGTACAAAAAAAGATCGACACCGATTCGAATCGCGCTGTCGGTCATGACCCTGAGTGGCTTGGTGCTGACGGCCCAAGCACAAGGAACACCCCCCGCCGCATTGAGTGGATCGGTGTCCTTGAAAAATGTTTTCGATACGGCGTGGCAAAGGCAGCCCGAGGCGCACGCGCTTCAATCGCGTCGCGATGCAGCCCAGGCCCAGGCCAAAGCCGCATTGATGCTGTCTCCCGAGCCACCCTCGCTGGATATCAGTCAGCGATCGGACCAGATGACCGGCAACAACGGTTCGCGTGAAACCGAGGTGGGAATTGCCATTCCCATTTGGCTACCCGGGCAACGCACGGCCAGTACCGATCAGGCGCAGGCTGAAATTTCGTTGGTTGAGCGCAAGCTGCTCGCCTCACAACTGCGGCTCGCCGCTTCCGTCAGGGATACTTGGTGGGGCTGGTTGCGAGCTCGCGTCGATGCTGAACTGGCGATCGAACAACTGGCCAATTCGCAACGCCTCGCCGCTGATGTTGCAAAACGTACCAGCGCGGGTGATCTGGCCAAGTCGGACCGGCATCAAGCCGAAGGCGCTCTAGCTGCGGCCCAGGCGCATGCTGCCCAAGCTCAAGCGGCCTCTGCCGCAGCCTTGGCACAAGTGATGTCGTTGGCAGGCAGAACGGCTCAGGCTGACTTGACAGTCAACGCTGCAGCTGAACCGACCCCCAGTTCGGCTATATCAGTTGGTCATCCCTTGTTGGCTGAACTGGAGGACCGCATCACGATGGCCGAGCGGACGGCTCAGCTGATCAGCACCCAGAAGCGATCCAACCCGGAACTCACGGTGGCCACAACGCGCGGTCGTGGGGCATTTGGAGACCGCTATGGCCAGACTGTGCTCATCGGCATTCGAGTGCCGTTTGGTTCAGGGCCCAGGTATGACGCTCGTATCGCGACGGCACAGGCAGAGGCTATTGAAGTGCAGTCAAAGCTGATCCTTGAGAGGGACCAAATTCAAGCTGATCAAAGAGGCGCTGCTTCTCGCCTAGAGGCTGTAAGAACCCAACTCGTCGCCGCGCAACGACGAGCAATGCTGGCCAACGAGTCCCTAGGTTTTTTTGACAAGTCGTTCAGGTTGGGCGAGACAGATCTGCCCACACGCTTGCGCATTGAGGCCGAGGCTGCAGAGGCCGCGCGACAAGCCGCTCGAAGCCGAATTGACCTAGCCTCCGCCATTTCGGCATTGCGGCAGTCCTTGGGCTTGCTGCCCGAGTGATGCTGACACCCCTCAAAATTTCAAGGAACACCATGAATTTAATTCATTCAACAGCCGCCACTCTCATGGCGCTGATCTTCACACTGCTTAGTCCCATGGCCATTGCCGGTGCGGGTCACGACCATGGAGAAGCTGCTCCACAAGCACAGGGCACAGCACTGCCGCGTTTCGTCGCGGTTTCAGAGGATCTGGAAATGGTTGGCATTGTCAATGGCAAGCAGCTGACGATTTACCTGGACCGTTTTAAAGACAACAGTCCCGTCAATGACGCTCAAATTGACATTGACATCGAAGGCAGCAAATACAAAGCTGAAAAACATGGCGTAGGTGAATACGAAGTCATCCTTAAGAACACGCTCAAACCTGGCGTCATTGCCATCACTGCAACCATTCAGGCCGGTGATCTGAATGACCTGTTGGCTACCGAGCTCGATTTGCATGAGAACAAAGATGTACTTAGCCATCGCTCTTCCTGGAAAGGTATCGCCCTGTGGATCGGCGCGGGTTTATTCGTACTGATGGCGCTGGGCGCAATCGTTCGCTTTCGTCAACAAGCTCGTACGGCTTAAGGAGCCACCAGCATGAAAAAAATCAATACTTTTAAACCACGCCACTTGATGGCACTGGCTGCGGCTTTGACGCTTGCAGGTGCTGCGCTGCCTACGTATGCGGGCGAAGGCCATGAGCACGGGGCTGCGCCTGCGATGGCCAATGCCAATGGTCCACAGCGCATGGCCGATGGCAGCGTGTTTTTGCCCAAGCCAGCCCAACGCCAACTGAATGTACGCACGCTGGTAGTGGAAACCGCTGAGCTGCCACGCGCCTTTGAACTCAATGGTCAGGTACTGATGGACCCCAACGCAGGAGGCAAAGTCCAACCCATTAACGCTGGCCGCATTGAGTCCGGCCCTAATGGCCTGCCCAACGCAGGGCAAAGCGTTAAGAAGGGTCAGGTATTGGCCTACGTGGTCCCTGCGGTCGCCCCCCTGGAGCGTGCAGGTCAGTTGACTCAATTGGCCGAATTTCGCGCTGCCAAAGCGCTTGCTGAAAAGCGTTTGGCACGTTTGCGCGAGTTGTCGGACACGGTTCCGCGCAAGGAAGTAGAAGCCGCAGAGAGTGATGTGCTCAGCCTGACCGATCGCCTGTCGGCCGTCGGTGGCGGCCTCAGCAGCAAAGAAGCACTGGTCGCGCCCGTTTCTGGCGTGATTGCCTCGGCGCATGTCGTGGCAGGCCAAGTGGTGGACACGCGGGAATTGAT
>NKIO01000123.1 GCA_002255935.1 Comamonadaceae bacterium PBBC2
GGGTCAAGGTGATGGTCTTGACCGCGCCGCCTGTGGCGGTGTCGGTGATGGTGACGATGTCACCCACAGCCACCTTGCTCTTGTCAAAGGCCGCACTCACGGTGAGGGTCGTGTTGGGCGTGCCTGCTGTGTTGCCGATCTCGGCAAAGTTCACGAAGGCGTCGTTGTTGGCATCGGTGTCGATGGTCAGCGTCAGGGCCTTGCCATCGTTGGGAATGGTCGAGTTAATGACTGCTTTGTCTGAACCTTCTGGTGAGACGTTGCCGATGCTGTCGGTCAAAGTGGCTTTGACGGTGATGGTTCCGCCGTTGGAAGGTGCCGTCGTGGTCAATGACACGGCATGGTTGTTGATGTCAGTAGCTGACAAGGTGATGGTTTGAGGCGTGCCGTTGATGTCGACATTGAGCTTGTCACCCTCCTTGGCTGCGGCAGGCAAAGCAATCACGATGTCCACCGAGCCAATGAGTTCGTTGGCGTTGATCACGCCATCGTTGTTGCTGTCTTCGGTGATGGTGACGACGGGTGCACCCGTGGACGAGGTCTTGATGGTGGCGGTGTCACTGGCATCTGGCGCAGGGCTGGTGTTGAGGGCCGAGTCTTTGAGGCTGGCCGTGACCGTGAAAGTCGTGTTGTCACCGGTGGCGCTCAAGTCGGTGAGCACCACTTTCCCGGCTTGGATGTCGGCAGCGGTCAAGATGATGGTGCGGTCGGTGTTGCCACTGGCCTTGACGGTCAAGGTGTCACCCACGGCGGCATCACCGGTCAGGGTGACGGTGGCTTTGATCAGGTCTTTGGTGCCTGTCAATTCGGATTGGCTGATCAAGGTGTCGTTGTTGCCATCGGTGTCGATGACCACCTTCAAACCGGTTTTGCTGGTGTTGTTCGGGTCCACAAAGCCGCTGGTGTCCAGCGTGGCCTTGTCTGTGCCTGAGCTGCTGACGTTGCCCGCCACCGTGGTCAGTGTGGCGCTGACGGTGATGGCCGCACCTTCGGCCGGCTTGGCGTAGGTGTCGGTCACAAAGCCCGCGGTGATGTCGGACTGGGTGAGTTTGTGGGTCTTGACAGCGCTGCCATCGGTGACCGTGACAACGTCGTTGAGTGCAGCGCCTGTGGGCAAGCTGGTCTTGACGCTGACGGTGGTGGAGGTGCCCAACTCGGTTTTGTTGATGAAGCCGTCGTTGTTGCTGTCGGTGCTGATCTCAATGGTCGGCGCACCCGTGGTGTTGGTGTTCACCGTCGCACTGTCTTTGGCCAAATTGGAGGTGTTGCCAGAGGAATCACTGACCTGTGCGGACACATCGAGCTTGCTGCCGTTGGCAGGCAGGTTGAATGTGGTGTTAATCAACTTGGCATCGATTTGAGCCTGGGTGAGCACAAAGGTTTGATCGGCATTGCCAGAACCTGTCACGACCAGCTTGTCGCCTGCCTTGGCATCTGTGGGCAAAGTGACTTTGACGCTGGCTTTGGTGGCGCCGTTGATTTCAGCCACATTCAAGAACGTGTCGTTGTTGGCATCGGTGCTGATCTCGATGACCACCGCCAGCTTGCTGCTGTCGGGGCTCAAGGGGTCCACGGGGTTCAGGTTGGACAAGTCAAGCACGGCGCTGTCGGTGGCGACTGGCGCCGTATTGCCCAGAGGGTCTTGGATGGTGGCTTTGACGTTGAAGGTCGAGCCATCGCCCGCGCTGGTGAAGCTGGTGCTGACTTTGCCTGCGTCCACCATGGCTTGCGTCAGAGTGATGGTCTTGACCACGCCACCGGTGGCGGTGTCGGTGATGGTGACGATGTCGCCCACGGCAACTTTGGTCTTGTCAAAGGCAGCCGAGACATTCAGCGTGCTGTTGGCTTTGCCTGCGTTGTTGCCAATTTCCGTGAAGTTGACAAAGCCGTCGTTGTTGGCATCGGTGTCAATCGTCAGGGTCAGCGCCAGGTTAGCGTTGGGGGCTGTGGTGTCGAGTTTGGCGCTGTCACTGGCGCTTTGCGGCGTGGTGTTGCCCACACTGTCTTGCAACGCTGCGGTCACGGTCAAAGTGCCGCCCTCAGCGGGCTTGGCAAAGGTGGTGGTGGCAAAACCTGCTGTGACGTCATCTGCCGTCAACAAAACCACCTTGGTGTTGGTGCCGTCGCTGAAAACCAGCTTGTCGCCTACGGCCACTTTGGTGCCGTCAAAGCTGCCTTTGACCGCGAAGGTGGTCGCCGAGCCCAGTTCGCTGGCACTGACGGTGGCGTCGTTGTTGGTGTCTGTGGTGATCTGAACCGTGGGGGCGACACCGCCATTGGGGGCTGTGGTGTCGATGGTGGCGCTGTCGGTGCCTGCGCTGCTGACGTTGCCAGAAGCCGCAGGTGTGAGGGTCGCGCTGACGTTGATGGTGCCGCCTTCTGCAGGGGCTGTAAATGTATCGCTGACCGATTTGGCGGTGATGTCCGCTGAGGTCAACACATGTGTTTTGGTGGTCGTGCCATCGGTCACGCTGATGGTGTCACCGGCCACTGCCGAAGTTGGCAAGTCGGTTTTAACGCTCACGGTGGTGGCGGCACCCAGCTCGGCCTTGTTGATCACGCCATCGTTGTCGGTGTCGGTGGTGATGGTGATCGAGGGGGCCCCGACGGGGGTGGTGTTCACGGTGGCCGTGTCTGTGGCGGTGTTA
>NKIO01000034.1 GCA_002255935.1 Comamonadaceae bacterium PBBC2
CGGCCCGGCCCACGGCCTCCATCGCCATGGCGCCGAACAGGTAGGGGATCAGGCCGCCGATGAACAGGCCGACGATCACCTTGGGGTCGCTGAGGTCGAAGCTGACACTCATGCCCCGGCTTTCCAGCGAGTGGGTGTAGTCGGCAAACAGCACCAGCGCGGCCAGGCCGGCCGAGCCGATGGCATAGCCCTTGGTGACGGCCTTGGTGGTGTTGCCCACGGCGTCCAGCGGGTCGGTGACGTCGCGCACGCTCTTGGGCAGTTCGGCCATCTCGGCAATGCCACCGGCGTTGTCGGTGATCGGGCCGTAGGCGTCCAGCGCCACCACGATGCCGGCCATGCTGAGCATGCTGGTGGCGGCAATGGCGATGCCGTACAGGCCACCCAGCGTGTAGGCCGCCAGGATGGCCGCGCACACCATCAGCACAGGCCAGGCGGTGGAGCGCATGCTCACGCCCAGGCCGGCGATGATGTTGGTGCCGTGGCCGGTGGTGCTGGCCTGCGCGATGTGCTTGACTGGCGGGTACTGCGTGCCGGTGTAGTACTCGGTGATCCACACCAGCGCGGCGGTGAGCACCAGGCCCACGGCGCAGGCGCCGAAGAGGCGCATCTGCGTGCCGGCCCCCAGCGCGTCGTTGGGCATCACGGCCAGGGTGACGAAGTAGAACGCGATCAGCGACAGCACGCCGGCCACGGCCAGGCCCTTGTACAGCGCCGGCATCACGTTCTTCATGCCCGGGCTGGCCTTGACGAAGCCGCAGCCGATGATGCTGGCGATGATGCTGACGCCGCCCAGCAGCAGCGGGTAGATCACCGCGGCCATCGGTGCGCTGGCCACCATCAGCGCGCCCAACGACATGGTGGCGATCAGCGTCACGGCATAGGTCTCGAACAGGTCGGCGGCCATGCCGGCGCAGTCGCCCACGTTGTCGCCCACGTTGTCGGCGATCACCGCTGGGTTACGCGGGTCGTCTTCGGGAATGCCGGCTTCGACTTTGCCCACCAGGTCGGCGCCTACGTCAGCGCCTTTGGTGAAGATGCCGCCGCCCAAACGCGCAAAGATCGAGATCAGCGAAGACCCGAAAGCAAAGCCGATCAGCGGGTTGAGCAAAGTGGCCAGGTTTTTGTCAGGCGTCAGGTTGCCATTGCCCGTGAGGAACCAAAAGAAACCGGTCACCCCCAACAAACCCAGACCCACCACCAGCATGCCGGTGATGGCGCCGCCACGAAATGCCACGTCCAATGCGGGGCCAATGCCCTTGGTGGCGGCTTGAGCGGTGCGGACATTGGCGCGAACGGACACGTTCATGCCGATGAAACCGCAAGCACCCGAAAGCACTGCGCCGATGACAAAACCGACGGCTGTGACACCGTCCAGGAACACACCCATCAAGACCGCCAACACCACGCCGACGACGGCGATGGTTTTGTACTGGCGAGCCAGATAAGCGGCCGCGCCAGCCTGAATGGCGGCTGAGATTTCCTGCATCCGGGCATTGCCGGCATCTTGAGAAAGGATCCACCCTCGGGCCCAAATGCCGTAGGCCACGGCGATGAGTCCACAAACGAGCGCCAAAATCAGCGCTGATTGACCTGTCATGTTCTTGCTCCTCGAAATGTTGTCGCTGAAAGGGGACGCAACGCTTTGGAGGTGTCCCCACGGCGTTGCTTCCTCGTTCAGCGGTAAACCGAGAAACGATTGGCCAACACCCCATTAAAGAGGGATCGGGTGTCAGGGCGCAAGGCCTGTGCAAGTAAAATCGGGGTTAATCCCTAGCGATTCCCATTTCCTTTAACTTTTTACAAAGAGACCCGAAAGATGTCCCTCGACAACGTCACCCCTGGCTCCAAAGTGCCTGAGTCTTTCAACGTCATCATCGAAATCCCGATGAACGCTGACCCGATCAAGTACGAAGTGGACAAGGAAACCGGCGCCATTTTTGTGGACCGTTTCATGGGAACGGCCATGCACTACCCCACCAACTACGGTTACGTGCCCAAGACCATTGCCGGTGATGGCGACCCAGTTGACGTGTTGGTGATCACGCCTTTCCCATTGATCCCAGGTGTTGTGGTGCCTTGCCGCGCCATCGGTATCTTGAAGATGGAAGACGAAGGCGGCGTGGACGGCAAAGTCTTGGCCGTGCCTGTCGACAAAATTTTGCCCATCTACACCCACTGGCAAAAGCCCGAGGACATGAACCAGTTGCGTCTGTCCCAAATCGCGCATTTCTTCGAGCACTACAAAGATCTGGAACCTGGCAAATGGGTCAAGATCTTGGGCTGGGAAGGCAAAGACGCTGCACACCAGGAAATCCTGGACGGTATCGCCAACTACAACAAGGCTTGATGCCTTTCAGCTTCAGGGCGCCAAGCCCTAAGCAGCCCCCAATGCCTGCACGGTTCGCCTTGGAGGCATTTTTTTCAGCCCTTCTTCAGAGGGGAGTGCGCTTGCAATTCGTCCATGTAATGGGACACACCTTGTGATTCACGCGCCAGATAACGCTCAACCGCGTCAGAAAAGTCTGGGTGCGCTAGCCAATGGGCGCTGTGCGTGGGGGTGGGCAACAACGCCCGCGCCATTTTGTGCTCGCCTTGCGCGCCTCCTTCAAAACGTTTCACCCCTTGCGCGATGCACCACGCAATGGGCTGGTAATAACAAGCCTCAAAGTGCAGGCAGTCCACCCGCGCCAAGGCCCCCCAATAGCGGCCGTAGGCCACATCGGGCTGGCCCTGAGCGTCTAGGCGCAATCCGATCAAACTGATGCCAATGGCTTGTGAGCCGTGTTCGGCCACAAAGAGCAGCCAGTTTTCGGGCATGTCTTTTTGCATGGCCTCGAAAAAACCGGGTTGCAGGTAGGGCGGGTTGCCGTGTTCCCAATAGGTCTGCTGGTAGCAACGCTCCAGCAAGGCCCAGTCATCGGCTTGCATGTCAGGGCCTCGCATGGCGCGAAACGTCACGCCAGCTTCTTGGACTTTGCGCCGCTCCTGTCGGATTTTTTTGCGCTTTTCCTGGTTCAGGCTGCCCAAGAAGTCATCGAAGTCACGCCAGCCCTGGTTTTGCCAGTGAAACTGCACCTGGCTGCGTTCGAGCATGCCCGCTTGTTGGCAGGCTTTGAGGTCGTCGTCACTGGCAAACAAAATGTGCAAGGAGGGCAGTTCTTGCACTTCGCACCATTGGCGCAGGGCACCCAGCAGGGCTTGCCGCGCCTGGGGCGATTCCGCCAGCAAGCGAGAGCCTGGCACAGGCGTGAATGGGCAGGCCACCAAGGCCTTGGGGTAATAAGCCAGGCCATGGCGTTCGTAAGCATCGGCCCAGGCAAAGTCGAACACGTATTCGCCGCGGGAATGGGTTTTCAGATAAACCGCACACGCCGCTGCCAGCGTATCGCCCTTGGCGCTGGCTTGCCACAGGGTGATGACCCTCAAGGTCCAACCGGTCTCGGGGCAGGCGGAGCCGCTGCGCTGCATGGCCGACAAATAGGCGTGGCGCATGAAAGGAGTGGGGGCGTCTTGAATGGCCAGCAAAGCGTCCCAAGCGCAGGCGTCGATGGCATCCAGATCATCGAGCACCCGGATGACATAATTCATGCTCACTTCTTGCACCTGTATGACTCTCCAAATTTGTGTGGCTCAGCTCAATTTCGTCGTGGGCGACATGCCGGGCAACGCCCGCAAGATCATCGATGCCGCCTCCGAGGCTTATGCTCAAGGCGCCCGCTTGGTGCTCACGCCTGAGCTTTCCATTTGCGGCTATGCCGCCGAAGATTTGCTGCTGCGCCCCGCCTTCATCGATGCCTGTGATGATGCCTTGAAAACAGTGGCCCAGGGGCTGGCTGGGTTAAAAGGCTTGCACGTGGTGGTGGGTCACCCCGAAGGCGGCGGCCTGCGCTCGCGCAGTGTGGCCGTGACGCGTCGCCACAACCGCGCATCGGTGCTGTGCGAAGGCCAGGTGGTCGCCAGCTACGACAAGCGCGAATTGCCCAATTACCAAGTGTTTGATGAGCGGCGTTATTTCACGCCCGGCGATGGCGTGGGGGTGTTCGAGATCGATGGCATTCGCGTGGGCTTGCTCATTTGTGAGGATGCCTGGTTTGATGAGCCCGCCCGATTGGCGCGGGACGCTGGGGCCCAGGTGCTGGCGGTGCTCAATGCCTCGCCCTTTCATGCGGGCAAGAGCGCCGAGCGAGAGCAACGCATGCGCGAGCGCGTGACCGACTGTGGCCTGCCCTTGATCTACGCCCATTTGGTGGGTGGGCAGGACGAAGTGATTTTTGAAGGCCGTTCTTTCGCGCTGGACAGCACCGGTCTCGTGGTGGCCAGAGCGGCGGGCTTTCGCGAAGCCAAGATGGCGGTGCAAGCCGATTGGCGCCAGGGCCGTGTGGCCTTGACCGGTGCAGACCAGTCCGTTGAGGCTTTGCCATCCACAGAGGCCGAGCTCTGGGACGCTTTGGTCCTGGGCGTGCGTGACTACTTGGGCAAAAACGGTTTCAAGGGCGCGATTTTGGGTTTGTCCGGCGGCATCGATTCGGCCCTGGTTTTGGCCATCGCGGTCGATGCCATCGGTGCGGACAAAATCCATGCGGTCATGATGCCTTCGCCCTACACCGCTGACATCAGCTGGATCGATTCGCGCGAGATGGTCAAACGCCTGGGTGTGCGCTACGACGAGATCGCGATTTCGCCATTGTTTGAGGGCTTCAAGCAAGCCTTGTCCAGCCAGTTTGCGGGCTTGAAAGAAGACACGACCGAAGAGAACATCCAGGCGCGCATCCGCGGCACCTTGCTGATGGCTTTGTCCAACAAAACCGGCGCCATTGTGCTGACCACCGGCAACAAAAGCGAAATGGCCACCGGCTACTGCACGCTGTATGGCGACATGGCGGGCGGTTTCGCCGTGATCAAGGATGTCGTCAAAACCCGAGTGTTTGACTTGGCCCGCTGGCGCAATCTGAATGACCCTTACGGCACCGGCAGCCAGCCCATTCCGGAGCGCATCATCACCCGGCCACCGAGCGCCGAGTTGCGTCCTGATCAAAAAGACCAGGACAGCTTGCCGGCTTATGAGGTGCTGGACGCGATCATCGAGCGTTACATGGAAAACGATGAGGGCGTTGAAGCTTTGATTGCAGACGGTTTTGAGCGGGCAGACGTGGAAAAGGTCACCCGCCTGATCAAGCTCAACGAGTACAAACGCCGCCAATCTCCCGTGGGGATTCGCGTCACCCACCGCAGTTTTGGCAAGGATTGGCGTTATCCTATGACCAATCAATTTCGCGCTTAACTTTTCTCAGAGGATTTCCCCATGAAACAGATCACCGCCGTCATCAAACCATTCAAGCTGGAAGAAGTCCGCGAAGGCCTGGCCGAATGTGGCGTGACCGGTCTCACCGTCACCGAAGTCAAGGGTTTTGGTCGTCAAAAAGGCCACACTGAGTTGTACCGCGGTGCCGAATACGTGGTGGATTTCTTGCCCAAAGTGAAAGTGGAAGTGGTCGTGAAAGACGACGATGTCGATCGTTGCGTGGACGCCATCATCAAGGCCGCGCGCACAGGCAAAATCGGCGACGGCAAGATTTTTGTGACTTCGGTGGAACGCGTGGTGCGTATCCGTACTGGCGAAGAAGACGACACCGCCGTCTGATTTGATCCGGCGTGGCAGGTGGGCCACACACCGGGTCCATCTTTTCAGATCAGCTCTGTGCGAGAAGGAAGACTCAAACCGGATTGCTCCACCAGCGAGGTCAGCAATGCCGTGGCATCTCTTTGAACGCTGACCAACTCGTTTTGCCACTGACCCATGAAGTCGTGGCGAACGACTTGGGCAATGAAAGCCGTCAAGCCATCGTAGTAGCCATGGCAATTGAGGATGCCAATGGGCTTGTCGTGGTAGCCCAGTTGGCGCCAAGTCCAAACTTCAAACAGCTCTTCGAAGGTGCCGATGCCGCCAGGCAGAGCCAAGAAAGCATCGGCCCGCTCGGCCATCATCCGTTTGCGCTCGTGCATGGTGTCCACCACATGCAACTCGGTCAGGCCGTGGTGTGCCCATTCTTTTTCGACCAAGGCGCTGGGGATGATGCCCACCACTTGACCACCCGCGGCCAGCGTGGACTGGGCCACGATGCCCATCAGGCCATTGCGACCCCCTCCGTAAACCAACTGGCCGCCATGCGACCCGATCCACTGGCCCACTTGGCGGGCGACTTCGGCAAAGCGCGGATCGTCTCCTGGACGGGAGCCGCAATACACGCAGATGGAAAAATGAGGGGTCGGCATTGCTCGGTTCAGCCCACCAAGATGGGCTTGAGCGCGGCCGCCCAAATGCCCAGGCACAAGAGCAGGCTCAGCAAGACGGCGGCGCTGCCCATGTCCTTGGCCCGTTTGGACAGGTCATGCCATTCGGGCCCGATCCGGTCGATGGCCGATTCCACGCTGGTGTTGAGCAATTCAACGATCATGACCAGCAATACCGATCCGGCCAAGAGGGCGGTTTCCACCCAGCTTTGCCCCAGCCAATAGGCCAAGGGCAGCATCACGACAGCCGCCAAAGCTTCTTGCCGAAAGGCGGTTTCATACCAGCCTGCTTTCAGGCCTTGGATTGAATACCCGCCGGCATGAAGCACTCGGCTCAGACCTTTGCGGGCTTTTTGTGGGTTGACGGGCTCTTGGGACGTTGGGTTTTCAGACATGGAAAAAAGCTTTATTGGGCGGAAATCAGGCGGGTGCCCGCCCATGCATCATGCCAAAACTGGTCCTGGGGGTGAAAACGACTGAGCAAGGCCCAGACCGCCACCCACCCCAAGGTGATGACGCCCACTTCGAGGGCTGGCAAAGCAAAGGGGTAAGTGATGAGCAGGGGCGGCAAGAACCAAAACCAACTCAGCAGATACCGCAGCAGGGCGCGGCTTTGGGTGAGCGGCAGCCCTTGCGAGTCCACAGCGCGGATGTGCCAAGTTTTCATCGCCAGGGTTTGGCCCCGCGACCAAAACCAGGTGAAGTAAATGCCCAGAATCAAGAACACAAAGGCTTGCAAGCCAGGACGGTGATCCATGGCGTGCCGGGTTTGGCTGAGGGCGCTGAAGAGATAACCAGAAATGAAAACAACACCAAACAGCAGCATGCCTTCATAGAGCCAGCAAGCCATTCTTCGTTTCAGGGAGGGGGCGCGCAAATTTGTGGGGACGGTTGTCCCAGAAGCTGACTTCTTCAAGAGGATGAGCCTTCAGTGTGCGACACGGGGCCAGTAGGGGCAGGCAATTCAACCGTTTTGGGGGCTTGGGGCAAGAGGGTTTTGCGGTCCAGGGGCTGAGCACTGGCGGCCGGGCGGGTGATGTCCTTGGCGCTGTCGATGGTGCGTGTGGCAGGAGCGACCAGGCGAACCGCGTCTGCGGGCTTGGAGATGGTGGCTGCGCTTTTGGCCGGTGCTGGAGTGCCTACCGCGAGCGTGCGCTTGTCTTCAGCAGACAAGGCTTGGTAGGCTTCCCATTTGGCTTTTTTGTCCTCTTTGGGCAGGCTTTGGACGGCGTTGAAGTTGAACCGGGCTTGGTTGCGCTGCTGAGGGCTCAGGGCCACCCAATCGGCCATGCGGGTGTGCATGGTGGCTTGCTCACTGGCAGGCCATTGAGAGAAATTTTGCGAAATGGCCAGCCATTTGCTTTGCTGCTGCGGGGTCAATTGTCCCCATTGACTGGCCAAAGGTGAGAGCGCCTTTTTTTGCTGTGGCGTCAATTGTTGCCAGCTGCTGGCCGAAAACAGGACAGGGGCGGGCGCTGTAGAGCTGGCGGATGATTGCGCTGTGGCCGTGACCAACCATGCGCCCAAGAGCATGCCGCAACCCAGCAGGCGCAGGGTCGCCCAAGACCGTGAAAGTCGATGGATCTCAGTCATTCTTGGCACTGTCGCTGAGCCCTTGTTTCAAGAATTTGACAAAACCCGCATCGGCATAAGCATCTGGGGGCAATTCATCGGTGAGCAAAGCCGAGTCAATGGCAGCCAACTCGTTGGTGCGGTTGTCCTGTTGGATCCACTGGATCGCGCCCAGTCCAATGACCAAGGCCAGAACAGGCATGGCAGACGCCAAAAAGCTCCAGAGGTTCAAGCCCTCGTCACCGGAGCCGGTCAAGGTGCCGTTGCCGTTGATTTGTGTGTTTTTGGCAAATCCCAGTTGCACGGCGGGCTTGCGTTGCGCCATGGCCAGGTGGCGGGCCACCCGCAAGCGTTCGGAAATGTCGTGCGGTAGGGCTGGCGCAGCCAAGCTCAGTTGGGCAGAAAGTTGTCGGCCCAAGCGGTCCATGTTCATTTCTGCTGCGGTTTTTTGGTTTTTCATGGTCTCAATCCCTGGTTTTCCAAAGTTTGACTCAGCGCCTGAATGGCCCGAGAACAATGGGTTTTGACGCTGCCTTCTGAGCAGCCCATCACGGCCGCGGTCTCTGCCACGTCCAACTCCTCCCAATAACGCAGCAGGAAGGCTTCCCGTTGACGTGCAGGCAAGGTCATGATGGCACTTTCGATGTGTTCGAGGGTTTGTACCCTGCCAATCCACTGTTCTGCACTCTCGGCGCCGGCCTCCTGGCTGTTGGCATTGACTTCCAGCAGGTCAAAATCCCCGCCGCCATCGTCCGAGTCAAAGTCGCTCAGGTTAGAAAAAAGGGCATTTTTGGTTTTTTGCCTGCGAAACCAGTCCAAAACCGTGTTGGACAGAATGCGCTGGAACAACAAGGGCAATTCGGCCAATGGCTTGTCTGCGTAATTGGTGCACAGCTTGATCATGCTGTCCTGGAGTATGTCCAAGGCCGCATCTTCGTCCCGCACATGGTAGAAGGCGCGTTTGAACGCCTTCTTTTCCACGTTTTTCAGAAAATCTGAAAGTTCTGAGTCGGATGCCAAAATTATTCAGCCTTCGCACTGACGAGGCCGTTGCCTGTTTGTAATGAAAGAGCATGCATCGCCGCTGGGTGGGCCTTGCATGAAGACGAAGCGATTATGTCACCGGGCGGGTCAGGCTTTGCGTGAATCCCCAGCGTTTTTGGAAACCAGCTGTACAAATGCGATAATGCGCGATTGCAATTGAAAAAAAGCAAACGGATCACCGTCCGGCACTTTTACAGTTTGGTGCCCATGTCGGTGGTCTCAAGTCCCAAAGCCACTTCAAAAGAGTCGAGCCCAGGGGCACCCAAGGTTTTTCGTTAGAGAAATTCACAAAGGTTGAATATGGACATGAACAAAGCCGATACGGCAAAGCCCGCGGCCAGCGGACAAGAGCTTCGCGGCGCAGAAATTCTGGTCAAAGCGCTCCAAGCTGAGAACGTGCAATACATCTGGGGCTATCCCGGCGGTGCCGTCCTCCACATCTACGACGCTTTTTACAAGCAAGACACGATTCAGCACGTTTTGGTGCGACACGAGCAAGCTGCCGTGCACGCTGCCGACGGCTTTGCCCGCGCCACCGGTGAAGTGGGCGTGGCACTGGTGACTTCGGGTCCGGGCCTGACCAATGCCGTGACCGGCATTGCCACGGCTTACATGGACAGCATCCCGATGGTGATCATCAGCGGCCAGGTGCCCACTGCTGCCATCGGTCTCGATGCCTTCCAAGAGTGCGACACCGTGGGCATCACCCGCCCCATCGTCAAGCACAACTTCTTGGTCAAGGACGCCAAAGACATGGCCGAGACCATGAAAAAGGCTTTCCACATCGCACGCAGTGGTCGCCCCGGCCCTGTGGTGGTGGACATCCCGAAAGACGTCTCATTCAACAAGACCCTTTACGCGGGCTACCCCGAGTCTGTTGAGATGCGTTCTTACAACCCCGTGCGTAAAGGCCACGGTGGTCAAATTCGCAAGGCCTTGCAGTTGTTGATGGGGGCCAAGCGTCCCTACATCTACACCGGTGGCGGCGTGTTGCTGAGCAATGCCAGCGCCGAATTGCGCGCCTTGGTGGACATGCTCAATGTGCCCGTCACCAACACCTTGATGGGCCTGGGCGCTTTCCCTGCGACCGACCGTCGATTCTTGGGCATGCTGGGCATGCACGGCACGCTCGAAGCCAACAACGCCATGCAAAACTGCGATGTGCTGTTGGCCATCGGCGCTCGCTTTGACGACCGTGTCATCGGCAATCCCAAGCATTTCGCTTCGGTGGATCGCAAGATCATCCACATTGATATTGACCCCTCGAGCATCTCCAAGCGCGTCAAGGTCGATGTGCCCATCGTGGGCGATGTGAAAGACGTCCTGACCGAACTCATGGGCATGATCCGTGAGTCTGGCCAAAAGCCCGATTCTCAGGCCTTGGCCCAGTGGTGGGAAACGGTTGAAGGCTGGCGCAAGCGCGATTGCATGAAGTACGACAACAGCAACACCCAAGTCATCAAGCCCCAAAAAGTCATCGAGACCTTGTGGGACATGACCAAGGATGCAGATGCGTACATCACATCCGATGTGGGGCAGCACCAGATGTGGGCCGCTCAGTATTACAAGTTCAACGAACCACGCCGCTGGATCAACTCCGGTGGTTTGGGCACCATGGGCGTGGGCATTCCCTACGCTATGGGCATCAAGTTGGCCAAGCCAGACAGTGAAGTGTTCTGCGTCACGGGTGAAGGCTCGGTGCAGATGTGCATTCAGGAACTCTCAACCTGCCTGCAGTACAACACGCCCATCAAAGTGGTGGCCCTGAACAACGGTTTCTTGGGCATGGTGCGCCAATGGCAGGAGATTGATTACTCCGGTCGTTACAGCCACAGCTACATGGACGCCTTGCCCAACTTTGTGAAGTTGGCAGAGGCTTATGGTCACGTCGGCATCTTGGTTGAAAAACCGGAAGATGTAGAGCCCGCCTTGCGCGAAGCGCGCAGACTCAAGGACCGCACGGTTTTCTTGGACATCCGCACGGACCCGACAGAAAACGTGTTCCCAATGGTGCAGGCCGGCAAGGGCATCACCGAGATGCTCATGGGCGTGGAGGACCTGTAATCATGAAACACATCATTGCTGTATTGATTGAAAACGAAGCGGGCGCTTTGTCCCGCGTGGTGGGCTTGTTCTCGGCACGTGGCTACAACATCGAGTCTTTGACCGTGGCTCCGACCGAAGACCCCAGCCTGTCGCGCATGACCATCCAGACCACGGGGTCGGACGACGTGATCGAGCAAATCACCAAGCACCTGAACCGCCTGATCGAGGTGGTGAAGGTCGTGGACCTGACCGAAGGCGCTTACACCGAACGCGAGTTGATGCTCGTGAAAGTGCGTGCTGTGGGCAAGGAACGCGAAGAAATGAAACGCATGGCCGACATCTTCCGCGGCCGCGTGATCGACGTCACCGACAAGAGCTACACGATTGAGCTCACCGGTGACCAGACCAAGAACGACGCCTTTTTGGAGGCGATCGACCGCAGTGCCATTTTGGAGACCGTGCGCACGGGTGCATGCGGTATCGGGCGCGGCGAGCGCATCCTGCGCGTCTAAACCCACTCACTGACCTGTTTATTCCTAAGGAGAACCCCCATGAAAGTTTTTTACGACAAAGACTGTGATCTGTCCCTGATCAAAGGCAAAACCGTCGCCATCATTGGCTACGGCTCGCAAGGTCACGCACACGCCCAGAACCTGAATGAAAGCGGCGTCAAAGTCGTCGTCGGTCTGCGCAAAGGTGGCGCATCGTGGGACAAAGTGGCCAAAGCCGGCCTCACCGTCATGGAAGTCAACGACGCTGTCAAAGCAGCTGACGTGGTCATGATCTTGTTGCCTGATGAGAACATCCCTGAGGTCTACCAAAACAACGTGGCCCCCAACATGAAGCAAGGCGCCACTTTGGCTTTTGCTCACGGTTTCAACGTGCATTACAACCAAGTCGTGCCCCGCGCTGACTTGGACGTGATCATGGTCGCCCCTAAGGGCCCTGGCCACACCGTGCGCTCCGAATACCTCAAAGGCGGCGGCGTGCCCTCTTTGATCGCGGTGTACCAGGACAAGTCCGGCAAAGCCCGTGACCTGGCCCTGTCCTACGCGATGGCCAACGGTGGCGGCAAAGGCGGCATCATCGAGACCAACTTCAAAGAAGAAACCGAAACTGACTTGTTCGGTGAGCAAGCCGTTCTGTGCGGTGGCGCGGTGGAACTGGTCAAGATGGGTTATGAAACCCTGACCGAAGCTGGCTACGCCCCTGAAATGGCTTACTTCGAGTGCTTGCACGAACTCAAGCTGATCGTTGACTTGATGTACGAAGGCGGCATCGCCAACATGAACTACTCCATCTCCAACAACGCGGAGTATGGTGAGTACGTGACCGGCACCGAAGTCATCAACGAGAAGTCGCGCGAAGCCATGCGCAACGCCTTGAAGCGCATCCAGACTGGTGAATACGCCAAGATGTTCATCCTGGAAGGCAAGACCAACTACCCAAGCATGACGGCTCGCCGTCGCTTGAACGCCGAGCACTCGATCGAGCAAGTCGGCGCTCAACTGCGCGCCATGATGCCTTGGATTGCCAAGAACAAGCTGGTTGACCAGACCCGCAACTGATTTGCCCTGGGCAAAACTGGAAAAGGCCACTGCGGTGGCCTTTTTTCATGGCTGGCAGACTCGCTTAAACTGAGGGCTTGGGGCAAGACACCACTCGCTTCAGGACAGGAATGGATGATGAACAACGATATCGATAAATCCGAAGACGCCGACACCGCGGCGGCATCGCGCAAGCCATCCAAGGGCATCTACATGTTGCCCAACATGATCACCTTGGCGGCATTGTTTGGCGGTTTTTACGCCATCGTGATGGCCGTGAATGGCCGTTTTGACTTGGCCACCGTCGGCATTTTGTGCGCCATGGTGCTCGACAGCTTGGACGGCCGCGTGGCCCGCATGACCAATACGCAAAGCGCGTTTGGCGAGCAAATGGACTCCCTGTCCGACATGGTTTCCTTTGGTGCGGCGCCCGCGCTGATTGCCTACGTCTGGGGGCTCAAGAGTTTGGGGCGTTGGGGTTGGATTGCGGCATTTGTTTACTGCGCTTGCGCAGCACTGCGCTTGGCGCGGTTCAACGTCAACACGGCGGTGGTGGACAAACGTTATTTCCAAGGGTTGCCATCACCTGCAGCCGCAGCCTTGGTCACGGGTTTCATCTGGATCATGATGGAAAACGCCATTGATCCGCAAAGCGTGGCCTGGTGGATGTTCGCTGTGGCGCTGTTCTCGGGCCTGACCATGGTGACCAACGTGCCGTTTTACAGCTTCAAAGACATGCACATGAAAAAGACAGTGCCTTTTGTCTCGTTGGTGTTGGTGGCGCTGGGCATTGCGGTGGTCAACATCGATCCGCCCACGGTGCTGTTTGCCATTTTTGTGGGGTATGGCCTCAGTGGCTACGCGATCTACATCTGGCGAAAAGCCAAAGGCCAGCCGACCAGCATGATCAGCACTTCGACCGATGAGCCCGAAGAGCGGGGCCTTCACCAGTGATGTCATGCCCATGACAGATGGCTGATTTTTCTGTGCTAAAGTGAACCCATGAACAAATTTTTGCTGGCACTACTGCTAACGCCTCACGGGCGGGATGTGTAGCGCACGCGAACATTGTCCTCAAAGGCCCGTATGCCATCCGCAACGGGCCTTTTGCATTGGTGCATGGAATTGCGGGTTTTGACCAGGAGCGAATATGTCTGACAAATTGATTATTTTTGACACCACCTTGCGCGATGGCGAACAGTCGCCCGGCGCCTCCATGACCCGCGACGAGAAGTTGCGCATCGCCCGTCAACTGGAACGCCTGCGCGTGGACGTCATCGAAGCCGGTTTTGCGGCCAGCTCCAATGGCGACTTCGAAGCCGTGCAAACCATCGCCAACGCGATCAAAGACTCGACCATTTGCTCTTTGTCGCGTGCCAATGACCGGGACATCGCTCGCGCGGCCGAAGCCCTCAAAGGTGCCAACAGCGGCCGCATTCATACCTTCATCGCCACGTCGCCTTTGCACATGGAAAAGAAGCTGCGCATGACGCCCGACCAGGTGTTCGAGCAAGCCAAGCAATCGGTGCGCTTTGCTCGCAATCTGGTGGGGGACATCGAGTTCAGCCCAGAAGACGGTTACCGCAGCGACATGGATTTCCTGTGCCGTGTGCTCGAAGCCGTGATCGCAGAAGGCGCCACCACCATCAACGTGCCCGACACCGTGGGCTATGCCGTGCCTGAGTTGTACGGCAACTTCATCAAGACCTTGCGCGAGCGCATCCCCAACTCTGACAAAGCCATTTGGTCGGTGCACTGCCACAACGACTTGGGCATGGCGGTGGCCAACTCTTTGGCTGGCGTGAAGATTGGTGGTGCCCGTCAGGTGGAGTGCACCATCAACGGTCTGGGCGAACGCGCAGGCAATTGCTCACTCGAAGAGGTGGTCATGGCGGTCAAAACCCGCCGCGATTATTTCGGTCTGGACGTCGGCATTGATGCCAGCCACATCGTGGCGGCCAGCCGCATGGTCAGTCAGACCACCGGTTTTGTGGTCCAGCCCAACAAGGCGGTGGTGGGTGCCAATGCTTTCGCGCATGCGTCTGGTATTCACCAAGACGGCGTGCTCAAGGCGCGTGACACCTACGAAATCATGCGTGCCGAAGATGTGGGCTGGACGACCAACAAGATCGTGTTGGGCAAGCTCAGCGGTCGCAATGCCTTCAAGCAGCGCTTGCAGGATTTGGGCGTCGTCCTGGAAAGCGAGACCGAAATCAACAACGCCTTCGCCAAATTCAAGGAGTTGGCCGACCGCAAGAGCGAGATTTTTGACGAGGACATCCTGGCCCTGGTGAGCGATGAAAGCGTCACCGCCGAGAAAGAGCAGTTTGGCTTTGTCTCCATGTCCCAGCACAGCGAAACCGGCGAGCGCCCTCAGGCGTCGGTGGTCTTCACTGTGGCCGGCAAAGAAATGCATGGTCAGTCAGACGGCAACGGTCCGGTCGACGCCTCCCTCAAAGCCATCGAAGCCATCGTCAAAAGCGGCGCCGAAATGGTGCTGTACTCGGTCAACGCCATCAGCGGGTCGACCGAAAGCCAAGGCGAAGTGACCGTGCGCTTGCAAAACAGCGGTCGCGTGGTCAACGGCGTGGGCTCGGATCCGGATATCGTTGTGGCTTCTGCCAAAGCGTATTTGAGCGCACTCAATAAACTTCAAAGCAAGGCCGACAGGGTGGCCGCACAAGGTTGAAATGAATCCTTAAGGGGTACTATTCAACTTTACAAAAGTCACGCAAGTTATTGTTCTTGCGTGACTTTTTTTATTTGATTACACTCTGGTTAAATATTCAATGTGAATGCTGTTGAAACCATTGCAATGCGCCTGATCCCCACTGTTTTTTCCCCCTTCGCCAGCCCAGCTGCCCAGCGATTCCTTGTGCTGTTGAGCGCAGGCCTGTTGAGCGTTGTGTTGAGCGCGCCAGCTTTTGCCAATGCATCGGCTCAGTCGACGAAATCCAAGCCAGTGATCGCCAGTGCGCCCAAGCAGGCCAAAGTCGCTAAAAAAACAACGGTCAGCTCGGCCAACGCCAAACGCTTTGCCCCTGCACGCTCGGTCGCCGCTGCGCCCATGCGGGCGTCTTTTGGTCAAAAGGCGGGCTTGCACGCCACCTCTGATCCATTGGATTTGCGCTCCAGCGTGGCCTTGGTGATCGATCAAGACACCCGTGAAGTTTTGCTGCGCAAGAACGATCAAGCCGTCTTGCCCATCGCCTCTTTGACCAAACTGATGACCGGCCTGGTCATTTCTGAAGCCCAGTTGCCTATGTCGGAAATGATCACCATCACCCAAGACGATGTGGACACCGAAAAAGGCAGTTCTTCCCGTTTGGCTGTGGGCACCGTGCTCAGCCGTGGCGATCTGCTGCATTTGGCCCTCATGTCGAGTGAAAACCGAGCATCCCACGCTTTGGGCCGCACTTTCCCCGGCGGCCTCGATGCTTTTGTCTCCCGCATGAACGCACGCGCCAAGGCATTGGGCATGAAGGACACCCGTTACGTGGAGCCCACAGGTTTGTCGAGCAACAACCAGTCCAGCGCCCATGACCTGGCCACGCTGGTGGGCGTTGCCTACAAAGAACCTGTTTTGCGTGAGTTGTCTACCTCTCCAGGCCGTGAAATCGCCGTGGGTCATCGCACCTTGCAATACAACAACACCAACCGTTTGGTCAAAAGCCCACAGTGGGACATCGGTTTGCAAAAAACGGGCTTCATCACTGAGGCGGGTCAGTGCTTGGTCATGCAAGCCCAAGTGTCTGGCCGCAAACTGATCATGGTGTTCCTGGATTCCGCAGGCAAACTCAGCCGCATTGCCGATGCAGAGCGTGTCCGCCGTTGGGTGGAAAAATCGCCTTCTTTGACGGGCGCCAAACATCTTGTGACGACAGATCAATTGCCCAGCTGATCGCGTATCACCCATAAAAAAGGCCTCTTGAGAGGCCTTTTTTCATGGGACTGGGTTCAGCGTCCCTCGTTGTAGCCCAATGTGGCCGAGATCTCGCGGGCGGCCGTTTGCAGTTTGGGCAGCCAGCCTTCATCCAGGCGGTCCGCTGGGGCCGAGATCGACAAGCCTGCCAGCAGTTTGCCCTGGTCGTCGTAGATGCCTGCGGCAATGCAGCGCACGCCCAGTTCCAGCTCTTCGTTGTCGCGGGCAATGCCGTACTGCTTGACGCGGGACAGTTCGCGCTCGAGGACTTGCAACTGGGTGATGCTGTTGCGGGTTTGGCCCGACAGGCCGGTGCGTGTGGCGTAAGAGCGCACACGCAGCGGGTCATCGGCGGCCAAAAACAATTTGCCCACCGAGGTCAAATGCAATGGCGCACGGCCACCGATGGCGCGAACCACCTGCATGCCAGATCGCTCGCTGTAGGCCCGTTCGATGTAGACGATTTCGTCACCTTGCCGCATGCTCAAGTTGACCGGTTGCTGGATCAGCTTGTGCAGCTCGCGCATGGGTGCCAAGGCCGCATCGCGCACGTTCAGGCGCCCTTTGACCAAGTTGCCTAACTCCAGCAAGCGCATGCCCAGCCGGTAACTGCCGGCTTCGGGCCGGTCCACAAATCGGCCGGTGGCCAAATCGTTCAAGATCCGGTGCGCCGTGGAGGGGTGCAAACCGGTTTTCTCGCTGATCTCTTTGAGCGAGATGGCCTCCTCGCGTGAGGCGAGCACATCGATCAGCGAGAACATGCGTTCAATCACTTGGATCGTGGGAGAGGGAGCGAGGGTTTGTTCTTTTTTCATGGGGCTGGCCAAGTCCGTCTGATTTTATACTGTGAAACGCTGTGGCGCTCATTCCAGGGCTTGCCACTGCCCCTCCGAACGGATGTCACAAGGCAAAAAGCGCGATTTGTAATTCATCTTCGGACTGCTGTGGATCCAGTAGCCCAAATAGACATAGGGCAGGGCCAATTGGCGGGCCTGCTCGATTTGCCACAACACGCCAAAGGTGCCGTAACTGGCCTTGTCTTCAGGTTCATAAAAGGTGTAGACGGCGGACAAGCCTTGGTTGAGCACATCCACAATGCTGATCATTTTCAAAGCCCCAAGTTCATCGCCTACGGGGGGCTCTCTGAACTCCACGATGCGTGAATTGACGCGACTTTGCAGCAAAAATTGGCTGTACTGGTCCACGCTGTCTTGGTCCATGCCGCCGCCCACGTGGCGTGCCGTTTGGTAGCGCAAATACAAAGCGTAGTGTTCGGGGTCAAACTGCAGATCCAGCACCCGTGTCTGCAGATGTTGATGCTGCTTGAAGGCGCGGCGTTGGCTGCGATCGGGCTGGAATTCTCGGACCCGCACACGCAGGGGCAGGCAGGCTTGGCAACCATCGCAATAAGGGCGGTAGGTGAACATGCCGCTGCGGCGAAAGCCTTGATCTACCAGTTCGGAATACACCTCGTTTTGGATCAGGTGGCTGGGCGTGGCCACCTGCGAGCGTGCCAAACGCTGCGGCAAATAGCTG
Organism: Comamonadaceae bacterium PBBC2; assembly: GCA_002255935.1. Taxonomy (GTDB): domain Bacteria; phylum Pseudomonadota; class Gammaproteobacteria; order Burkholderiales; family Burkholderiaceae_C; genus Limnohabitans_A. The sequence continues at coordinate 17,962 of NKIO01000034.1, forward strand.
CATTCGTAGGGCGCCGTTGCATAAAACTGCAAGGCCTGCAAGGGGAGGTCGTTCAGGTGCGTCACGCCGGTGTGTCCAAGGCCATCAACGCGTCCCAGTATAGAGATTGGTGGGCCCAGTCGATGTCACTGTGCTGACGCTGCGCCACAAGGTTTTGCACAAACGCCGCGCGGGTGATCTCATGAGCGCCCATCGAAGCCAGATGGCGTGTGTTTTGTTGGCAGTCGATCAAGGGCACTCCGTGCTGCAGGCAGGCGCTGACCAAGGCGGCCAGGGCCAGCTTGGACCCGTCGGTGATGGTGGTGAACATGGATTCGCCAAACACCGCATGGCCCAAGGCCACGAAATACAGGCCGGCCACCAACTGCCCATCGATCCAGACCTCTGCACTGTGCGCATGGCCTAGGCGGTGCAGGCTTTTGTAAGCCGCAATCATCTCGGGCACGATCCAGGTGCCGTTTTGTCCACGGCGCGGTGCTTGGGCACAGCGCTGCATCACCTGCGCAAAGTCCCGATCAAAGCACAACTCAAAACCGGAGTGGCGCAAATGGCGTTTGAGGCTTTGGCGCAATGACCTGTGGAAACGAAATTGATGCACGGGCAGCACCATGCGCGGGTCCGGGCTCCACCACAACACCGGTTGGCCCGGACTGAACCACGGAAAAATTCCCTGCCCATAGGCTTCGATCAAACGGCCTGCGGTGAGGTCTTGCCCTGCAGCCAACAAGCCTGGCGCAGACGAATCGTGGCCCCAGGCTTGCGACGCCGGCGGCAAGGGCTCGTCGTCTTGTATCCAGGGCAGGTCAGGTTCGGCGCGTTGGGGCATGCGCTGATTACACAATAAATGGCAGTGCTGACCGCCTCTGTGTGCCGGTATCGTTGATTTTTCGGTTTATGCTGAGGCCATGACATTGGGCAATGCCAAGCCGTTTGCCAAGAAGCTTTTCGGCCAGTGGAGTGATTTTGAAACCTGACTTTCCCCAGTCTTGGCTGCGCCCTCAATGGCCAGCCCCCGCGAACGTTCAGGCCGTGATGACCGACCGTCATGGCGGTGTGTCCAAGCCCCCCTACGACCGCATGAATTTGGGCGACCATGTGGGCGATCAAGCCGATGCAGTGCTGCAAAACCGAGCCGTTTTGCGCACAGCGCTGGACCGTAGGCCCGTTTTTTTGGAGCAAGTGCACGGCATCCACAACGTGGTGCTGCAAGCGGCCACACCGGATGGCACAGCCGCCGATGCGTGCATCGCGACCAGCCCAGCGGTGGCCTGCACCATCATGGTGGCCGATTGTTTGCCTGTCTTGCTGTGTGATGCCACAGGCCAGTGGGTGGCCGCAGCCCATGCGGGTTGGCGCGGCTTGGCGGGGCAGGGCGGGGTGGGCGTGCTCGAGCAATTGTTGACATCGCTGCCAGGCGCTCTCGCAGACGCATTTGCGGTTGCCCCCTTGGTGCGCGGTGACATCCTGGCATGGCTTGGGCCTTGCATTGGGCCGCAGGCTTTCGAGGTCGGGCCGGATGTGCGCCACGCTTTTTGTGAGGCGGACCCCCAAGCCGAGGCGTTCTTTGCCTCTCAAGCCGACGGTCACTTCCTGGCTGACTTGGCGGGCTTGGCGCGTCTGCGTTTGAACCGCTTGGGCATCACGCAAATTTTTGGCAACGACAGCCAAGCGTCATGGTGCACCGTCAGCCAGGCTTCAAGGTTCTTTTCGCACCGCCGCGACCGTCGCGTCCTCGGTCAATCCGGCCGCATGGCCGCCTGCATCTGGTTGGACCGTTGATGGCGCTGATGCCGATGGCGTCTCGGCGGTTTCTTGACGGCGGATTTCTTTGCGGCGCAAAGGTGTGCCTGCCAGATACACCACCAGCGACATCGGCAGCACGCCATAAAGCACAAAAGTGATGATGGCACCCAACACCGTCCCTTGCGTACTAAAGGCTTCGGCCAATGCCATGAGCAAGGTCACGTACAGCCAGGCGATGACGATCAAATACATTTTGTTGTGGCCTTGTAATTTAAGAGACATCAAATTGACAGATACTGACTCCAGTAGAAGTCAATGAGTGCAGTCAATCAGGAGACATGGATGAGCGCTAACTCCCCCGAATTTTGGACCCAAATGTCCGAAGGGTTCCAGCAGAACCTCACCAAAAGCTGGGGCCAGGCCATGCAGCACTTCCAAACCATGGATCTGGGCGGGCTCCAAGCCAAGCCCGAGGCCACAGCACCTGCCCTCAAATTCTCGCCTGAAAAGCTCCAAGCGCTCCAAGGCCAGTACTTCAAAGACGCTTCTGAACTCTGGAACCAGAGCCTGCACAACAGCTTGCAAGTCAAAGACCGCCGTTTTTCTGGCGATGCTTGGGCATCCAACCCAGTGGCCGCCTTCAATGCCGCCACTTATTTGCTCAACGCCCGCACCCTGATGGGCCTGGCCGATGCGGTGGACGCGGACGACAAAACCCGCAACCGTGTGCGCTTTGCGATCGAGCAGTGGGTGGCCGCTGCCGCGCCCAGCAACTTCCTGGCTTTCAACGCCGAAGCGCAAAAGAAAGCTGTCGAGACCAAGGGCGAGAGCATTGCCAAGGGCGTGCAAAACCTGATGCACGACATGCAGCAAGGTCACGTGTCCATGACGGACGAAAGCCTGTTCGAAGTGGGCAAGAACGTGGCTACCACCGAAGGGGCGGTGGTCTTTGAAAACGAATTCTTCCAGCTCATCGAATACAAGCCGCTGACCGCCAAGGTCTATGAAAAGCCGTTTTTGTTGATCCCGCCTTGCATCAACAAGTTTTATATCCTGGACCTGCAGCCAGAAAACTCCTTCATCCGCTATGCCGTCAGCCAAGGTCACCGCACTTTTGTGGTCAGCTGGCGCAACCCCGACGAGTCCATGCAGGACAAGACTTGGGACGACTACATCGAGCAAGCGGCGATCAAAGCCATCAGCACGGTGCAAGAAATCACCGGGGCATCCAAGATCAACGCCCTGGGTTTTTGTGTCGGCGGCACGATCTTGTCGACCGCGCTGGCCGTGCTGGCTGCCCGTGGCGAAAAGCCCGTGGCCAGTGCCACCTTCCTGACCACCTTGATCAACTTCACCGACACCGGGATCCTGGACGTGTTCATTGACGAGAACTTCGTCAAGTTCCGCGAGATGCAAATGGGCCAAGGCGGCTTGCTCAAGGGTCAGGACCTGGCCTCCACTTTCAGCTTTTTGCGCCCCAACGACTTGGTCTGGAACTATGTGGTGGGCAACTACCTCAAGGGCGAAACCCCACCGCCTTTTGACTTGCTCTACTGGAACAGCGACTCGACCAATTTGCCTGGTCCCTTCTACGCTTGGTACCTGCGCAACACGTATTTGGAAAACAACTTGGTCAAACCTCGCAAGGTCACTGTGTGCGGCGAGTGCATCGATTTGGGCCAAGTCGATATGCCTGTTTACATCTACGGCTCACGCGAAGACCACATCGTGCCGATTGGCGGTGCCTATGCCAGCACCCAAGTGCTGCCCGGCAAAAAGCGTTTCGTCATGGGCGCTTCGGGTCACATTGCTGGCGTGATCAACCCGCCTGCAGCCAAAAAACGCAGCCACTGGCTCAGCGAAGGCAGCAAATTCCCAGCCGACGTGAACGACTGGATCGCGGGAGCCAAAGAGCAGCCCGGCAGCTGGTGGACCGATTGGTCCGATTGGCTCAAAAGCCATGCTGGCGAGCAAATTGCATCGCCTAAAACCTACGGCAAGGGCAGCAAGTTCAAAGCCATCGAGGCGGCGCCAGGCCGCTATGTGAAGGCTAAGGCCTGATTGATTTTTTATTGGAGACAAAAATGGAAGACATCGTCATCGTTTCAGCCGCCCGCACCGCCGTGGGCAAGTTTGGTGGTTCACTGGCCAAGACGCCCGCCACCGAGTTGGGCAGCATCGTCATCAAAGGTCTGCTCGAGCGCAGCGGCTTGCCCGTTGACGCCATCGGTGAAGTCATCATGGGCCAGGTGCTGGCCGCAGGCGTGGGCCAAAACCCCGCCCGCCAAGCCATGATGAAGGCCGGTGTGGCCAAGGAAACCCCCGCTTTGACCATCAACGCCGTGTGCGGCTCGGGCCTGAAAGCCGTGATGCTGGCCGCGCAAGCCGTCGCCTGGGGCGACAGCGAGATCGTGATCGCCGGTGGTCAGGAAAACATGAGCGCCAGCCCCCACGTCTTGAATGGCAGCCGCGACGGCCAGCGCATGGGCGACTGGAAGATGACCGACACCATGATCGTGGACGGCCTGTGGGACGTGTACAACCAGTACCACATGGGCATCACCGCTGAAAACGTGGCCAAAGCCCACGGCATCACCCGCGACATGCAAGACGCCTTGGCCCTGGGCAGCCAGCAAAAAGCTTCGGCCGCGCAAGACGCCGGTAAATTCAAAGACGAGATCGTGGACGTGCTGATCCCTCAGCGCAAGGGCGATCCTTTGGTGTTCAACACCGACGAATTCATCAACAAGAAAACCAGCGCCGAAGCTTTGGCCGGTCTGCGTCCCGCCTTTGACAAGGCTGGCAGCGTGACCGCTGGCAATGCCTCGGGCATCAACGACGGCGCTGCCGCCGTGATGGTCATGAGCGCCAAGAAAGCAGCCGCCTTGGGCCTCAAGCCCTTGGCGCGCATTGCGGCCTTTGGCACCAGCGGTCTGGACCCGGCCCACATGGGCATGGGCCCGGTGCCAGCTTCGCAAAAAGCCTTGGCCCGCGCCGGCTGGAAAGCCCAAGACGTGGACCTGTTCGAATTGAACGAAGCCTTTGCCGCGCAAGCTTGCGCCGTCAACCAAGCGCTGGACATCGATCCGGCCAAGGTCAACGTCAACGGTGGTGCGATCGCCATCGGTCACCCGATTGGTGCATCCGGTTGCCGCATTTTGGTGACCTTGCTGCACGAAATGCAGCGCACACAGGCCAACAAAGGTCTGGCCGCTTTGTGCATCGGCGGTGGCATGGGCGTGTCCTTGGCCATCGAACGCGTTTAAAAACCTGCGCCGCATTGGCCGCATCGAGGGGCACATCGCCCAGCTGTATAAGGGCAGCCCTTCGGTGCATTCAGTGCGGACTCCATTGATCCCACAACACTCATTTTCAGGAGACAAACATGAGTCAAAAAGTAGCTTACGTCACAGGTGGCATGGGCGGCATCGGAACCGCCATCTGCCAACGCCTTCACAAAGAAGGCTTCAAAGTCATCGCTGGTTGCGGCCCAACCCGTGACTTCAACAAATGGCTCGACGAGCAAAAAGTGCTGGGTTACACCTTCTACGCCTCCGTGGGCAACGTGGGCGATTGGGATTCCACCGTCGAAGCCTTCAGCAAAGCCAAGGCTGAGCACGGCCCGATCGATGTCTTGGTGAACAACGCCGGCATCACCAAGGACCGCATGTTCCTGAAGATGAGCCGCGACGACTGGGATGCGGTGATGAACACCAACCTGGACTCCATGTTCAACGTCACCAAACAAGTGGTGCCCGACATGGTCGAACGTGGCTGGGGCCGCATCATCAACATTTCGTCGGTCAACGGTGAAAAAGGCCAAGCCGGTCAAACCAACTACTCGGCCGCCAAAGCCGGTATGCACGGTTTCTCGATGGCCTTGGCCCAGGAAATGGCCACCAAAGGCGTGACCGTGAACACCGTCTCGCCTGGCTACATCGGCACCGACATGGTCAACGCCATCCGTCCTGACGTGCTGGAAAAGATCGTGGCCACCGTGCCCGTCAAGCGTTTGGGCAAGCCCAGCGAAATCGCGTCCATCATCGCTTGGCTGGCCAGCGAAGAGGGCGGTTACGCCACCGGCGCTGACTTCTCGGTCAACGGCGGTCTGCACATGGGTTGATGCTTGCATCACCCACAAAAAAACCCGCTTCGGCGGGTTTTTTTGTGTCTGCTCGCCCAGCTTTCAATGCCCTGCCTGTTTGCCTGTGCTCACCATCTGCATGGCCGAGGCGATCAGTCCTGAGACTTCGGTCATATTGCTCGGAACGATCAAGGTGGTCTTGGCATCTTGGGCCACTTTGCCATAGGCCTGCACGGCCTGTTCGGCCACTTTCAATTGCACCGCCTGCTCGCCGCCGGGCTGGCGAATGGCCGCAGCAATGCGTTCGATGGCTTGGGCTGTGGCATTGGCCATTTCGGCGATGGCGGCTGCATCGCCTTGTGCCTTGTTGATCGCAGCCTGCTTTTCGCCTTCCGAACGCGCAATGAAAGCTTCTCGCTCGCCCGTGGCGATGTTGATTTGCTCTTGTCGGCGGCCTTCAGAGGCCGCGATCAAGGCGCGTTTCTCACGCTCGGCGGTGATCTGTGACTGCATGGCGTGCAAGATCTCGCTGGGCGGGGTCAGGTCTTTGATCTCGTAGCGCAAGACCTTCACGCCCCAGTTCAGCGCCGCTTCGTCGATGGCGGCCACCACTTGCGCGTTGATGATGTCGCGCTCTTCAAAGGTTTTGTCCAGCTCCAGCTTGCCGATCACGCTGCGCAAACTGGTCTGCGCCAGTTGCGTCACCGCCGTGATGTAGTTGGACGTGCCGTAACTGGCCAGTTTGGGGTCGGTCACCTGGAAATACAAAATGCCGTCGACTTGCAGTTGTGTGTTGTCACGGGTGATGCAAATCTGGCTGGGCACATCGAGCGGGATTTCCTTGAGGCTGTGCTTTTGGATCACCTTGTCGACGAAGGGCACCACAAAGTTCAAGCCTGGGGTGAGGCTGGCGTGGTATTTGCCCAAACGCTCCACGACCCAAGCGTGTTGTTGCGGCACGACCTTGACCGTCTTGATGACAAACAGAACGGCGATGGCCAGAAGAAGAATGGCGATTTCCATGTGAAGACTCCCTTTTTGAAATGTGGCTTATATTTTTTCGAGCACCAGGCGATTGCCCTGAATGGCTTGGATGCGGTGTGCGCCAGGCGATGGGCTGTGCTCAGAGGTGCAAACAGCCGTCCATTGCGCGCCACGGTGTTTGACCTGCGCTGTGCCTTGGGCATCCCATGCGCCGACATCGACGGTTTCACCGATGTCCAGGTGCAAGGCGTTTGGGCCCAGGTGTTTGTGGCGCAGGTTTTTTTGTCGCCAAAGCACCACCGCCAGACCACCGACCAGCGCTGCCGTGACGATTTGGCGATTCAGGCCCAGGCCCAGGTGCGCCGTCACCGCCGCTGCGGCGGCACCGATGGCCAGCATCAGCAAATAAAACGTGCCGCTGAGCAGTTCAGCGGCCACCAGTGCGCCGGTGGCCAGCCACCAGATGCTTGTGTCGTTCATGTGTTCTCCCTGTCTTTTTGATGTGTCGACATGACATGCTACCGTTTTGCTAGCCGCATGTCGGCCATGGGCGGGCTCTGGCAAGGATAATCGTGCCCATGCAATTTCCCGATTCCCAACGCTGGCGTTTGTCTGTGGCCCCCATGATGGACTGGACCGATCGCCATTGCCGTTTTTTCCACCGCCTGCTGACGCGCCACACCTTGCTGTACACCGAGATGGTGACCACGGGCGCTTTGCGCCACGGCAGCGTGCAGCGGCATTTGCGCTTCAATGCCGAAGAGCACCCCGTGGCCCTGCAACTGGGTGGCAGCGATGCAGCCGATCTGGCCCATGCGGCCAAGCTGGGCCAAGAATGGGGCTATGAAGAGATCAACCTCAATTGCGGTTGCCCTTCAGACCGGGTGCAGCGCGGGGCTTTTGGCGCTTGCCTGATGAGCGAGCCGCGCACCGTGGCCGATGGTGTCAAGGCCATGCTCGATGTGGTGGATGTGCCTGTCACCGTGAAACACCGCATCGGCATCGACAAGATTGAAAGTTACGACTTTGTGCGCGACTTTGTGGGCACGGTGAGTGAGGCCGGCTGCAAGGTGTTCATCGTCCACGCTCGCAATGCCTGGCTCGACGGCCTGAGTCCCAAAGAAAATCGCGAAATCCCGCCGCTGCGTTACGAGCTGGCTTACCAGCTCAAAAAAGACTTTCCAGGGTTGTTGATCGCCGTGAACGGCGGCATCAAGACCAACGCCGAAATCGCGGCGCATTTGCAGCATGCCGATGGGGTGATGATCGGGCGTGAGGCCTATTACAACCCTTGGTTGCTGAGCACCTGGGATGCCGAGTTTTATGGCGACACGCATGAAGTGCCCAGCCGCGAAGCGGTGGAGGAGGCCATGGTGGCCTACATGGAGCGCGCCTTTGCCGAGGACGGTTGTCCTTGGTACGCCATCGCCCGCCACATGCTGGGCCTGTACCACGGTCAGCGGGGTGGTCGCTATTGGCGTCAGGTCTGGAGCAACCACAAGCTCAAGCCCTTGCCACCGCGAGAGGTCTGGCAACAGGCGCGGGAAGCGCTGGCCCGAGGCGCGGCGGTGAGCGACTGAAATAGGACGCCGTGTACTGTCGGCACTTCAGTGCCGACGATGCCGACTTCGGTGCAGGCCTCATGTCGGGGCTGAAGCCACCGACCTACAGGTGGTGAGGTAGGATCGGGCCCTGCTGATGGATGTGGCCGTGTTTTGCAGGTCGGCGCTTTAGCGCCGACGATGCCGACTTCGGTGCAGGCCTCATGTCGGGGCTGAAGCCACCGACCTACAGGTGATGAGGTAGGAGCCAGCCTTGCTGGCGATGAGCCCTTGCGCGGGCTCAGGCGCCGGAAGCTTCACTGTGCCGCTTGCAATCCGCTCATGAAGTGCGCCGACATGCGCTCGGCGGCCACTTCGGGCTGGCGCTCTGCCAAGGCCTGAACGATGGCGCGGTGTTCGGCCAGGGACTGCTCGATGCGGCCCTCTTTGAACAGTGAGCTGTGGCGGTTGAGCTTCATCACCTTGCGCAAATCGGCCACCATCTGGTCGCGCCAACGGTTGTCGGCGATCTCCAGCAGCAGCATGTGGAAGGCTTCGTTGATCTCGAAAAAGCGATCGCGGTCGGCTGTAGCGGCTTCCAAGTCTTTTTGCAGCTGTTGGATCTGGGCCATTTGGGCGTCGCTCGCTCGGGTGGCCACCACGCGGGCGGCGTCTGATTCCAGCAGCGCCAGCAGGTGGTACACGTCGCGCAGGTCTTTTTCGCTGACCTCGGTCACATAAGCGCCGCGCCGCACTTTCATGGTGACCAGGCCTTCGGCTGCCAGCACCTTCAGGGCCTCGCGCAAAGGGGTGCGGCTGATGCCCAAAGCTTCGGCAATGCGCAGCTCGTCGATCCAGCAGCCCGGCTCCAGCTCGCGGGCAAAGATGCGCTGCCGCAGCAGTTCGGCAACTTCTTCATACAGGGCGCGAGGGGCGAGGGACAGGGCGGACATGGACAAATAGAGGTCAGTTTCTGGCTTTGGATTGTAAGCCGGTTAAAATATTCTGCATCAATAATTATGAATCACGAACCTTGTAAGGGCTTTTGCAGCATCAGGCTGCCAAAATCAGTGCAAGTTATTTTTGTCTCGAAAGTGGTGAGCCATGTCGTCCCAATCCTTTGAATTCAACGCCTCCAACCTGGAAGCCTGGCAAAAAGCAGCGACCAAATCCGCCCCCGGTGGCGATGTGTCGGCCCTGAACTGGAAGACGCCTGACGGCATCGTCGTCAAGCCGCTCTACACCGCCGAAGACACGGCCAATTTGCCCTACGCCAACACGCTGCCGGGCTTTGAGCCTTTCTTGCGCGGCCCACAAGCGACCATGTATTCGGTGCGTCCCTGGACGATCCGCCAGTACGCCGGTTTTTCCACCGCTGAAGAATCCAACGCCTTCTACCGCAAGGCGCTGGCCGCTGGCGGTCAAGGTGTGTCGGTGGCATTCGACTTGGCCACCCACCGCGGCTATGACTCAGACCACCCCCGTGTCGAGGGCGATGTGGGCAAGGCCGGGGTCGCGATCGACTCGGTCGAAGACATGAAGATCCTGTTCAACGAGATCCCGCTCGACAAAGTCAGCGTCTCCATGACCATGAACGGCGCGGTGCTGCCCGTGCTGGCCGGTTATGTGGTGGCCGCTGAAGAGCAGGGCGTGAGCCAGGACAAACTCTCCGGAACGATTCAGAACGACATTCTGAAAGAGTTCATGGTGCGCAACACCTACATCTACCCGCCCGAGCCGTCGATGAAGATCATCGGCGACATCATCGAGTACACGGCCAAGAACATGCCCAAGTTCAACTCGATCTCGATCTCGGGTTACCACATGCAAGAAGCCGGTGCCAACCAGGCGCTCGAGATGGCCTTCACCCTGGCCGACGGCAAAGAGTATGTGAAGACTGCCATTGCCAAGGGCATGGACGTGGACGACTTCGCAGGCCGCCTGTCCTTCTTCTGGGCGGTGGGCATGAACTTCTATTTGGAGATCGCCAAGATGCGTGCGGCCCGCCTGCTGTGGTGCCGCATCATGAAGGGCTTCGATGCCAAGAACCCCAAGAGCCTCATGCTGCGCACGCACAGCCAGACCTCGGGCTGGTCGCTCACCGAGCAAGACCCCTACAACAACGTGGTGCGCACCACCATCGAAGCGATGGCGGCCGTCTTCGGCGGCACCCAGTCCTTGCACACCAACTCCCTGGACGAAGCCATTGCCTTGCCCACCGAATTCAGCTCGCGCATCGCCCGCAACACCCAGCTGATCATCCAGGAAGAAACCCACATCACCAACGTGATCGACCCTTGGGCCGGTTCTTACATGATGGAGAGCCTGACCCAAGAGATGGCCGACAAGGCCTGGGCCATCATCGAAGAAGTCGAAGCCATGGGCGGCATGACCAAGGCCGTGGACAGCGGCTGGGCCAAGCTCAAGATCGAAGCCGCCGCTGCCGAAAAGCAAGCGCGCATCGATTCGGGCAAAGACGTCATCGTGGGCGTGAACAAATACAAGCTGGCCAAAGAAGACCTGGTGGACACCTTGTCGATCGACAACGTCAAAGTGCGCGATGGCCAGATTGAACGCCTCAAGGCCATCCGCGCCAGCCGCGACAGCGCTGCGGTGCAAGCCGCTTTGGATGCACTGACCGCCTCGGCCGAATCCGGCCAAGGCAACCTGCTGGACCTGTCGATCAAAGCCATTCGCCTGCGCGCCACCGTGGGTGAAGTGTCCGATGCGCTGGAAAAAGCCTATGGCCGCCACCGCGCCGACACCCAAAAGGTGACCGGCGTGTACGCCGCTGCCTACGACTCGGCCGAAGGCTGGGAACAACTGCAAAAAGAAATCGCTGCTTTCGCCGACCAGCATGGCCGTCGCCCCCGCGTGATGATCGCCAAGCTGGGCCAAGACGGCCACGACCGTGGCGCCAAAGTGGTGGCCACCGCCTATGCCGACCTGGGCTTTGACGTGGACATGGGCCCCTTGTTCCAGACCCCCGAAGAGTGCGCTCGCCAGGCGATTGAAAACGACGTGCACGCCGTGGGCGTGTCCACACTCGCCGCCGGCCACAAAACCCTGGTGCCCGCCATCATCGCCGAGCTGAAAAAGCAGGGCGCGGACGACATCATCGTGTTCGTGGGCGGTGTGATCCCGCGCCAGGACTACGAGATGTTGTACGACGCCGGCGTCAAGGGCATTTATGGTCCCGGCACCCCGATCCCGGCCAGCGCCAAAGACGTGCTGGAGCAGATCAAGAAGGCCGTGGCCTGATGCTTGAAGACGGGACATCCGCTTGACGCCTGATCAGTTGCTGCAAGGTTTGCTGCACGGCACTGCGCCGGTGCAGCGCCGCGCCATGGCCAAAGCGATCACGCTGCTCGAGTCCACCCGCGCTGACCACCGCGCCTTGGCCGACGGGCTGCTCACAGCCATGCTGCCGCACACCGGCCAGTCCTTTCGTTTGGGCATCAGCGGTGTGCCCGGCGTGGGCAAGTCCACTTTCATCGAGGCCTTGGGCCTGTATTTGATTGGCCAAGGACACCGCGTGGCGGTGCTCGCGGTCGATCCGTCCAGCACCGTGTCGGGCGGCTCCATCTTGGGCGACAAGACCCGCATGGAGCATTTGAGCGTGCATCCGCAGGCCTACATCCGCCCCAGCCCCAGCAGCGGCACACTGGGCGGCGTGGCCGAAAAAACCCGCGAGTCCATGTTGGTGTGCGAGGCCGCAGGCTACGACGTGGTGATCGTCGAGACCGTGGGCGTGGGCCAAAGCGAAACCGCCGTGGCCAATATGAGCGACATGTTTGTGCTCTTGCAGCTGCCCAATGCGGGTGACGATTTGCAGGCCATCAAAAAAGGCGTGATGGAAATCGCCGATCTGGTGGTCATCAACAAGGCCGACATCGATGCCATCGCCGCCACCCGTGCGCAGCTGCAAATCACCAGCGCCTTGCAGCTGCTGGGCATGCACGCGTCTTCTGGCCACATGCACGGCGACGACAGCGTCTGGCACCCCAAGGTCGTTCAGATCAGTGCCTTGCTGAACCAAGGCGTGGACACCTTCTGGGCCGCGGTCAGCGAATTCAAGGCCATCCAAAACAAGAACGGCCGCTTTGGCATCCGTCGCCAACAGCAAGCCTTGTCGTGGATGTGGGAGCGCATCGACGCCGGCCTGAAACAAAACTTCCGGGCGCAGCCGCGTGTGCAAACCCTGCTGCCCCAACTGAGTCAACAAGTCGGGGCGGGCCAGCTGGCCGCATCGACTGCTGCCCGTCAACTGCTCAGCGCTTACCAAGCGCAGAGTTAACCTGAATCTTCCTGGAGAAAAGAGAGAGCAACCATGCAAGACATCATCGAACAACTGGAACAAAAGCGCGCTGCGGCCCGCTTGGGTGGCGGGCAAAAGCGCATTGACGCGCAGCACGCCAAAGGCAAGCTCACGGCCCGTGAGCGCATTGAAGTCTTGCTGGACGAAGGCACCTTCGAAGAGTGGGACATGTTCGTTGAACACCGTTGCACCGACTTCGGTATGGCTGACAACAAGATCCCCGGCGACGGCGTGGTCACCGGCTACGGCATGATCAATGGCCGCTTGGTGTTTGTGTACAGCCAAGACTTCACCGTCTACGGCGGCGCTTTGTCCGAAACCCATGCCGAGAAGATCTGCAAGGTCATGGACCAGGCCATGAAGGTCGGCGCCCCCGTGATCGGCCTGAACGACTCGGGCGGTGCCCGCATTCAAGAAGGCGTGGCCTCGCTCGGCGGTTATGCCGAAGTGTTCCAGCGCAACGTGATGGCCAGCGGTGTGGTGCCCCAGATCAGCATGATCATGGGCCCTTCGGCCGGTGGTGCGGTGTATTCGCCAGCCTTGACCGACTTCATCTTCATGGTGAAAGACACGTCCTACATGTTCGTGACCGGCCCCGATGTGGTCAAGACCGTGACCCACGAAGAAGTGACCGCCGAAGAACTGGGCGGCGCCGTGACCCACACCACCAAGAGCGGTGTGGCCGACATGGCTTTCGAAAACGATGTGGAAGCGCTGCTGATGCTGCGCCGCCTCTACAACTACCTGCCGCTGAACAACAAGGAAAAAGCCCCTGTTCGCAAGAGCGGTGACCCGACCGACCGCATGGACATGAGCCTGGACACCTTGGTGCCCGAGAACCCCAACAAGGCTTATGACATGAAGGAACTCATCCTCAAGACGGTGGATGACGGTGACTTCTTCGAGCTGCAGCCCGACTACGCCAAGAACATCCTGATCGGCTTTGCCCGTGTGGACGGCCAGACCGTCGGCATCGTGGCCAACCAGCCTTTGGTGCTGGCCGGCTGCTTGGACATCAAGAGCTCCATCAAGGCCGCGCGTTTTGTGCGTTTTTGCGATGCGTTCAACATCCCCGTCATCACTTTTGTGGACGTGCCTGGCTTCATGCCTGGGACCTCGCAAGAATACGGCGGCATCATCAAGCACGGCGCCAAGCTCTTGTATGCGTACGCCGAGTGCACCGTGCCGAAAATCACCGTCATCACGCGCAAGGCCTATGGCGGCGCGTACGACGTGATGGCCTCCAAGCACCTGCGCGGCGACGTGAACTTCTCTTGGCCCAATGCCGAAATCGCGGTGATGGGTGCCAAGGGTGCGGTGGAAATCATCTTCCGCGAAGACAAGGGCGACCCCGAGAAACTGGCCGCCAAAGAAGCCGAATACAAAGCCCGCTTTGCCAACCCCTTTGTGGCCGGTGCCCGTGGCTTCATTGACGACGTCATCCAGCCCCACGAAACCCGCAAGCGCATTGCCCGCTCGCTGGTCATGCTCAAAGACAAGAAGATTGAAAACCCATGGCGCAAGCACGGGAACATTCCACTGTGATTGCCAAGGAGAAGAACAAGATGTTTACCAAAATCCTGATTGCCAACCGCGGCGAAATCGCCTGCCGTGTCATCGCCACCGCCCACAAAATGGGCATCCAAACCGTGGCTGTTTACTCCGAAGCCGACAAAGAAGCACGCCACGTGCAGCTGGCCGACGAAGCCGTGTTGCTCGGCCCCGCGCCTTCGCGTGAGTCGTATCTGGTGGCTGAGAAGATCATCGCGGCTGCCAAGGCCACCGGTGCGCAAGCCATTCACCCAGGCTACGGTTTCTTGAGCGAGAACACCGAGTTTGCCAAGCGCTGCGAAGACGAAGGCATTGCTTTCATCGGTCCACGCCACTTCTCCATCGCGGCGATGGGCGACAAGATCGCATCGAAGAAATTGGCCAACGAAGCCAAGGTCAACACCATCCCCGGCTACAACGATGCCATCGACACCGCCGAACAAGCGGTCGAGATCGCCAAGGGCATTGGCTACCCCGTCATGATCAAGGCCTCGGCCGGCGGCGGCGGCAAGGGCCTGCGCGTGGCCTTCAACGACAAGGAAGCCTTTGAAGGCTTCACCTCTTGCCGCAACGAAGCACGCAACAGCTTTGGCGACGACCGTGTGTTCATCGAAAAATACGTGCTCGAGCCCCGCCACATCGAGATCCAGATCTTGGGCGACAGCCACGGCAACGTGGTGTACCTGAACGAGCGTGAGTGCTCGATCCAGCGCCGTCACCAAAAAGTGATCGAAGAAGCGCCATCGCCTTTCATCTCTGAAGCCACCCGCAAAGCCATGGGCGAGCAAGCCGTGGCCTTGGCCAAAGCCGTGCAATACCAATCGGCTGGCACGGTCGAGTTCGTGGTCGGCAAAGACCAGGACTTCTACTTCCTCGAGATGAACACCCGCTTGCAGGTGGAACACCCTGTGACCGAAGCCATCACCGGTTTGGACTTGGTGGAGCAGATGATCCGCGTGGCCGCTGGCGAGAAGCTGGCTTTCACACAAGCCGACGTCAAGCGGGACGGCTGGGCCATCGAGTGCCGCATCAACGCCGAAGACCCTTTCCGTAACTTCTTGCCTTCGACTGGTCGTTTGGTGCGTTTCCAGACGCCCAAGCAAACCATGTTCCAAGGCAACACGGCCGATCTGCAAGGCGTGCGTGTGGACACCGGCGTGCAAGACGGCGGCGAGATCCCGATGTTCTACGACTCGATGATCGCCAAGCTCATCGTGCACGGCAAAGACCGCAACGAAGCGATCGCCAAAATGCGCGAAGCCTTGAACGGCTTTGTCATCCGCGGCATCAGCTCCAACATCCCTTTCCAAGCCGCTTTGCTGGCCCACCCCAAGTTCGTGTCTGGCCAGTTCAACACCGGCTTCATCGCTGAGCACTACGCCCACGGTTTCCGTGCCGAAGATGTGCCCCACGACGACCACGACTTTTTGGCCGCATTGGCCGCCTTCGTGCGCCGCAAGTCGCGCGAACGCGCCGCCGGCCTGAGTGGCCAGCTGCCCGGCTACGACGTCAAAGTCGGCCAGGACTACGCCGTGGTCGAGTTGGGCCAAGGCGGCAACAACCGCTATGTGCCAGTGCATGTGGCCGAGTTGGCTGGCAAGCATGGCGAAGCGCAGATCACCGTCGCAGGCAAAACCTACGCGATCCAAAGCAACTCCCGCTTGAACGACATCCGCATCGAAGGCACTTGCAACGGCAAGCCCTTCACGGCCCAAGTTGAGCGCGGCACCTTGAAGAACCCCTTGGCTTTGCAAGTGCAGCACAACGGCACCCGCATCGAAGCGCTGGTCATGTCGCCCCGCATGGCCGAGTTGCACAAGCTCATGCCTTTCAAGGCACCTCCAGACCTGAGCCGCTTTGTGCTCTCACCCATGCCCGGCCTCTTGGTCGAGGTGTCGGTGCAGCCAGGCCAGAAGGTTCAAGCCGGTGAGCGCGTGGCCGTGATCGAAGCCATGAAGATGGAAAACGTGCTGTTCGCAGCTGCAGACGGCGTCGTCAAGAAAGTGGTCGCGGCCAAAGGCGAATCGCTCACGGTGGACCAGATGATCGTGGAGTTCGAATAAATGACACGTCCCTTCAAGGTCTTGGGCGTTCAGCAAATCGCCATTGGCGGGCCTGACAAGGCCCGCCTGCAAAAACTCTGGGTCGACATGTTCGGCCTGGAAGTGACCGGCACCTTCAAAAGCGAGCGTGAGAACGTGGACGAAGACATCTGCGCGATCGGCACTGGCCCTTTCAAGGTCGAAGTCGATTTGATGCAGCCGCTGGACCCCGAGAAAAAGCCTGCTGTGCACACCACGCCACTGAACCACATCGGCTTGTGGATCGACGATCTGCCGGTCGCCGTCGACTGGCTCACAGCGCAAGGCGTGCGCTTTGCGCCAGGCGGCATCCGCAAGGGTGCGGCCGGTTTTGACATCACGTTTTTGCACCCCAAGGCGAACGAAGAGTTCCCCATCGGTGGCGAAGGCGTGTTGATCGAGTTGGTGCAGGCACCGGCCGAAGTGGTCAAGGCCTTTGCGGCTTTGGCGGCCAACGCGCATTGATCTTTGTCGGACCTGAAGGTCCGACCTACAGGGTCTGAAGCCGCCGACCTGCCCATGCCCATGACTGGGTCCTCGCAGGTCGGAGCTTCAACGCCGACATTTCTGCCCAAAAGCCCGTCAGACCCCGGTCTGGCGGGCTTTTGCTTTGGCCAATGCCGCTTCGATGATGGCGCGTTTGCGGTCCACCTCGGGGGCGTTTTCTGTGCCGTGGGTGTGCGCTGCCAAATCGGCCAGTTTGTGCTCGGCTTTCGCTTGGAGCTGCTGTTGATGCGCTTGCTCTTCGCGCACCAAGCGTTTTTTGCGCGATTCAAATCGCTGGCGTGCGGTGCCCGCTTGTTCGGCTGACCAAGCAGCCCAGCCGGTGTTGTCGCCCGTTGCGTTTTCGAGTTGGATGCAGTCGACAGGGCACACCGGGATGCACAACTCGCAGCCGGTGCACCAGGGCTCGATCACGGTGTGCATGAGTTTGTTGGCCCCCAGGATGGCATCGGTGGGGCAGGCCTTGATGCACAAGGTGCAGCCGATGCACCAAGCCTCGTCGATGATGGCCATGTGGCGTGGGCCTTCTACGCCGTGCTCGGGGTTCAGGGGCAGGGCGGCTTGGCCGGTCAGCGCCGCCAAGCGCTCGATGCCAGCTTGGCCGCCTGGCGGGCATTGGTTGATGGCCGCTTCACCCCGGGCCATGGCCATGGCGTAGCTGGCGCAGTCGGGGTAGCCGCAGCGCGTGCACTGCGTTTGCGGCAGTGCATCGTTCAGGCATTGAAAAAGCGCCTGGGTCACAGGCGCTGTTTCTGGCAAAGCGGGCATGGGCCTCAGGCTTTTTTCTGGGCTTCAACCCAGGTGGTTTTGACGGGCGCACTGGCCTTGGCGGCTGGCTTTGCCGGCGCCTTGGCTTGCGCAGGCGCAGCTTTTTTCGCAACAGGCTTGGCCGCCACTTTGACTTCGGGCTGCGCGACCACTTTGGCGGGCGCCTTCACCGGCTTGGCAACGGCCTTGGCTTTGACAGGCGTTGTCTTGGCCGTTGCGGCTTTCACGGGTGCGGCTTTAACCGGTGCGGCAACGGGTGCGGTCTTAGCGGGTGCAGCTTGAACGGCAACGGCCTTAACGACTGCTGCCTTGGCAGGCGCGACCGTGGCTGGGGCCGAGGGTGCTTTGGCCACGGCAGCTGCATGGCTCTGGATGAACTGCACCACTTGCGGGTACACAATCTTGCGCCAGCGGCTGCCGCTGAAAATACCGTAGTGGCCTGCGCCGGGCACTTCCAGGTGCAGGCGGTCTTTGTCCGACACGCCGGTGCACATGTCTTGTGCCGCGCGGGTTTGACCTGAACCGGAGATGTCGTCCAACTCGCCTTCCACGGTCATCAAGGCGGTGCCTTTGATGTCTTGTGGGCGCACGCGTTCGACTTTGCCATCCACGCCCTTGACGTCCCAAGTGCCGTTGACCAGTTTGAAGTCCTGGAACACGGTCTGGATGGTCTCCAGGTAGTAATCGGCGTCCATGTCGAGCACCGCGTTGTACTCGTCATAGAACTTGCGGTGGGCTTCGGCGCTGGCGTCGTCACCCTTGATCAGGTCTTTGAAGTAATCGTAGTGGCTGTTGGCATGGCGGTCGGGGTTCATCGCCACAAAGCCGGTGTATTGCAAGAAGCCAGGGTACACGCGGCGACCAGCACCAGGGAAGTTCGCTGGCACGCGGTAGATCACGTTGTTCTCGAACCACTCAAAGCTCTTGTTGGTGGCCAAGTTGTTCACCGAGGTGGGCGACTTGCGTGCATCGATCGGGCCGCCCATCATGGTCATGGTCAGCGGGGTCTTTTCGCCACGGCTGGCCATCAGCGACACGGCGGCCATCACCGGCACGGTGGGCTGGCAAACGCTCACGATGTGGCAGTTGCCATAGATGGACTGCAGGTGGCGGATGAATTCCTGCACGTAGTTGATGTAGTCGTCCAGGTGGAATTCACCTTCGGACATGGGCACCAAGCGGGCATTCTTCCAGTCGGTGATGTAGACCTTGTGGTCCTGCAACATGGTCTTGACGGTGTCACGCAGCAAAGTGGCGTAGTGGCCCGACAGCGGCGCCACGATCAGCACGGCAGGCTGGGCCTTGAGCTGGGTCAGGGTGGCGGGATCGTCCGAGAAACGCTTGAAGCGGCGCAGTTCGCAAAAGGGCTTGTTGATCTCGATGCGCTCGTGGATGGCCACGTCGGTGTTGTTGACCTTGACGGTTTGGATGCCGAATTCGGGTTTCTCGTAGTCTTTGCCCAGGCGGTGCATCAGGGCATACGCGGCAGAGACGCGTTGCGCCAATGGGGTCTGCGAAATGGGGCTCAGCGGGTTGCTGTAGAGCTTGGCTGCGGCCTGCGCGAGATCGGAAAAAGGTTCCATGATCGAGCGCTGTGTTTCGAAGATCTGGTAAAGCATGTGGCGATTTCCCTGGTGACGTGACCAAATATGGTGCGGTGCAGCAATCCTACAGGACTTGGCTCGAAAATTTTCGAGAGTTGACCCTAATCACGTGTCATGTGAGTGACCCCATGAAAAAACCGCCACGAGGGCGGTTTTGAAGCGGGTTTCGACGGCTTTTAAACCACTTTGGCGATGGCTTGGCAGACGTAGTCGATGTTCTTGCTGTTGAGCGCTGCCACGCACATGCGGCCAGTGTCGGTGCCGTACACACCAAACTCGCTGCGCAGGCGCACCATTTGGTCTTTGGTCAGGCCTGAGTAGCTGAACATGCCGATCTGGCTGGTGATGAAGCCCATGTCTTGCTGCACACCTGCGGCCTTGAGGCCGTCGACCAGTTTTTGGCGCATGGCTTTGATGCGCACACGCATTTCGGCCAGTTCGCTTTCCCACTGGGCGCGCAGCTCGGGGTTGTTCAGCACAGCCGCCACCACCGCACCACCGTGGATGGGCGGGTTGGAATAGTTGGTGCGGATCGCGATTTTCAGTTGCGACAGCACGCGGGCCGCTTCTTCCTTGTCAGAGGCCACCACCGACAGGGCGCCCACGCGCTCGCCGTACAGGCTGAAGCTCTTGGAAAAAGAAGTGGACACGAAGATGTTCAGGCCTGCGGCCACGAACTTGCCGATCACGGCGCCGTCTTCGGCGATGCCGTGGCCAAAGCCTTGGTAAGCCATGTCCAGGAAAGCCGTCAGGCCCTTGGCCTTGACGGTGGCAATGACCTGGTCCCACTGGGCGTCGGTGATGTCGTAGCCGGTGGGGTTGTGGCAGCAAGCGTGCAACACCACGATGGTGCCTGCAGCGGCCGCGTTCAGGCTGGCCAGCATGCCTTCGAAGTTCACGCCGCGCTTGGCCGCTTCGTAGTAGGCGTAGCTCTCGACTTCAAAACCGGCGTTCACGAAGATGGCGCGGTGGTTCTCCCAGCTGGGGTCGGAGATCATCACCTTGGCGTTGGGGCTGACTTTCTTCAGGAAGTCGGCGCCGATTTTCAGGCCGCCGGTGCCGCCAATGGCTTGCACGGTGGAGACACGGCCCGACTGGACCACGTCGGAGTCGGCACCAAACACCAAGGCCTTGACCGCGTTGTCGTAGGCCACGATGCCGTCAATCGGCAGGTAACCACGGGCCGAAGGGGTGGCCATCATGGTTTTTTCGGCGGCTTGCACACACTGCAGCAGGGGCAGTTTGCCGTTGTCGTCGAAATACACACCCACGCCCAAGTTGACCTTGTTGGGGTTGGTGTCGGCGTTGTATTGCTCGTTCAGACCCAGGATCGGGTCGCGGGGGGCCATTTCGACGGCAGAAAACAGAGACATGAAAAGTCCTCGGAATTGTTCAGTGGTGGCGGGAATCCCGATCCTCG
>NKIO01000124.1 GCA_002255935.1 Comamonadaceae bacterium PBBC2
GATTGACGCCATCGTCAAAGCCCAGGAAGGCCACCAAGGCGTGCCGCTGGGCATGGCGGAGATCGCCACCGCGCTGTACACGCGCCACCTCAAGTTCAACCCGCAAGACGCAGGCTGGTTTGACCGCGACCGCGTGGTGCTGTCCAACGGACATGGCTCCATGATCTTGTATGCGCTGCTCCATTTGACGGGCTATCCAGCGTTTCCGATTGAAGAACTAAAGCGCTTTCGCGTGTTGGGCTCGGTGTGCGAAGGCCACCCCGAGCGTCCGCATGACAGGCCCAACGGCATTGAAGTCACCACTGGCCCACTGGGCCAAGGCATTGCCAACGCCTTTGGCATGGCCGTGGCCGAGGCGTACTTGAACGCCCGCTTTGGCAAGGACTTGGTCAACCACTTCACCTACGCGTTTGTGGGCGACGGTTGCCTGCAAGAAGGTGTCGGTCAAGAGATGATTTCACTGGCGGGACACTTGCAATTGGGCAAGCTGGTGTTGCTGTGGGACGACAACCAAATCACCGACGATGGCAGCACCGAGCTGTCGATCAGTGAAAACGTGGCCGAGCGTTTTCGCGTAGCGGGATGGCATGTGGTGGAACTCGACGGCCATGACATCGACGCTGTGTCTGCTGCTTTGGACGCTGCACGCACAGACCCACGCCCCTCCATGCTGGCTTGTCGCACCGTGATTGCCAGAGGCATTGCCAGGCTTCAAGGCCAACGCGGCGGCCACAGTGGCCGTTTGTTTGAAGAAGACGCTCACGCTGCACGCGAGCTGCTGGGATGGACCCACGGCCCTTTTGAGGTCCCCGCCGATGTGCAACAGGCCTGGCGCACCGCTGGCCAACGCAGCGCGGACGAATACCAAGCTTGGCAAGACCGCGTGGCCGACCTGCCCGCAGCTGATCGCGCCGAATTTGAGCGGGTCATGCATGGCAAATTACCCGAGCACTGGCAACAAGTGCTGATGGACTACAAACACCAAGCCTTGCAAGCGCCGCCCGCGCCCAGCGGCATTTTCATCTCCGCTGAAATCAACGACCTGCTCACCCCCATGCTCCCAGAGCGCATGGTGGGCTGCGCCGACCTCGAGGCGCCCACCAGCCACAAGCGTGGCTTGACCGCTTTCAACGCCAAAGACCGTTCAGGCACGTATGTGCACTGCGGCGTGCGTGAGCATGTGATGGGCTCGATGGCCAACGGCATGGCGGCACACGGGGGTGTCATTCCGCTGTCGGTCACCTACCTCGCTTTTGCCGACTACGAACGCCCCGCCATGCGCATGGCCGCCCTCATGGGCTTGCCGGTGAAGTTTGTGTTCAGTCACGACTCGATTGGCATTGGCCGCAATGGCCCCACGCACCAACCGGTGGAAATCATCGCCTCGCTGCGCGCCATGCCCAATATGTGGGTCATGCGCCCGGCAGATGCGGTGGAAGCCGCCGAGTGTTGGGAACTGGCTTTGGAGAATCAAGCCGGCCCCGTCAGCCTGGTCTTTGCTCGCCAGTCCTTGCCCTTGGTGCGTCACACACACACCACCGACAACCTCACGCGCCGGGGCGCTTATGTGTTGCACGAAGCGGCCTGCGGCCCACGCCAAGTGACCTTGCTGGCCACGGGCTCTGAGGTGTTGTTGGCGGTGCAAGCTCGTGAGCAGCTCGAAGCTGAGGGTGTGGGCACGGCGGTGGTGTCCATGCCTTGCTGGGAATTGTTCAATGTGCAAGACGCAGCCTACCAACGCCGTGTGTTGGGCACGGGCGTTCGCATCGGCATTGAGGCGGCTGTTCGCCAGGGTTGGGACGCATATTTGGGCTTGAACGGCGGCTTTGTGGGCATGATTGGTTTTGGCGCCTCAGGCCCTGCCGATGAGCTATACAGACTTTTCAACATCACGACCGAAGCCGCGGTGACCGAGGCGCGACGACTGCTTAAAATCTGACCCACTGCACAGCCCGGGACGCGCGGCAACGTGGTGCTCGCCCTCCCCCTGCACTTGGGGGACAGGGGATTCGGCCGCGACTTGTTTCACCCCTAGACCAGGACAAGTCCATGACCACACTGCTCATCCACCGCGCCCGTTGCATCGCCACCATGGACGATGCCAACACCGAACTGCAAGGTGCCTCGCTCTTGATCCGCGACGGCCGCATTGAGCGCATCATCCCCGCGACCGAGAACATCGACGAACTACTCACGCAAGTGGACGAAGTCATCGACGCCCGCCGCCATGTGGTGGTGCCGGGTCTGATCAACACCCACCACCACATGTACCAGTCGCTCACGCGGGCGATTCCGTCAGTGCAAAACGCCGAGCTGTTTTCTTGGCTCCAAGGCCTCTACCCTATCTGGGTGGGCCTGACGCCCGAGATGGTGCGGGTCTCAGGCCAGGTGGCCATGGCCGAGCTGTTGTTGAGCGGCTGCACCACCAGCAGTGACCACCTCTACATCTACCCCAACGGCGTGCGGCTGGACGACAGCATCGAAGCCGCGCACGCCATTGGCATGCGCTTCCACGCCGCGCGCGGCAGCATGAGCGTGGGGGAAAGCGCCGGCGGCCTGCCGCCCGACCACCTGGTCG
>NKIO01000125.1 GCA_002255935.1 Comamonadaceae bacterium PBBC2
CGACGCTTATTTCGCGATGACATTGCAAACTTGGGAGCAAGGGCGCTTCATCCGTTTTCATGGCTTGATCCAGTGGCTGGGCTGGTTGTGGCCTTATGCAGCGTTGCTGTACCTGGTGCGCCGTCTGTCTTCTTCAGCCTCTGCCGCGTCCGTTTGAGCGGTCACGCGCCTAAAATTCAGCGATGAGCTCTGACAACCCATCCCCTTACTTCAAACGCCACATCTTTTTTTGCCTCAACGAGCGGAAAAACGGCGAAGCCTGCTGTGCCAAGCACAACGCCCAAGCGGCGTTTGACCATTGCAAAAACCGCGTCAAAGAACTGGGCCTGGCTGGCCCTGGTCAAGTGCGTGTCAACAAGGCGGGTTGCTTGGACCGCTGTGCGGGCGGACCCGTCGCGGTGGTGTACCCCGAGGGCGTTTGGTACAGCTATGTGGACAACGCTGACATCGAAGAAATTGTCGAGACGCATTTGAAAAACGGCCAGGTCGTTGAGCGTCTGGTGACCCCAGAGCATTTGGGCCGCTGATGAATTCGGCCACACAAGCTCTTGCCCTGCAAGGCAGCGCAGGCGTGCTGGAGGCCTTGCGCGATGTGCCCCCCGAGGGTTCTATGCGCGGCACGGTGGTGATCGCACACCCGCACCCCCTGTTTGGCGGCACCATGCAAAACAAAGTGGTTCAGACCTTGGCCCGCGCTTTTGTGCAATGCGGCTGGCAAGCGGTGCGTTTCAATTTCAGGGGTGTGGGCGCCAGCGCCGGCACCTACGACGAAGGACGCGGTGAAGCACAGGACATGCTGTCGGTGGTTGCCCAAGTGGCCCCCGAGGGGCCGCTGGCTTTGGCGGGTTTCTCTTTTGGTGCGTTCGTGACCAGCCATGTGGCGCAAGCTTTGCATGCTCAGCGTCCTCTGGACAAGCTGGTGCTGGTGGGAACGGCGGCTTCGCGCTTTGCTGTGGCACCCGTGGCGCCCGATTTGCACGAGCGCACCTTGGTCATCCACGGGGAGCAGGACGACACCGTGGCGCTGGCGAGCGTGATGGACTGGGCAAGACCCCAAACCTTGCCGGTCACCGTGATTCCCGGGGTCGAACATTTCTTCCACGGCCAATTGCCATTGTTGAAGTCATTGGTGGTGCGCCACCTTCAGGCCTGAGGGCTTGATCTTTGAGCGGGCCTTTTCAGGGGGCAATACGAAAACCATGAAACGATTGATTCAAACATTGTTGGCTTTGGCTTACTGCGTCGCTTCACTTGCAGCGCAGGCCCAGATGCCCCAAGCCCCTGAAGTGGCGGCCAAGGCCTATTTGCTGCTGGATGTCACCGCCAACCAGGTGCTGGCGGCCAAAGACCCTGATACAGCGGTCGAGCCCGCTTCTTTGACGAAGCTGATGACGGCCTATCTGGTATTTGATGCGCTCAGGACCGGAAAAATCAGCCTCAAACAGACTTTGCCCGTGTCCGAGCGTGCCTGGAAAATGCCCGGCTCGCGCATGTTCATCGACCCCAAGATGAAAGTGCCTGTGGAAGACTTGGTCAAAGGCATGGTCGTGCAGTCCGGCAACGACGCCACCATGGCCCTGGCCGAGGGTGTGGGCGGCAGTGCAGAGCGTTTCGTGCAAATGATGAACGACCAAGCCAAAGTGCTGGGCATGAAGCAAACACGCTACATCAACCCCGAGGGACAGGCGGCACCAGGCCACATCACCTCGGTGCGGGACTTGAGCATTTTGGCCAATCGCCTGATGCGCGACTTTCCGGAATATGTGCCGTACTACGCCATTAAAAAGTACCGTTACCCCGGCACACCTGCGGCCAACGAGTCCAACCGCAACTTGCTTTTGTTCCGCGATCCCACGGTCGACGGACTCGTCACAGGCCATACCCAGGCTGCTGGTTATGGCCTGGTCGCCTCGGCCAAGCGCGACTTCCCGAACGTGGGGGCACGCCGCTTGCTGTCGATCGTGGTGGGGGCCGACAGTGAAAATGCCCGTGCCAATGAAAGTCAGAAGCTGCTCAATTGGGGCTACACCGCCTTTGATGCGGTCAAACTGTTCGATGCCAACCAGGCGGTGGCCACGCCGGATGTCTGGAAAGGGCGGGCCAATGTGCTCAAGCTGGGTGCTTTTGCGCCCCTGGTGGTGGCCGTGCCGGCTGGCAGTGCGTCCCAACTCAAAACCCAGCTGGTCCGTCCGGACCCCTTGGTGGCCCCTTTTGCCAAAGGCCAGGCCGTGGGCACTTTGAAGGTCTTGCGAGGCGATCAGCCGCTGCTGGATGTGCCTTTGTTCGCCCTGGATGAGGTTGAACAAGCCGGTGTTTTGGGGCGGGCCTGGGACGCTTTGCGCCTTTGGATCAAATGAGTTCAAGTCGCATCTGACGATGCGCAACTGTGGATAACTTGCCACAAGCCCGCCAGGCGGTTATACTGGTGGGCTTTTCCGCTTTTGGGGCGGAGAAGTTTCTTCTGTCTAATCCAAACGTTTAGGGACGTTTTTTTAAAATGCCAACCATCAATCAATTGGTGCGTCAGGGGCGCGAGGTCGAAACGATCAAGTCCAAAAGCCCTGCGATGCAAA
>NKIO01000035.1 GCA_002255935.1 Comamonadaceae bacterium PBBC2
TTTCATCTTGGGCCGCACCGATGACGTGATCAACGTCGCCGGTCACCGCCTGGGCACCCGCGAGATCGAAGAAAGCATCTCCAGCCACCCCAACGTGGCCGAAGTGGCCGTGGTCGGTGTGGCCGATCAGCTCAAAGGCCAAGTGGCCATGGCTTTTGCCATCGCCAAAGACGCTTCGGGCTTGACCAGCGATACCGCGCGCAAGGCTTTGGAGGCTGAAGTCATGAAAGTGGTGGACTCACAGCTGGGGGCTGTGGCCCGTCCATCGCGGGTATTTTTCGTGTCGGCTTTGCCCAAGACGCGCAGCGGCAAACTGCTGCGCCGTGCGATGCAGGCCGTGGCCGAAGGCCGCGATCCTGGCGATCTGACCACGATGGACGATCCCGCTGCCTTGCAGCAGATCGTCGATCTGATCAAAGCTTGATGGAAAGAGGCCTCGCATTGCGGGGCCTTTTTTTGTGAGGACAGCTTTAAGCTGTAAGTTTGACATCGGCCAAGCCATGGCACAATGCGACGGTTACTCAGGCCCTTCCCTAGCCACAGTCGCATCCGCCAACCGGTCAAGCCGTGTCGCGGAAGGTAAAACTCAACCAACTTATGTTTCCCAGAGGGGAACGGAGGTCAGCGAAAAATGAGCGAGACAAATTCCGTCTACGCTGCCTATTCAGGCAACACCCACCTTTTCGGAGGTAACGGCCCATACGTCGAAGAGATGTATGAGAACTACCTGGCCAATCCAGGCAGCGTGCCCGACTCCTGGCGCGAATATTTCGACGCCCTCCAGCATGTCCCCGCCGTCGATGGCTCCAATGCCAAAGATGTGCCGCACATGCCCGTCATCAACGCTTTTGCAGAGCGCGCCAAAGCGGGCGGAACCAAAGTCGTCATGGCCAGCGAAAACGTCGAGATGGGCCGCAAGCGCACCGCCGTTCAGCAATTGATCGCCGCTTACCGCAACGTCGGTCAGCGCTGGGCCGATCTGGACCCCTTGAAGCGCACCGAGCGCCCCAATATCCCTGACCTCGATCCCGCGTTCTACGGCTTCACCGATGCCGACCAAGAAACCGTGTTCGACACCAGCAACACTTTCTTTGGCAAGAACAACATGTCCTTGCGCGAGCTGCTCAACGCGCTGCGCGAGACTTATTGCGGCACTTTGGGCGCCGAGTACATGTACACCACCGAGCAGGCTGAAAAGCGCTGGTGGCAGCAAAAGCTGGAAAGCATCCGCAGCAAGCCCAACTTTGGCGGTGAAAAGAAAAAGCAGATCCTCGATCGCTTGACCGCAGCCGAAGGCTTGGAGCGCTATTTGCACACCAAATACGTGGGCCAAAAGCGCTTCTCGCTCGAAGGTGGCGAAAGCTTCATTGCTGCGATGGACGAACTGATCCAGCAAGCAGGCGCCAAGGGCGTGCAAGAAGTCGTGATCGGCATGGCCCACCGCGGCCGCCTGAACGTCTTGGTCAACACCATGGGCAAACTGCCTGCGGATTTGTTCGCCGAGTTTGACCACACCGCCCCCGAAGACCTGCCCGCCGGTGACGTGAAATACCACCAAGGATTCAGCTCCGACGTGAACACCGCCGGTGGCCCTGTTCACCTGTCTTTGGCTTTTAACCCTTCGCACCTGGAAATCGTGAACCCCGTGGTGGAAGGCTCTGTGCGCGCCCGCATGGACCGCCGCAACGACCCGCTGGGCCAGCAAGTGCTGCCCGTGCTGGTGCACGGTGACTCCGCTTTTGGCGGTCAAGGTGTCAACCAAGAAACTTTGGCCCTGGCCCAGACCCGTGGTTACTCCACAGGCGGCACGGTCCACATCATCATCAACAACCAGATCGGCTTCACGACCTCTGACCCGCGCGACATGCGCTCCAGCGTGTTCTGTACCGACATCGTCAAGATGGTCGAAGCACCGGTGCTGCACGTCAACGGTGACGATCCAGAATCCGTCGTGTTGGCCACCCAGCTGGCCCTCGAGTACCGCATGACGTTCAAGAAGGACGTGGTGCTGGATGTGGTCTGCTTCCGCAAGTTGGGTCACAACGAGCAGGACACGCCTGCGCTGACCCAGCCTTTGATGTACAAGAAAATCGCATCTCACCCTGGCACACGCAAGCTGTTTGCTGACAAGTTGTCTGCACAAGGCTTGGGTGAAACCATCGGTGACGACATGGCCAAGGCTTACCGCGCCGCTCTGGACGCTGGTAAGAACACTTCTGAGCCTGTGCTCTCCAACTTCAAGACCAAGTTCACGGTGGACTGGGCGCCCTTCATGGGCAAGAAGTGGACCGATGCTGGCGACACATCTATCCCATTGGCCGACTGGAAACGTTTGGCCGAGAAGATCACCACCATCCCCGAATCCGTCACCCCGCACCAATTGGTCAAGAAGGTCTACGACGACCGCGCTGCCATGGGCCGAGGCGAGGCACCGGTGGATTGGGGCATGGGCGAGCACATGGCTTTCGCCTCCTTGGTGGCCAGCGGCTACCCCGTGCGTTTGTCCGGCGAAGACTGCGGCCGTGGCACCTTCACACACCGTCACGCCGTGATCCACGATCAAAAGCGTGAGAAGTGGGACACCGGCACCTACGTGGCCTTGCAAAACGTCTCCGACAAGCAGGCCCCGTTCGTCGTCATCGACTCGATCTTGTCCGAAGAAGCCGTGCTTGGCTTTGAATACGGCTATGCCTCCAACGACCCCAACACCTTGGTGATCTGGGAAGCTCAGTTCGGCGACTTCGCCAACGGTGCCCAAGTTGTGATTGACCAGTTCATCGCCTCTGGCGAAGTCAAGTGGGGCCGTGTCAACGGTCTGACCTTGATGCTGCCGCACGGCTACGAAGGCCAAGGCCCAGAGCACAGCTCGGCCCGCGTGGAACGCTTCATGCAGCTGGCCGCTGACACCAACATGCAGATCGTGCAGCCGACCACGGCCAGCCAGATCTTCCACGTGTTGCGTCGCCAAATGGTGCGTGACCTGCGCAAGCCGCTGGTCATCTTCACGCCCAAGTCGCTCTTGCGCAACAAGGACGCCACATCGCCCGTGTCCGAATTCACCAAAGGCAGTTTCCAGACCGTCATTGGCGAAACCAAGGACATCAAGGCCGACAAGGTCAAGCGCGTGATCGCTTGCTCGGGCAAGGTCTATTACGACTTGGTCAAGAACCGCGAAGCCAAGGGTGCTGACGACGTCGCGATCATCCGTGTCGAACAGCTCTACCCCTTCCCACACAAGGCCTTCGCAGCCGAGATCAAGAAGTACCCCAACGCCACCGACATCGTGTGGTGCCAGGACGAGCCACAAAACCAGGGTGCCTGGTTCTTCATTCAGCACAACATCCACGAGAACATGCTCGATGGTCAAAAGCTCGGTTATGCCGGTCGCGCAGCGTCCGCATCGCCAGCGGTGGGTTATTCGCACCTGCACCAGGACCAGCAAAAAGCACTGATCGAAGCGGCCTTCTCGAAGCTCAAGGGCTTCGTGCTGACCAAGTGATCGAACAAGAACAAGCTCGCTTAACTGTTTAAAGAGAATTCAAAATGGCAATCGTAGAAGTCAAAGTTCCTCAACTCTCCGAGTCCGTGGCCGAAGCCACCATGCTGCAGTGGAAAAAGAAAGTCGGCGAAGCCGTCGCCGCTGACGAAATCCTGATCGAAATCGAGACCGACAAGGTCGTGCTCGAAGTGCCCGCACCTGCTGCTGGCGTGATTTCCGAAATCATCGTGGCCGATGGCGGCACCGTGGCCGCTGAGCAATTGATCGCTCGCATCGACACCGAAGGCAAGGCCGGCGCTGCTGCTGCCCCTGCCGCCGCTGCACCTGCTGCGGCACCAGCCGCAGCCCCTGTGGCCGCTGCTGCCACCGGTGGCAACATGGTCGGTGTGGCCATGCCTGCTGCGGCCAAGCTGATGGCCGACAACAACTTGGCCGCTGGCTCGGTCGCTGGTTCGGGCAAAGACGGCCGCGTCACCAAAGGTGATGTGTTGTCCGCTGTGGCCGGTGGCGTCAAGTCCACTGCCGCTGTGATCCCCACAGGCGTGCCCACCAAAACCCTGGCTCAAGTGGCTGCACCTGCCGTGAACCTGGGCGATCGTCCAGAGCAGCGCGTGCCCATGACCCGTCTGCGCGCCCGTGTGGCCGAGCGTCTGTTGCAGTCGCAATCGACCAACGCCATCTTGACCACCTTCAACGAAATCAACATGGCCCCGGTCATGGACATGCGCAAGCGCATGCAAGAGCGTTTCGAGAAGGAGCATGGCGTCAAGCTGGGCTTCATGAGCTTCTTCGTCAAAGCTGCTGTGCACGCCCTGAAGAAATTCCCGGTGCTCAACGCCTCGGTGGACGGCAACGACATCGTGTACCACGGCTACTTCGACATCGGTATCGCGGTGGGCTCGCCACGCGGTTTGGTGGTGCCTATCCTGCGCAACGCCGACCAGATGAGCTTTGCCGACATCGAGAAGAAGATCGCTGAATTTGGCGTGAAGGCCCGTGACGGCAAGCTGGGCATCGAAGAGATGACCGGCGGTACCTTCTCCATCTCCAACGGCGGCACTTTCGGCTCGATGATGTCTACCCCCATCATCAATCCACCACAATCCGCGATTTTGGGCGTGCACGCGACCAAAGACCGCGCCATGGTGGAAAACGGCCAAGTGGTGGTTCGCCCCATGAACTACTTCGCCATGTCCTACGACCACCGCATCATCGACGGCCGTGAAGCTGTCTTGGGCTTGGTGGCGATGAAGGAAGCGCTGGAAGATCCAGCCCGCTTGCTGTTCGACATCTAAGCCAGCCATGAAACCGCGTTTGGCTTGTGTGCCAGAGCAAAGTGTTTTGCAGCCGAGTCTGCACAACGCTAGTTTTTTCGATGCGTATGAAGTCGAAAATCCACAAGCTGAACGCAGTGCCTTGGCTATCTGGTTAGACACGGTGCAAAAAACGCCTCGTTGGGTAAATCAATCGATGGCCTTGCGCAATGCAGTTGTTGCCCGTTTAGGACTTAAACACGCCGGAGATTTGTCTTCCTTTGACTTTTCCAAAAGGGCGCATGATTACCAAGTCGGGGATCGCGTTGGAATTTTTACGGTCTATGCAATTTCTGAAAATGAAGTGATCATGGGCGAAATCGACAAGCACCTAGATGTTCGCTTGTCGCTTTTTAAGTCTGATCATGGCACGCGTGTCGTGGTGTCAACTGTTGTTCACGTCAAAAATTGGTTGGGCCATCTGTATATGTTTTTTGTAAAACCTATGCATCGAATCATTGCGCCAACTGTGTTGTCCAAAATTTAAGAGAAGAAAATTATGTCTAAACAATTCGACGTCGTCGTCATCGGCGGTGGCCCCGGTGGCTACATCGCAGCGATTCGCGCTGCACAACTCGGTTTCCAAGTCGCTTGCATCGACGAATGGAAAAACGCAGCCGGTGGACCAGCCCCTGGCGGCACCTGCACCAACGTGGGTTGCATCCCCTCCAAGGCTTTGCTGCAGTCCAGCGAGCACTTTGAGCATGCCAACCACCACTTTGCAGAACACGGCATCACGGCCAAAGATGTGAAGATGGACGTGGCCAAGATGATTGCCCGCAAGGACAACGTTGTGAAGCAAAACAACGATGGCATCTTGTACCTGTTCAAGAAAAACAAGGTCACGTTCTTCCACGGTCGCGGCAGCTTTGCTGGCCAAGCCGAAGGCGGTTACACCATCCACGTGGCCGGCAAAACCGAAGAAGCCATCACGGCCAAGCAAGTCATCATCGCCACAGGTTCCAACGCCCGTGCTTTGCCAGGGACACCGTTTGATGAAGTCAACGTGTTGTCCAATGACGGCGCTTTGCGCGTGGGCGCTGTGCCCAAGAAGCTGGCCTTGATCGGCTCAGGCGTGATCGGTTTGGAGATGGGATCTGTCTGGCGACGTCTCGGCGCTGACGTGACCATCCTCGAAGGCCTGCCCACATTCCTCGGCGCTGTGGACGAACAAATCGCCAAAGAAGCCAAGAAAGCATTCGACAAGCAAGGCCTCAAGATCGAACTCGGCGTGAAAGTCGGCGAGATCGTCAACGGCAAGAAGGGCGTCACCGTCAACTACACCAACGCCAAAGGCGAAGCCATTGTGCTCGATGCTGACAAGCTGATCGTGTCGATTGGCCGCGTGCCCAACACCATCGGCCTGAATGCCGAAGCCGTGGGCTTGCAGCTGGACGAGCGCGGCGCCATTGTGGTGGACGGCGACTGCAAAACCAATCTGCCCGGCGTGTGGGCGGTGGGTGACGTGGTGCGTGGCCCGATGCTCGCGCACAAAGCCGAAGAAGAGGGCGTTGCCGTGGCCGAGCGTATCGCCGGCCAACATGGTCACGTCAACTTCAACACCATCCCTTGGGTCATCTACACCAGCCCCGAAATCGCTTGGGTGGGCCGCACAGAGCAGCAACTCAAGGCCGACGGCGTGGCGTACAAAGCCGGCACATTCCCGTTCCTCGCGAACGGCCGTGCACGCGCTTTGGGCGACACCACCGGCATGGTGAAGTTCTTGGCCGATGCCACGACCGACGAAATCTTGGGCGTGCACATGGTGGGCCCACAGGTGTCCGAGTTGATCTCTGAAGCCGTGGTGGCCATGGAATTCCGCGCCAGCGCCGAAGACATCGCCCGCATTTGCCACGCTCACCCCAGCCTGAGCGAAGCGACCAAGGAAGCTGCGTTGGCGGTGGACAAGCGCACCCTGAACTTCTAAGCCCATGACCTGCTGCCGACTGCGGTCGGCAGCGAGTTGGGTTAAAGTTCTTGCATCCCAAAAACCCGGGCTGGCCCCGGGTTTCGTTTTTGACGTCGAAGATCGATTCACCCATGTCTGTTCGTGCTGTTTACGAAGAAGAACTCCGCAAACGCGGTTTTCAGAGCGACCCGGCCCAGTTGCGTGCCATCGATGCGCTGGAGCAATGCGCCAACGACTGGGCAGCCTACCGCGCCAAGCGTTCCAATGCCCTGAAAAAGCTGATCAACCGGCCTGAAATCCCCAAAGGGGTTTACATGTTTGGCGGGGTGGGGCGCGGCAAGAGTTTCTTGATGGATTGCTTTTACGAAGCGGTGCCGATCCAGCGCAAAACCCGTTTGCACTTTCACGAGTTCATGCGCGAAGTGCACCGTGAAATGACCGCCATGCAAGGCACCGTGAACCCCTTGGATGTGCTCGGCAAAAAGATGGCCAAGCGTTACCGCTTGATTTGCTTTGACGAATTTCATGTGGCCGACATCACTGACGCGATGATCTTGCACCGGCTCTTGGTGGCCCTCTTTGACAACGGCGTGGGTTTTGTCACCACGTCCAACTTCATGCCCGATGGCTTGTATCCCAACGGTTTACACCGTGATCGCATCTTGCCCGCGATTGCCTTGCTCAACCAACGCATGAACGTGCTCAACGTGGACAACGGCACCGCCTACCGCCGCCGCACACTGGAGATGGTCAAGCTTTACCACTGCCCATTGGGCGAGCAGGCCGACGTTGAAATGCAGGACGCCTTCAACCGCCTGGCCACAGGGCCCGACGAAGACCCGGTGCTGCACATCGAATCGCGCAAGATCCAGTCACGCCGCCGATCTGGTGATGTGGTCTGGTTTGATTTCATGGCCATTTGCGGTGGACCGCGTTCGCAAAACGATTACCTTGAAATCGCCACGCAGTTTCACACGGTGCTGCTGAGCAATGTGCCGCAGCTGCCCGTGAGCATGGCCTCCGAGGCACGGCGCTTCACCTGGCTGATCGATGTGCTCTATGACCGCCGCGTCAAATTGATCCTTTCAGCTGCCGTCGAACCTGAAGCGCTTTACCTGCAAGGCCCCATGTCGCACGAGTTCCCGCGCACGATTTCGCGTTTGCACGAGATGCAGTCCAGCGAGTTTTTGGCGCTGGAGCACCGCACTGTCGATACGCACATCACATGAAAAAGCCGATGGCTCTGCTCTTGTGCTGGGCAGCTTGCGCCGGCGCTCAAACCCCGGACGACGTGCCGGCCAAGATCGACCAGGCACGCGCAGAATTGGCTGCGCAAAAGCAAATCATCTTGGACGCATTTGAAGAGCGCACGCGCGAGTGCTGGCAAAAGTTCATGGTGAACAACTGCATCATCGCGGCCCGTCGGATTCGCCGTGCCGACATCGAGCCGATCCGTCAGGCAGAACTGGCCCTCAATGCGCAAGAGCGCCAGTGGCGCACCGAACAGCGCGATGAGCGTTTGAAAAACAAACAAGTCGAAGGTGCTGACAAGCCATGATGCTTGACCCATCCCGCGACTTGCACTCACCCCAACGCCAGTTGATCGAGTGGCAAATGGAACATGCGGACCTGGACGCCTTGATCGATCAGGCCGCACTGGCGGCACAGCCGCTGGACGAGTTGCGTTTGCGCCGTTTGAAAAAGCGCCGATTGGCTTTGCGCGATCAGATCGCGCAACTGCAGGCCATGTTGGACCCCAAGGAGCCTGCTTGAGTTTGCTCACGCAAAAGGTGGCGCAGACCTTGTCCTCACAGGGCGCCTTGGCGCTGGCGATTCCTGGTTTTCAACCGCGTGAGGGGCAGACCGACATGGCCTTGGCGGTGAGCGAAACCGTGCAAGAGGGCGGCCAGTTGGTGGTCGAGGCGGGTACGGGAGTGGGCAAAACCTTTGCCTATTTGGTGCCGGTCTTGCTCAGTGGCCAACGCGCTTTGATCTCCACCGCCACCAAGGCTTTGCAAGACCAGCTGTTTTCCCGAGACATCCCCAGGCTGGTGGATGTGTTGGGTTTGCCCATACGCGTGGCCTTGCTCAAGGGTCGATCCAATTACCTGTGCTTGCACCGCATGGAGCAGGCGCGCCACAGCCCCGAATCGGCGCAACCCGGTGCACAGCGGGCCTTGGCCAAGATTGAAACCTGGGCCCAATCGACCCGCACCGGCGACATGGCTGAGCTGCCAGGACTGGACGAGCGTTCATCTTTGTGGCCCTTGGTGACGTCTACACGCGACAACTGCCTGGGCTCGAGCTGCCCGCGCTACAAAGCGTGCCACGTGAACTTGGCCCGCAAAGAGGCCATGGCTGCCGATGTGGTGGTGATCAACCACCATTTGTTCTTTGCCGATGTCGCCGTGCGCGAATCGGGCGTGGCCGAATTGTTGCCCACGGTGCGCGTCACCGTCTTCGATGAAGCCCATCAGCTCAACGAGATCGGCGTGAACTTCTTGGGCCAGCAACTGTCCACTGTGCAGTTGCTGGAATTGGCGCGCGATGTGCTGGCCACCGGTTTGCAATTGGCCCGGGGTTTGGTGGACTGGCAGGTGCTCAGCGGCCAGCTCGAAAAAGCTTCGCGCGATCTGCGCTTGGCCGCTGGCATGCACCGGGGTTCGGTCCGCTTGCGCTGGACCGACAGCTTGCCCGAAGGCGTGGACCCCGATGAATGGTCGCAGGCCATGCGGATGCTGACGCAGGCGCTGGATGCGCTGCGCGATGGTCTCGACATGGTCAGTGAATTGGCCCCCGATTTTCAGCGCTTGGGGGACCGCACGCGTGAATTCCTGCAGCGTGCGGCCCAGTTTCAAGACCTGCCCAATCCGGAAGGAGTTCGTTGGCTGGAAGTCAGTGCCCAACTGCGCTTGGTGGAGTCGCCGCTGGACATCGCGCAGGCTTTTGTGAAATTGACACAAGCGCCTACCGTGTCCTTGCCGGATGCAATCGATCGGGATGGCGGCTCTGAACTCTTGGGCGCTGGCGATGCGGCTGAGGCCTCAGGCTCTGTGGCCGGTGAAGGCGTGGGGCAAAAAGCTTGGATCTTCACCTCGGCCACTTTGGGTGATGAGGCCAGTTTGCGTTGGTTCACCGAGCCCTGTGGCCTGACCGCTGCCCGCGTGATGCAGGTGAGCAGTCCATTTGATTACGAAGCCCAGGCCGCGCTGTACGTGCCCGAGCATTTCCCCAAACCCAACGACCCCTCGCATGTGCGCCATGTGGCCCAGTTGGCCGCCGAAGCTGTGCGCAGCTTGGGGGGGCGAACCTTGGTCTTGACCACGACCTTGAACGCCATGCGCAGCATTGGGGAGTATTTGCAAACCCAGCTGGACGCTTTCGCGCAGGTTGAAGTTCTGGTGCAGGGGCAAAGCCCCAAGCGCTTGCTCATGGAGCGTTTCAGAGAGGGTGCCAGCGAAGGGCGTGCAGGCTGCGTGCTGGTGGCCTCGGCCTCGTTCTGGGAAGGCTTTGACGTTCCGGGTGAGGCTTTG
This sequence comes from Comamonadaceae bacterium PBBC2, assembly GCA_002255935.1. Lineage (GTDB taxonomy): Bacteria > Pseudomonadota > Gammaproteobacteria > Burkholderiales > Burkholderiaceae_C > Limnohabitans_A. Next base: position 10,255 of record NKIO01000035.1, read on the forward strand.
CAACTGGTGGTGATCGACAAGCTGCCGTTTCCGCCACCGGGCGATCCCTTGTTTGAGGCGCGCAGCCAGCGCATCACCCGCGAAGGCGGCAGTGCCTTTGCCGATCACGCCTTGCCTGAAGCGGCGGTGACCTTGAAGCAAGGGGCAGGGCGTTTGATTCGATCGGAATCAGACCATGGGATTTTGGTGGTGTGTGACAGCCGCCTGAGCAGCATGTCTTATGGGCGACGTTTGGTCAGGGGCTTGCCGCCCATGCGCCGATTGAACGATCACCAGGCGTTCATGGACGCCGTGGCCGATCTCACCAAAAGCGCCACCAGCTTTTCGACTTCTTGAGGCTTTCGCCTTTCAAGAATTTCGATTGGGGGTAATTGGTTGCCAACACGCGTTGCGCATCCTTGCGCAGGTCTGTCATGCCCATGGCTTCGTAAGAGCTGATGAGGATGGACAACGCTTCTTCGTTGGCCGGCACGCCTGGGTAATCGGAGATCGCTTGTTGGGCACGGTTGATGGCCGCCACATGCGCGCCACGGCTGGCGTAGTAGCGGGCCACATGCACTTCGTAGGAAGCCAGCGAGTTGACGATGTAGGTCATGCGCTGGCGAGCCTCGGGGGTGTACTTCGATTCCGGAAAGCGGATCGTCAGTTCGCGAAAGGCTTCGTAGGCGTCCTTGGCCGCTTTTTGATCGCGCTCGGACAAGTCTTGATCGATGATCGACGAGAAAAGGCCGAGGTTTTCATTGAAGTTGACCAAGCCCTTGAGGTAAATCGCATAGTCGACCGCAGGGCTGGAAGGGTGCAAGCGGATGAAGCGGTCCAAGGTGGCAATGGCCTGAACCTTGTCGCCGGTTTTGTACTGGGCGTAGGCCTTGTCGATCTGGGCTTGCTGCGCCAGCACGGTGCCGGCGGCGCGGCCTTCGAGCTTGTCGAACATGCCGATGGCTTTGTCCCAAGCGCCCGAATCGGCGCTCTCTCGTGCTTCGGCATAAATTTTTTCAGGGGTCCAGCCTGCGGTGACGTCTTTGGGGGTGTTGGAGCAACCAGCCACGATCAGGCCCAATGCCAACACCAAGCTGGCGGGAACCATCGATAATCTGTTGCTTTGCATCTCTGACGTCCTTGAACTGTTCAATCGAATTGATTATATCGACCACCCCCGAAATTCAGACGGCGCAAGCCCTTGCGCAAGACGATGTTTTGCATGGCATGGACACCGCCGAAGAGGAAGTGCGCCTGAGCCAAGTGCCAGTGACTTTGCATGGCCAACGTTTGGACCGCGCCTTGGCCCAATTGGTGCCCGAGTTCTCGCGCAACTACCTGCAGCAATTGATCGAACAAGGCGATGTGCTGGTCGACGGGCGTGTGACCACCAAGCCCTCCACCAAAGTGCGTCTGGGCCATGCGGTTCAGGTCACTTTGCGGGCGACGCCCCAGTCACGTGCCTTTGTGCCCGAGGCCATGCCCATCGATGTGGTTTACGAGGACGCGCATCTGCGGGTCATCCACAAACCCGCGGGCCTGGTGGTGCATCCGGCTCCCGGCAATTGGCAAGGCACTTTGCTCAATGGCTTGCTGGCCTTGGACCCGACGGCGGCCGATGTGCCCCGAGCAGGCATTGTCCACCGCTTGGACAAGGACACCAGCGGTTTGATGGTGGTGGCCAGAACGCGTCAGGCCATGGACGCGCTGGTGCACAAAATTGCCGCCCGTGAAGTGCATCGGCAGTATCTGGCCTTGGCCCACAAGGCCTGGACGGGCCCATCACCCCACACCATCGAAGCGGCGATTGGTCGCGACCCGGCCAATCGCCTGCGCATGGCGGTGGTCGATCTGAGCTACCAGTCGGGCAAAACGGCCGCAACCACCATCGACGTGCTAGACCAAACCGACCGTGTGTGTCTGGTGCAGTGCACTTTGCACACGGGGCGGACCCACCAAATCAGGGTTCACATGGCCCATTTAGGGCATCCATTGTTGGCCGATGCGGTTTACGGCGGCGTTAAATTGGGCGGCATGGCCAGGCAGGCGCTGCACGCTTGGCATCTGGCCTTTGAGCACCCCATCACCGCCGAGGCGATCGACCTGCGCATCCCCTTGCCCGAAGACATGGCGCAGGCGGTGTCTGAATTGGGCCTCAGTTACAATGGTCCCTCGCGAGGCGATTGACCGGTCAAACTGACCCTCTTGTCGTCTCATGGAGCCCGTCAGCAGGACGCGGCTCTTCAGATCGGGGTGGCCCTGCCACCATGTCTGTACCCTGACGCCGTGAGGCGTCTTTTTTCCGAAAGATTGACACCATGAATACGGCGCAAGCCAAGCGTGTCCTGGAAACGGCTCTGCTCACGGCAGGCCAGCCTTTGTCATTGCGCGACATGCGCGTTCTTTTTGACGATGCACTCGGGGCCGATACCCTGCGGCAAATGCTGCAAGACCTCCAACTCGATTGGGCGCAACGCGGACTCGAACTGGTCTGCGTGGCCAGTGGTTGGCGCTTTCAAAGCCGACCCGAGATGCGCGAATTTTTGGATCGATTGCACCCTGAAAAGCCGCCCAAGTACACCCGTGCAGCGCTCGAAACCTTGGCCATCATTGCCTACCGCCAGCCTGTGACCCGTGGCGACATGGAAGACATCCGCGGCGTGACCATCAATTCGCAAATCCTCAAGCAGCTGGAAGACCGCGGTTGGGTGGAAGTCATTGGTCACCGCGAGACGGTGGGCCGACCTGGCCTGTATGCCACCACCCGCCAGTTTTTGGACGATCTGGGGCTTTCGTCTTTGGACCAGTTGCCCTTGTTGGCGCAAGTGGACAACCCAGTAGCCGCATTGTCGGGGTTGGTCGAGGACATGCCCGAGCAAGCCGTTTTGTCCTTGGAGGACGCCGTTCAGGCGGTGCCTCAGGCTTTCCCAGCGCTGTCGTCCGACCCGCAAGAATCTTTGGCGCTCGAAACAGCGCCGCCTCCCGCCGTGCCTGACACGTCTACTCCCCAACCCTCGCACGGCGAAGAAAATCCATGACCGACCATACCCAAGACGACGAGCGTTCGTCCAAGCCAGCTGCCAAGCGCAGCGCCAGCCGCAAGCCTCGCGCCATTTTCGACCGTGAGTCGACCTACAAACCGATCGAGCTGTCCGACGTGGTGTCGGGTCAGTTTGACGAGGAAGAGGAGGCGCCAGAGGCCGCCGCCGATTTGGGCAAACGCGTGCTGGCCCCCGAGGCCGATTCGCCCAAGCTGCACAAGGTCTTGGCCCAAGCGGGTCTGGGCTCACGCCTGGAGATGGAAAAACTGATCGCCGAAGGCCGCGTGGCTGTGAACAACGAGCCTGCCCACGTGGGCCAGCGTGTTCAGTACGGCGACCAGATCAAAGTCAATGGCAAGCCCTTGCGCATCCGCATCGATCCACCGCCAGCGCGTGTGATCGCTTATCACAAGCCAGCCGGCGAGATCGTCAGCCACGACGACCCCCAAAACCGTCCCTCGGTGTTCCGTAAATTGCCGCGCCTGATGAATGGCAAATGGCAGTCCGTCGGTCGTTTGGACCTGAACACCGAAGGCCTGCTCTTGTTCACCAGCTCTGGCGAGTTGGCCAACCAGTTGATGCACCCCCGTTTTGGTCTGGAGCGCGAATACGCCGTGCGCGTCCTGGGCGCTTTGAGCAAGGATGAAAAGCAAAAGTTGATCGACGGCGTGATGCTCGACGATGGTCCTGCCCAATTCGGCTCGATCGAAGATGGCGGCGGCGAAGGCTCTAATTGCTGGTACCGCGTGACCATTTCCGAAGGCCGTAACCGAGAAGTGCGCCGCATGATGGAAGCCGTGGGCCATGCCGTCAGCCGCCTGATCCGCATTCGCTACGGTGCCATGGTGCTGCCGCATGGTTTGCGCCGTGGTGCTTGGCTTGAGCTTGATGAGGCCGATATCCGATCGCTGATGCGGGCTGCGGGCACTTCGGAGCGCCCACGTCCAGTCACAGAACGACCCGTTTCTCGCACCAACCGCAACGACCGCAGGCCTCGCACAGGTGGCGGCGGCAAGGCCGGAACGGCCGTGCCCCGCGCCAAACCGCCCGTCAAAGCGCAAGTCGGTGGGGCAGGGGCCCAGCCCGATCCAATGAAGACTTCGACAGGCTACATTGGCGCCGAGAGTTTCAACCGACTCAAGAAGACCTCGGCCGGTCCTGGCCGCGGCGGTCGCGGTGGCGGCGGCAGAAGCCGCTGAAAACCAGCCAATCCGTGGGCCCTTGTTGGCAAACAAGGGTAAATACGGGTCTGCACCGGTTAGAATAGTGGGCTTTGCCAATTGGCAAAAATGCTTTAAAAACACCCTGTTAGAGGAAATTACCATGGCCATCGAACGCACTCTCTCCATCATCAAGCCCGACGCAGTCGCCAAGAACGTCATCGGTCAGATCTACGCTCGTTTTGAAGCTGCTGGCCTGAAAGTGGTCGCTGCCAAGATGGCACACCTGTCGCGCGGCGAAGCCGAGCAGTTCTACGCTGTGCACAAAGAGCGTCCTTTCTTCAAGGACCTGGTGGACTTCATGGTCTCCGGCCCCGTCATGATCCAAGCCCTGCAAGGCGAGAACGCCATTGCCAAGAACCGCGACCTGATGGGCGCCACCGATCCCAAGAAAGCCGACGCTGGCACCATCCGCGCTGACTTCGCTGACAGCATCGATGCCAACGCTGTGCACGGCTCTGACGCTCCTGAAACCGCCGCCGCTGAAGTTGCTTTCTTCTTCCCCGGCATGAACGTTTACGCACGCTGATCGCGTCGCGGCCCCAGCGCGACCCTGACCCCATGACGGCCAACCTTCTCGAATTCGATCTGGAAGGTTTGGCCGTTTTTTGTGACGGTTTGGGCGAAAAGCGCTTTCGGGCGACCCAATTGTTCCGCTGGATTCACCAGCGGGGCGCCTCTGATTTCGATCAGATGAGCGATTTGGCCAAGTCTTTGCGCCAAAAGCTCCAATCTCACGCGCACGTGTCCGCGCTGCCCGTGATCAGTCAACACATCTCCCAGGACGGCACCATCAAATGGCTGTTTGACGTCGGCGATGGCAATGCCATCGAGTCGGTGTTCATTCCTGAGGACGATCGGGGCACCTTGTGTGTGTCCAGTCAAGCCGGATGTGCTGTGGGCTGCCGGTTTTGCTCCACGGGCCATCAAGGCTTCAGCCGTAACCTGACGACAGGCGAAATTCTGGCGCAGTTGTGGTTTGCCGAGCACTTCCTGCGCAAGCACTTGAAAACCGATGAACGCGTCATCTCCAATGTGGTGATGATGGGCATGGGTGAGCCGCTGCAAAACTACTCGGCTTTGGTGCCTGCTTTGCGCACCATGCTCGACGACCACGGCTATGGCCTGTCGCGCCGCCGTGTGACGGTGTCCACTTCGGGTGTGGTGCCCATGATCGAGCGCTTGTCGGCCGATTGCCCTGTGGCTTTGGCCGTGTCACTGCATGCGCCCAATGACGCCTTGCGCGACAACCTGGTGCCACTTAACCGCAAATACCCGCTGGATGAACTGATGCAGTCGTGTATCGCCTACTTGGCACACGCGCCTCGGGACTTCATCACTTTTGAATACTGCATGTTGGATGGCGTCAACGACCAAGTCGAGCATGCCCAACAGTTGATCGCCCTGGTGCAGCGCTATGCTCGTCAGGGCTTGCGCTGCAAGTTCAATTTGATCCCTTTCAACCCTTTCCCAGCTTCGGGATTGTTGCGATCGTCACATGCCAAGGTGCAGGCCTTTGCCAAACTGCTCCAAGATGCGGGATTGGTCACCACCGTGCGCAAGACCCGAGGCGACGACATCGATGCCGCATGTGGTCAACTTGCCGGTGATGTGAAGGACCGCACGCAGGTGCAAAATCGCATTGCACAGCAACGCACCATTGCTTTGGTGCCTGTTCACTCAGACCCACAGACCTGACCTTCCATGAGCGAGTCCTTGAACCCCGAATGGCCTGAGTCGGCCCTCCCACAGGCTGGGGCGTCTTTGCCCATGACGGCGGGTCAAATGATCCGAACCGCCCGCGTCCAAATGGGCATGCATTTGGCCGTTTTGTCGGTCAACCTGAAAGTGCCTATTCGTCAGTTGGAAGCGCTGGAGGCCGATGAGCACGACCAGACCAAGGGGCCTGTGTTTGTGCGGGCTTTGGCTTCCAGTGTTTGCCGCCATTTGCACATCGACCCTGCGCCTGTTTTGGCCTTGTTGCCGCAGTCCACAGACCGCATGCCATTGCCCAAGCCGACGCTGTTGGATGTCGACGCGCCTCGCCGCATCCAATGGAATTTGCACAGTTTGTGGCGTACCATTCCGATGCAGACCGTCCTGATCGCCGCTGTGATGCTCTTGCTGATTGCGGCCTTGCTGTGGTTGCCATCGCCCTCTACTTGGGGTTGGTTGCAGCCCGCCATCAAGGCGGAATCAGTGACCCAAGCAGCGCCTGTTTTGCCTCCTCAAGCTGAGGCTTCGGAGCCAGTCCTTTCAGATGCTGCGCCCGCTGCGCAAACTGCGGCCGTGGTGTCCACGCCCGTGGCTCCGCCCGCGCCGACGGCATCGGTGCCTCCGGTGGCTGTGGCCGCCACTGCAGCACCGGCACCTGCCAAACCAACGACCACGGCCAGCAACAAGCCGGCAGAAGCCAGTGCTGCGCCAGGCGCTGTCATGGTGTTCACCGCGACCAACGACAGTTGGATCGAGATCCGTGATGGCAAGAACCAAGTGCTGTGGTCACGCGTGGTCAATGCGGGCCAAAGTGCGCAGGTTCAGTTTCCGCCGCCCATGAATGTGGTGATCGGTCGAGCCCATGTGGTGAGCGTCACCTACAAAGGCCAACCGTTCGACCTGAGCCCCCACACCAAGTCCACCGTAGCACGCTTCGAGGTGAAAGAATGAACATGCCCATCGCCATTGCAGCACCTGCCAGCCGCATCAGCCGTCAGTCCCGGGTTGTGTGGGGCTCACGCGTGGTCACCGTGGGTGGCGGCGCCCCAGTCCGTGTGCAATCCATGACCAACTCCGACACGGTGGACGTGATTGGTACCGCCATCCAAGTCAAAGAGTTGGCCCTGGCCGGCTCCGAGATGGTGCGCATCACCGTGAACACGCCAGAAGCAGCCGAAGCGGTTCCGCTCATTCGCGACCAACTCGACAAGATGGGCATTGATGTGCCCTTGATCGGCGACTTCCACTACAACGGTCACCGATTGCTGACCGACTTTCCTGCTTGTGCTGAAGCGCTGTCCAAGTACCGCATCAACCCCGGCAACGTGGGCAAGGGCGATAAACGCGATGTGCAGTTCGGTCAAATGATCGAAGCGGCCATGCGCTGGAACAAGCCCGTTCGCATCGGTGTGAACTGGGGCAGTCTGGACCAAGAACTCTTGGCTGAACTGATGGACCAAAACAGCCAACGCACCCAGCCTTGGGAAGGCCGTCAGGTCATGTACGAGGCCTTGATCACCTCGGCCATTTCTTCGGCACAGCGGGCCGAAGCCATGGGTTTGGATGGGTCTCAAATTGCCCTGTCGTGCAAAGTTTCGGGTGTTCAGGATCTGATTTCTGTTTACCGTGAGTTGGGCCGTCGCTGCGATTACGCCTTGCATTTGGGCCTGACCGAGGCCGGCATGGGCACCAAGGGCACAGTGGCTTCGGCCACCGCTTTGTCCATCTTGTTGCAAGAGGGCATTGGCGACACCATCCGTGTCTCGCTCACGCCTCAGCCAGGCGAGGCCCGCACCCAAGAGGTGGTCATCGCTTCTGAAATTTTGCAGTCGCTGGGCGTGCGCATTTTTGTGCCCAGCGTCACCGCTTGCCCTGGTTGCGGGCGCACCACCAGCAGCACCTTCCAAGAATTGGCCAAGCAAATCGATGATTTCCTGCGCGCCCAAATGCCGGTTTGGCGTGGCCGCTACCCAGGTGTCGAGAACCTCAAGGTGGCCGTCATGGGCTGCATCGTCAACGGCCCCGGTGAGAGCAAACACGCTGACATCGGCATCAGTTTGCCCGGCACCGGTGAAGCGCCCGCAGCACCCGTGTTCATCGACGGTGAAAAGCGCTTGACCCTGCGCGGTGAAGGCATCGCCCAAGAGTTTCAGGTGCTGGTTGAAAACTACATTGAGAACCGTTTTGGTTCAGGATCTGCCGAGAAAAAATGAGCGACGCTGCGAAAGAAAACGCCCCCAAATTGAGCAAGGCCCAGAAACTGACGGGCGTCAAAGGCATGAACGACATCCTGCCGCCGGACTCGGCGCGGTGGGAGTGGCTGGAAGGCCAAGTGCGCGACCTGATGGCCCGATACGCCTACCGCAATGTGCGGTTGCCCATCGTTGAGCCGACCGCCTTGTTTGTGCGGGGCTTGGGCGAGGTGACCGACATCGTTGAAAAGGAAATGTATTCCTTCGAAGACCGCCTCAACGGTGAGCAACTGACTTTGCGCCCAGAAGGCACCGCCGGTTTGGTGCGTTCGGTGGTGGAGCACAACCTACTTTACGAAGGCGGCAAGCGGCTGTATTACATGGGCCCCATGTTCCGCCATGAGCGCCCACAGCGCGGTCGCTACCGCCAATTCCACCAAATCGGTGCCGAAGTGCTGGGCTTTGGTGGCCCTGAGGTGGATGCTGAGCTGATTTTGTTGGCGGCCGACTTGTGGAAACAACTCGGTCTGAAAGACGTCCGCTTGGAACTCAACAGTCTGGGGCAACCTGCCGAGCGTCAGGCCCACCGCGCTGCCCTGATTGCGTACCTTGAAAAGCACAGCGATGTGCTCGATGAGGAGGCCAAGCGCCGTTTGCACAGCAATCCGCTGCGCATTTTGGACACCAAAAACCCGGCCATGCAGCCGGTCGTCGAGGCTGCGCCTCGGCTGCTGGACTTTTTGGGCGAAGCGTCTTTGGCGCACTTCAATGCGGTCAAAGCCATTTTGGATGCCAACGGCGTGGCCTACAGCATCAACCCGCGTTTGGTGCGGGGCATGGATTACTACAACCTCACCGTGTTCGAATTCATCACCACCAGCCTGGGCTCGCAAGGCACGATTTGTGGCGGTGGCCGCTACGACTACCTGATTGAGCAAATCGGTGGCAAACCATCCCCCGCCGTGGGTTGGGCCCTTGGGGTCGAGCGTGTGCTCGAACTCATCAAGGAGCAGGGCGAAGCTTTGGCAGCGCCGGTGCCCGATGTGTACGCCATCATTCCCGACGCTTCTGCCGTGCCCTTGGCCATGCAGGTCTTGCAGACCATGCGCGCGCAAGGCATCAGCGCTCAGATGCACGCGGGCTCGGGGGAGGGCATGGGCAGCATGAAGTCCCAGTTCAAAAAAGCCGATGGCAGTGGCGCCCGTTTTGCCTTGATCTTTGGCGCCGATGAATTGGCCCAAGGTCAGGTGACCGTTAAATCCTTGCGCGACGGCGAAGGCGCCCAGCGCACGGAGCCCTTGTCACACGTTGCCGATTGGGCCCAGAGCCTACAATCGACCCCTTCATCCGCGCACAGCAAGACCTGAACCATGTCCAACGCACTCGACCTCGAAGAACAAGAACAACTTGACCAGCTCAAACACTTCTGGAAGACCTGGGGTAACCTGATTTCCTGGGTTTTGATTGCCGTTTTGGGCAGCTATGCCGCGTGGAATGGCTACCAGTACTGGCAGCGGACCCAATCGGTCAAGGCTTCGGCTTTGTTCGACGAAGTCGAGCGTGCGGTGGCCTCTGGCGATGTCAGCCGCGTGGAGCGCAGCTTGGCCGACATGCAAGACAAGTTCGGTTCCACCCAATTTGCACAGCAAGCCGCATTGCTGGCTGCCAAGACTTTGCAATCTCAGGGCAAAACCGATGCGGCGCGCGCCGCTTTGGCGGGTGTGGCCGACAAAGCCTCTGACCCAGCCTACCGCGATGTGGCCCGACTTCGTTTGGCCGGTTTGCACTTGGATGCCAAAGCCTATGACGAGGCCTTGAAGGTCTTGGGTTCTGAATTCACGCCCGCCATGAGTGGCCTTGCTTCAGATCTGCGCGCAGACGTGTTGCAAGCCAAAGGCCAGACGTCTGAAGCTGTGCTGGCCTACCAGGTGGCCTGGAGCAAGCTGGCTGATGCCCCAGATTACCGCCGGTTGGTCCAAGCCAAGCTCAACGCTTTGGGTGTTGACCCACAAGCCGCTGTGGAGACAAAAAAGTGAATTCCATGATGCAGACTTGGGTTCGTGTGGGGCTCCTCAGTGGGCTGTTGGCCTTGGTGTCCGCCTGCTCGAGCACGCCGGACAAACCCAAACCGGCACCGTTGCCGGCGGTCTCGGGTGAGTTGGCCATCAAAAAAGTATGGTCCAACGCCGTGGGCCCTGTGACGTCGCCCTTGCTGGCCTCGGTGCAGGCCAGTGGCGTGGCCGTCGCCTCCACCGATGGCCAATTGGCTTTGCTGGATGCGCTCACGGGCAAAGATGTTTGGCGTCTCAAATTGGGTGACAACATCCAAGCCGGCGTAGGAGGCGATGGCCAGCGCTTTGCGGTGGTCACCCAACGCAATGAAGTGGTGACCGTTGAGAACGGTAAAGTCGTCTGGCGTTACGCCCTGTCGGCCGTTTCATTGACGCCGCCCTTGGTGGCAGGCGGTCGCGTTTTTGTGCTCGGTGCAGACCGCACGGTGACCGCATTGGACGGCGCTTCAGGTCAAAAAATCTGGTCGCAGCAACGCACTGGCGAGCCGCTTGTGCTCAACCAGGCTGGCTTGTTGATCCCGTTTGGCGATAACTTGTTGGTGGGCTGGGGTGGTCGATTGGCCGCCTTGAACCCCTTGAACGGCGTCACGCGCTGGGAAACCCTTTTGGCCACGTCGCGCGGCACCAACGAGGTAGAACGTTTGGTGGATTTGGTGGCCGGTGCTGACCGTTTGGGCAACACGGTTTGCGCGCGAGCGTTTCAATCGGCGGTGGCCTGCGTCGATGCCAGCCGAGGCAGCAACCTCTGGTCGAGATCTTCGCTGGGCCACACCGGTCTTGCTGGGGATGAATCCTTGATTTTTGGCGCCGAGTCGGACAGCAAAGTCCACGCCTGGCAGCGCCAAGGTGGCCAAACCGCTTGGTCGCAAGAAGGCTTGCGTTTTCGTGGCCTGAGCGCACCTTTGGTGCTGGGCCGCTCGGTGGTGCTGGGTGACAGTGAAGGCCTGTTGCACTTCCTGTCGCGTCAAGACGGCAAACCGCTGCTGCGTGTGGCCACCGATGGCAGTGCCATCGTCGGCCGGCCCGTGGCGGTGGATCAAACTTTGGTGGTGGTGACACGCACCGGGGGCGTGTTCGGTTACCGCCCTGAATGATAGATCGGAATATTTTCAAGTGAAACCCGTTTTGGCCCTGGTGGGCCGCCCCAATGTGGGCAAATCCACGCTGTTCAACCGTCTCACCAAGAGCCGGGATGCCATCGTGGCCGATTTTGCGGGTCTGACCCGTGACCGTCACTACGGTCAAGGCAAGCAAGGCAAACACGAGTACATCGTGATCGATACGGGCGGTTTCGAGCCCGATGCCGGCAGCGGCATTTACAAGGAAATGGCCAAGCAGACGCAGCAAGCGGTGGCCGAAGCCGATGTGGTGATCTTTGTGGTCGACGCCCGCGGCGGCTTGTCGGCGCAAGACCACGACATCGCCAAATACCTGCGCCGGGTGGGCAAGCCCACCTTGCTGGTGGCCAACAAGGCCGAGGGCATGTTGCAAGGCATACAGATTTCCGAGTTTTATGAACTGGGCTTGGGCGATGTGCTGGCCATTTCGGCGGCGCACGGGCAGGGCATTCGGGGCTTGGTGGATCTGGCGCTGGAGCCTTTGCATTTGCCCGAAGACCCCGAGGAATCCGAAGAAGACACCAGCATCGTCAAATTGGCGGTGGCAGGACGCCCCAACGTGGGCAAGTCCACCCTGATCAACACTTGGTTGGGCGAAGAGCGCTTGGTGGCCTTTGACATGCCAGGCACCACCCGCGATGCGATCAGCGTGCCCTTTGAGCGCGACGGCCAGAAGTTCGAATTGATCGACACGGCGGGCTTGCGCCGCAAAGGCAAGGTGTTTGAGGCGATTGAAAAGTTTTCGGTCGGCAAAACGCTGCAAGCGGTGGAATCGGCCAATGTGGTCTTGCTCTTGCTGGATGCAGAGCAGGGCGTCACCGACCAAGATGCCCACATCGCCGGTTTTGCGCTCGAAAGTGGCCGTGCCATGGTGCTGGCCGTCAACAAATGGGACGCTGTCGACGAGTACCAACGCCAGTTGGTGCAGCGATCCATCGAAACGCGTTTGCCATTTCTGAGCTTTGCCAACATCCATTTCATCTCGGCCAAAAAGCGCCAAGGCTTGGGCCCGGTGTGGAATTCAATTGTGCAGGCCCACAAGTCGGCCATGTGCAAGATGAGCACCCCGATCTTGACGCGTTTGTTGCTCGAGGCCGTGCAATTCCAAAGCCCTCAGCGAGGTGGCATGTTCCGACCCAAGATGCGTTATGCGCACCAAGGCGGCATGAACCCACCGGTGATCGTGATCCACGGCAATTCACTCGAACACGTGACCGAGTCCTACAAGCGGTTCCTGGAAGGGCGTTTTCGCAAGGCCTTCAATTTGTCGGGCACACCCCTGCGCATCGAGATGAAGACCGCCAACAACCCTTACGCCGACAAAGAAGCCCATTGACCGTCGGGAAATAGGGATTTCTTGAAAAGACCTGCGACCTGCCTGTGGTAAGGTCACATCTTCCAAAACTTCTGAACACGGAGAATATCGTGAGCAACAAAGGCCAACTCCTGCAAGACCCCTTCTTGAACGCACTGCGCCGCGAGCACGTGCCTGTCTCGATTTATTTGGTCAACGGCATCAAGCTGCAAGGTCAGATCGAATCGTTTGACCAATATGTGGTTTTGTTGCGCAACACCGTGACCCAGATGGTTTACAAGCACGCCATCTCGACCATCGTTCCCGGCCGTTCTGTGACCTTCAACACGCCCGGCGAAGGTGAAATCACCGCTTGATCTGCCCCATGGCCTGAAAAGGCCCAGGGTGCTTTTTCACATTGAACGACACTTCCTCCAAGACCCCAGCGCCGACCTTATTGGTCGGCGTTGACTTTGGGCTGCCGCATTTCGATGCGGAGCTGCAAGAGCTGGGCCTTTTGGCCGAATCCGGTGGCCTCAAGCCCGTGGCCCGCTTGACTTGCAAGCGCAAAGCGCCTGACCCAGCCCTGTTTGTGGGCAGCGGCAAGGCCGATGAAATCAAAGAATTGGCCTTGATGCACGGCGCCAAAGAGGTCTTGTTTGACCAAGCTTTGAGCCCGGCCCAGCAGCGCAACCTGGAGCGGCACATGGGCTTGCCGGTCAATGACCGCACCTTGCTGATCTTGGAAATTTTCGCCCAACGCGCCCGCAGCCATGAGGGCAAATTGCAGGTTGAACTGGCCAAACTCCAATACCTGAGCACCCGGCTTGTGCGACGCTGGTCGCACCTGGAGCGGCAAACCGGTGGCATTGGCCTGCGTGGTGGCCCCGGCGAAACCCAGATCGAGTTGGACCGCCGCATGATCGGTGAGGCCATCAAACGCACCAAAGAGCGACTTACCAAAGTCAAAAAACAGCGCAACACCCAGCGCCGTCAGCGTGAGCGGCGTGATACGTTCAATATTTCACTGGTGGGCTACACCAACGCGGGCAAGTCGACCTTGTTCAACGCACTGGTCAAAGCCCGTGCGTATGCCGCCGACCAGTTGTTTGCCACCTTGGACACAACCACGCGCCAGCTGTATCTGGGCGAGGCGGGGCGCTCCGTGTCTTTGTCCGACACGGTGGGCTTCATCCGTGACCTGCCACACGGTCTGGTCGAGGCCTTCCAGGCTACTTTGCAAGAAGCGACCGAAGCCGATTTGTTGCTCCATGTGGTGGACGCCGCCAACCCCGATTTCCCAGAACAGATGGTCGAGGTGCAAAAGGTGCTTGCTGAAATTGGGGCTGACTCGGTGCCGCAACTGCTGGTCTTCAACAAACTCGATGCGCTGGATGCTGAGCGCTACCCTGTGCAGCTGCAAGACACATATGAGCTCGATGGCCAGCCGGTGCCGCGCGTTTTTGTCAGCGCCCAATCGGGCAAAGGGCTGGACATATTGCGCACCGCTTTGTCCGAGATCGTCAAAGCCGCCATGCCGCCTGCAGCGCCTGAAATCCAGGATCCCCGTGATTTGAACGGGGAATATCTGGCCGATGAGGCTTGAACGCACTCTGAATTCGGCACAATGCCATTTCGTCATTCTGACCAAGACACTTCACCATGAATTTTCAACTGCCAGCCCTGCGATGGTCCTTGCTCCCTGCAAAGATCCGCGGCATGTTCAATCTGAATGACCCCCGCTGGGGCCGCGATGACGACAAGTCATCGGGCGACACGGGCAACAAGCCTTCTGGCGAAACGCCACCCGGCAACAAACCCGAGGGCTGGCCGCAAGCGCCCCAAGGTCGTGGCAATCCGCAAAGCGGTCCGCCTGACCTGGACGAGTTGTGGCGCGATTTCAACCGCAAGCTTGGCCAGATGTTGGGTGGCAAGGGCGGCGGACAACCGCCTCAGGGTGGATCCGGTGGACCTTCGGGTGGTCCTGCCATGCCCGGCTTTTTGAAAAACCTCGGCTTGGGCGTGATCCTTGCCGCAGCGCTCCTGGTTTGGCTGGGCACAGGCTTCTTCATCGTCCAAGAAGGCCAACAAGCGGTCATCACCCAGTTTGGCAAATACCACTCCACGGTGGGCGCGGGTTTCAACTGGCGCATGCCTTACCCCTTCCAGCGACAAGAGCTGGTCTACGTTTCACAAATCCGCTCGGTGGACATTGGCCGTGACACGGTCATCAAGGCCACCGGCCTGCGCGAATCGGCCATGCTGACCGAAGACGAAAACATCGTCGAGATCAAATTCGCCGTGCAGTACCGCTTGAACGATGCGCGTGCTTATTTGTTTGAGAGCCGCAACCCGACCGAAGCCGTGGTGCAGTCGGCAGAAACCGCGGTGCGTGAAGTGGTCGGCAAGATGAAGATGGACTCGGCCCTGGCCGAAGAACGCGACCAGATTGCCCCACGCGTGCGCGAAAAAATGCAGTCCATCCTGGACCGCTACAAGGTCGGCATCGAGGTGGTCAGCATCAACTTGCAGCAAGGTGGCGTGCGCCCACCCGAACAAGTGCAAGCCGCATTTGACGATGTGCTCAAAGCCGGTCAAGAGCGCGAGCGCGCCAAAAACGAAGCGCAAGCCTATGCCAACGACGTGATCCCCCGCGCCGTCGGTGCTGCGTCACGTTTGAAAGAAGAGGCCGATGCCTACCGCGAAAAAATCGTGGCCCAAGCTGAGGGCGATGCCCAGCGCTTCAAGTTGATCTTGCCCGAGTACCAAAAAGCCCCTCAGGTCATGCGTGACCGCCTGTACACGGACACCATGCAGCAGATTTACAGCAACGTGACCAAGGTCTTGGTGGACAGCAAGCAAGGCTCGAACATGCTTTATTTGCCACTCGACAAGATCATGCAGCAAGTCGCTCAAACGCCTGTGCCTGCCGCAGAAGCCTCGGGCAATTCGACACCAGCCGCACCTGCCGCCAACCCCGCAGACAGCCGATCCCGCGATGCTTTGCGCTCGCGTGACCGCGATCCACGATAAGGACAACAAAACATGAACCGCATTGGATTTTGGATATCCAGCCTGCTCGTGGCGTTCGCACTGCTGAGCTCCACCGTCTTCGTGGTGGACCAGCGCCAGTTTGGCGTGGTGTATGCCTTGGGCCAGATCAAGGAAGTGATCACCGAACCCGGTCTGCACTTCAAGCTGCCGCCCCCGCTGCAAAACGTCAACTACATCGACAAGCGTTTGTTGACTTTGGACAGTCCTGACACCGAGCCCATGCTCACGGCTGAAAAGCAGCGCGTGGTGATCGACTGGTATGTGCGCTGGCGCATCAGCGACCCGCAGGCCTATATCCGCAACGTCGGCTTGGACGAGAAGTCCGGCGCCAACCAGCTCAACCGTGTGGTGCGAAACGCCTTCCAAGAAGAGATCAACAAGCACACCGTCAAAGAATTGCTGTCGCTCAAGCGCGAAGCCCTGATGGACGACGTCAAGCGTGCCGTGCTCGAAGTGGTCAAAGGCAGCAAGCCTTGGGGCGTGGACGTGGTCGATGTGCGCATCAGCCGCGCCGATTATGTGGACGCCATCACCGAGTCGGTTTACCGCCGCATGGAGGCCGAGCGCAAGCGCGTGGCCAATGAACTGCGTTCAACCGGTGGTGCCGAGGGCGAAAAAATCCGCGCCGATGCCGAACGTCAACGCGATGTGACCGTGGCCAATGCCTACCGCGAAGCGCAAAAAATCAAAGGGCAGGGCGATGCCCAAGCCGCACGCATTTATGCCGAGTCCTTCGGCAAAGACCCTCAGTTTGCGCAGTTCTACCGCAGCCTGGAGTCCTACAAAACCACGTTTGCCACCAAGTCCGACGTGATGGTGCTCGACCCCGGCAGCTCTGACTTTTTCAAGGCCATGCGCGGCGCTGGTGCAGGCGCAGCCCCCAGAAAGTAAGTCTTGAGCGAAACCCTCCTGCTGGCTCTGGGCCTCATGCTCATCCTGGAGGGCCTGATGCCCATGGTCTCGCCGCTGCGCTGGCGGCGGCTGTTTGAGCAGCTTTTGCAGCTGCAGGACGGTCAAATCCGGTTTTTCGGACTCTTCATGGTCTTTGCAGGCTTGTTGTTGCTTTGGTGGGTTTCCTGAGCCTTGGGCCAGAAAACCGGCCTGCAAGCCGGTAAAATCTCTGTTTTAACAGTCCCCCTCCAATCCCATGTCTGCTTGGGTCCTTCCGGATCACATTGCCGATGTGCTGCCCTCCGAGGCACGCCACATCGAAGAACTCCGTCGCGAACTGCTCGACACCGCCCGTGGCTATGGCTACGAGCTCGTCATGCCGCCGCTGCTGGAGCATTTGGAATCCCTGCTGACCGGCACGGGAGAAGCGCTCGACTTGCAAACCTTCAAACTGGTGGACCAGTTGTCGGGCCGCACCTTGGGTTTGCGTGCCGACACCACCCCGCAAGTGGCCCGCATCGATGCGCACTTGCTCGGTCGTGCAGGCCTCACACGCCTTTGCTACTGCGGCCCTGTGCTGCACACCCGACCCGCACGCCCCCACGCCACGCGTGAACCGCTGCAGCTGGGCGCCGAAATCTATGGCCACGCTGGCCCCGAAGCCGATCAGGAAGTGCTGCAACTGGCACTCGACTGCCTGCGTGCGGCCCGCGTGAGCGACTTGCAAGTGGACTTGGCCGATGCCCGCATCGTCAACAGCCTGCTGCAAGGCCAGAGCCTGACAGACGATCAGCGCCACGACATCCATGCGGCTTTGGCCACCAAAGATGCCCCCAAGCTCGCCCGTCTGACCGCCAACTTCACCGCGCAAAGTCGCGACGGACTGCTGGCTTTGGTCACGCTTTACGGTGACAAAAACGTGCTGGACGAAGCCGCCAAGCGCCTGCCCGCGACACCCGCCATCACCGAAGCCCTGACGCAGCTGCGTTGGTTGTCTGAGCAAATCCAGAGCGCTGCGGTCAGCTTTGACCTGGGCGATTCCCGTGGCTATGCCTACTACAGCGGCATGCGCTTTGCCATCTACGCCAAGGGCGCATCCGATGCTTTGGCCCGTGGCGGTCGTTACGACGGCGTGGGCGCCGTGTTTGGTCACCGCATCGAGCGTGACCGTCCGGCCGTGGGTTTCAGCCTCGATTTGAAAGAACTGGTGGCTGCCGTATCGCCTTTGGCTTTGCGTGCGGCCATTCGTGCCCCTTGGGGCAACTCGCCTGCTTTGCGTGAGGCCATCACGGGCCTGCGCAACCGTGGCGAGACCGTGGTCTGCGTCTTGCCCGGCCACGAAAGCGAAGTTGATGAATTCCATTGCGACCGCGAGCTTGTTGAAGCCGCAGGCCAGTGGTTGGTACAGGCTCTTTGAGAAAGAACATTTCAAGCATGAACAAGACGCAAGGCCGCAACGTGGTCGTCGTGGGCACCCAATGGGGCGACGAGGGCAAAGGCAAGTTGGTCGATTGGTTGACCGAAACCGCGCAAGGCGTGGTGCGTTTCCAAGGTGGCCACAACGCGGGCCACACCTTGGTGATCAATGGCGTGAAAACCGCCTTGCACCTGATCCCCAGCGGCATCATGCGTGCGGGCGTCAAGTGCTACGTCGGCAACGGCGTGGTGCTGTCTGTGCCCAAATTGCTCGAAGAGATCGCTGGTCTTGAAAAAGCCGGGGTTGAGGTGCGTTCGCGCTTGCGCGTGAGCGATGCTTGCCCCTTGATCTTGCCCTACCACGTGGCGCTGGATGTGGCCCGTGAAGCGGCCAAAGAAAAGGCTGGTACGGCCAAGATCGGCACCACCGGTCGCGGCATTGGCCCGGCTTACGAAGACAAGGTCGCCCGCCGCGCCATCCGCGTGCAGGACCTGAAATACCCTGAGCGTTTCGCCAACAAACTGCGCGAAAACCTGGCACTGCACAACCATGTGCTGGTCAACTTCTTGGGCGCAGCGCCTGTGGACTTTGACGCCACCTACAACGAAGCCATGGCCTACGCCAAAGAGCTTCTGCCCATGGTGGCCGATGTGTCCCGCGAATTGAACGATGCCCACCAAGCCGGTGCCAATTTGCTGTTCGAAGGCGCGCAAGGCACCTTGCTCGACGTGGACCACGGCACTTACCCCTTTGTGACGTCCAGCAACTGCGTGGCGGGCAATGCCGCTGCAGGCTCGGGCGTGGGCCCAGGCATGCTGCACTACATCTTGGGCATCACCAAGGCCTATTGCACCCGCGTGGGCGGCGGTCCTTTTCCGACCGAGCTTGATTGGGAAACCCCAGGCACGCCCGGTTACCACATGTCCACCGTGGGTGCCGAAAAAGGCGTGACCACTGGTCGTTCGCGCCGCTGCGGCTGGTTCGATGCGGCATTGCTCAAGCGCAGTGCACAGGTCAACGGTCTGTCTGGCTTGTGCATCACCAAACTGGACGTGCTCGACGGCTTGAAAGAGTTGCTGCTGTGCACAGGCTACGAGCTCGACGGTGAAACCATCGACATCTTGCCCATGGGCGCCGACGAGATCGCGCGCTGCAAGCCGATTTATGAAGTCATCCCCGGCTGGACCGACAGCACCGTGGGCGTGACCGATCTGGACAAGCTGCCTGCCAATGCCCGCCAGTACCTGGCCCGCATTTCCGAAGTGACGGGCGTGCCCGTGCACATGGTGTCCACCAGCCCTGACCGCGACCACACCATCTTGTTGCACAACCCCTTCAGCGCTTGAAGTGCGGCCCCATTTTTAAATCCTTCACTGACCCTTTGACTGGAGCAACCCCATGTTGACCGAAGACGGCAAACACCTGTACGTGAGCTACGACGAGTACCACAACCTCATCGAAAAACTCGCCATCAAGATCTACCAATCTGGCTGGGAATTCGACACCATCTTGTGCCTGGCCCGTGGCGGCATGCGTCCTGGCGACATCTTGTCGCGCGTGTTTGACAAGCCCCTGGCCATCATGTCCACCAGCTCCTACCGCGCCGACGCCGGCACCGTGCAAGGGCACCTGGACATTGCCCGTTTCATCACCACCCCCAAAGGTGAGATCGCTGGCCGCGTTTTGCTGGTGGACGACTTGGCCGACACTGGCCACACCCTGCGTGCCGTGGTCGATCAGTTGAAAAACAACTACAAGCCGATCACCGAGCTTCGCTCGGCCGTGATCTGGACCAAAGGCGTGTCGACCTTCAAGCCCGATTACTCGATCGAAGACCTGCCCACCAACCCTTGGATCCACCAGCCTTTCGAGCCGTATGACAGCATGCGCCCCGAAAAGCTCTTGGAAAAGTGGAAAGTCTGAGTTTGATCTGACCGTGAATGACAGCCTCCTTCGGGAGGCTGTTTGCTTTAGGATGCCCCCATGACTGACCAGCGCTCCAGCACCACCCATCTGATCCATCACCCATACCAACCACCAGAAGGCTTTGCGGCGCCTCAGGTGGGGGTGTTCAAGGCGTCCACGGTTTACTTCCCCAACGTGGCCGCCATGCGCCAGCGCGAGTGGAAAGACAAGTCGGCCTACACCTACGGCTTGCACGGCACACCCACCACCTACACCCTCGAAGAGCGTCTGTGCGCCCTAGAAGGCGGCCTGCAATGTGTGCTCGTGCCCAGCGGGCTGGCTGCGTTGGCCACGGTGGCACTGGCCCTGCTTCAAGCCGGTGATGAAGTGCTGATCCCCGACAACGCCTATGGCCCCAACAAGGCCCTGGCCGAAGGCGAGTTGCGTCACTTTGGCATCACGCACCAGTATTACGACCCGCTGGACCCCGACGATTTGTCGGCGCGCATGAATGAGCGCACAAGGTTGGTGTGGATCGAGGCCCCCGGCTCGGTCAGCATGGAATTTCCCGATCTGCCCGAGTTGGTGCGCCGATGCAAAGCGCGTGGTGTGATTTGCGCTTTGGACAACACTTGGGGCGCAGGCTTGGCCTTTGCGCCTTTTGACTTGTTGCGCGACGGTACGCTGGGCGTGGACATCAGCGCCCACGCTTTGACCAAATACCCCAGCGGCGGCGGCGATGTGCTCATGGGCAGCATCATCACGCGCGATGCCACTTTGCACCTGAAGATCAAGCTGTGCCACATGCGCCTGGGTTTGGGTGTGGGGGCCAACGACGCCGAAGCTGTGTTGCGCGCTTTGCCCAGCATGGCCCTTCGTTATGCTGCGCACGACCGCAGCGCACGCACGCTGGCCGCTTGGTGGCAGGCGCAGCCGCAATGCGCGCAGGTTTTGCACCCCGCATTCGATTCGTCGCCAGGGCATGCACATTGGCAGCAACTGTGCGGCGATCACAGCGATTTGGCCGCTGGACTCTTCAGCGTGATGGTGGATGCGCGATACAGTCAGGCGCAGGTCGATGCTTTTTGCGATGGGCTGCGTCTGTTCAAGATCGGCTACAGCTGGGGCGGGCCGATCAGTCTGGTCGTGCCCTACGACCTGCCATCCATGCGCAAGCGCCCCACACATCACCTGTCAAAGGGCCGCTTGGTGCGCTTTTCGGTTGGGCTTGAATCGGTGCAAGACTTGCAAGCCGACCTTCAGCGCTCGATGGATCTGCACCTGCCGCTTGTGTGATTTGGCGCTCTGAGGGGCGTTTTCTTGGTAGTTTCCTGACTGGTCATCCGGCCCCTTCCGGTTTAGCCTTGGGGCCAACTGAGAACAGGGTATTTCATGTCTGCCAACGCCTCGCAAACCGCGCCCCACGACACCCAAGATTCGGCGCTGCCCACCATGGCGGTGCCCTATGTGCCGCCCCCGCCGGTGGGGCCCAGAGCCCACATGCGCTCACTCGGTTGGGGCAGCCCGTTTCGCTGGTTGGAGCTGGGCCGCAAAGATTTGTTCAAGTACCCCGGCATTGCGCTGTTTTACGGCGTTTGTTTTTTCCTGATGGCGCAGGTCTTGGCGCTGGTTTTCAAACACAAGCCCGAATACACCTTGTCCATGATTTCGGGTTGCCTGTTGATCGGCCCGTTCTTGGCGATGGGCCTGTACGAAGTCAGCCGCCGCCTGGAGCAGGGCGAG
Source organism: Comamonadaceae bacterium PBBC2 (assembly GCA_002255935.1). Lineage (GTDB taxonomy): Bacteria > Pseudomonadota > Gammaproteobacteria > Burkholderiales > Burkholderiaceae_C > Limnohabitans_A. The sequence goes on from NKIO01000035.1 coordinate 31,897, forward strand.
GTGCCCGACATGGCCACGTCTCTGATGTGTTGGGACCAGTACATCCCCAGCATGGCCATGTTGGTCTTGGTGCTGATGGTGCTCGAACTCTTGTGGGGCAGGGCCTCGCTGGTGGTCTTTGCGGTCTTTTTTGACACCGGTATGCCGTCCACCACGGGTGTGCTGGAGGCCATCTTCAACCCCAAAAACATCGAATTTGTGATGGTCTATTTGATGGTGGGGGGTGTTTTTGCCGCGCTGGTGTTTGGCCTGTCGGTGGTGTCGATCCCCATGATCTTAGACCGAGACACCGATGCGATTTCGGCGGTGCTCACCAGCATGCGTGTGGTGTTTTCGCATCCCGGCGTGCTTTTGTTGTGGGGCGCTTTGCTGGGTGTTTTGGTGGTGGGCGCCTTGTGGCCATGGGGCTTGGGCATCGTTTTTGTCGGCCCTTGGTTGGGCCATGCCAGCTGGCATGCCTACCGTGGCAGCGTTGAGTGGGAAGAATCACTTCCCGAAGCTGTTACATTGGGCACCAACAAATAAAGGAGCCATCTTGGCCACACCCAACTACGGATTCGAAAAACGCCAAAAAGAACTGGCCAAGAAACGCAAAAAAGAGGACAAGCTCAAAGCCAAAGCCGAGCGCAAATCCGGCTCACCTTCAGATGACGGCACAGACATGGAAGATGCCGATCAGGCCGGCGCAACCGTGTTTGCCGCACCGGCCATGGACAAGCCCGCCAGCTGAGCTTTCAAGCCATGGGGCCTTGCCCCTTCAGACCGGGCCCTGCACCATGTGATGCGCCAAGGCTTGCATGTGCGCCAGCGAGTGACTCTCTGGCGCTACCACTGGGGCCTTGCTGTAATGCTCAAAATTCTTGCCGGTGGACGTTTCGTAACCTGGGTCGTAATGCAGGTTCAGCAAATCGGCCACCACTTCGCGCATCTGGCCCCGCGCAATTTTTTCTTTCCAGCCATCCACCACGGCTTTGCCACGCAAGGCGACCAAGCGCTCTAACCGGTCGATGAAAAACGCCGCATCTTGCGTGAAAAAAGCGTAGTCCTCCATCAGCAGATCGACGCGGCTGTCCAGTGACAGTTCCATGCGGATGCAGGGGCTGGCCCGCATGGCCACCATCAACTCGGCGGGTACCGTCAAGTTGCCGACTTTTTTGCTCTCAGCTTCCACGTAAACCGGCCGCGCCGGGTCAAAGCGGCGCAGCGCGTCCCACACTTGGGTGTCGAAAGCTTTTTGGCTGGGTTGAGCCTGGCCCGGAATCAAACCCAGCACAGAGCTGCGGTGCACGGCAATCGCTTCCAGATCCAGCACCTGAGCGCCTTCCTGGGCCAAGGCCTGCAACAAACGTGTTTTGCCCGAGCCAGTGGGTCCGCACAAGACCTGAAACTGCAATCGCTGCGCTTGGCGTGGTGTGTCTTCCATGACCTCTTTGCGAAAGGCCTTGTAGCCGCCTTCGATCAGGTGCACATTGAAGCCGATCTGCCCCAAGATCAGCGCCAGCGAATTGCTGCGCTTGCCGCCGCGCCAGCAATAAATCAATGGCTGCCAGTTCTTGGGCTTGTCCATCACCTTGGTTTCGATGTGCTGGGCGATGTTTTTGGCCACCAGCGCAGCACCGATTTTTTGCGCCTCGAAAGGGCTGACCTGCTTGTACAAAGTGCCTACGCGGATGCGCTCTTCGTTGTTCAGCGATGGCCAGCTTTGGGCATTGGGCAAATGGTCTTCGGCATGCTCGCCTTCGGACCGGGCGTCCAGGATGGCATCGAACTGGTCGAGTTTGGCCATGGCATCAAAGGCCGAAATCAGGTGAACACTCATTTCAATTGTTTCTTCAGGGCGGGCCAAACATTGGCCAGCAGTTGCGGCTGAGCCGATTCATTGGGGTGGATGCGGTCGGCCTGAAACCATTTGAGCGGGTCGGCATCGTCGCCCACACCGCGCAAAAAGAAGGGCACCAAACCCGCTTTCGATTGTTTGGCCAGCTGCACGTACATGGCGGCGAACTGCCGGTTCATGTCGGGGCCGTAGTTGGGCGGCATTTGCATGCCCAGCAGCAGCACCTGCGCGCCGGCGGCTTTGGCTTGCGCGACCATGGCTTGCAGATTGTCTTGGGTCATGGCCAGGGGCAAGCCGCGCAAGGCGTCGTTGCCACCCAGCTCGATCACCACATGGCTGGGCTGGTGCTTTTGCAGCAGGGCAGGCAAACGCGAGCGACCGCCCGAAGTGGTGTCGCCACTGATGCTGGCGTTGACCAGCTCGGCCGGGTATTTTTCTTCGGTCAGCTTTTGCGCCAGCAACTTGACCCAGCCCGTGCCCCGCGCCAGGCCGTACTCGGCACTCAGCGAGTCGCCCAGCACCAAAATGCGCGTGGGCTTGGCCGCCCCTGCGGACGCGCCAAAGCCCTGACCCACAAGGGCCAGCACGCTCAGGGTAAAGTGGCGTCGTCTCAACAAAGGTGTGTGCATGCCTGAATCCATCATTGCCGTTCGTGGCGTTTGCAAAAGCGTTCAAGACGCCAGCGGGTCGCTGGACATTTTGCGCGATATCGAATTCTCGCTTCACGCGGGGGAAACAGCCGCCATTGTCGGTGCTTCCGGCTCGGGCAAAAGCACCTTGCTGGCCATCATGGCCGGTCTCGATACACCCAGCACCGGCCAGGTGGTGCTGGCCGGTCAACCGATGTTTGACCTGAACGAAGACCAACGCGCCGCATTGCGTGCCAGCCATGTGGGCTTTGTGTTTCAGAGCTTTCAGCTCATGCCCAATCTGACCGCGCTTGAAAACGTGATGCTGCCGCTGGAACTGGCCGGACGGCCTGACGCCCGCAGCACCGCCACCGCCATGCTTCAACGTGTGGGCTTGGGCGAGCGGCTCAAGCACTTGCCCAAAGTGCTCAGTGGCGGCGAACAGCAGCGCGTGGCTCTGGCCCGTGCCTTTGTGGTGCAACCTGCGCTGTTGTTGGCCGACGAGCCCACGGGCAGCTTGGACCACGCGACCGGTCAGGCCATCATGGACCTGATGTTTGCGCTCAATCGGGAGCAGGGCACCACCTTGGTCTTGGTCACGCACGACCGGCAACTGGCTGCGCGTTGCGAGCGCATGCTGGTCATTGAAGCCGGTCGGCTGACCGAAACTTCTGCGGCCACGGCCTGAAGTCTTGCTGCTGTGGGTGTCTGCGCAGCGGACCAACGATAATGGCTGCATGTCATCTCACAAAGTGCTGTACGGCTTTCATGCCGTAGGCGTTCGCCTCAAGATCGCCCCCCAATCCATCATCGAAATCCATTTCGAGGTCACGCGCCGTGACGCCCGCATGCGGCAATTCATCGACAAGGCCCGCGACTCGGGCATGCGCATGGTTGAATCCGACAACGAGCGCTTGGCCAAATTGGCCGGCGGTCACGGCCACCAGGGCGTGGTGGCGCTGGTCGCACCCATTCCGCAAAACCACTCGCTGGACGATTTGCTCGACACCATCGAAGGCCCGCCGCTGCTCTTGGTGCTGGACGGTGTGACCGATCCGCACAACCTCGGCGCTTGCCTGCGGGTGGCCGATGGGGCGGGTGCCCACGCTGTGATCGCCCCCAAAGACCATGCCGCCGGCATCAACGCCACCGTGGCCAAAGTGGCCAGTGGCGCCGCCGAGACCATGCCGTATTTCATGGTGACCAATCTGGCCCGCACCTTGGGAGAGCTCAAGGAACGCAGCATCTGGATCGTGGGCACCAGCGGCGATGCGCCGCGCACCGTGTACCAATCGGACCTCAAGGGCCCCACGGCCTTGGTGCTGGGCGCCGAAGGCCCGGGCATGCGCCAGCTGACCCGCAAGACCTGCGATGAGCTGGTCAGCATCCCGATGCAAGGCGCTGTGGAGAGCCTGAACGTGTCGGTGGCCAGCGGTGTCTGCCTTTACGAGGCGCTGCGCCAGCGCACTTGAGGGGGTCGGTTGCGCTGTTTGTCGGCGCTGAAGCTCCGACCTACCGATCGACACAGTGTTTTGTAGGTCGGCGGCTTTAGCCCCGACATGTTTTTTCCTAAACGAATGAAAGGGAGTTCGCCATGTCCAAAAAAATCAAAAATATCGCTCTGATCACCACCGTGGCCGCCGCCAGCTTGCTGGCCGGCTGCACCCAAGAGCAGCAAAACAAAATCAGCCGTGACATCCAAAACTGGACCGGCACCAACGGTGTGCTCGAGGTCTATGCGGGTGACAAGGTGGTGCGCCGCTTTTTGAAAGTAGACAAGATCAGCACCGCGCTGGGCACCGACGACAAGATGCCCCGTGCTTACCGCTATGGCTATGGCGTGCTCGATGAAAACCTGAACATGCAGGTGGACGAGGGTGAGAAGAAGGTCTATTTCGAGATCAGCGATTACTCGAACACGGTGTTTTTCGAGAACCCGCGCTGAGCCTCAGACCCAGCCCACCCCACCCAGCACGGCCCCCGCCGCAATGAGCCACAGCATGTGGACCTTGGTGCGCCAGACCACCAACGTGGTCACTGCGGTGAGCAGATACAGCGGCCAGTCGCGGGCGGGCTGGTTGTGGCTCAGGGTCAAGAGCCACGAGGTGGCCAAGAGCAAAGCGATGACGATGGGGGCCATGCCCGACTTGAACGCCCGGATGCTGAGCATCTCGCGGTGCTGGTGCGCCCAGCGCGTGGCCGTGTAGGTCAAGATAGAAGAGGGCAGCATGATGCCCAGCATGGCCACCACCACCCCCAAGCTGGCCAGACCCACGCTCATCCAGCCCCCGCCTTGGCTGGCTGCCGCGTTCATGCCCACCTGCCAACCCATCAGGGCCACAAACAAAATGTTGGGCCCCGGTGCCGATTGCGCCAGCGCGATCGATGAGGTGAATTGGCTGTCGCTCAGCCAATGGGTTTCGTCCACCAGATACCGGTGCATGTCGGGCGCTGTGGTGATGGCCCCGCCCACCGCCAGCAGCGACAGCGAAGCAAAGTGCTCAAACATGCTCCACCAGTCGGCGGCGCTCAGGTTCAAAACGGGATTCATGAGGTCCCCTTAGCGGCAGCATTAGTGGCAGCCTTCGCCAGCTGCACATATGCCCAGCCGCAGCCCAAAAGACCTGTGCCCAGCAGCACCCAGGCCAGGGGCCAGCGCATCACGCCCACCCCCACAAAACTCAGCACCGCCAAGCCTATGCACACCGGCATGCCCATCGGGTTGGTTTTGAGGGCGCTGATCAATTTGAGGCCCACCGCCGCGATCAGCCCTGCCGAGACCGCGCCCATGCCGCGCAATGCGCCTTGCGCCCAAGCGGCATCCGATACGCCTCCAAAGCCAATGGCCAGCAGCAACACCACTGCCAAAGGGGCCGTCAACATGCCCGCTACACCCGCCAGCGCACCGGCCAAGCCGAAGTAACGCCCGCCAATCATCAGCGACAAATTGACCACATTGGGCCCCGGCATGATCTGCGCCACGGCCCAGACCTCGACGAACTGCTCCTTGCTCATCCAGCGCTTTTCTTCGACCAACACGCGCTGCACCACGGCCAGCACGCCGCCAAAGCCTTGCAAGGCCAGCCAGGTGAAGGACAAAAACAAGTCCGTTTTGGACTTGGGACGGTTCAAGGGCGGTTGATCAGACATGGGGCGCATTATCCGCATCGAGCCAGCCCAACTGCCCCTGACCCTTGTCGCCTAAGCGCTGCATCAAGGCAGGCGCATCGGTCTCGGGCATCGTCCAGTGCAGCGTCACCACGCTGCCATGCGAGACCTCTTGCAGCTGCGCCTGCGCCAGTTCCAATTCGCGGCGCACCAAGCCCTCCAAGGCATAGGGCACGCTGCAAGCCAGGTGGGCTTGTTTGATCAAAGGGATCTTTTCTGCCGTCAGCAAGGCTTGCGCCACCGCGTCGGTGTAGGCCCGCACCAGGCCGCCCGCACCCAGCTTGACGCCACCAAAGTAACGCACCACCGAGGCCATCACGCCTTGCAAGTCCTGGTGGCGCAGCACGTCCAGCATGGGCCGGCCTGCGGTGCCGCCGGGCTCGCCATCGTCGTTGGCGGCCGACTGACCACCGGCCAGCAGCGCCCAGCACACATGGGCTGCGTCGGGGTGCAGAGCCTTGAGCTGCGCCACCCGCGCTTGGGCCGCTTCGCGCCCGGGCATGGGCTCGACGCAGGCGATGAAACGGCTTTTTTTGATGACCAGCTCGTGGTGAGCGGGGGTGGCGAGGGA
>NKIO01000036.1 GCA_002255935.1 Comamonadaceae bacterium PBBC2
AAAAGAGGTCACGATACGCAACTGCAAAAAATCGCGTTTGAAGTCGTCCGAATCGCGAAACCTCTTGAAACCCGCATCCAGCTTAGGTTTGCGCTGCTTTGCTGTGAAATTTACCGGACACTAGTGAAGCCAAGTGTCAAACAGACCATTCAGCACGTGGGTAGTGCGGGAGCAGCTCCTGAATCCATAGCAGACTGATTTGAAGAGCCCCGCAGTCGTGAGATTTGCGGGGCTTTCTTTTTGCAAGTCAATTAGCGGAATTTGGCACAATGCGAACGCGTCGAAAGACTTCTCTGACTATTTGAGCGATCATAGGAACATGGCAAAAGTAAACCCCCTTGGTCACACCGACACGACCGGTCAGGTCGTACAGGGCCGTTCCGTTGCCAGCTTGGGGCGCGGCATGGCGCTCGTGAAAATCGGCAGAACGCCCAAACAAGCGATGCGGCCCGAGGACAAGACCACGGTTTTGGTCATGAAGGCGGCGCGCGCACTCAATGAACCTGGCATCGACCGATCCGTTGTTTTCCAAGGCCCCAACGCGGCAAAGATATTCTCCTATTCCGTCTACCCGCAAGATACGACCAAAGTCATTCGCGAGTCCTCCGATGGCGCGCGCGTGCTGGGCCGTTTGGTTGACGGAAAATTCAAAGCAGTCAAAGCCTCGGTGTGAGCATTAGCCTGCGCCCGCCCCGCCTGGCGACACAGCTTAAACACACACAGGGCTCACGCCCGGTGGCATTCGTTCTGGCGGGCCACAACGGCTCTGGCAAATCAACGCTCTGGTATTCCAAACTCGCAGGGTCGTTGCAGATTCCCTTGGTCAATGCGGATCGCATGATGTTGTCCATCCTGCCCGATGCCAGCAAAAAGACAGGCCACCTTCCCACTTGGGCGCAAAAGCTGCGCGACGACGATGTGCGGTGGCAAGTTCTGTCGCAAGAAGGCGTGCGCGTCTTCAAGCGCCTGGTCATGGATCAACGCATGCCTTTTGCGTTCGAGACTGTGTTCTCCCATTGGAAGCCCTTGCCCGGCGGCGGCCACGAATCCAAGATAGACGACATCCGGGCCATGCAAGCCGAAGGCTACTTTGTGGTTCTGCTGTTTGTGGGACTCATGTCGGTGGATTTTTCTATCTTGCGCGTCAGTACCCGCAAGCAACTCGGCGGGCATGATGTCGCCCATGACAAGCTGATTGAGCGCTTTCCTCGCACGCAGGCGGCGATTGGGCACGCAGCCCCTGCTGCGGATATGACGCTCATGTTTGACAACAGCCGGACTGAAAAAGAGGCCTTTACCCTGGTGCGCGCCCAAAAGAAGCGGTCCATTCTCTTTGACGCCAGAGACCCACGCTTCGTAGTGGATCCGGGGCTGCGAGCGGTCAGTAGCCCGTGGCTGGAGAAAGTAGTTGGGCCGTTCAAGCCACGCCGCAGAGCAGCCAAGAAAGTATCAGCACCGCGAGCATAAGAGTTCGACAATCCCTGGGGAATTTCGAGCCAAATGTGCCGTTCAAGCCGTGGATAGTGCGAGAGCAGCTCCTGAATAAATAGCAAATGGGCGTGAGATGGACTCTCCGGGTTGTAGCACTAACGGGGGGGTAGCGCACAAGAATTCGCAACACTTGAGCAAGACAGGGCACTCGCCAGCCTCAGATCACGCGTCAAACTACGGGCCTCCAAAGAAGATGGTGCTAGACGCGGCCAAGTTCACAAGACAATATGGATGGAGAACAAATTGAGTATTGTGGGATTTCAGATGTGGGGCCCCTTTCGTCAAAGTCTGATGGATGAACACAGGTTCTATATCGAACAAGCTCGCACACGTCTGCTGTCTCAGTTTGCGAACATAGAAGCCGAGGCCGATAGAGCCACCGAGGAACACCTGGCAAATAAGTCAATTCACTTCAATCCTGATCGAAGCGATCCGTCAGCAGACTACGAAGAGGCATACGACAAGGGGATTGAGTTCTATCAACTATTGAGTGATATGCGGGACAACACTCAACTGAGCGTAATCGCGGGCATGTTTCACCAGTGGGACAAAAGACTTAGAGATTGGATCATTCGCGAGATGCGTCATTGGCATCACGGCAAAAATGCGGCTGACGCCATTTGGAAAGCTGACGTCCCGGCGATTCTGGATTTTCTTGGTGCTTTTGGCTTCAACGTGAAAGCGTTTCCGTTCTATGGGCGGCTGGACGCAATGCGACTTGTGGTGAATGTATTCAAGCACGGCAATGGTCCATCTTTCGATGAGTTGAGGACTTCGTTTCCAGAATTCATCCTCAATCCACTTGGCGCGGAAGACAACTGTCAGTTCTTGCTTCAATATTTAGACCACACCAACATCAAGGGGTCAGCCGCTGAATTGGATCAGTTTTCCCAGGCAATTTTGAATTTCTGGAAGGCAATTCCTGAGCAAATCTTTTTACCTGATGACGAAGTGAACATTCCACCGTGGTTTGCAAAAGCACTCTCCAAAGATTCGCTCCGGCGGAATTCAAGCAACGACAAGTGAATTCATGCCCCCCACTAATAAGTAACCAAAATGCCCCTCCCTCTCACCGCCCCCCACATCCCCAAACCCATCTGGCTGTTGCTGGCGCTGTACTTCATTGCCAGCCTGACGCACTTTGCGCACAACGCTGAGTTCATCGCCATCTACCCCAACCTGCCCGCATTCATCACACGCGAGACGGTTTACTGGGCTTGGCTAGCCGTCAGCAGCCTAGGTGTTGCAGGCCTGATCGTGAGCCGCATGGGGCTGCATGCTTTGGGCGCGCTTTTGCTTATGGCCTACGGTGCATGCGGGCTAGATGGTTTGCTGCACTACACGCTGGCCTTGTGCTCTCAACACACCCTGGCCACTAACCTCACGATCTGGTTTGAAGTGCTGGCGGGCTCTGCATTGGCGTTTGCCGCTGCGTCCATGCTATGGCGGACCAAGCGCCGCCAACACTATGGCGCATAGAGAGGCAATGCGAGGCAAACAGCATCCAATCGGCCATTCAGCCCATGGATAGTGCGGGAGAAGCTCCTAAATTCATAGCAAACGCAAAACAAAAAAAGGCCCCGCAGTCGTAAGACTGCGGGGCCTTTTTCTTGCCTAGTGTTACTAGAACTAGATACGTCCCATCACCAGCAAGATGACGAGAATGATCACTACCAGGCCAATGCCGCCGCTCGGTCCGTAGCCCCACTTGGAGCTGTGCGACCAAGTGGGTATGGCCCCCACGAGCATCAGTATCAAGACAATTAACAGTATGGTTCCCAAGCTCATGGTGAGGCTCCTAGTGCGTTGACTGGCAACGATTTACAAAGAGCGGAGCTTGGGGCTTCGCGCCCCCGCCGTCAGTGCGCTAGGCCACAAAAACCCGGGCCTTGCGTGGTGTCAACACCAGGGTTTCGCCGTCCTTCAATGCCATTTCGCGGAACTGCTGCGCGCCAATTTGGGCCTCAATGATGTCGCCGCTGCCAGCGGCAGAGGCGTCCAGCGGCAACAGCTCCAGGCGCGCAATCGGCCCCACAACAATGGCGCGCACCAGCTTGGCGGGAATACCGCGCTCTGGCTGGTAGCCGCCCACATGCGTCTCTTCTCCGACGATGTAACGGCGCACATCCAGGTCGTGCGGGCGCACATAGGCAAAGGCTTTGGAGTCTTGCACGCCGCTGTGCTCCGGGCTGGCCAGGCGCACGCCACGTTGGCTTTCGCCAATCAGCATTTCGCCCTCGTGTGCGCGACCGTTGAACAAATTCACATCGCCCAAGAAGCCATACACAAAAGGGCTAGCGGGATGGTCCCACACATCTTGCGGCGAACCAATTTGCTCCACCACGCCCGAATTCATCAGCACCACCCGGTCGGCCACTTCCAGCGCTTCTTCCTGGTCGTGCGTCACAAAGATACTGGTGACATGCAGGTCGTCGTGCAGGCGACGCAACCAGCGGCGCAGCTCTTTGCGCACCTTGGCGTCCAGCGCGCCAAAGGGCTCGTCCAGCAGCAGCACTTTGGGCTCTACTGCCAAGGCGCGTGCCAAGGCGATGCGCTGGCGCTGCCCACCCGACAGTTGCGCCGGGTAGCGGTCCGACAGCCAGTCCAGTTGCACCAGGCCCAAGAGCTCGTGCACCTTTTGCTTGATGATGGTCTCGCTCGGCCGTGTGGCGCGCGGCTTCATGCGTAGGCCAAAGGCCACGTTGTCAAACACCGTCATGTGGCGGAACAGCGCGTAATGCTGGAACACAAAGCCCACGTTGCGCTCGCGCACATGCACGTCGGTGGTGTCTTCGCCGCTGAACAGAATGTTGCCCTGGTCGGCCGTCTCCAGCCCGGCGATGATGCGCAAGAGCGTGGTCTTACCGCAGCCCGAAGGGCCCAAGAGAGCGACCAGTTCGCCGGACTCAATGTCCAGGCTCACATCTTTCAGGGCCTTGAAAGTGCCGAAGTCTTTGCTGACGTTGCGGATGGCGATGCTCATAGCGGTCTTTCTGGGGGCAATGCAGCGGCGGCCTTCTGGTCGCGCTCAAACTGCCATTCGACAAATGATTTGATGACTAAGGTAACCAGTGCCAGCAGGGCCAACAGCGTGGCAATCGCAAACGCAGCCACCGATTGGTACTCGTTGTACAAAATTTCAACGTGCAGGGGCATGGTGTTGGTCTGGCCGCGGATGTGGCCCGATACCACCGACACCGCGCCGAACTCACCCATTGCGCGCGCATTGCACAAGATGACACCATAGATCAGGCCCCACTTGATGTTGGGCAGCGTGACATGCCAAAAGGTTTGCCAACCCGTAGCGCCCAGCACCATGGCCGCCTGCTCTTCTTCGGTGCCCTGCGCCTGCATCAGCGGGATAAGCTCGCGGGCGATGAAGGGAAAGGTCACAAAGATGGTGGCCAGCACAATGCCGGGCACCGCAAATACGATCTTGATGTCATGCGCTTGTAGCCAAGGGCCAAACCAGCCGTGCGCGCCAAACATCAACACATAGATCAGACCCGCCACCACGGGCGATACCGAGAAGGGCAGGTCGACCAGCGTAGTCAGAAAGGCCTTGCCGCGGAACTCGTATTTGGCAATGCACCAGGCTGCGGCCACGCCAAACACCAGGTTCATGGGCACAGCGATGGCGGCGACCAGCAAGGTCAGTCGAATCGCGCTCCAGGCGTCGGGCTCTTTGAAGGCCTCAAAGAAGGCGTCGGCACCCTTGCGCAGGGCTTCGGTGAACACCGCAGCCAGCGGCAGAATCAGGAACAAAAAGATGAAGCCCAGCGCAATGCTGATCAGCGTCCACTTGACCCAAGCGGGTTCGGTGGTGCCAGCCTTGGCACGACGTTCATTGCCAGCCCCCACGCTTGTCGCTGCGCGTACTGCGCTGCCCCCCGCGGGGGTGCTCACACCTTGGGACGGCCCGGCGGTGTTCAGTTGTGCTGCGCTCATGACTGTGCACCTCCGCGCTTGCGCTGCCAAGCTTGCAGCGCGTTGATGACCAGCAGCATCACAAAGGAAATACCCAACATCACGGTGGCTACCGCGGTAGCGCCGGCGTAGTCATATTGCTCCAACTTACCGATGATGATCAGCGGCGTGATCTCGGACACCATGGGCATATTACCAGCGATGAAGATGACTGAGCCGTACTCACCAATCGCGCGTGCAAAGGCCATTGCAAAGCCGGTGAGCAATGCGGGGGCGATGGTCGGAAAAATCACGTAACGGAAAGTCTGCAAGCGCGTGGCACCCAGGCACGTGGCGGCTTCTTCCAGTTCCTTCTCAGCGTCTTCCAATACCGGTTGCACGGTGCGCACCACAAAAGGCAGGCCGATAAAGATGAGTGCAATCACCACGCCGTAGCGGTTAAACGCCAACTGAATGCCATAGGGCTCCAGCAAGCTACCGATCCAGCCATTGCTGGCCAAGAGCGCGGTGAGTGAAATACCGGCCACTGCAGTGGGCAAGGCAAAAGGCAGGTCCACCAGCGCATCCACGATCTTCTTGCCCGGAAAGCTGTAGCGCACCAGCACCCAGGCCAGCAGCAGGCCAAACACCGCGTTCACGGTGGCGGCAATGAAAGACGCGCCAAAGGTCAAGCGGTAAGACGCCATCACGCGCGGGCTGGTCACCGCCGTGACGAACTGGTCCCAGGTGAGATTGAAGGTTTTGAAGATCAGCGCGGAGAGCGGGATCAGCACAATCACGCTGAGATAAAACAGCGTGAATCCGAGCGTGATGTTGAACCCCGGCAAGACCCGCTTGGCCGCGCGGCGCGAAGTTGGGGGCGCAGGCGGTGTCATGGGCGGTATGGGACCGCCCTGCGCAACAGCAGCGGTCATTTACTTGACTTGGTAGAGCTTGTCGAACTGGCCGCCGTCGTTGAAGTGCACTTTTTGCGCTTCAGCAAACGAGCCAAAGTAATCTTCTGCGGTGAAGAGCTGGATGGGTTTGAAGGTGGCGGCGTACTTCTTCAGGATGGCTGCATTGCGGGGGCGAATGGCATGCTGCGCGGCAATCTCCTGGCCTTCATCGGTGTACAAGAAGTTCAGGTAAGCCTTGGCCTGCTCAGCCGTGCCCTTTTTGGCCACGGTGCGTTCCACCACAGCCACGGGGTTCTCCGCCACGATCGAGCTGCTGGGGTGAATCGCGTCCACCTTGCCTGCGCCAAACTCTTTGTCTACCGACACCACTTCGGACTCAAACGTGATCAGCACATCGCCAATATTGCGTTGCAAAAAGATGGTGGTGGCGTCACGGCCACCCTTGGCCAGCACAGGTACGTTTTTGTACAGCTTGGCGACAAACTCAGCGGCTTGCGCATCGGTGCCGCCCTTTTTGCGCACCTGGCCCCAGGCCGCCAGGTAGGCCATGCGGCCGTTACCACCGGTTTTAGGGTTCACCACAATCACTTGCACGCCGGGCTTGATCAGGTCATCCCAATCCTTGATGCCCTTGGGGTTGCCGTTGCGCACCAAAAACAGCATGGTGGAGCTGGTGGGTGCCGCGTTGTTGGGGAATTTCTTGGTCCAGTCTTTGGCGACGATTCCGCTGCTGGCCAAAAAGTCCACATCGGTGGTGGTGTTCATGGTCACCACATCGGCGTCCAAGCCGTCGTTCACGGCGCGCGCCTGGGCGCTGGAGCCGGCGTGGGACTGGTCAATCTTGATGTCTTTGCCCGTGGTTTTCTTGTAATTGGCCACAAAGGCGGTGTTGATGTCTTTGTAAAACTCGCGCGCCACGTCGTAAGACACATTGAGCAGCGTGGTTTGGGCGGACACCAAATTCGTAGCTGTCAGCGCCAGGGCCGCGAGCGCTAAAGACGCTTTTTGCTTGAAGTTCATGAAAATTCCTCAAAAAAGATGACGGCAAGACACCACCAGAAGCGGCGATTTTGAGCATTGCGGCATAAAACCACAACGAATAGTTTGTTGTTTGTTTATGCGATAACGCATCTATCGGGCTTCAGGCGAGCACCAGTGCCTCTGGGGCCGGTGCCAGCAATGAACCCACCAGCGCCAAGCCCAGCGGCCAATGCCCAAAACCCGCCTCCACATTGATGTGCCCCGCATCCTGCAGGCGCACAAACTGGCTACCCCAGGCGCGGGCGTAGGCACCTGCGGTGCGCACCGGGCAATACGGATCATTGCTGCTGGCCACCAAAATACTCTCGTATGGGAGGCGCTGGTAAGGCACGGGGGCAAAGTCGGCCAGCACGCCCCGGCGCTCCGGGTCGGCGGGGGCTACCAGCAACGCACCTTGAATGCGGGCGGTCGCCTCGGGTGGCAAGTGGGCCGTAGTGATACAGCCCAGGCTGTGCGCTACGACCACCACGGGGCCTGGGGCTTGCAAAATCAAATCGGTCAGCGCGCCCACCCAGGCTCTACGGGTCGGCGACACCCAATCGTCCTGCACCACGCGCTGCGCACCGGGCAGGCTGTCCGCCCACAGGCTCTGCCAGTGGCCGGGACCGGAGTCGCGCCAGCCGGGGACGATGATGATGGAGGGTGCGGGCATGCGGGTTTTTTGTAGACAGAGCCCGAATTCTCAGCAGAGTCATCGCAAACGCCAACCATTGCTTTTCTATTTGTTAATGCCTATTTGTTTATGTGCATTTGCTTATGTCGTGTTGCCACTGCGCAAAGCCCCCAAAGCAGCACGGTTAGCCCAGCGGGCTCTAACATCCCGACCCTGGCTGCTTTGACGAACCGCCCAGACATCTACCAGGAGCCCCTATGCCACGACTCACCGCACACGATTTCCAGCCCGAAGTCCTTCAGTTGTTTGACCGCTATGTGCACGGCGACTTGAGCCGCCGCGGCTTCTTGGACGCTGCCATCCGATACGCCGGGTCGGCCGCAGGCGCAGCCGGTCTACTGGCGGCCCTGAGCCCGCAGTTTGCACAGGCCCAAATGATTGCGCCCCAAGACCCGCGCCTGCAAACCCGCAGACAGAGCTTTTCCTCCCCGGATGGCAATGGCCAAGTCAGCGGCTACCTGGTGCAGCCCGCAGGCAAGTCGGGCAAGCTGCCCGCCGTGCTGGTGGTGCATGAGAACCGCGGGCTCAATCCGCACATCGAAGACATTGCCCGCCGTATCGCGCTGGAGGGCTATTTGGCTTTTGCCCCCGACGCGTTGGCTACCGTGGGCGGCTATCCGGGCGATGAAGACAAGGCACGTGAACTATTTTCCAAGCTGGACCAGACCAAAGCGCGGGCCGACTTTGTAGCGGCAACACGCGCCCTGCTGACGCACCCCGAAGGCAATGGTCGGGTGGGTGTGGTTGGTTTTTGTTACGGCGGTGGCATAGCCAACTATCTGGCCACCCAGGTGCCCGAACTCGCCGCGGCCGTTCCGTTTTATGGGCAGCACGCGGCGGCAAATGAGGTGGCCAACATCAAAGCACCCTTGCAAATTCACTTTGCCGGCGTTGATGAGCGCGTGAATGCGGGCTGGCCCGCCTACGAGACAGCGCTGAAAGCTGCGGGCAAGCCTTATGAGGCCCACATCTACGCCGGCGCACAACATGGCTTTAACAACGACACCACGCCGCGCTTTGATGCGGAGGCTGCCAAACTGGCGTGGCAGCGCACGCTGGCTTTCTTCAAATCCAAACTGCAGACCTGAACCGCGTGGCCCAAGTCCTTTAGTCGGCGCTTTTACTCAGCCCGAATCGCCTCAATCTGAATCTTGATAGTGACCTCATCTGGAATGCGTGGCAGGCCATTGGTCATGCCATAGGCGCTGCGAACAATGGTGGCCTCAAAGTCACCACCGCACACCTCCCGCTTCAGGCGGTTGTGCTCATAGCAGTTGAAGAAAGTGGCCTTCAGTGTGGCCGGTTGGGTCTTGCCCAGCAGCGTCAAGGTACCGCTCACGACAGTCACTTTGTCGCCGTCAAAGCTGAACTTGTCGCCCACAAACTTGATGGTTGGAAACTCGGGTGCATTGAAGAAATCCTTGTTTTTCAGGTGTGCGTCCAGAGGCAGTACGCCGGTAGACAGCGAGTTCACATCGATGGTGATCTCTGCCTTGCCGGTCTTGGCCGCGCGGTCTAGCGACACCGTGCCTTCCTTTTTGTCAAAGCGGCCGCGCAGGGTGCTGGTGCCATTGTGGCGAACTTCAAAATTCGCAAACGTGTGGGACGGATCGACGTTGAAGTTCAAGCTTTGGGCCTGCGCGAAACTGGTGGCGGCCAGCAGGCCAGCGAGTATCCATTTGCGATGCATGGGGTTTCCTTGGTAGTGTGAGTAACGACAAGCGTTAGCATACGGCGCTGCCAAAGACCCACCATCGCAAACCATCCGGCATGCAATCCAACACCGCCTCCGCTTTCACACCCAGCGCCTTGATCGACTTTGCCGATCCGCGTGAAGGCACACCCAGCGCAACGGGCAGCCACCCGCGTCTGCGCCACGCATTTGGCGCACCGCGCCGGGTGCTCCGGGCGATGACACTGGCCGACGTGCGCCCGCTGCTGGACGCCGTAGAGTCAGAGGCCCGCCGAGGCGCGTGGTGCGTGGGGTATTTGCGGTACGAAGCAGCACCGGCGTTTGACCCGGCGTTTACCGTGCACGCCACCACCCAGCCTCTGGCGTGGTTTGCGGTGTATGACGAGGCGCTGCCCTGGCCTGCGGCACCTGTGCCTAGCCCGGAGGGAATGGCACTGCAATGGCAATCCTTGCTTACGCGGCCTGACTTTGACGCGACCATCGGTGAACTGCTGCAAGGCATCGCGCAGGGCGACTATTACCAGGTCAACTACACCGCCCCGCTGCTAGCCAGCCTGACAAAAAGTGACTCTGAAGACGAGTCCGCAGCGGCAGCGATAGCTTTGTTTCATGCACTGCAGCGCGCGCAGGCGGGTGGCTACGCGGCTTATCTGAACACCGGTGACGAGCACATCCTGTCAGTGTCACCTGAATTGTTTTTTGACTGGCAAGACGGCCTGCTACTGACCCGCCCCATGAAGGGCACCGCCCCACGCGGTGCTACACCCGAGGATGACCTGACGGCTGCAGACGCCCTGAAAACATCACCCAAAGAGCGCGCAGAAAACGTCATGATCGTGGACCTGCTGCGCAATGACCTGTCGCGCATCGCGAAACCGTTTAGCGTGCAGGTGCCGCGCTTGTTTCATACGCAGGCGCTGCCCGCCGTGTGGCAAATGACCTCTGACATTACAGCCCGCACCCGCGCAGATTGCAGCCTGGCCGATGTGTTTGCAGCATTGTTCCCGTGTGGCTCTATCACCGGCGCACCCAAGGTGCAGGCCATGCGCGCCATCCGCGCGCTGGAGCCTCAGCCGCGCGGCGTGTACTGCGGCGCTTTGGGGGTTGTCAAACCCGGCGGCGCGGCCATCTTCAATGTGCCCATACGCACCGTCACGCTGCGTGGCGGCCAGGCCCAATGCAGCATTGGCAGCGGCATTACCTCAGGCTCGGTGGCCGACGATGAATGGAATGAATGGCAGCACAAGCAAGCCTTTGTGCGCCGCGCCACCACGCGCTTTGAGCTATTGGAAACCTTGGGTCTACGCGATGGTCAACTGCAAAACCTGAGCGCCCACCTGGCCCGCATGGCGCAGGCGGCCCTGCACTTTGGCTACCCCTGGCAGCAAGACGCCGTAGAAGCAACGCTGCAAACTTTGACCAACCAACACGCCACAGGCGCATGGCGCGTGCGCCTGCTACTGGATGCACTGGGCCGCGCGCAAGCACAGGCCTACGCCCTACCCGCCACGCCAACGCTTGTGCGCTTGCAACTGGCCGACCGGCCGCTGGAAGAAGCCCAAAGCGAATTCGTGCGCTTTAAAACCACCAACCGCCCCCACTACGACGCCTTCACGCCTACTGACGCCCAAGTGTTTGACACCGTGCTGTGGAATGCCCAACGCGAGATCACCGAATGCACGCGCGGCAACATCGCATTGCAATTGAATGGTCAGTGGCTGACACCGCCTTTGCGCTGCGGCTTGCTGCCCGGCGTGGGGCGGGCGCAGGCTTTGCAAGAAGGGCGCGTGACCGAAGCAGTGGTGCGGCTGGACGACTTGCCCGCCGTTACTGCTATGGCGTTTTTGAACAGTCTGCGCGGCTGGGTGCCAGCGCAATGGGCTACCCCATAGCAACTAAAACGCTATTGATTTAATAGCTGCTCCCGCACTATCCACGACCTGAACGGCCGATTAGGCCTTAAATTGATTGGCCTGTGCTTTACAGCGTAGCCCCCAACTTAAACCGCCCACTCGCCAGCATCTCATCCCAGCTTTGGGTCGCGGTGCTGCCTAGGCCATAGCCCAGGTAGATGTGGGTGCCTTTCAGCTCTGCCGTGTTAACGCCAATCAGCAAGTCCACGCGCGTGTCGCGCAGGCCCGCGCCATAGCCTTCGCGTTTGACGTTGTCCAGTGGCAGCCAGCCGTTCAGGGTGTGGGTAAACACTCGGCCATCCGGCAGGATGGCCACAAAGAACATATGCCCAGGGGTGTTGCTCTGCGTGTGAATGGGGTCGGGGGTCAGGGTGGCAGACAGCAAAACATTGAACGCCGGGCCTTCGCTGGTGATTTGGCCATTGACCGAAAGCGGCGGTGTGATGGAGGAAAACACCACTTGGGTGAGCGCCGCAGACACCGGGCCGGGCTGCACGCCTAACTGGCCCAACTCGTTTCTGCCCAAGCCGTAAAGGCTGCCATCGGTTTTGAGCCCTAACGTGAAGCCATTGCCACTGGACACTTGGGCGTAGCCCGTGCCCACTTGCAAGGGCGTGGAGTTGGCAACCACCGGGCCGTCGGGCAGCCACGCCACAATGAACCCCTCTTGATAGACCCACAGCGAGCCATCTGTCTTGACAGCAAATCGACTGCCCCAGGCGCCACGGTCCAAGCTGGCAAAACCTGAGCCCACAAAACTAGGGCCTGTGGTGCTGGCTGATTTCACAAAATTGTTGTCGCCTTCGGGCACGCGGTTGGTGATGGACTGCCATAGGTCACCGCCCTGTGTCAGCGCCACTAAACCATCGACGTTTTTGCCAACATCGGCAAACCCACGGCCGATTTGTCGGGGCCGCGAGGGTGTGGACGAATTGCCCCACACCCACAGGCTGCCATCGGTTTTGATGGCCAGTGCCTCATCGTTATTGGCCACCACTTTGGCAAACCCTTGGCCGATCTGCACAGGCTCGAAGGTGTTAGTCAGCGTGCCATCGCCCAACTGCCCGTACTCGTTGTTACCCCATGCCCACAGCGAGCCATCGGTTTTGATGCCGAAGGTGCGGTTGTAGGCCGTGGCGACTTCTGCAAAACCGCCGCCGTACTGAAAAGGCTGGCTCACGTAATAAGGAAACGTGTTGCCCGCCTTCAGCCCGTAATTGTTCGCGCCCCACGCCCACAGGCTGTGGTCGGCCTTAATGGCAAACACATCCCGGTCGCCCACTGACACCTTGGTGTAGCCGGACCCAATCAGCTCTGGGCTAGTCGTGATTTCAAGCTTGCCATTGCCAAGAGACCCAGCGCGACCGTCCCCCCAAGCCCAAAGGCTGCTGTCGGACTTAACGGCAACGCCGTGTAGCCCCCCTGCGGCGATTTGCGTGTAGCCGGTGCCGATCAACAGGGGCTCAAAGACATTGGGCATGCTCCCCACGCCCAGCTGCCCATAGAGGTTGTTGCCCTCGGTCCAAATACTGCCATCACTTTTGGTGGCGACACTGTGCGCTCCACTGGTAGCCGCATAGGTAAAACCAGTGCCAAATGGCTCAAAAGGAATAAAAAAATGGCCGTTCACCCGCAATAGGGTGCCATCCGCCTTGGTTAAATACGCGCCAGAGGGCAAGACTTGCCCATAGCCTTCACCCCTCAACCTGGGCGTACTCACGATCTCATTACCCTTCGAAAATCCAGCGACGTCACGGCAACTCGGCGTCTTGAAACACACGCTGCCTGCCACCCACAATGTTCCATCGCTTCTGACTGACAACGACAACGCAGGGTTGGCTGCCGCAGACGTGTAACCAGACCCCACAAAAACAGGCACACTGCTGCTGACCGTGGAGCCTATGCCCAACTGACCGACTGTGTTGTCGCCCCAGGCCCACAAAGAGCCATCCGTCTTCAAAGCAACGGTGTGCAGTTCAGTCGTGCTCACTTGCGCATAGCCATTGCCAACCTGCACCGGCAGGGCTACATCAACCAAGGTGCCGTTGCCCAATTGACCGAACTGGTTTTTCCCCCAAGCCCACAGACTGCCATCGGTCTTGATGGCCAAGGCATGGGCCAAGACTGCAGAGACCTGTGCGAAGCCCTGCCCCACCTGCATCGGTGTATTAGTCTGCTTCAAGTTTTGGTTGCCCAATAGACCCGTGCTGTTGTCACCCCAGGCCCACAGGCTGCCATCGGTCTTAATGGCCAGTGAATAGTTGCCCGCGGCCGCCACCTGCGCAAAGCCGCTGCCCACTTTCACCGGGCTGGCAGAGGGCAGATTCTTTCCATTGCCCAGTTGCCCAAAGCGGTTGTCGCCCCAGGCCCACAGCGAGCCATCGGGACGGATGGCCAGCGTGTGGTTATCACCCACCGCCACTTTCTGCACTGTGGCGGCGCGGGCTGCACTGAGGCCAAGGCCCGTGAGCAGCGTCAGGGCGAACAAGAGCCTTAAAGTGATGGCCCCCAGGCGCGCCCAGATTTTATGAAATGGCAGTGTGTGGGTGTTCATGTGTTCCTCCCTTGCTGAGGTGTTTGTTTATGCGCCGGTGCACAGTGGCCGCCAGATGCCCGATGGATGGGCTGCTTTGCCTAAATTTGTGGTACGTGCTTTACAGCGTAGTCCCTAACTTAAACCGCCCACTCGCCAGCATCTCATCCCAGCTTTGAGTCGCGGTGCTGCCCAGGCCATAGCCCAGGTAGATGTGGGTGCCTTTCAGCTCTGCTGTGTTAACGCCAATCAGCAATTCCACCAGCGTGTCTCGCAGGCCAGCGCCATAGCCCTCGCGCTTGACGTTGTCCAATGGCAGCCAGCCGTTCAGGGTATGGGTGAACACCCGGCCATCGGGCAGGATGGCGATGAAGAACATATGGCCTGGTGTGTTGCTCTGGGTGTGAATGGGGTCGGGGGTCAGGGTGGCAGACAGCAATACATTGAAGGCCGGGCCTTCGCTGGTGATTTGGCCGTTGACCCCTTGGGGTATAGGCGCAGCGGGAGCAAACACCTGCGTCAACGGCAACGATACCGGGCCGGGCGGCACACCCAATTGGCCCAACTCGTTGCTGCCCCAGCCGTACAGGCTGCCATCGGTCTTGAGCCCCAAGGTAAAGCCATTGCCGCTGGACACTTGGGCGTAGCCCGTACCCACTTGCAAGGGCGTGCCGTAGGCCACCACCGGGCCATCGGGCAGCCACGCCGCAATGAACCCGGGCTCGAACGTCCACAGCGAACCATCGGTTTTGATGGCGAAGCTACTACCCCAGGCACCCTTGTCCAGGCTGGCAAAACCCGAGCCCACAAAGTTGGGGCCCGAGGTTTTGGCAGGTATCACAAAATTGTTGTCTCCCTCGGGCAGACGGTTACTGACGAACTGCCAAAGGTCCCCGCTCTGTGTCAGCGCCACCAAACCCGCGCGGTTTCTACCGACATCCGCAAACCCACGGCCGATTTGCCGGGGGCGCGAGGGGGTGTACGCTATCTGAGTACCCACCTGGGTGCCGAGCGAATTGCCCCACACCCACAGGCTGCCATCGGTTTTGATGGCCAATGCAGCATCGTTATTAGCCACCACCTTGGCAAACCCTTGGCCGATCTGCACAGGCTCAAAGGTAGGGGTCAGCGTGCCGTCGCCCAATTGCCCGTAATCGTTGTTACCCCATGCCCACAATGAGCCATCGGTTTTGATGCCAAAGCTGCGGTTGTAGGCCGTAGCAACTTCGACAAAGCCGCTGCCGTACTGAAAGGGCTGGCTCACGTAATAGGGACTCGTGTTGCCCGCCTTCAGCCCGTAATAGTTTCTGCCCCACGCCCACAGGCTGTTGTCTGACTTGATGGCAAAGACATCCCGGTCGCCAGCCGACACCTTGGTGTAGCCGGTCCCAATCAGCTCTGGGCTAGTCGTGATTTCAAACTTTCCATTCCCAAGAGACCCAGCGCGGCCATCACCCCACGCCCACAAGGAACTGTCAGACTTGAGTGCGACTGTATGAACGCCCCCAGCCGAAATCTGCGTGTAGTCGGTGCCGATCAATACAGGCTCATACACGTTGGGCATGGTACCTACCCCGAGTTGTCCAAAGTCGTTGCTGCCTTGGGTCCAAATACTGCCATCACTTTTGACGGCGACACCGGCGACTGCATACGTGAAACCAGCGCCAAATGGCTCAAAAGGACCATTGAATAAATACCCATTCAACCTCAACAAAGTGCCATCTGTTTGGGTCACATAGGCACCAGAGGGCAAGACTTGTCCGTAGCCCTCACCCAGCAAGGCGGGCGTAGTCACAGTCTCAGGGTTCGTGAATCCGCCGATGCTAAAGCACCGCGTGGTCGGTAGGCAAACCCCACCCCAAACCCACAAGGTGCCATCACTTTTGACAGCCAGCGTGAAAGCAGAGGAGCTAGAGCTCGCTGCCGCAGAAGAGAACCCAGACCCGACTAATACCGGCACCAGGCTACTGACCGTGGTGCCTATGCCCAACTGACCTTTGGAGTTGTCGCCCCACGCCCACAGGCTGCTATCAGACTTCAAAGCAACGGTGTGCGCATCAACGGTGTTAACTTGCACAAAGCCGCTGCCAACGCGCGTTGGCAAGGCCGTGTCCACCAAAGTGCCGATGCCCAATTGGCCGTAGGTATTGATGCCCCAAGCCCACAGGCTGCCGTCGGTCTTGACGGCAAGTGCGTGGCCGCGCGCCGCCGCGACCTGTGCATAGCCTTGCCCCACTTGCGCCGGGGTGTTGGTCTGCTTCAGGCTGCCATTACCCAACTGCCCCTTGCTGTTGTCGCCCCAAGCCCACAGACTGCCGTCGGTCTTGATGGCCAGTGAATAGTTGCCCGCCGCAGCCACCTGGGCAAAGCCACTGCCGACATTCACCGGGCTGGCAGACGGAAGGTTTTTTCCATTACCCAATTGACCATTGCGGTTGTCACCCCAAGCCCAAAGCGAACCATCCGACCGAATGACCAGCGTGTGGTTGTCTCCCGCCGCTGCGGTTTGCACCGTAGCGGCACGGGCTGCACTGAGGCAAAGGCCCATGAGCAGCGTCAGGGCGAACAAGAGCCGCAATGTGACGGCACCTAGGCGAGCCCAGGCTTTATGAAATGGCAGTGTGTGAATGTTCATGCGTTCCTCCCTTGCAGACATGTTTGTTTATGCGCCGGTTCACAGAGGCCACTAGCTGCCAGGTGGATGGCAGTGGTGGCGCAGCGTGGCGGCTTTACGTTGCAACGGAGTCTAGCGTTTGACTGTGACAAAAACTTGTGCGCCTGGGCACAGTTAGGTCGTAATTCTTTGTAGCTTCGCTATTATTTTAGGAGCTGCTCCCGCACTATCCACGGCCTGAACGGCACATTCGGCACTCAGACGACTCGGGTCATCAGCTCAACTGCTGCGCCAGCATATAAAACTGAGTCGACCGCGCCCCGGAGCGGCAAAAGGCCAACACCGGCTCAGCGGCCGCATCTAGCGTGTTGCGCATGGCTTGTATTTGCTCGGGGGAATACGAACCCGCCACCACGGGCAGGTAGACGTAGGCCAGGCCTGCGGCCTCGGCGGCGGCTTGCATGACGGTGCTGGCGGGTTGGTCGGGGCCGCCTTCCATATCCGGGCGGTTGTTGATCACGGTTTTGAACCCCATGGCGGCCACAGTGGTCAGGTCGCCCGGTGCCAATTGGGCGGCTACGGCAAAGCTGGGGCTAACAGGGCGGATGGGCAGAGACATGGTTTTATCCTTTTACAAATGACTTGCGTTGGTGTTTTCAGCAAACGCGAAGAATGCCATACCCGCGTGGCGCTTAGTTTGGTATCAGCCCTGGCTGAACGCGGCGTGCACGCTCTGGTGCACCCGCCCCTGCAAGGCCCGGCCCAACGCGGTGTGCTGCAGGCGGTCCATCACCGGGCCTTTGACCTCGGCCAGCTCCAGCGCAATACCGCGCTTGGCCAGGCTTTTGTTCAGCTCGGTCAGCACGCCCAGCGCCGTGGTGTCGATCTGGTTCACCGCCGAGCACACCAGCAGCACGCGGCGCACCGCAGTATCAGCGCGGATCAGGTCCTCTATGCGGTCTTCCAGCACCGTGGCGTTGGCAAAAAACAGGCTCTCGTCCACGCGCAGGGCCAGCAGGCCGGGCACGGTTTCTACCGCATGCCGCTCCACATTGCGGTAGTGCTCGGTGCCCGGCACGCGGCCCACCACCGCAATGTGCGGGCGGCTACTGCGCCACACCAGCACGCCCAGTGAAAGCGCGACTCCCATCAGAATGCCCACTTCAACCCCCATGGTGACCACACCCAATGCCGTAGCAATCAGCGACAGGGCGTCGGCGCGGTCATAGTGCAAGGCCTCCTTCAGCGTTTCAAAATCTACCAGCGACACCACGGCCACGATGATGGTGGCGGCCAGCACCGCATGCGGCAGGTAATAGAACGCTCCTGTCATAAAAGCGATCACCACGGCCATCAAGCCTGCGGAGAACACGCCCGCCAGTGGTGTGTTGGCACCGGCCGCAAAGTTCACTACCGAGCGGGCAAAACCACCGGTGACCGGATAGCCCCCCGACAGCGCGCTGGCCACATTGGCGGCACCCAAACCGAGTAACTCCTTGTTGGGCGCAATGCGTTGCTGGCGCTTCAGCGCCAGCGATTGTGCGACGGACACGCTCTCTACAAACCCCACCAGCGAGATCAGCAATGCAGGCAACCACAACTGCCCCACCACACCCGGCTCCGGCAAGGCCAGACCCAACTGCGGCAAGCCTTGTGGCACCACGCCCACCACGCTAACCTTTGCAGAAATATCCAACCGCAGAAGCGCCACCACTGCAGTGGACACCATCACCGCCGCCATGGGTGCAAGCTTGGAAAGAATGTCCGCAGTTTTGGCAGACACGCCCACAGCGGTAAGCCAACGCGCGAGGTAACGCCGCGCGACAACCAGAAACACCAGACTCCCGAGCCCCAGCGTAAGCGTGACGAAATTGGTCTGCGGCAAGGCATGCACTAGACCCACCAGCGTGTCCCAGGTAGAGCCCGATGGCGCACGCACACCGAGCACATGCTTGAGCTGTCCCACCGCAATGACCACCGCAGAGCCCGTGATGAACCCACTGATGACGGGGTGGCTCAGAAAGTACGCGAGAAAGCCCAGGCGCAGCGCGCCAAATGCCAACAGCATCACGCCTGACAGCAGCGAGAGTTGCACAGCCAGCGCGGTGTATTCCACCGTACCCGCTGCAGCGAAAGGCTGCAATGCGCTGGCCGTCATCAACGAAGCCACCGCCACCGGCCCCACCGCCAGCGTCATGCTGGAGCCCAGCAACGCGTACGCGATGATGGGCAAGATGCTGGCGTACAGCCCGACCTCGGGAGGCAGACCAGCCAGCAACGCATAGGCCAGGCTTTGTGGAATCAGCATGACCGTGACGATCAAGCCAGCGGTCAGGTCACCGGCCAGCCACGCCTTTTGGTAATGGCGCAGCCACTGTGGCAAATAGGACCCGGGCGAGAAAGTGCGAGCGGTCATGGGATTCCTGCGGGTGAATCAGCCAGCCATCTGGGCCAATGAATGGAGCTGCGCCGAGCGCGCGCCAGAGCGGCAAAACGCCAGCACGGGTTGGGGAGCGGCTTGCAGCGCCGTACGCATGGCCACCGCCTGCTCTGGAGTAATCGATCCGCTCACCACCGGCAAGTAGACATAGTGCAAGCCCTGCGCCTGTGCCGCCGCAGCAATGGCCGCACTCAGGGGCTGGTCTGGGCCACCCTCCCCGTCGGGGCGGTTGTTGATCACGGTCTTGAAGCCAAGCGCAGCCGCATTGGCGATTTGCGCAACCGATAGCTGTGCAGCCACCGAGAAGCCGGGGGCAATGTTTTGTGTAGAGATAGACATTTCAGTGGGCTCCTGCGGATTTGCGTGCTTGCATGCGCTCAAGGATTTCAAAAACCGCCATACCCACCAACATGGCAACGACGAATACAGCAGCCTTCGGTTGGCCTGCACCGAGCGACACAATCGCCGGACCCGGGCAAAAACCGGCCAGTCCCCAACCTGCTCCAAACAACAGGCCACCACCGATCAGGCGCTTGTCGATATCGGTGGAAGTAGGCAGATGCAAGGCACCACCCAAGAAGTTGGTGGTGCGTTTCTTGGCGGTGGCGAACGCGCCCAGGCCCACAAGAATGCCGCCACCCATCACGAAGGCAAGGGATGGATCCCAGGTACCGGCAAGGTCCAGAAAACCCAGCACCTTGCTGGGGTCGGTCATGCCGGCCACGATCAGGCCGACGCCAAAAAGCAGGCCCACAAAAAATTCAGAGATACGGTGTTGCATAGCAAGACTCCTAAAAAAATGATTTGTTCAGTTCGTGCTTAGGCCAACACGTGGCGCAGCAGGAACACAATGGCAAAGCCCGCGCCCATGAAAGACAGCGTGGCCGCCAGCGAACGCGGCGAGAGGCGCGAGAGACCGCAGACACCGTGGCCGCTGGTGCAACCCGAGCCATAACGTGTGCCAACGCCCACCATAAGACCTGCCAGCACCACCGTGCCCCAGCCCGCGTCAATCGTTGCAGGCACCGGGCCGGCCACCAGCATGTACAGCGCGGGAGCTGCCAGCATGCCCAACACAAAGGCAATGCGCCAGCCGGCGTCACCTGTCTTGCGGCGCCCTAAGTTGCCAAGGAGGCCGCCCACAATGCCGCTGATACCCAGAATGCGGCCATTCACCAGAATGAAGAAAGCCGAGGCCAGGCCTAGCAAAATGCCACCCGCCAATGAGGCCCAGGGCGTGAAATGGTTCCAGTCAATCGTCATGGTTTAACTCCTAATGAAATAGTAATTACTTGTTGCAGAACTGGTCGTACAGCACGCCCATGATCGCCATGGCCTGGGTGCTGTTGATGCAGTAATAGATGTTTTTCCCCTCGCGCCGGGTGCTGACCAGCCCTTCGTCGCGCAACACGCTGAGTTGCTGCGAAAGCGTGGGTTGCGCTATGCCCACCAGCGCCTCCAGCTCGCCCACGTTTTTTTCGCCCTGGCTCAACTGGCACAGCAGCAACAGACGGTCGGGATTGGACAGCGTCTTCATCAGCCGGCAAGCTGCGTCCGCAGACTTGCGCAGCAATTCCAAATCAAGGGGCGGCGGGGTTGAGACTTCAGATTCGGCAAGCATGGGAAAACTCCAATTCGGTTGCAATATCGATATTCTATTGACAAACAATATATCTGTCAATAAACTATCTCTATCGCAATTAAAGACTTTTCTACAGGAGCTTTCCATGACCGACCGCATCCAACCCCAGATCAAAGCCTTCTTCGACCCCGCCACCTGGACCGTGAGCTATGTGGTGTACGACCACGACGGCGGCCACTGCGCCATCGTGGACTCGGTGCTGGACTACGACAGCAAGTCGGGCCGCACCAGCACGAAGTCGGCCGACGCCCTGATGGCCTTTGTCAAGGAGAAGACCCTGGCCGTGCAGTGGATTTTGGAAACCCACGCCCACGCCGACCACCTGTCCGCAGCCCACTACCTGCGCAAGCAGCTGGGCGGCCAGATCGCCATTGGTGCGGCTATTACCGATGTGCAAAACGTATTCAAGGGCATCTTCAACCTGGAGCCGGAGTTCCACCCCGATGGCAGCCAGTTCGACCACCTGTTCCAGCCCGAAGAGAAGTTTGCAATCGGCGATCTGACGGCCCAAGCGTTGTCCGTGCCCGGTCACACACCCGCCTGCATGGCCTATCAGATGGAAGACGCGGTATTCGTAGGCGACACGCTGTTCATGCCCGATGTTGGCACCGCGCGCTGTGACTTCCCCGGCGGCAACGCCCATGATCTGTACAAGAGTGTGCGCAAACTCATGGAGTTGCCGGGCGACACCCGCCTCTACATGTGCCACGACTATCCGCCAGATGGCCGCGAGCCAGTCTGGGAATCTACGGTGGCAGAGCAACGCGCCAGCAACATCCATATCCGCGACGGCGTGACGGAAGAAGCCTTTGTCTCCATGCGCAGCAAGCGCGACGCGGGCCTGGCCATGCCCAATCTGATCCTGCCATCGGTGCAGATCAACATCCGCGCGGGTGACATGCCTCCGCCCGAGGCCAATGGCCATGCCTACCTGAAGATTCCGCTGAATGTTCTGTAAGAAACAGGCCGAAACCCCAGGGATTTATTGCGCAAACAGCTATATAAACCATAGCAAGAGTCAAGCCCGACGCCGTATCCACCGCAAAGCATAGAGACCATGACCCCTCACTCCTGGATCTTCCCGATCGCCAGCATCGCAACCCTGTTGGCGTATGGGCTGCACTTGGCCTGGCGTAGCGGGCGGCGGGCCCAGCATGTGCATGCCGACCTGCGCGCGGACTGGTTTAACGCGGTCTCTGCCCAGGCCGGTACCGAGGTACTAGCGGTGCAAACATTGCGCAATTCGGTTATGACCGCCACCATGATCGCCTCCACCTCGGCGCTGGGGCTGATGGGGGCCATCAGTCTGTCGGCACCCTCCCTGCATGCCCTGCTGGACGCTGAGGCCAGTCCGGCCTTGCTAACACCGCGCAGCGTGCTGGAGTTTGCCCTGATGGCCTTGTTATTCACCACCGTTGTGGTCAGTGCCATGGCCGTACGCAATTACACCCACGCCGGTTTCGTGGTGGGCATGCCGGTGGACTCTGCGGCCCGCCAGCGCTGGGCCGCCGCTGGCAAGTCGCATCTGCGCAATGCTGGAGTGCTCTATGGCTGGGGCTGGCGCTGCCTGGTGCTGGTGGCGCCCATCCTGGTCTCCATGGTGCAGGCCGCTGCAGGCCTGGCCGCCGCCCTGCTGGTGACCGGCGTGCTGTTGCGCGTGGAGCGCTCCGCCGTGGCGGACGACCACTCCCTTTGATTCCTTTTTGAAAGACAAACATAGCCTATACAGAAAAATTCCAAGCACTCACCGATGCCGCCCGCGCCCGCGTGGCAGAGGTGTTGCCGCAAGAGGTTGATGCGCTGGTGGCCCAAGGTGCTATCGCCCTGGACATCCGCGATAGGGAAGAGCATGACGCCGGCCATATCCCCGGCTCTGTGCATGTGAGCCGTGGCAAGCTGGAAATGAACATCGAAGCCGCCATTCCCGATCTGAGCACCACCATCCTGTGCTATTGCAATGCCTACAACCGGGGTGCCCTGTCAGCCGACACGCTGCGGTCTATGGGCTACCAGAACGCCAAGTTCATCTCAGGTGGGCTCAAAGCGTATCGCGCACTCAGCTAACGTGGGTGTGGTCGGTACGCCCGACGCGGGGATCAACGGCAGTTGTTGTGCAACTTCCACTTTTCCTCATGCCCCATTGCCTTGGCAAATTCGGGCACCTTGCAGCATTCGGTTTCTGCCGCGTCTAGCGGCGTAGCGGGTTGGCTTGTCGCCTGGAGCTGCAAGGCGGCCCGCTGAGGTGCCGTGCTGTAAACCCACTGCGCAGTACCCGCTACGGCGACGGCAAACGCGACTACAACAGCCACCTGCGGCAGCGAGATACCCGGAACTTGGTCCGCAGGCATGGCACAGACACCACCTGGGCAGAGCTGGGCCTTTTCCTTGTTGAACGCGTTGTATATCTTGCAACCGATGCAAATGCCGAAGGCGGTCTCGAAGAACATCAGCACCAGACAAATCCCGCAGACGATCAGGTTGAGCGGCCCGACCACGTTGTTGAGCACCACCAGGTAGAGCATGGCCAGCGCCAGCGTGAAGCCAATGGCCCAGGCAAACCGCTTCTGTGGCGCGCAGGTCCACTCAGGTTGCTGCGTGCGCACCGCCCATTCCCCAAACACCATGAATGGTGCGAATCGCGGGTTGATGAAGATGCGAATACTGAACTCGATCAAGAAACCTACAACAAATACGCGCGTGGGCTGAAAGTTGCCCAGCAGCCATGCGTTCATGAAGCTGACCATGGCCAGGAACAACAGGATGCCCGCGCTGGCGCGCACGGCGCGTTCGTTCAAAACCGGAATGTCGTACTCCGGAAGTTTCTGGCCTAACTGAAAAATGGATGTGCTCATGGTGTCGGTGTCCTCGTTGTGTGGTCCACTTTCCGCCAGTCCGTGGTAACGCACCCCAGAAGTCGAGTTGGTGTTTGCAGTGCGCCACCTCTAGGGAGTCCTTCTGCACCCAGTTGTAGCGGTAGCGCTTGCTGCTCTGAAGCGGTAGGTCGATGCCATTTGCAATTCCTCGGCGGTGGACGCTGGGGGCGCGGCTGTGATGTTGCGACCTTGGTATTGGGCAACGGCAATACGTGGTGGTCCATGTCGGCTGCCGCTGTAGCCGACATTTCCCACCCGGCATGGCGGGGCTCTGCTATCGGCGTCTACCGCTTCTGGCGCGACCTGGGCTATGGCATCGGCGCCCTGGGTCTGGGGCTGGTGGCCCAATTCACGGGCCATATCGAAGGAGCCTTCTGGTTTGTTGCGACCTCTATGGCACTTTCAGCCACAGTACTCATGCTGTTCGGAGAAGAGACCCATCCCGGCCTACATTCAGCAGGTACGGTAGTGTGACCAGCGGAGTACGGGGCTGCGGCCAGCAATCACCACCAGGCCGGACTACCCCAAGTTGGCGCGACGTATGGATGCGATTGAGGCTGCGCGCAAAGGGAACACGGGTACAGGGAATGGAATGTCGCACCTGTTGTTACGGCAGCTCCAAAGCATCAACCAAGACTTGGTTATTTGCTTATGCCGCAAAGTTCGCTAGGCTAGCCACAGAAATGGCTTGGCACGCCTCGCAACCGCAGTGTCAGCAGTTACATTTACGCGCATGGCCATCCGCTCCCCCAAAATTAAACGATCCGAATTGGAAAAGCCGGACCACGTATTCGAAAGAGCGGCTGAACTCTTTAGGGTCATGTCCGCTCCCATGCGCCTCAAGATCATCAGTTGCCTGTGTGACGGCGAACAAAATGTTAGTTACCTGCTGGAGAAAATTGCGACCACGCAGCCCAATATGTCCCAGCACCTCAACACCCTTTTCAAGAGCGGCGTACTCAGCAAGCGCCGCGAGGGCGTTCAGATTTATTACAGCATCGCCAACAAGCAGATCGTTAACCTGTGCAGAGCGGTTTGCGAGCAAATAGAAGCTGAGTAAAAAGACTTCAGCATCCGCGGGTTTTCACTGAATGCTTTTTGCTGCCTAGGGCATAGGATTGCTCATATATAAGAGATCGCTAATGGATAGAAAGCGATCACCCTGCAATCTAGAGCACCCAGGAGTCAATATGCGCTTCCCCGTTAGAGTGTTGGTGACTACCGCAGCCAGTTTGCTCGCCATTGGCGCAAATGCCTCAGACCTTGCCAAAGTTCGCAGCCTGGCCGCCAGCTGTGCAAACTGCCACGGCACCAACGGGGTAGCGCAGCCCGGCATGGTTTCGCTGGCCGGTCAACCCAAAGATCTCTTGCTCAGTAATTTGATGGATTTCAAGTCTGGCAAGCGGCCCGCGACCATCATGCACCAGCTAGCCAAAGGCTACACCGATGAACAGTTGGCGCAAATGGCAACCTACTTTGCCAGCCAGAAGCCATAAGGAGTACAACCATGCAACGCCGTTCCGTCTTTAAAGCAGCAAGTGCCATGGGAGTGCTTGCAAGCACAGGTCTGTTGTCCGCCTGTGCCACGTCCAGCACGACCAAGGGCCCCAAAGTGGTGGTGGTGGGCGGCGGTTTTGGGGGAGCTACGGCCGCCAAGTACGTGCGCATGTGGTCCGACCAGCAAATTCAGGTGACTTTGGTGGAGCCAAATGCGAATTTCGTGTCCTGCCCTATTTCCAATATGGTCATTGGCGGCGTAAAGAGCATGGCCGATATCACCACCCCCTACGACAACTTGGAACGCCGCCATGGCGTGCGACTGGTACGGGACATGGTCACCTCTATCGACCCGGATAAGCGCCTGGTAAAGCTCGCCAGTGGTGGGGAGCTTGCATACGACCGACTTATTGTGTCGCCGGGTGTGGACTTGATGTGGGATTCACTGCCCGGTATGAAAACGATGGAGGCACAAGACAAAGTACTGCATGCCTGGAAGGCGGGTTCGCAGACTCTGGCACTGCGCAAACAGCTCGAAGCGATGCCCGACGGGGGCGTATTCGCTATGAGTATTCCTCTAGCCCCGTACCGCTGCCCACCCGGGCCCTACGAGCGAGCATGCCAAGTTGCACACTACTTCAAAAAGGCAAAGCCAAAGAGCAAGGTGCTGATTTTGGATGCCAATGACGATGTGACATCGAAAGGCCCGCTATTCAAGAAAGCATGGGCGGAGCGTTATCAGGGCATCATCGAATACCGCCCCAAACACGCACTGATCGACGTGGATACAGCAACCAACACACTGAAGTTTGACTTCAGCGACAACGTCAAGGCGGAAGTGTTGAACGTAATCCCACCGATGCGAGCGGGCGTCATCGCAGTGAACACTGGGCTGGCTACGGCGAATAAGCGCTGGTGCGAAGTGGACTTCCTAACTTTCGAGTCCAAGGCCCACAAAAACATTCACGTACTGGGGGACTCCATACAAATTGCCCCCGCCATGCCGAAGTCAGGCCACATGGCCAATCAGCACGGAAAAACCTGCGCTGCTGCGGTTGTTGCCCTGCTGACAGACATGGTCCCAAATGACATGCCGGTCTACAACAACACATGCTATAGCTTTGTGAGCGATGAAGACGTGGTTCACGTGTCCAGCGTGCACCGCTACGACGCAGAGAAGAAGACCATGGTGGCCGTAGCAGGGGCTGGCGGTGTGTCCAGTGCGGCCAGTCCTTTGGAAGGGGCATACGCCATGGCTTGGGCGAACAACATCTGGGCCGATACGCTGGCCTGATGGCGCATCGACAGCCCGACTGCAGCGGCAATGAGCATACGCACGTGGACGCTACTTTGGGCGCGCATGAAGCGCATTCCGTCCCATCCGTGCGCAACACTGACTGCCGGGCTGCTGATAGCCACCCAAGTTGGCGCGATGCAGGTGCAGCAAGTTTCACCATCCACGTGGTATGTGGAAGGCCTCTCCGCACTGGGCTCTAGTGAGAATCAAAACTTCATTTCCAATGCAGCTTTTGTAGTAACACCGGCTGGTGTTGTCGTCATCGACGCACTGGGCTCGCCGGACTTGGCCCGACAGCTATTGGCAGAGATCAAGAAGGTAACGCCTCAGCCGGTGAGCCATGTGGTGGTAACCCACTACCATGCGGACCACATTTATGGCTTGCAGGTATTCAAGTCTCTGGGAGCAAAAATCATTGCCCACCAGGCTGCACGGACCTATCTGAATTCCGATACAGCGCGCTTACGTCTGGAGGCCTCCAGGCAGGACCTGGCACCCTGGATCGATGCACAAACCAAGCTCACTCCCGCGGACCAATGGATTGATGGAAATCTGCTGTTGCAAGTGGGTGGCGTTGAGTTTCAAATTCAGGCAGTAGGCCCGGCGCACACACCAGAAGACTTGGTGGTTTACTTGCCTTCGGAGCAGGTTCTGTTTGCGGGTGATTTGGTTTTCCGCTCACGTATTCCCTACGTCGGGCAGGCCGACAGCCGCCACTGGATTGCCGCGCTAGAGAGGCTCTTGGCATTCAATGCGACAGTGATCGTCCCGGGGCACGGGGGGCTATCTCGGGCTACCCGTGAGGATATGCAGTTGACGCGCGATTACTTGGCCTACCTGCGCTCGACGATGGGGCGGGCCGCGAATCAGCTTGAACCTTTCGAAGATGCCTACCGCGCCACCGACTGGTCACGCTTTGAACAGCTACCCCTTTTTCGCTTCGCCAACCGAATGAATGCCTACAACACCTACTTACTTATGGAACACGAGGGCGAGCCGTGAATAGGCCGGCACTTTCGCGGCGTAGTGTGTTGCTTCTGCCAATGCTGCCTGCGCTAAGTACCAAGGTTTGGGCGAGTGCCGGGGTAACGCTGCCACTAGCAACGTCTTTGGAAGCCGATCTTGAGCAAGCTCTACAAGTAGCTCGCCCTTTACTGGTTGTGGTCAGCCTGGAAACCTGTAGTTATTGTGAACTGGTTAGAACCAACTACCTGGCACCCATGCGCAAGCGCGACGGTCTGCATGTAGTTCAGGTGGATATGCGCAGCCCCTTACAAGTGGTCGACTTTGGCGGGCAACTTATGTCGCATCAAGCGTGGATCAAAAAACGGAAAGTGACGACAGCGCCAACCGTTTTGTTTCTGGGCGCGGGGGGAAATGAAGTTGCAACGCGCCTCGTGGGCGCATCACCAGATTTTTACGGTGCTTATCTGGAGGACCGCTTGCGCACAGCGGCGGCCACGATCACCCGGTCACATCAGAAATTGGCGGTCTAGAACGCAATCTACTTTTGGGAGCTCTATGCGAAAAATCTTCTCTATCTTGTTGCTGGCAGGCAATGGCGCGTCGCTTGGTTTTGCACAAGAGGCCACTTTTTCAACCCGCGCACTCACGCCTGAGACCGCACTAACCGCGGCCAAGGCTGCGATGGAACACTGCAGAAAGCAAGGCTTCCAAGTGGGGGTTGCAGTGGTTGATCGGTCGGGTGTTCCACAAGTCATATTGCGCGACAGGTTCGCGGGCGCACACACGGTAGAGGTAGCGGTCAGCAAGGCGTGGACAGCTGCGAGTTTCCGCACATCCACCAGCGCTCTGGCTGCGGAAACCCAGCCAGGCAAGGCCATGAGTGGCCTGCGCAGTCATCCGCGATTCATGGCTGCGGGTGGCGGCTTGCTGATTGAAGGTGGGGGTAGCCTGCTAGGTGCCCTGGGTGTTTCCGGCGCGCCCGGAGGAGACGCAGACGAGGCCTGCGCCAGAGCTGGCATCCAGGCTGTAGCAGACCTACTGGAGTTCTAGTATGCGCATTCGGGTGGTCTGTTTGCTTGCGGTGCTGTATGCCGCCACTGGCTACGCCCAGAGTGTGCCGCACTCTTTGCCGGTGCTGACTTCAAGTTGGGCGAGAAGTTAATGGCTGAAAACAAGTGTGCCGAATGCCACATCCGAAAGGTGGGCGGCAACGGTAGTGCGATTTACAAGCCAGCTGGACGCATCAACACCTTGGGCTTCTTGCGTGGGATGGTGGAGCAGTGCAATACCGAACTCAATTTGGGTTTGTTTCCAGACGAAGTGACATCAATTGCAGCCGTACTCAACCGTGACTACTACCGCTTGAAGTAAGACAGGACTCAATCAGTTAAACGCCATATATATATAATTACCTAATTATATTCATGGATACGGATATAAAGATCGTTGCACAGAGTGCAGTGACTAACAAGAAGGAGAAGACAATGCACGAAGCACAAAGCTCGGGGCGCGTTCACAAAGCACCCGAGAGCTTTTTGACGCCAATGGGTATCCAAACGGTAATGGAGGAAGCCAAGAAGGGAAGACGTAACTTCTTGCGCAGTGCTTTTGCCGCAGCATCGGCAGCCACTTTGGCACCCGTTGCGCATGCTCAGAGCAATCCTGTGCCGCAAGAGGGTGGAGACCCCAACATCTTGAACTTGCCGGCACATAGCAAAGGGCTGGGGCAAAGCGTAGCCTCAGATGAGGGCTATGGAAAGCCATCCCGTTACGAGTCCAATGTGCAACGCCGCCAGAGCCCTGGCCTCACCCAGACGACGCAAGCGTCTGTATCGTTTGCGCCCTTGCAGTCTTTGTTCGGCATTGTGACCCCCAGCGGTTTGCATTTTGAGCGGCACCACCAAGGCTGGTGGGACATTGACCCATCCAAGCATCGTTTGATGATCAACGGAATGGTGAAGTCGGCCAAAGTGTTCACGCTCGATGAAATCATGCGCCTGCCGTCGGTATCGCGATTCCACTTCATTGAGTGCGGGGCCAATACCGCAGTCGACTGGGGAAATGTGGCGGTGCCAACGGTGCAATACACCCACGGCATGATTTCCTGCAGCGAATTTACGGGTGTTCCCCTGATCACCCTGCTGGAGATGGCGGGTGCCGACCTGAAGGCTGGGAAATTTGTGTTGGCCGAAGGCGCAGACGGGTCATCCATGACGCGCACCATTCCTATGGAACTCATCAAGTCCGGCGAAGTCTTTGTCGCGTATGGTCAAAATGGGGAGATGCTCAGGCCCGAGCAAGGCTACCCACTGCGTCTCATCGTGCCAGGGGTGCAGGGCGTGAGTTGGGTCAAGTACCTGCGACGCATTGAACTGGGCGATATGCCCTACGCAACGAAGGACGAGGCCATTCACTACATGGACTTGCAGCCTAACGGCCTGCACCGCCAATACACCAGCATACAAGAGTGCAAAAGCGTGATCACTACGCCGTCTGGCGGACAGGTGTTACTGGATAGAGGGTTCTACAACATCACAGGCTTGGCCTGGTCGGGGCGCGGCAAGGTCAAGCGCGTGGATATATCCGTAGACGGAGGCCGGAATTGGCGCACCGCACGACTGGAGTCACCCGTACTGACCAAGGCACTGACACGCTTCAACCTAGATTGGGTTTGGGATGGCAAACCGACCATCCTCCAGAGCCGAGCGATGGATGACACGGGCTTTGTGCAACCCACTTACAAGCAGCTGCGCGATGTACGCGGCACGCGTTCCATCTATCACAACAATGCCATTCAATCGTGGCTGGTACAAGAAAGCGGGGAGGTCAAGAATGTCCAAATCTCCTAAGCGTCTGTTTGCAATCGCACTGTGGATCGGTGTCAGTCTTCATGCGGCGCATTCCATAGCGGGTACAACCAACTTCGTAGGCATCGGTCGTGATGCCACCACTAAAGAAGTAGCCGCATGGGACATTGATGTACGCCCAGACTTCAAAGGCTTGCCTGCAGGATCGGGCTCGGTTGCCAAAGGGCAAGATGTATGGGAAGCAAAGTGTGCCAACTGTCATGGCTTCTTTGGTGAATCTGGTGAAGTATTTAGCCCGCTGGTCGGTGGCGTGACCAAGGCCGATATTCAGACGGGGCGCGTAGCCAATCTGCAAAACGGTAGCTTCCCGGGCCGCACCACCTTCATGAAGGTTCCCACTATTTCTACGGTATGGGACTACATCAATCGCGCTATGCCATGGAATGCCCCCAAGACACTCACCCCCGATGAGGTCTATGCGGTCACGGCGTTTT
Source organism: Comamonadaceae bacterium PBBC2 (assembly GCA_002255935.1). Taxonomy (GTDB): domain Bacteria; phylum Pseudomonadota; class Gammaproteobacteria; order Burkholderiales; family Burkholderiaceae_C; genus Limnohabitans_A. The sequence continues at coordinate 30,798 of NKIO01000036.1, forward strand.
TGCTCAATCTGAGCGGCATCGTTGCGGACGACTTCACACTGTCTGAAAAGACGATTCATGAGGTGCAACAGCGCATGCCCAATCGCCATGGAGTGACCACAAACCACAGCCTCTGGCCTGGCCGCGAGTTCAAAGGCACGGCAATGGCCGACACCTATAACACCGCATGCATGAAAAACTGCGCACCAGAGCCCAAACTGGCGTCACTGCTACCAGACTTTGCACGCAATGCGCACGGCAATCTGGCCGAGCAGAACCGACTGATAGGTGCCCAGCGCGGCGTGGATACGACCCGCCCTGAGCAAAAAGGCCCCCTAACAACACAGGATGCCCCAAGCACCACGGCCAGCACGGGAATGCCAGCCATCACGCCGCCGGCTGTGAAGACCGCTTCCCCTGCCAACGCAGACAACAAGACGGTCATTGCCTTGCTGAACAAACACAGCTGCACGGCGTGCCACGGTGTGGACAAAAAAATAATCGGTCCCGCCTTTACCGACATCGCAAAAAAGTACCCAGGCAATGCGACCTATCTGGTGCAAAAAATTAAATCCGGGGGCAGCGGGGTCTGGGGTGCGATACCTATGCCAGCTCAGGGCCTGACTGATGCAGATGCCTCGATTTTGGCGAACTGGATAGCAAACGGCGCAGGCAGATAGGGAAAACGTGTATGCGCTTTGCCGCACTATTTATTAGCATGGACTTAACTAAGGAGACACTGATGCAAACTCGTCGCGAGACACTTAAACACAGCGCAACTGTTGTAGGGCTTATGGCATCCACCGGTCTTTTCCCCGGGATGGCTTGGGCCTTTGACAAGACCGCCTTTGAAGCCAAAACCTTGGCAGACGCCATGAAAGCCCTCGGGTCCAGCGCCCCCGCAGAGAGCAAGGAAGTGACCATTGGCGGCCCTGACATTGCTGAGAATGGTGCCGTAGTTCCGCTGACCGCCAGCTCGACCCTGAGCGGCATCAAGCAACTGCTGATTTTTGTGGAGAAGAACCCATCCGTCTTGGTGGCACTCTTCAATGTGACAGACAGCGTGGAGCCCAACTTCTCCACGCGCGCCAAGATGGGCCAATCCTCAGACGTTTACGCGGTGGCCATCATGAATGATGGCAAGTCCTTTTTCGCCAAGAAGGAAGTCAAGGTCACTCTGGGCGGCTGTGGTGGCTGATACCCACCCGCGTACAACTTCCACCTATTGAATATTCAGGAGAAACACCATGGCAGATCCGATGCGCATTCGCGCCCAAGCAGCAGGCGACAAAACAACGGTACGTGTACTCATGGCCCATGAAATGGAATCCGGTCAACGCAAAGATGCAGCAGGCAATGTCGTGCCCGCATGGCATATCAGCGAAGTTAGCGCCACCCACAACGGCAAAGTCGTGATGACTGCCGACTGGGGGCCTGCGGTTTCAAAGAACCCTTTTCTGCAGTTCACGGTCAAAGGTGCCAAAGCAGGGGACAAGATTGGCGTTACTTGGAAAGACAACAAGGGAGATTCACGCACAGACGAAGCCACCGTGTCCTGACTCGCCACCGACGGAAATAGAAAAACCGAGGAGACAACATGAAATTGATTGCAATTGCGGCACTTTCAACACTTGGCTGGTTGGTCGCAAATTCGGCCCACGCGCAAAAAACCTCGGTGCAAAGCATTGAGGAATATCGCCAAATGTTGCAGGATGGCAATCCGGCAGATTTGTTCGAAGCCAAGGGTGAAGGCCTGTGGAAGAAGAAACGGGGCCCCAAAAATGCGAGCCTGGAACAGTGCGATTTGGGCAAGGGGCCCGGCGTGTACAAGGGTGCGTTTTTAGAACTTCCGCGTTTTTTTGTAGATACCAATAGGGTTCAAGACCTCGAATCCCGTCTGCTAACCTGCATGGAAACTCTGCAGGGCCTAAACGCTGCTGACATTGCAAAAACTCCGTTTGGCAAGGATGAACAAAACAATGTGACCGCATTGGCCACCTGGCTGGCTGCTGAGTCCAAGGACGGGCAGTTCAAGCTACCGCAGTCACACCCGCAGGAAAAAATTTCCTATGAAGTGGGTAAGCGCCTCTTCTTCCAGCGCGGCGGGACGCATGACTTTTCCTGTGCCTCATGCCATAGCAAAGACGGAACCCGCATCCGCTTGCAAGATCTGCCCACGCTGACGAAGAATCCCGGTGATGGCGTAGGCTTTGCCGCATGGCCGGCCTATCGCGTCTCCAATGGGCAAATGTGGGGCATGCAGCAACGGCTGAATGACTGCTATCGGCAGCAGCGCTTCCCCTACCCCGGATTTGGCAGCGAAGCCACTATAGCCCTGGGGGTCTATCTGGGTGTCAATAGCCAAGGTGCCAAGTCTGCTGCACCCACCATCAAACGCTAGTCAGAGGTTCACCATGAAACACCATTGCACCTTGATCATTGCGGCATGTCTGTCAGCCACGGCTCTGCCTATTTGCGCTCAAAGCGCAAGTGCTGCAAAAGCCGCGCCAACATCCAGCAACACCGGCGTTTTCGATCTGCGCGCCGATGACGCAACCAAAGCCTCATTCCGCAGTGAAAAGGCGGTCTCTGTGGCCCGCGTGCTGGCAATTGACGAGACCAATCGCCTGTGTAGCGCAGCAGACGTTGCTGGCAAGCCGCTAGACAGCAAGACTGCCAAAGCCATAGAAACCTCCAATCTCAAGACCATTAAATGGCCCAGTGACGGCAAATATTTGGGTGACTGGAAAGAGGGCGAAAAAGTAGCGCAAAGCGGGCGTGGCCTGACCTGGACGGACGACATCAAGTCGCCCAATGGCGGCAACTGCTACAACTGCCACCAGATAGACAAAAAAGAAATCTCCTTTGGCACCATTGGCCCCAGCCTCTACAACTATGGCAAGTTGCGTGGCGTTACCGATCCAGCCAGCCCCGCCGCCAAGCCCATGGTGGAGTACACCTGGGGAAAAATCTGGAATAGCAAGGCCTACAACGCATGCTCCAACATGCCACGCGCCGGACACATGGGCATCCTGACCGAAGCCCAGGTCCGCGACATTGTGGCCCTCTTGCTTGACCCAAAATCTCCCGTCAACCAGTAGATCTGCGCGCCCTGGCAAGGGCGGTATATCCGCGTCGTTAGCGCACAGCGCAACACCATGAACCTTACTACTCGCGAATTTCTTCAATTAATGGGTGCCGGCACGATGGCTGGCATGGGGCTTGGCACCTTTGCCGAGTCCGAGGCAGCAACAGCAGCCCAAGGGCTGTATGACATTCGTCGCTTCGGCACGGTGTCGTTTCTGCACATGACAGATTGCCACGCCCAGCTCAAACCCATCCACTTTCGCGAGCCCGATGTGAACCTGGGCATTGGCACCATGCGTGGCAACCTGCCCCACCTGGTGGGGGAGCATTTGCTAAAGGCAGCCAAGGTGCGTGCCGGTAGCGCAGAGGCCCATGCACTGACCTATCTGGATTTTGAAAAGGCGGCACGACGCTATGGCAAGGTCGGCGGCTTCGCACATTTGGCAACACTGGTGAAGCGGCTGAAGGCTAGCCGCCCAGGTGCATTGCTCCTGGATGGTGGAGACACATGGCAAGGCTCTGGCACATCCTTGTGGACACGCGGGCAAGACATGGTCGATGCCTGCAAGCTCTTGGGTGTAGACGTGATGACCGGGCACTGGGAGTTCACCTATGGCATGGAGCGCGTCAAAGAGATCGTGGAGCGGGAATTCGCTGGCAAGATTGACTTCATCGCCCAGAACATCAAGACCAACGACTTTGGCGACCCCGTCTTCAAGCCCTATGTGATGCGCGAAATCAATGGCGTACCTTGCGCCATCATTGGCCAAGCCTTTCCGTACACCCCGATTGCCAACCCCCGCTACATGGTGGCTGATTGGGCCTTTGGCATACAGGACGAGAACATGCAGCGCATGGTGGACGAAGTGCGCAGCAAGGGTGCACAAGTGGTGGTGGTGCTATCCCATAACGGTATGGACGTAGACCTGAAGATGGCAAGCCGCGTCAGTGGCGTTGACGCCATTCTGGGTGGCCACACCCATGACGGCATGCCCGTGGCCAGCATCGTCAGCAACAAGGGCGGCAAGACGATCGTTACCAATGCTGGCTCCAACAGCAAGTTCTTGGGAGTGCTTGACTTTGAAGTCAAAGACAAAAAAGTCAGCGACTTTCGGTACAAATTGCTACCTGTGTTTTCCAACGTGCTGGCGCCAGACCCAGAGATGGATGCCCTCATTAGCAAGGTCCGCGCGCCCTATGAAGCCAAGCTAGCTGAAAAGCTGGCCGTGACCGAAGGCACTCTGTACCGGCGTGGCAATTTCAATGGCACCGGTGACCAACTGCTGCTAGATGCCATGATGCAAGTGCAAGGTGCCGATATCGCGTTTTCGCCAGGGTTCCGCTGGGGCACCAGCTTACTGCCGGGGCAGGCTATTACCCGTGAATGGTTGATGGATATGACTGCCACCACCTATTCTTATGCGACCCTGACCGAAATGACGGGCGCTACTATTAAGACCGTGCTGGAAGATGTCTGCGACAACCTATTCAACCCCGACCCCTACTACCAGCAAGGTGGTGACATGGTCCGTGTGGGCGGGCTTGAATACAGCTGCGCGCCCCTGGCCAGCATGGGTAAACGCATAGACAACCTACGGTTGAACGGCAAACCTCTGGACGCCGACAAAAAGTACAAGGTGGCAGGTTGGGCTCCCGTCGCCGAAGAAGCGCGCAACGCGGGCGGAAAGATGATCTGGGAGGTTGCAGAGCAGTGGCTCAAAGCCAGTGGTGGCCGCATCTCGCAACGCAAGCTCAATGCCCCGCAATTGCAAGGTGTATTACCCAACCCGGGTGTTGCCGCTGCACTATGAGCAGGGGCCATCACTTGCGGTGCTGCGTGTGAGGATCAAAGCCCTCTTAATCGAGTCGATCCGTTCTGGGACTATTGCCGCTCTGGTTATAGTGCCGCTCAGCCCGCTCTTTAAGGCAGCAGGCTTGCGAATCGGGCACTACGGCCCGAAGTTCGCCGCGCTTTTCTTCGACGATCCGCAACCCTGGCTGCTATTCGTACAGCATCTTGTTGTTGGATGGGTGTCGGCACTGCCACTGCTTGTGATATTGGCACGAACCTACGCCGACCAACGGCCAGTGCTGGCTGGGGCGGCCTATGGGACCGCCTACTACGTAGTTGTTAACTCGCTGGCGCTACCGCTCTACTTTGGTGACCCGCTGCCATGGCAACTGGGGGCTATGACGATCTTCCCAAGCTTGGTCGGCCACATCCTCTACGGAGTCTCCATCGGACTGACCTCTAAACACTTCTTGGCTAAGTCGCGCAACCCCGCGATGCGTTCATCAGCATTGCGCTGAGCAAACTGCTTGGCCAAAGCGCCAACAATGTCCAGAGCCACACTGTGGCATCGCGCCACTGGCGAAATCTGATGTCCGAGTTCATAATTTGGCTCGACTCAATTTTTTATAAGCCAAATCGGCGTTTCAAGCCGTGGATAGTGCGGGAGTAGCTCCTAAATTCGTAGCAGCCGCTTATCCCCAAGTCCGACTGACCCACTTGCGCAGCTCGCTGTACCACAGCACCCCGCTGGCCATAGCGGCACATAGCAGCCATTGGTCGAGTGACAGCGGCACGGTGCCGAAGGCCAGGTTCAAAAAGCCGATGTGCACGACCGCCACCTGCAACAACAGGGACAAAATCAGCGCTGCCAAAAGCCAGCGGTTGCTGAAGAAATTCGCAAACGCGCTGGCGGTCTCAGAGCGTGCGTTAAAGGCATTGAACAAATGCGCTAGCACCAAGACGGTAAAGCCCGCCGTGCGCGCGGTGGCCAGATCGTGTGAGCCTTCAATCAATCCGCTGGGCAGAAACATATCCATGGTCAGCAGCGTCACCACCGCTACCACCACGCCAATCTGAAATACGCCCGACCACATACGGCCATCGATCAGTCGCTCGTTCATGTGGCGTGGCTTGCGGGCCATCACATCATCGGTAGCCGGGTCTACACCCATGGCCAGGGCCAGCCAGGAATCGGTGATCAGGTTGATCCACAGGATCTGTGTAGCCAGCAGAGGTAGTACGACCACTCCGCCCACGGTGCTCCCGTCATTCAATCCAATGACGCCCGCCAACACCACGCCAAAAAAAACCGTCAGTACCTCCCCCGTGTTGGACGACAGCAGGTAACGCAGAAACTTGCGGATGTTGTCCAAAATGCCCCGCCCCTCACGCACGGCCTGGACGATGGTGGCAAAGTTGTCGTCTGCCAGCACCATCTTGGCGGCTTCTTTGGTCACCTCGGTACCAGTCACACCCATGGCAATGCCAATGTCGGCCGACTTGAGCGCGGGGGCATCGTTGACGCCGTCTCCGGTCATCGCCACGATATTGCCGTCGGCCTGCAGTGCATCGACGATACGCAGCTTGTGCGCTGGCATCACACGCGCGTAGACCGAGGTCTGCTGCACCGCTGCCTTGAAGTCTGCGTCGCTCAAGGCATCCAATTGCGCGCCGCTGAGTGCCTGGGCTCCAGCCGCCACGATGCCCAAATCGGTGGCAATGCGCAGCGCCGTTTGCGGGTGGTCGCCCGTGATCATGATGACGCGAATGCCCGCGCGGTGAGCCTCCTCTATGGCCAAGCTCACTTCTGCACGCGGCGGGTCGATGATGCCCACCGTGCCAACAAAGATGAGATCGCGTTCCAGCGTCTCCGTGTTCTTGGCATCCTCACCCACACCCAAAGGGCGGTAAGCCACGGCAAGCGTGCGCAGCGCCGAATCGGTCAGTTGCGCCACTTCGGCCAAAATCCGCGCGCGCTGGGCTTCATCCAGCGCCGGTGTTGCCATGCCCACCCGGACGCGGCTGCAACAGCCTAACAATACGTCGGGTGCTCCCTTGGCGATCAGCACGGTCTCGTCGCCGTGTTCGTGGTCTTGGGACAACACGGACATCATCTTGCGCTCGGAGGTGAACGGCATTTCAGACAAACGCGTAAAGCGTTTCTCACGCCGCTCGGTCACGCCCAACTTGCGCTCGGCCACCAGAAATGCCGCCTCGGTGGGGTCGCCATGGATCTCCCAGGCCTCGCCCTCACCCTGGCGCAGTTCAGAATTGCCGGCCAGGCTGCCGCCACTATAGATAAGGCCCAATAAAGTCTGAACTATTTCAGATTTACTGTATCCAAGCTCAATGGAAAAAGAAAGCGCAAGAAATCAAACACTGGAGCAACTCCACGAGCGACGCAAGCAAGTCGTGCGGCT
>NKIO01000126.1 GCA_002255935.1 Comamonadaceae bacterium PBBC2
GTGGAACTGTTTGACAAACTCGAACGCAGCCACGGCATCACCTTGCGCATGTTCCATGGCCGTGGTGGCACGGTGGGCCGGGGCGGTGGCCCCAGCTACCAGGCCATCCTGGCGCAACCGCCCGGCACCGTGCGCGGTCAGATCCGATTGACCGAGCAAGGCGAAGTCATTGGCGCCAAATTCGCCAACCCCGAAATCGGCCGCCGTAACCTGGAAACCTTGGTCGCCGCCACCTTGGAGGCCACGCTGCTCCAGCCCACCAAACCCGCCACACGGGCTTTTCTGGACGCGGCAGCCGAGCTGTCCGAGGCCAGCATGGACGCCTACCGGGGGCTGGTGTACGACACCCAGGGATTCACCGACTACTTCTTTGGTGCCACCCCGCTCAAAGAGCTGGCCCAGCTGAACATCGGCTCACGCCCCGCATCACGCAAAGCCCTGCAAAAAATCGAGGACCTGCGGGCCATCCCCTGGGGCTTCAGCTGGGGCCAGTGCCGCCTGACGCTGCCCGGCTGGCTGGGCTTTGGCTCGGCGGTGCAAGCCTTTTTGGACAAGCCCGACGCGGCCGAGCGCAAAGCCGCGCTGGCCCTGCTGCAAAAGATGTACCGCCAATGGCCGTTTTTCCGCACCTTGCTGTCCAACATGGACATGGTGCTGGCCAAGAGCGACCTGGCCTTGGCCTCCCGGTATGCCGAACTGGTGGGCGATGCCCGCTTGCGCAAAAAGATCTTTGCTGCCATCGAGGCCGAGTGGCACCGCACCGCCGACGCGCTGGCCCAGATCACCGGCGAGAAAAACCGGCTGGAAAGCAACCCAGCGCTCGCCCGCTCGATCCGCCACCGCTTTCCGTACATCGACCCGCTGCACCACCTGCAGGTCGAACTGATCCGCCGTTACCGGGCAGGCCTGGCCGATGAACGGGTGCAGCGCGGCATCCACATCTCGATCAACGGGATCGCAGCGGGCTTGCGCAACACGGGTTGAGCCGAGCCTTCAAAGGTGCTAGCATGAGCACCTTTAAAAGCACTCGGATCAGCTCATGACGCATCAAATCCTGTCCGAAACAGCCGCCAGCATTTCGGAGCTCAAGCGCAACCCCATGGGTACGGTGGCGGCTGGGGATGGTTTTCCCGTGGCCATCCTCAACCGCAATGAGCCGGCCTTTTATTGCGTGCCCGCCTCATGGTTTGAAAGCATGATGGCGCAGCTGGAAGACTTGGAGCTCAATGCCATAGCCGACGCCCGCAAAGGTCAAAAAGTGGTGAAGGTCAAGCTCGATGAGCTTTGAGCTGGCCTTTCTGGAAGAGGCTCTGGCCGAATGGCAGAGGCTGGACGGCGCCATTCGGACGCAACTGAAAAAGAAACTGGCTGAACGGCTGCAGGCACCGCGCGTTCCCGCATCCAAACTCAGCGGCCACCCCGACCGCTACAAAATCAAACTTCGCAGCGTGGGCTACCGCTTGGTCTACGAAGTGCGCGACCAGCAAGTTCTGGTGCTGGTGATCGCCGTAGGCAAACGCGACCGCCATGCGGTCTACCGCGCTGCGGCCAAGCGCTGATGCAGGTGATGCCGTGAACCGCCCCTTGCTCACCCTCTTTCGCCAGCTGCGCGCACGCATCCGACTGGTCAGTGCTTTTGCTTTGGGCGCGGCGCTGCACCTGGTGTTGCCGCTTGACTGGCCCAGCTCGCTGACCACCCGCATTTTGTTGTGCTGGAACGCGGCGGTGGCCACGTACTTGCTGATGGCTTTGTGGGTGATGCGGCAGTCCGATGTGGAGCACATGCGTCAAAGGGCTTACCGTCAAGACGAGGGCCAAAAAACCATTTTGCTGTTGACCATTGGGTCCGTCCTGGCCAGCCTGGTGGCCATCGTGGCTGAACTGGCCACCATCAAAACCCTGAGCGGCAGCGACAAGCAGCTGCACATCGGCCTCACCGGCGCGACGGTGGCCAGCTCCTGGGTGTTCATGCACCTGATGTTTGCCATGCACTACGCCCACGACTACTACCTGAGCGGTCGCCACGGGCGCGAACCTGGTCTGGCATTTCCGCAAGAACCCACACCCGATTACTGGGACTTTCTGTACTTTTCAGCCGTGATCGGCACCTCAGGCCAGACGGCCGATGTGTCCTTCACCTCCAAAGCCATGCGCCGAACGGGGCTGGTGCACTGCGTGCTGGCCTATTTCTACAACACCACGGTTTTGGCCCTGACGATCAACATTGCCGCCAGCCTGATGTGAACTCAGCCCAGCCAGGGCCCCGCGCCCGATAAAATCGGGGGCTATGACAAACCAACTCGACAAAAAATCCCAAGCCTGGTCCGCGCTCTTTTCTGAACCCATGAGCGAGTTGGTCAAGCGCTACACCGCCAGCGTGTTCTTTGACAAGCGCCTGTGGCAAGCCGACATC
>NKIO01000037.1 GCA_002255935.1 Comamonadaceae bacterium PBBC2
TCAGAAACAAGCTCTCGGTAAAGGTGTCAGCGCCGCGCATGTTTGTTTGATTTTTGTGATGCCTCAATTGTCGACTGCACAGCTGAATTGGTGCTTTCGGTGCGTCAGTATTTCAGCAGCCTGCTAGCCCTGGCCAGCATCGGCCTGAGCGCTCAAGCCCAGACCTTTCCACCCAAGAAAACCATCACCATGGTGGTCGGCTTTGCCGCTGGCGGCGCGGCCGACACGGGCGCACGCATCATCGCCAAAAAGCTGGGCGAGAACATTGGCGCCTCGGTTGTGATCGACAACAAGCCCGGTGCGGGCGGCAACATTGCCCACCAATTTGCAGCCCAAGGGCCAGCAGACGGCAGCGTGATTTTGTTCGGCTCGGTCGGCCCGCTGACGATTGCGCCGCACATGATGAAGCTGCCTTATGACCCGGTCAAAGACCTCTCGCCCATCACCATGGGCGTGAACTTTCCCAATGTGCTGGTGGTCAACCAACAAACCGGCATCAAGACCTTTGCCGAGTTCATCGCTTACGCCAAAAAGAACCCCGGCAAGCTCGACTTCGCTTCGACCGGCCCCGGCTCGGCCTCGCACCTGGCCGGTGAATTGATGAACGACATGGCAGGCATCGACACCGTGCACGTGCCCTACAAAGGCGGCGCCCCAGCCATGCAAGACCTGATCGGCGGCCGTGTGGCGGCTTATTACTCGACCCTGTCCACATCCTTGCCGCACATTGAAAGCGGCAAGCTGATCCCGCTGGCCAGCACCGGCACCATGCGCCTGACGGCGCTGCCCAAGATCCCGACCATTGCAGAGTCGGGCTACCCCGGCTTCAGTGCCACCAACTGGTACGCCTTTGTGGCTTCGTCCAAAGTGCCTGCGCCCATGCTGGACCGCTGGAACACCGAACTGGTCAAAGTGCTCAAGAGCCCCGACGTGGTCGAACAACTCAACAGCCACGGCCTGACACCCCAGCCCAGCACGCGAGACGAATTTACCAAGTACATGGCCAAGGAAACCGCCACCTGGGGCCGCGTGATCCGCGAGCGCAAGATCACTGCCGAATAAAAAAACACCCCGGAGACACCCCATGAAACTGCTGAACACATTCAACCGCCGCAGTCTGCTGGCCAGCGCCTTGCTGGTCTTCGCGACTCTGGCCGCACAGACCACCGCTTATTCCGCCGAAATCCGCGTGGTCACCTCCGGTGCCTTCACCGAGGCCTATAAAAAGCTGGTGCCCATTTACGAAGCAGCCAGCGGCCACAAGGTGATCAGCGCTTATGGCGCATCGATTGGCAATGCGCCCGACTCGATCCCCAGCCGCTTCGCACGTGGTGAGAAGTTCGACCTGGTGATCCTGTCCGAAGGCGGCCTCGAAGCCCTGATGAAAGACGGCAAGCTGGTGCCCGGCAGCCGCGTGGACTTGGCCCGCTCGCAAATCGGCGCTGCCGTGCGCAAGGGCACGCCCAAGCCCGACATCAGCACCGTCGAAGCCCTCAAGCAGACCTTGCTGAACGCCAAGTCGGTGGCTTACTCGGCCAGCGCCAGCGGCACCTATTTGTCCACCGAAATGTTTCCCAAGCTGGGCATTGCCGAGCAGATGCAAAAAACCGCCAAAAAGATCATGAGCGAGCGCGTGGGCGCGGTGGTGGCACGCGGTGACGCTGAGCTGGGTTTTCAGCAAGTGAGCGAGCTGATCTACTTCAAGGAACTCGACTTCGTGGGCACCTTGCCCGATGCCGTGCAGCAAACCATCTTCTTTTCGTCGGCCGTGGTGCAAGGCGCTGAGCAGCCAGAAGCGGCCAAACATCTGGTGCGATTTTTCACCTCGCCTGCCGTGGCCGAGATCGTGCGCGGCACGGGGCTGGACCCAGCCGCCAAGCCCTGACCAGAGGCAACGTGCTTGAGGCTTGAGCCCCGACAGGGGCCTGCGCCCAAGCCCACAAAGTCGGACCTGAAGGTGCCGACCTACTGACTGAGGCTCAGTCCTCTTGGTGCAGCTTGGCGTGGATGCGCCGCGTCAAGCGCCAAACCCCCCACAGCACCAGCGGGATCGACAGGCCGGCCGACATCTCGGGGTTCAGGGGCAGGCCCAGCTTGTTCAAGGCCTTGGCGCCGTACAGCACCAAGCTCACCACGTAATAGCTGATGGCCGCGATCGACAATCCCTCAACGGTGCTTTGCAAGCGCAGCTGCAAGGCCTGACCTTTGGTGAGCTTTTCCAGCAAAACTTGGTTTTGCGATTCGGTGGCGATGTCCACCCGGGTGCGCAGCAAGGCGCTGGTGCGCGACACGCGTTCAGACAAAGACGCCAAGCGCTGCGCCGTGGCCGCCACGGTGGCCATGGCCGGCGACAGTCGGCGCTGCATGAACTCGCCCACCGTCTGAATGCCCGCCACAGGCCGCTCGCGCAGCTCGGCAATGCGTTGGCCCACCAAAGTGTCATAAGCCCGCGTGGCCGAAAAACGGTAGCCGTGCTCGGCCGTGGCGCGCTCGACACGCGCAGCCAGTGACACCAGCACATCGAGCAGCGCCTGGTCGCTGTCGCCCTTGTGCTCCAGCCGGGCGGTGATGTCGGCCAGCTGCGCTTCGGCGTCGGCCAAGACCGGCGCCAAGGCCTTGGCCACGGGCAGTCCGCGCAAGGCCATCAAGCGGTAAGTCTCCAGCTCCAACAGGCGTTGCGAGATGCGGCCTGCGCGGGTGTCGGGCGTGCCCTCAGGGGCGATCACCAGCATGCGTTCAAACCCGTCTGCGCCCAAGCGGAAGTGCGTCAGCACACACGAATGAGACAAACCCTCGCTGGTGCGGCCCATGCGCGAGCCCACCACCGAGCCTTCGCCCAACCAGGCTTGCGCTTGCGCCACGATGTCGGGCGCGGCGATGTCGCCTGCCATCATGCCCAAATGGATCGCGGCCACGGTCTGGCCGGGGATGGCCCGCAACCAGTCGCTGCCCACCACCGCCTGCGAAGCGAGCTCCGGCATGGTCTGCCCCCACGCAGCATGCGCGGGCAAAGCCTGCACGATGGAGTAACGGGTGAACTCGGTGTGCCGCTCCCATTTGACGGTGAAGCCGTCACAGCGCAGACGCAAAAAATTGCCGCTCAACTGCTCGGGCTGCAAATCGGCGTGCCCCGGCAAGCTGCGCAAGTGGGCCCACTCTTGCTCGCGGGAGATGCCCGCATTGAGCACCGCCACATAAACAATCAAGGCCGGCAAGCGCACGCGGGCCGAAGGGCGGGCATGGACTTCGTTGTGCAGCTGGCTGCGCTGCGCATCGTCCAATGGCAAATAGCGCGAAGTGATTTCATTCATGGCCCCATTCTGGACCGATGCAGACCAAGGCGGTCAAGGCCTGCGGAACGAAACAGTTTCAACCCGCAGCGACATAAAGCGCCCTCAAGGCTGAGGCAGCGGCTCGGGCCTTAGCAGTTGGCCTTGCAGCAAGCCGCGCACGGTGGCCCACAACAAGGCGCCGATCAACAGCGTGACCCAGCCCAACCACGCCATGGCCAGGCCATGTGCCGGGCCTTGCACGGGAGCCAGGTGCAAAGACAAGGCCGCCAAAGCGGCCAAAGGAAAAGACAGGCCCCAAAACGGCATGCCAAAGGGCTGGGCAATGCTGCGCCAAAACACCGTCATGGACACCGCTGTGAACAACAAGGCCACGCCCCACAGCATGTGCACCAACACCTCGGGCGCACCCAGCTGCACACCCGACAAGGCCAGCACCGAAGGCGGGGCGATGGTGATGAAGGTGCTGGCCAGCATGCGCTCAGGCCACAGACCCACCTGACCAATGCGCACCAGCACCAGCGTCAAACTCACCGGCCAAAGCACCGCCGCCATGCCGTACTGGGCTGCTGCCCACACCGGGTGGCCCAAGGTCACGCCCGCCAAAGCCGGCAACACATGGCCCACCACCGGAATGAACAAGGCGGGCGTCATGGCCGCCCAAAAATCGTCAGCGCGCATGCCCGGCTGAAACCATCGCCGCACCACCCCCACGGTGACCAGCAGCAAAGCGGCCGAGCCGATCATCCAAGCCACATCGGCCCACAGGCTGTAGCCACTGTGCGCCACCGCCACCGTGGCGATCAACACCAAAGACGACGGCAGCGCCGCCACGAACACCTGACGCAGCGGGTGACGCACATCGGCCCCAACCGCTGCCGGGTAACGCAAGCCTCGCCACACCGTCGCCACGAGCAGCAGCAAAAACACCACCGCCGCCGCCACGCCCACACCCATCGACACCTGCAACGCCCCAGGCCAATGCGGCACCGCCCGCATCCAGGCCAAGGACAAGCCGCACAAGCCCATGACCATGGCGAACCAGGCAAAGCTCAAGTGCTGCACAGAGGGGGCAGGGCTGCGGTCAGGCATTTGGCGAGGTGTGAAGGGGCTTGGGGTGGAACACAAAAAAAACCCGTGGGATAAGCCACGGGTTTTTGACAGGTGATGACCCTACAGATCAGAACGGGATGTCGTCGTCCATGTCATCGAAGCTGCTGGGCGCTGCCTTGGCCGCTGGCGCTGGACGGGCAGCAGGTGCTGCGGCTGGGCGGGCGGCAGGGGCCTGACGCGGGGCGTAGCCACCGCCGTCGTCCGATGGACCGCCCATGCCTTGGCGGCCACCCAACATTTGCATGGTTTCGCCACGGATCTCGGTGGCAAATTTCTCGATGCCGTCTTTGTCGGTGTACTTGCGGGTGCGCAGGCTGCCTTCGACATAAACCTGCGAACCTTTTTTCAGGTACTGGCCAGCGATCTCGGCCAATTTGCCAAAAAAGCTGATGCGGTGCCACTCGGTGGCTTCTTTCATTTCACCGGTCGCTTTGTCCTTGTAGCGATCGGTGGTGGCCACGTTGATGTTGCTCACGGCGTCGCCAGAAGGCAGATAGCGGGTTTCGGGGTCGCGGCCCAAATTGCCGACGATGATGACTTTGTTGACGGATGCCATGAAAAACTCCTCGAATAAGCTTGAATTATGCGGCCATTAGGCCGTCTGGCGAACAGGGGCAGCACGCGACGGTGCCTGCATGGGCAAGGCCACCACCAGCCACACCAACATGGCGCCCGCGCAACTGAGGAACAGCGCCTGACTGCCCCAAGACTTGACCAGGTAACCGCCCAACCAGCCGCCGACAAAAAAGCCCAGCGACTGCAAGGTGTTGTAAACGCCCAAGGCCGTGCCACGCACCGCACTGGGGGCCAAACGCGAGGCCAAACTCGGTTGCGTGGCTTCCAAAACATTGAAACCACAGAAAAACACGAACAACAAGCCGGCCAAAGCGCCCAAGCGGGGCGTGCCCGAGGCTTGCAGCAAAAAGCCCAGTTGCACCAACATGATCAAGGTGATGGCCAACAAGAACACCGTCTTGAGGTGCCCCCGTCGCTCCATGGCAAAAGTGCCGCCCATCACGACAAAAGAACCCAACACGGCGGGCAGGTACACCTGCCAGTGGTGGTCTTTACTCAGGCCCGCTTGCACCAGCAAGGCCGGCACGGCCACCCACATGGCCAGCTGCACCGCATGCAACATGAACACACCCAAATTCAGACGCAGCAAACCGGCGTGGCGGAGCACGTCTTTCAAGCGGCCACGGGCTGGCCCAGCCACCATGGGCGGCGCAGGGGGTGCCCCCCAGATCACCACCGCCACGCCCAGCACGGCCAAAACACCAGTGACCACAAACAGGCCTTGCAAGCCGATGGCCGCGGCCATGAGCGGTGCCAGCACCAAAGACAAGGCGAACATCAAACCAATGCTGGCCCCCACCAACGCCATGGCCTTGGTGCGCACCTCGTCGCGGGTCAAGTCGGCCAGCAAAGCCGTCACGGCGGCCGACACGGCGCCAGCCCCCTGAATGCTCCGGCCGATCAACAGGCCGGTCAGGTCGGTGGCCGCAGCCGCCCAAAAGCTGCCCAAGGCAAAGATCAGCAAACCCAAAACAATCACCCGCTTGCGACCCAATCGGTCGGAAGCCATGCCAAAAGGCAGCTGCAACAGGCCCTGCGTCAGGCCATAAATGCCCATGGCCAGCCCAAGCAGGGCGGGGTCTTCGCCGCCGGGGTACTTGCGCGCTTCGAGGGCAAACACCGGCAACACCAAAAACAAGCCCAGCATGCGCAGGGCAAAAATCGAAGCCAGCGATGCGCTGGCGCGACGCTCCAGGGGCGTCATGGCCGTGGTGGCCACAGGGGCAGAGACAGAAGGAGAAAAGGTCACGCGTACAAGCCAGACTGAGCGAAAAACAAACATTGTCCCCGATTCAATAGCCGCATCCTGATGTCGAACGGGCATCGCGAAAGCGAAGGCGGTACAAATTGGCCCAAGGACAAACCCTAAAATACGCATTCTTTCCATTCCGAGAATCCAATCGATGTCACGAACCTGGTCATATGCTGTTGCTGCCGGAGCTTTGCTCTTGGCCTTGGTCGGGTGCGGCGGTGGGGGCAATGATCCTGTCACCGGTGTCAGCGCCAGCAACCTTCATTACACGGGTGCATTGGGGGCCGTGAATTTGGACATTTCGGGTAACGCTTTGGACAACCCCATCAAGGTGACAGCCAACAAAACCGCGTGCACCGTCGCCACAGCCACATCGGCGAGCGCCAGAACCGCGCTGTGCATCATCACCGTGCCGAGCAACCGCAAAGTGGACATCGTGGTCACCAGCAACAGCGATTACGTTCTGTACACCACCACACTGATCGCACCGGCCCCGCAAATCACCCTCAAAACGACTTTGGGTGATGTGGTGATGGAACTGGATTCAGATGCAGCGCCCATCACGGTCAAAAATTTTCTCACTTACGTGAACAAAAGCCCTTCTTTCTACAACGGGACGCTTTTCCACCGTGTGATTCCCGGATTCATGGCGCAAGGCGGCGGCTTTACAATGGGCATGAACGAAAAAACGTTGCCGGTGACCGCCACAGGCATCACGCTGGAATCGCAAAACGGCCTGCTGAACGTGCGCGGTGCTCTTGCCATGGCCCGCACCAGTG
Organism: Comamonadaceae bacterium PBBC2; assembly: GCA_002255935.1. Taxonomy (GTDB): domain Bacteria; phylum Pseudomonadota; class Gammaproteobacteria; order Burkholderiales; family Burkholderiaceae_C; genus Limnohabitans_A. The sequence goes on from NKIO01000037.1 coordinate 7,011, forward strand.
AGCCCAATACGGCCAAAGCACAATTCTTCGTCAACCTTGTGGACAATGCATTTTTGAATTACGAAAGTGCCAGCAAGCCCGGCTATGCCGTCTTTGGAAAGGTCATCTCTGGCATGGATGTGGTTGATCTGATGGCCACAAAAGCAACGCATACCGTTGTGATCAGTCCACTCGTCAAATACGAAAACGTCCCCTTGACCGACATCACCATCACCTCCGCCAGCCAAACCCAGTAAACCCCAAGCCCATCGGTCTGGCGCGGTCCGAGCGAAACCCACCATCCTTGATAATGGTGGGTTTTGTTTTTGTGGCTCCCCTGTGAACTCTGATCGCCAAGATACTTACCTGGCTGCGGCCTTGCGGCAGACGCACATCAGCGTGCGAGGTGCTCGCACGCACAACCTCAAGAACATCGACCTGGACATCCCGCGCAACCAGCTGGTGGTGATCACCGGGCTGTCGGGCTCGGGCAAGTCGAGCCTGGCCTTTGACACGCTGTACGCCGAAGGCCAACGCCGCTACGTGGAAAGCCTGTCGGCCTATGCGCGGCAGTTTTTGCAGCTGATGGACAAGCCCGACGTGGACCTGATCGAGGGCCTGTCGCCTGCGATTTCCATTGAGCAAAAGGCCACCAGCCACAACCCGCGATCGACCGTGGGCACCGTGACCGAAATCCACGACTACCTGCGCTTGCTGTATGCCCGCGCCGGCACGCCTTATTGCCCCGACCACGAACTGCCCCTGCAGGCCCAAACCGTCAGCCAAATGGTGGACGCCGTGCTGGCCCTGCCCGAAGACACCAAGCTGATGATCCTCGCGCCGATTGCACGCGAGAAAAAAGGCGAGTTTGAAAAAGTGTTTGAGCAGATGCAGGCCCTAGGTTATGTGCGTTTTCGCATCAATGGCCAGACGGTGGAAGTGGAAGACCTGCCCACGCTCAAGAAAACCGAAAAGCACAACATCGACGTCGTGGTGGACCGCATCAAAGTCCGATCGGAAGAAGATGCGAAGGCGCGCGACGCCCTGCGCCAGCGCCTGGCCGAAAGCTTTGAAGCCGCGCTGCACCTGGCCGAACACCGCGCTGTGGCGCTGGAGATGGACACCGGTCAAGAACACCTGTTCAACGCCAAGTTCTCCTGCCCGGTGTGCACTTATTCCATCAGCGAGCTGGAGCCGAGGTTGTTCTCGTTCAACTCGCCCATGGGCGCTTGCCCCACCTGCGACGGCATCGGCACCATGGAGTTTTTTGACCCCGAGCGTGTGGTCGCTTTCCCATCGCTGAGTTTGGCCAGTGGCGCCATCAAGGGTTGGGACCGGCGCAACGGCTTTTACTTCAGCATGCTCGAGAGCCTGGCCAAGCACTACCAATTCGACATCGAAGCGCCGTTTGAAAAACTCTCCGCGGCGCACCAACAGGTGCTGCTGCATGGCTCGGGCGAAGAAGACATCAAGTTCAGTTATGTGATGGAGTCAGGGGCTTCGCAAGGCAAAAAGGTCAGCAAGAAGCACCCCTTTGAAGGGATCATCCCCAACATGACGCGGCGCTACCGTGAGACCGATTCGTCGGTGGTGCGCGAAGACCTGGCCCGTTACCGCAGCACCCAGCCTTGCACCAGCTGCCACGGCACGCGCCTCAAGCGCGAAGCCCGCCATGTGCGCATTGGCGAGGGCACGCAAGCTCGAGCCATCTACGAAATCAGCCACATCACCTTGGGCGAATCGCAGCAGTACTTTCAAGGCTTGCAACTGCATGGCGCCAAAGCCGAGATCGCCGACAAAGTGGTGCGCGAGATCGCTTCGCGTCTGAAGTTTCTCAACGACGTGGGCCTCAACTATTTGAGCCTAGACCGCAGCGCCGACACCTTGTCGGGCGGCGAAGCCCAACGCATCCGATTGGCCAGCCAAATTGGCTCGGGCCTGACGGGTGTGATGTACGTGTTGGACGAGCCCAGCATCGGCCTGCACCAGCGCGACAACGACCGGTTGATCGGCACGCTGCAACACCTGCGCGACATTGGCAACAGCGTGCTGGTGGTCGAACACGACGAAGACATGATCCGCGTGGCCGACCATGTGATCGACATGGGGCCGGGCGCGGGCGTGCACGGCGGGCGCGTGATGGCGCAAGGCAACTGCGCCGACATTCTGGCCGCGCCCGATTCGGTCACAGGCCAGTACATGTCCGGCCGCAAAAAAATCGAGATCCCCAAGCGCCACAAGGCGGGCAAAGACTTCATCGAGATCGTCGGTGCAGCGGGCAACAACCTGCAAAACGTGAACGTGAAATTCCCCGTCGGGCTGCTCACCTGCGTCACAGGTGTCTCGGGCTCGGGCAAGTCCACGCTGGTGAACGACACGCTGTATGCCGCAGCGGCGCACCAAATCCACCGCGCCCACGACGAGGCCGCCAAGCATGAAGCCATCTTGGGTCTGGAGCACTTCGACAAGGTCATCAACGTCGACCAGTCGCCCATTGGCCGAACCCCACGCAGCAACCCGGCCACCTACACCGGCCTGTTCACCCACATCCGCGAGCTGATGGCCGAAGTGCCTGCCGCACGCGAGCGGGGCTACGGGCCAGGGCGCTTCAGTTTCAACGTGGCCGGCGGCCGCTGCGAAGCCTGTCAGGGCGACGGTGTTGTGAAAGTGGAGATGCACTTCTTGCCCGATGTGTACGTGCCTTGCGATGTGTGCCACGGCATGCGCTACAACCGCGAAACGCTCGAGGTGCAATACAAAGGCCAGAACATCGCGCAGATCCTCAACATGACGGTGGAGACGGCGCACCAGTTCTTCAGCGCCGTGCCCAACATCGCGCGCAAACTGCAAACCCTGCTGGATGTGGGCTTGACCTACATCCGCCTGGGCCAAAGCGCCACCACTTTGTCGGGCGGCGAGGCGCAACGCGTCAAGCTGGCGCTGGAACTGTCCAAACGCGACACCGGCCGCACGCTTTACATCTTGGACGAACCCACCACCGGCCTGCACTTTGCCGACATCGATCTGTTGCTCAAAGTCTTGCACCAGCTGCGCGACGCGGGCAACACCATCGTGGTCATCGAACACAACTTGGACGTGATCAAAACCGCCGACTGGCTGATCGACATGGGCCCCGAAGGGGGCGCGGGCGGCGGCACCGTGGTGGGCGAAGGCACGCCCGAGCAGCTGGCCAAAAACAAGGCCAGCTTCACCGGCAAATACCTGGCCCGACTGCTCTGACACCTCCCCCTCTTCTCGCTACTTTGAAAGTATTGATCCTCATGAAAACCCTTGTCCGTGCATTTTTCAGAACCCTGCGCCTTGTGCTCGGCCCCTTCATGCTGCTCAAAGAGCGCCTGACCCAGCCCAGCGCCATCCAGCGCACACCCGAGGCACAAGCCAGCGTTGACTTGCAGTGCCAAAGCTTGGCGCTGTACCAGTTCAGCACCTGCCCGTTTTGCATCAAGGTGCGCCAGGAAATGCGCCGCCTGTCCCTGCCCATTGAAAAGCGCGACGCCCAACACAATGCGGCCCACCGTGAAGCCTTGCAGCATGGCACTGGGGCGACCAAAGTCCCATGCCTTCAAATCACCGATGCCAACGGCCAAACCCAATGGCTGCAGGAATCTGGGGCGATCGTGGCCTATTTGCGCGAGCGTTTCAAGATGGCTTGACCCAAGTCATCTTGCGTGAATGTTGGGTCCGCACAATTGGGTTTTCAGGGAGAACAACATGAAAACCAACCGCACCCATTACGACGCCCTCAGCCGCACGCTCCACTGGCTCACGGCCATCGCCGTGCTGATCGCCTTCATCCTCGGGCCTGAGCACTTTGGCCGCGAAATGCGCCAAGGTTTAGACCCAGCCACCCGCCTGGACATCGTGGCGCACGAATCGCTGGGCGTGCTGGTGATGGTGCTGACTTTGTTGCGCCTGCTGTGGGTCGCGGTGCGACCCGTCAAACCGCTATTTGAGATGACCCGTTGGATGCACATCACGGCCCAAGCCACGCACGGCTTGCTGTGGTTGCTGCTGTTGGCGGTGCCATTCAGTGCCCTCTTGGCCTTGGGCAGCGAAGGCCACCCCTTGACCTTGCTGGGCGGTGTGCGCGTCAACGAGATGCCCCTCATCGCGCAATCTTCACTGGCCCATCTGGCCGACTGGGGCGACGTACACGGCGTGCTGGGCGACATGGTTCTTTGGCTGGCGGGCTTACATGCCGTGGCGGCCATCTTCCACCATGTGCTGCTCCAAGATGGGGTGCTGCTGTCCATGCTGCGCCCACGCCGCTGAAACACCGACAAACACGCCCCATGGAAACCGAACTCAAGCTGACCCTGAGCGCGCAAGACCTGCCGCGCCTGCTGACCCACCCCTTGCTGGCCGCTGCCAGCGAAAAGCGCCGCCTGCTCAACACCTATTTCGACACCCCCGCGCTGGCCCTGCAACAAGCCCGCATGGCGGTGCGCGAACGCCTGGCGGGCGAGCAGTGGCTGCTGACCGTCAAGACCGCCGGCCAAAGCAGCCAAGGCCTGTCTCGCCGCCAAGAATGGGAGGGGCCCACCACGCCTGGCGCCTTGCAATTCGACACCTTGGTGGATGACGCGGCGCTCAGCCAAACGCTGATGGTCCTGCGTCCGCAATTGCAGGCCATGTTTTGCACCGACTTTGAACGCCAGCGCTGGCTGATCAACCATGCAGGCGCACGGATCGAAGTGGCGCTGGACCAAGGCCGCATCCACGTGCCCGGCACCGATTTAACGGAGCCGCTGCTGGAGCTGGAACTTGAACTGCTCAGTGGCCCCGAAGAGGCCTTGATGGCGCTGGCCGATCTGCTGCGCCAAACACCGCAAGGCGCCATCACCCTCACGCCCTGCGATGCGAGCAAGGCGCAGCGCGGGCAGGCGCTTTGGAGCCGGACTTAGTCGGCCAATAAATCCTTGGTCGGCACCTCGTACCCCGCCAATTGCGCCCATGCCCTGTAGATCCAGAACGCTTCTTCATGGATAAGCCCATGAAGCAAGGTCTCGGGGCTGAAGCCGGTGATGCGACGCGTCTCGCGGATGAAATGGCTTTGGTCTGAAAAACCGTTGTCCAGCGCGATTTGCGTCCAGTCCAAACGCTCTTCGAGCATGGCCTCCATGACGGCAAAGAATGCGTCCTCTCCCCGCGCCGAGCCTTGCAATTTGCGCAGGGACCAACCCGTCCACTGTTTGATGCGCCGCTCGGACTGACGCAGACTCCGGCCCCAACCGGTCGCAGCAGCTCGCAAAGCCACGGCCTCCATCCAGGGTGTGAACGTTTGTGGCCATTGGCGCGGCTGCGCTGCATATTTCAAGCGTTCATGTCCTTGTTCGTGCCAAAGCGTTTGCAAGTCTTCCATGAACGTCTGCACTCTGCTCTCAACATCACCGCCATGAAGTAGCCGCTGAAACACCGACAACAATGCCGATGGCAACACACTGTGGGCATCGACCATTTTGTTGCTCAAGTCTTCAGGCGCCACGCCGGTCAACGCCCAAAAGGCATCCGGGTAAAAGATGACCATCACACCCTTCACTTCAGGGCCATAAACAATGCTGCGGGGCATGCTGTGCGGCCCCGTCACGGCCAGCACCGGCACCGATTGGCGAGGCGCCTTCGGATCAGCAACTGATCCGGCCTCCAGCATCTCGGCCGCGCCTTCAAACAAACAACTCAACGCACAGATGGGGCCTGCCGGATAGTGGCCCCAGCGGTCTGCCTCAGAAAGGGCCATACCCACCGTACTGCGACCCATCACCGTGCGCACACAGGCACTCAAGCCCCATGGGGGCAGCCAAGTTTGAATGGGCGCAAAAAGTTTCACAGCATCGTCTGAGGACATCCGTAAAGTATATGGAAGAGTTCATTTTTTAATTTACATAACCCCAAGGTGTCGATTCGATTCAAGACACGCCAGCTGCATGCCGCGCAAGATCGCGCCATGAACACACACATCCCTGCCACCCACCCACCTGGCCCTGCAGCTCGACTGTGGGGGCTGAACCACCTGCAAACCATGAAAGCCGACTATTTGGGCTTTGTCACGCGCTTGCAAAACCAGCACCCAGACATCGCGCAGACGCGGGTATTGAAAGAACGCATCACCCATGTCTTTCACCCTGAATGGGTGCGCGAAGTGTTGGTAGACCAATCCGATGCGCTGATCCGCTGGGAACGTGCGACCGAAATCTTCAGTGTCTCCATGGGACAAAGCGTTCTGGTCACCGAAGGCGCGCAATGGCAACGCCAACGCCGCATGTTGCAGCCGGGATTGAGCCCTAAGCGCGTGGCAGGTTACGCCGCCTTGATGACGTCTGCTGCGCAAGATGCGCTGGCCGACCTGGCCCGACGCCCGGCAGAACAAAGCGTGGAGATGGATGCGCTCATGACCACCATGACGCTGGATGTGATTTTGCGGGCGCTGTTCGGCTCACACCAGGTCACCGATGCCCGCCCCATCGCCAATGCCATCCAGACTATGAGCCATGCGGGCTTTTCTGAGATGTTCAAACCGTTTTCATGGCCACTGTGGATGCCCCTGCCTTCGGTGCGCAAAGTGCACCATGCCAAACAGACGCTGGACCGCGTGATTCAGCAGCACATCCAAGCTCAGCAATCCACGGCCAGCGACGATGGCCATGACCTGCTGACCATGCTGCGACTGGCCAGAGATCCTGAGAATCCCGAGCAGAGCCTGAGCGCACAAGAACTGCACGACCAGACCATAGTGATGTTTCAGGCCGGTCATGAAACCACGGCCACCGCCATGACCTGGTGGAGCGGCCTGATCGCACGACACCCCGAAGTGGCCGAGCGCATCCATGCCGAAGTCGATGCCGTGCTGCAAGGCAACTCCCCAACGCCTGCAACCTTGCAGCAACTGCCCTGGCTCCAGGCCAGTCTCAAGGAAGCCATGCGCCTATACCCGCCAGCGGCCATCCTGTTCACTCGCCGGGCATGCAAGGATGTGACGGTCGGGCCGTGGACATTACCCAAAGGTCAGTTGATCGCTTTCACCCCCTACGTGATTCAACGCGATCCACGCTGGTTCGAATCACCCGATGCATTCAAGCCGGAGCGCTTTTTGCCCGGCGCACCCGAGATCCCTCGTGGCGCATGGATGCCCTTTGGCACTGGCCCCCGGGTCTGCATCGGTCAACATTTCGCCATGCTTGAAATGGGCTTGATCGCCGCCATGCTGATGCAGCGTTTCCGACTGGAATGGCCTGAAGGTGAGCGCTGGCCCAAAGGTGATCTGGCCGTGACTTTGAGGCCTGCACAGCCCATTCGCGTCAAGCTCAACCTCAAAGCCCCCATCACACATCCACGGGGCGTTTGAGCCTCTTATTGGTAATGCCCCCGACAGGCAATCACGGTCAATTCCACATCGTCCACGGCATAGACCAGTCGATGAACATCATCGATGCGCCGCGACCAGTAGCCCGACAGATTACCCAACAGCGGCTCGGGCTTGCCCAGCCCTTCAAAGGGGTCTCGTCGGGCGGCATCGATCAACAAGTTGATGCGTTTAAGTGTCTTTTTGTCTTGCCCTTGCCAGTACAGATAATCGGCCCAGGCATGCGAGGTGAAAGCAATCCCTCGGCTCATGGGGCGATCAGTTCGCGACGCTTGGCTTTGCCTGCTTTGTGTTCGGCGATCGATGCGGCCAAGTGCGCGGCATTCGCTGGACTGGAGAGCAAGTACAAGGTTTCGGCCATGCTTTGGTAATGCGCCATGGACATCACCACCGCGTCACCCCCGTCACGGCGGGTGATGATGGTGATGTCGGCGTCGTCTTCTACGCCGTCCAGAACAGACTTCAAACCGTTACGGGCTTCGGAATAACTGATGATTCGCATGGCGCACACTTGCTCAATAAGTTGGACAAGTATTGTAGCTTGAACCACTGTTTTGCCCAAGCTCGCCGCTCAGCCGGCTTGCACCACCGTGAGCAAAGTCTGGCCATTGGCCACCAGTTTCTCGCCGTCGGCATCCACCGCGAACAAATCACAGCTGGTAAAGACCTGCGCCTTGCCGGGCTTGACCACGCGTGCGCGGGCAATGAACTTTTGACCCACTGCGGGGCGCAAGCAGTTGACCGAAAAGTTGGCGGCCAGCAAATTCGGCCCCGCCACGGTGCCTGCGGCGAAGCCACACGCGGTGTCGATGAGTGTGCCGATCAAACCCGCGTGCAAGAAGCCCGAATACTGACCCACCTCTGGCCGCCAGGGCATTTGGATTTCCACAAAGCCAGGTTCGGCCACGGTGACTTCGATGCCGCACCAGCGGTTGAACTCGGCCATGGCATTGATCTTTTTCAACATTTCGATTGGGCTCATTGTTTTCTCCTGGCTTGGGTTTTGAACCACCCGATGTGGTCCATCAGTTTTTGGCGAAGCGCTTTTTGCTCGCTCATGAGCTGGTCAATCTCGGCCACACGCACCAAGATCGCGTCGATCATGTCTTGCGCTGACAACTGGCCCGTTTTGAAGCGCGGCAGATACTCGGCGATGAAGGGCAGCGAAAACCCCATCTCTCGGGACATGGCGATGAAGACCACATGCTTGACGGTTGGGTCGTCGTACTCGCGGTAGCCGTTGGGCAATCGCTGGCTTTGAATGAGGCCGTCGGCCTCGTAACGCCGCAAGCGATGCACCGACACCTGGGTCTTGGCAGAAAGTTCTGAAATCCGCATGAATTCAGTCTAGCAAGGCTCGCACTGTGCGAGGGTTATCGCCTTTGACGCCTGGGCGACAAGGCCGGGCGGCATGTGCCCCGCAGGTGATACCTCGCAGCGACGGGCTGGTGTACAAAACGCTCTACCCTTGGAGCCGCCCATGACCACACACACCGCTTTGCCCCACGCCCGACCCGACGATGTGGGCTTGTGCCCAGAGCGCACCCAACACCTTATGGAAGTGCTGCAACGCGAAGTGGCCAGCGGCCGACTGCCCGGCGCTGTGGCCATGGTCGCCCGGCGTGGGCAGATTGCCTTGTTCGAGGCCATCGGCCAGCAAGACCCCGCTGCGGGCACGCCGATGAAGACCGACAGCATCTTCCGCATCTATTCGATGACCAAGCCGGTCGTGTCGGTGGCGGTGATGATGCTGATGGAGCGCGGTCAGTTGCTGCTGAGCGATCCGGTGAGCCGCTACCTGCCCGAATACCAGCGCCAGCAAGTGGCCCGCGAAAAAGACGGCGCTGTGGTGTTGGAGCCGGTGCAGCAAGCGGCCACCGTTCAAGACTTGCTGCGGCACACCGCCGGTTTGACCTACGAGTTTTTGGGCGACTCTGCGGTGCAGCGGCAATACCAGCAGGCCCGCATCGCCTCGCGCGACCGCAGCAATGCCGAGTTCTCTGAAGCCCTGGCCGCCATGCCCCTGATGTTCCAGCCTGGCAGCGTGTGGGCCTACAGCCGCGCCACCGACGTGTTGGGCCGCTTGGTGGAAGTCGTCAGCGGCCAGGCCTTGGGCGACTTTTTGCAGACCGAAATTTTTGCACCCCTGGGCATGGTGGACACCGGCTTTTGGGTCTTGCCCGAACAAGAGCACCGCATTGCCGAGCCCTTTGCGCACGACCCTGATGGCGGCGTGCCAATGAAGGTGCTCGAACCTCGCCAAGTGCCCGCCATGGAAGGCGGTGGTGGTGGCCTGATGTCCACCACGATGGACTACGCCCGATTCCTGCAGTTTTTGCGCAACCGGGGCGAGCTGGACGGCGTGCGCCTTCTGGGCCCGCACACCGTGGACTACATGACCGCCGACCACTTGGGCAGCATTCCCGCCACGGGCACGCTGCTGCCCCCTGGCCACGGCTTTGGCCTCGGGTTTGCGGTGCGCACACAACAGGGCGTGTCGCCTGTGCCAGGCTCGGTGGGGCTGTATTACTGGGGCGGCATCGCAGGCACCACCTTTTTTGTGGACCCGGCGCTGGACCTGTACGCCATGCTGATGATCCAGGCGCCCAACCAGCGCGACTACTATCGCCCCTTGTTCCGCGATCTGGTGTACGCGGCGCTGGTCTAAATCAGGTCGGTGGCTTCAGCCCCGACATGCCCTTCGCCATCCACATGTCGGGGCTAAAGCCACCGACCTACAAAACTCAAGCCACCGACCTACACAAGCTTTCACATTCCAGGAGACAAAACCATGCCCCAAGCCGGCCTCATGATGACCCGCCCTCTGCTCATTTCGGGCATCCTCGAACACGGCGCTGCGCAGTTCGGTGACCAAGAAATCGTCTCGCGCGAGACGCACGGCCCGCTGCACCGCACCACCTATGCCGAAACCGCCAAGCGCTCGCGCCAGTTGGCCAACGCGCTGGCGCACATGGGCCTCAAGGTGGGCAGCGCGGTCGGCTCGATCGCCTGGAACAACCACCGCCACTTGGAGGCGTATTACGCCGTCTCGGGCAGCGGCATGGTCATGCACACCTGCAACCCCCGCCTGCACCCGCAGCAGCTGATCTATGTGATCAACCACGCCGAAGACGAGGTGGTGCTGTTTGACGCCTCCTTTGCGCCGCTGGTCAAAGGCATTGCCGCGCATTGCCCCCAAGTGCGCGCTTGGGTGTGCCTGGCCGATGCGGCCAACACGCCCGCCATCGAGGGCGTGAACGTGATGAACTACGAGGGCCTGATCACCGGCCACAGCGACAGCTTCGACTGGCCCGAGCTGGACGACCAAACCGGCGCAGCGCTGTGCTACACCTCGGGCACCACCGGCAACCCCAAGGGCGTGCTGTACACGCACCGCGCCATCGTGCTGGATGCGACCACCGCCTGCCTGCCCGATGTGCTGGGCTTCTCCACGCAAGAGACTGTTTTGCCGGTTGTGCCCATGTTCCACATCAACGCCTGGTGCATCCCCTATGCCGCGTTGGTGGCAGGCACCAAACTGGTCTTGCCCGGCCCCAAGCTCGACGGTGCCAGCCTGTTCGAATTGATGGACAGCGAGCAAGTCACCATCAGCGCAGGCGTGCCCACCATCTGGATGGGTCTGATCCAGCACGTTGAGCAAAACAACTTGCGCTTTGCCCACATGAAACGCACCTGCGTGGGCGGCTCGGCCATGCCGATGGCGCTGATCGCCAAGTTCATGGACAACTATGGCGTGGAAGTGCGCCACGGCTGGGGCATGACAGAAACCACCGCCGTGGCCACCATGAGCAATTTGAGCCGTGCCGACCGCCAAAAGCCTGCCGCCGAGCAGCACGCCATCGTCGCGAAACAAGGCAAAACCGTCTCAGGCATCGAGATCAAGATCGTCGATGAAAACGGCGCCACGCTGCCACGCGACGGCATCTCACAAGGCGAGTTGATGGTGCGAGGTCAGTGGATCGTGGAGCGCTACTACAAGGCCGAAAAAACCGCGCTGGTGGACGGCTGGTTCCCCACGGGCGACATCGCCACCATCGACGCGAGCGGCACCATGCAGATCCGCGACCGCACCAAGGACGTGATCAAAACCGGTGGCGAATGGATCAGCTCGATCGACCTGGAAAACGCCGCCGTGGGTCACCCCGCTGTGGCCATGGCTGCGGTCATTGGCGTCAAGCACCCCAAGTGGGACGAGCGCCCGCTGCTGTTCATCGTGCGCAAACCGGGGCAGTCGCTGGAGAAGCAAGAGATCCTCGACTTCCTCACCACCAAGGTCGCCAAGTGGTGGGTGCCCGACCATGTGGTCTTCCTCGAATCGCTGCCCGTGGGCGGCACCGGCAAGGTTCAGAAGAACGACTTGCGCAAGGAATACGGCGGCGTGTTCAGCTGATCCACCTCAGCCCATCACACCTTGGCGCTTGGCCGATCGTTCATGCGGTCGCGCCAAGCCTGCAAGGCATGCATGCCCTCGTCGCCGGGCACGAACTTCATCAGGCCACGCGCAAACTCCAGCGCGCAAAACGCGGTGATATCGGCAATGGTGAAACGCTCGCCTGCGATCCAAGGCTGGCTTTGCAGACGCACGTCAAAACCCCGCGCCACATCGCGCACCTTCTCGGCCTGTGAACGGCCGAACTCAGGGAACTGGGGCTTTTCTAAAGCGGCCAAACCCGGGTGGCTGTGGCGGATCGCGTTGGCAATGCCGCCCAGCAAATACAACTCCACTTGCCGGTCGGCCATCTCAATAAAACCGCGCTCGTCGCCGTCCACGCCCATCAGGTTGGGCTCGGGGTAGCGGCCTTCAAGCAAAGTGCAGATCGCCCGCGTCTCGGTGATCACGCGGCCATCGTCCAGCTCCAGCGCGGGCACCTTGGCCAGCGGGCTCTTGGCCAAGTATTCAGGCTGGCGGTGCTCGCCACCGTTCAAGTCCATGTTGACCATCTCGATACCGGTGATGTTTTTCTCGACCAGAAACATCAGCACCCGGCGGGGGCTGGGGGCGCGGTGGGCGGTGTAGAGCTTCATGGCTTGTCCTTGTTGAGGGCACTTTGGTTTTGGCCCATCTCGACCATCTTGCGGGCTTCTTCAGAAAACTTCTTGGCGGCATCGTCCCCGTCTTTAGTGAGGTTGATGCGCGACGGCGGCGCTTCGATGCCACGCAACACCGCCGGGCGCTGGCGGATCGCATCCATCCAGCGCTTGAGGTGCGGCAGGTCATCCACCTCCACACCCGACCAGCGGTGCGTGCGCACCCAGGCCCAGTTGGCGATGTCGGCGATCGAATAGTCGCCGGCCAGGTATTCATGGTCTTTCAGGTGGCTGTCAAGCACGGTGAACAGGCGCTTGCTTTCGCCCTGATAGCGGTCAATCGCGGGCTGGATTTTTTCGGGGAAGTAGCGGAAGAACACATTGGCTTGCCCCATCATCGGCCCGATGCCGCCCATCTGGAACATCAGCCACTGCAACACACGCGAGCGGCCCTTGTCGTCGGTGGGCATGAGCTGGCCGGTTTTTTCGGCCAGGTAAATCAGGCAAGCGCCCGACTCGAACACCGCAAAGTCGTCGGCAGCTCGGTCCACGATGGCGGGGATCCGCCCGTTGGGGCAAATGGCCAAAAAGTCAGGCTGCTTTTGCTCGCCCTTGGACAGGTCCAGCACCTTGAGCGTGTAAGGCAGCGCCAACTCTTCGAGCGCGATGGAGACTTTGTGCCCATTGGGCGTGGCGGCGGTGTAGAGGTCGATCATGGACGCAGGCTAACAGCCGCGCCCAGCGTGCACTGGCACGCAGATGACAACCCGAGGAAAACTCAGCCCTTGGCCGCTTCCAGTGTGTCCCGCGTTTGCATGGCCACTTGGCGTGCGGCCGCTGCAAAGTCATCACCACTCGATGCATAGAGCACCGCACGCGATGAGTTGACGATGATCGAGCCCGCGCTGGAACCGTCGGCGTTGGCACGCCAGCCGGCCTTGACGGTGGCGACGGCGTCGCCGCCTTGTGCGCCCACGCCGGGGATCAGCAGGGGCACGGTGGGGGCCAACTCGCGCACGCGTTCGATCTCGGCGGGGTAGGTGGCGCCCACCACCAGGCCCAGCTGGCCGTTCAGGTTCCAGGGGCCTTGGGCCAGTTTGGCAACGTGCTCGTACAACAAAGGCTGACCCTCCACAGACGCCAGGCGCTGGTTTTGCAGGTCGTCACCGCCGGGGTTGGAGGTGCGGCACAGCAAGAATGCGCCCTTGCCTTCGTACTTCAGGTACGGGGCCACCGAGTCCCAGCCCATGAAGGGCGAGAGGGTCACGGCGTCGGCGCCGTAGCGATCGAAGGCTTCTTTGGCGTATTGCTCGGCCGTACTGCCGATGTCGCCGCGCTTGGCATCCAAGATGATCGGCACATGGGGTGCGACGCGGCGCATGTGTTCCATCAGGCGTTCGAGCTGGCCTTCGGCGCGATGGGCAGCGAAGTAGGCGATTTGCGGCTTGAAGCTGCTGACCAGATCGGCCGTGGCGTCCACGATGGCGGCGCAAAAGTCGTAGATCTTGTTGGCATCGCCCTTCATGCCCGCAGGGAACTTGGTGGGTTCGGGGTCCAGGCCCACACAAAGCATGGAGCCGTTTTGGCGCTCGGCGGTGCGCAACATGTCGAGGAAGGTCATGGGCTTGATTTTAAAGGCGCAAGCTAAGATAGCCGCCATGCACAAGCTCACACCGCGTCAATGGACCGTTCTGGTCCTGCTCACCCTTGTTTGGGGCGTCAACTGGCCGATCATGAAAATCGGCGTGACGGGCTTTCCGCCGCTGACGTTTCGCACCATTTGCATGTGGCTGGGCACGCCGGTGCTGGGTTTGGTGCTGCTGGCCCAAGGCGTACCGTTTCGCATCGAGCGCAAGCATTGGCGCGAGTTGTTCACGCTGGCCACCTTCAACATGTTTTTTTGGCACGGCCTGATCATCGTGGCGGTGCAGTCACTGTCCAGCGGGCGGGCGGCGATTTTGGGCTACACCATGCCCATGTTTTCGGCGGTGCTGGGGGCGCTGGTGTTTGGCGACCGCTTGGCCCAAAGGGCCTGGGGCGGCGTGGCGGCGGCATCGCTGGGGGTGGTCTTGTTGCTGTGGCACGAAATCTCCAACCTCACGGGCAAGCCCGTGGGCGTGTTGCTGGCTTTGGGCGCGGCCAGCACCTGGGCGCTGGGCACACAGCTGCTGCGGCGCACCAAGATGCCAGTGCCCACGCTGACGATTTCCTTCTGGATGGCAGCCCTGACCACCTTGGTGATGTCGGTCTTGGCCTTTTTGCTGGAGCGCGATCAGTGGCATGCGCCATCCGATGCAACCTGGGGCGCGATCGCTTTCAATGCCTTGCTGGTGTTCGGTTTTGCGCAAGCGGCCTGGTTTTACCTGGCCCGCAGCTTGCCACCGGTGGCGTCCACCCTCAGCGTGATGCTGATCCCGGTGCTGGGCGTGTTCACCGGCGCGGTGTGGCTGGGCGAAGTCTTGCACTGGCAAGACTGGGCTGCGGTGCTGTTGATGATGGTGTCGATTGCAGCGGTGCTCTGGCCCCAAAAAGCCAAATGAGCAAGCTCAGGACTGAACGGTCTTGAGCGCCAGCACCAGATCAGCCCAGGCCTTGGCCTTGTCGGCGGGGTTGCGCAGCAAATACGAGGGGTGGTAGGTCACCACCACCGGCACGCCTTGGTGGGTGTGGACTTGGCCGCGCAGCTTGCCCAGAGGCTCGGTGCTTTGCAACACCGACTGCACCGCAAAGCGGCCCATGAGCAAAATGATCTTGGGTTGCACCAAAGCCACTTGCCGCGCCAAATAGGGCGCACAGGTGGCCAGCTCCTCGGGGCTAGGGTTTTGGGTGCCGGGGGTGCGGCACTTGGTCACGTTGGCGATGTAGACACCGCCTTCGCCTTGGGCCTTGCGGCTCAGGCCCACCGCTTTGAGCATGTTGTCGAGCAGCTGCCCGGCTTGGCCCGCAAAGGGCTCACCGGCCAGATCGTCCTCTTCGTTGGGGGCTTCGCCCACGACCAGCCAGTCGGCTTGCACATCGCCCACACCAAACACCGAATTTTTGCGCTGCGCACACAGGCCACAGGCCTCGCAGGCGGCCGCCGTTTGTTGCAAGGCGGCCCAGTCCATGCGGTCCACACCATCGGCCAAAGGCTTGACGGTCAGCGCGGGTGAGGCAACACGGGCAGGCGGCGGCGCCACGGGCCTGGCTGGCGGCTGCGCCACCGATGGAGCGGCGGGCGGCACAGCGGCAGGCACGGCGGCTGGCGCAGCAGCGGCCAAAGGCGCTCGAGCGGCTGGCGCATCGGGGGCAATCGCAGACTCTGCCGGAGAGGATGGCCACCACACGCGCACGCCCATCTCGGCCAGCATGGCGCGTTGGCGGTCGTCCAGGTCAAATCGGGTGGGGTCGCTCATCAGTCAATCCGGTTCACAGCTTCAAACTCATCACCACCGCGTGTTCACGCTGTTGGCGGTCTGCTGGATAGTAATCCTTGCGCAGGCCCACACGCACAAAGCCATAACGCTCGTACACCTGCAAGGCGCGGGCATTGCTCTGGCGCACCTCCAGCCACAGCGTTTGCGCGCCCACATGGCGCGACATCAGGCTCAGGGCATCGAGCATAATGTGCGCCCAGCCTTGGCCCTGACGGACCGGGGCCACGGTGATGTTGAGCAAGTGCATTTCTTCCACGCCATGCATGGCCAGAAAGTAGCCCAAGAGTTCATCGCCCAGCCACAGGCATTGGGCCTCGAACAGCGGGTTGAGCGAGTCGCGGAAATTGCCGCGCGACCAAGGGTGGCTGTAAGCCATTTGCTCGATGGCCATGACCGCATCCAGGTTCTCGGGCGTCATGCCCCGCAAGGTGACGGCATTGCGGATGTCTTCTGTCGGCTGCGGGCGGGCGGACATGGTGGCGCTCATGGGGTCTCAGCGGCCTTGGCCAAAGCCACCTGGGCTTTCATGGCTTCGCGCTCGGCGGTGGTGTTGGCCACTTTGTCGCGGATGTACAAGGGCATGGCCTGATCGGCGGGCACCGCACGGCCTTGCGCCCACAAGGCAGGTGCCAAGCGCAGCAGGGCCGATGCCGTGGGCAAGGCCGCCAAGCGTTCAGCGCCAGCCACCAAGCGCGGACCATAGGCCTCAAACACATTGCCCGCCAGCACAGCGGCTGTGGCCTTCACTTGCTCGGGTGCGCTGACCTGCAAGTCCGACAAGCCCTGCCAAGTCTGGTTGGCCGCAGACCATTGGTAAGCCGCGCTGTAGACCTCGTCCATGCGGGCGTCCAACATGGCCAGCACCGACACATCGGCATCGGCCGCACCGGCTTGCACACGCTGCCAACGGGCTTCTTCGGCCACGGCCAGCAAGGTGTCCACCGGTAAGACCGGCAAGTCCGCCCCAAAGGCCAAGCCTTGCGCCACGGCACAGGCTGTGCGCAAACCCGTGAACGAACCCGGGCCCCGGCCAAACACAATGGCCGTGAGCGAGGCCAGGGACATGTCGGCTTCGGCCAGCATGGCCATGACGGCCGGGATCAAACCACTGGAGGCTTGCGCGCCACCGGGCAAGGTTTGCGTCCAGACCTGATCGCCTCGGGCCACGGCCAGAGACAACACATCGGTGCTGGTGTCCATGGCCAGCCAGCGCAACTCGGGTGAATGAAGACTCATGCTTTGCTTTCAGCGGCAGGCTTGGCCTGACGCACCCCAAACAAAATACCGCCGGTGACCAGCGCCAGTCCGGCCAGTAAATTCCAGTGCATGGGCTCGCCCAAAAACCAGACCGCCCCCAAGGCCGACAAGCCCGGCACCAAGGCCGTGATCATGGTTGAGCGCACCGGGCCAAAGTGGCGCACCATCTGTGTGAAGGTGATGCCCGAAATCACCACCGAGCCCACGCCTTGAAAGGCGGTTTGAAACAAGATTTCGGACCACGGGGCTTGGGGCAAATGGGTGGGCAGAACACCCGTGATCGTGAGCAGCGCATAGGCAGGCACAAAAAACACAAACGCAAACGCCGTGATGGCCATGGTGGCGCGCACCGCGTCCAGGCCAAACCGGCGCACCGTGACGCTGTAGGCCGCCCAGCTGCAAGCGGCGCACATGAACAGCACATCGCCCTTCCAGACATCGCCGCCCTCTAGCGCCTTGAGCAAACTCAAGCCCCCCACCAGCAAGTCGCCCAGCACGATGAAGCCCAGGCCCATTGCCCGACCCGAAGAGACTTGTTCACGCAAAACCAGCCAGGCCAGCAAAGTGGTCCACAAGGGCAAGCTGCCCGGCAACAAGACGCTGGCATGGGCCGCCGGTGCAAAAAAGAATCCGCTGTAGGCCAGCACGGCGTAAAGCAGGCCGCCAAAGAATCCGGCACGCACCGTCTGCCCCCAAGGCAAGGGCGAAAGGCCCAACAGGGAACCGGTTTTTTCGCCACGCTGGCGAGCAGGGCGCATGAGCCACCAAGCCCAAGGCAAGAGCACCGCACTGGCGCCCAGAATGCGGGCCAGCGCAATGTCCAAAGGCAGCAATCCCCGCGAAGCCGAGGCCCGCGCAATGACAATGAAGCCGGTCCAAATCAGCACCGTGATGACGGCCGAGGCCAGGCCCACGGTTCGAGAAGAAAATCGCATGGCCCGAATCATACGGCCCCGCCTGCACAGGCGCTGACCGTTAGACTTGCGGCATGAAGTTTTTCGCCCTGGGTTTGCGCCCTTTTTTGAGCCGCTGCTTGGGCCTGTGTGCAGCACTGAGCACCGCCGCCAGCCTGGCCCATGACTTGCCGCCGGCCACACTGCAAGCGCTGCGCCAAGCCAATGTGCCGCCCTCGGCCATCAGCGTTCAGGTGACCCCTTTGGGCAGCACCACCCCACGCTTGGCGCACCGGGCGCAAGTGGCCGTGAACCCCGCCTCGGTGATGAAGTTGATCACCACCTATGCCGGTCTGTCCTTGCTGGGCCCCGACTTCACCTGGCGCAACCGCGTGTATGCCGATGGCCCGATCAAGGACGGCGTGCTGCAAGGCAACCTGATCGTACGCGGCAGCGGCGACCCCAAGCTGGTGATCGAGCGGCTGCAAGACCTGATGGCCCAGCTGAACGCTTTGGGCCTGCGCGATGTGCGGGGCGACATCGTGCTCGACCGCAGCGTGTTCGAGATCACGCCGCGCACCGAGGCGTTTGACGACGAGCCCCTGCGCCCCTACAACGTGAGCCCCGATGGCTTGCTGCTCAATTTCAAGGCGCTGATCTACACCTTCACGCCCGATGCCAGCACCGGCCAAGTGGCCGTGCGGGTGGAGCCGCCGTTGGCCGATTTCGATGCGCCGCGCAGCGTGCCGATGGGCAACGGCCCTTGCCAAGACTGGCGCAGCCAGCTGCGGGCCGACTTCTCGCAGGCGCAACAAGTGCGCTTTGCGGGCAGCTACCCCGCCAGCTGTGGCGAGCGGCCTTGGCCTGTGGCCTACCCCTCACCGGAGGTCTATGGCAGCAAACTGATTCAAGCAGTGTGGCTGGCCAACGGCAACCGGCTGGGTGGCCAGGTGCGCTACGGCAATCTGTCCGCCAAAGCACGTTTGGTGCTCGAAGCCCCCTCGCTGCCATTGGGCGAGGTGATTGCCGACATCAACAAGTTTTCAAACAACGTGATGGCGCAACAATTGTTTTTGACGATGTCGAGCGACATGGGCGCACCCGGACGCTTTGAGGCCTCGCGCCTGCGGGTGCTGCAGTGGTGGCGCCAGCAGTTTCCAGCGCAAGACGAGCCGGTGCTGGACAACGGCTCGGGCCTGTCGCGCACCGAGCGCAGCAGCGCCCAAGCCCTGACGGCTTTGCTGCAAGCGGCCAGCAACAGCCCCTATGCCCTGGCCTTTCAAAACTCTTTGTCGGTGGCAGGGGTCGACGGCACCAGCGCCCGCCTGCGCGATCGCAACCCCAACTCGCCAGTGATCGGCCAAGCCTGGCTCAAGACCGGCTCTTTGCGCGATGTGGCCTCGGTGGCCGGTTATGTGCAAGGCCAAAGCGGGCAGCGCTACGCGGTGGTGGCCATCATCAACCACCCCAACGCCAACCAGGCCCGTCCTGCACTGGACCAGTTGCTGGAATGGACAGTACGAGACACGAACAACACCGACAACCCCCGCACCGTGGCCAAACGCCAGCGACAATGAAGCCATGAACCTGATCGACTGGGTCGGCACCGCTGCCGCCATCTTGACCACCGCCAGCTTTGTGCCGCAAGCCTGGCACACCTTCCGCACACGCGATGTGAGCGGCATTTCACTGGGCATGTACAGCCTGTTCACCGTGGGCGTGGCGCTGTGGCTGGTCTACGGCGTGCTGATGGTGGCCTGGCCCATCATCATCGCCAACACCATCACCACCAGCCTGGCACTGATGATTTTGGTGATGAAGCTCCGTTATCGCTGAGGCTGAAGCGACCTCAGGCGGCCGCCC
Source organism: Comamonadaceae bacterium PBBC2 (assembly GCA_002255935.1). GTDB lineage: Bacteria > Pseudomonadota > Gammaproteobacteria > Burkholderiales > Burkholderiaceae_C > Limnohabitans_A. Next base: position 26,849 of record NKIO01000037.1, read on the forward strand.
TTTGCAGGCGGTCGCGCACGCCTTCCCACTCGGGGGTGGCTGGCGGCAGCTGGACCCAAATTTGCGAGACGCCCCGCGCGTCGAGATCGCGCAGCACGCTGAACAAATCATGTGCAGCTTGCTCGGCGCTGCTGGGCTGGGCGCGCCAGAGCACGCCCGCGCCGGCGTCGGGACGTAAGGCGGACCACACCCCCAGGTTGTTGGCGTGCGGGCCCAAGGCTTGCAGTTTGGCGTCAATGTCTTGCGCCGCCATCAAACGCACTTTGGCGCGTGGCGCGTAGTGCGACTCGAGCGTGCCTGAAGCCCGCGGGGCGGCTTGGGCCACGGCGTCTTTGTCCAGCACTGGGCGGCCGCAAGCGGCTTCGATTTGCACACGGGTGATGTGCCCTGGGCGCAGCAGCACTGGCGCACCGCGTGTGCAGTCAATGATGGTGGACTCGATGCCCACTGCGCATTCGCCACCATCCAGAATCAACAAGTCTTGGCCCAGCTCGGACTGCACATGCGCTGCGGTGGTGGGGCTCACCCGGCCAAAGCGGTTGGCGCTGGGGGCCGACACGCCCTGCACCCCCAAGGCCGCACAGGCTTGCAAAAGTTGCTGGGCCACCGGATGCGAGGGGCAGCGCAAACCGATCGAGTCTTGCCCACCGGCCGAGGCGGTGGCCACGCCGCTTTGGCGCGGCAAGATCAAGGTCAAAGGACCGGGCCAAAAGGCATTGATCAGCGCTTGCGCAAAGTCGGGCACTTGTGCGGCAAACACCGGCACTTGCGCAGCGCTGGCCACATGCACGATCAGCGGGTGATCGGCCGGGCGGCCTTTGGCCACAAAGATCTGGGCCACGGCAGCGTCGTCGGTGGCATTGGCCGCCAGGCCATAGACGGTCTCGGTGGGCAAGCCCACCAGTTGGCCGTCACGCAAAGCCTGTGCGGCTTGCGCGATGGCGCGATCGTCTGCCGTCAAGATCATTTCAAAACGCTTCAATGCCAAGCAAAGCCGCCGCCTGCAAAGCCGTGGCGCGCACCGCCTCGGGCGTGGCTCCGGTGATGTTCAAGTGACCCATCTTGCGACCGGGCCGGGCCGAGAGCTTGCCGTACAGGTGCAAATGCGTGCCGGGCAGGGCTAGGACCTTGTCCCACGCGGGTGAGCCGCCTTCGGGCCAGAGGTCGCCCAAGAGGTTGAGCATGATGGCCTGCGAATGTTGGCGCGGCTGCGTGAGCGGCAGGCCAGCCAATGTGCGCACTTGCAAATCGAACTGCGACTGGTCGCATGCGTCCAGGGTGTAGTGGCCGCTGTTGTGGGGGCGGGGCGCCATTTCGTTGACGACCAACTGGCCGCCTTCGAGGATGAAAAACTCCACGCACAGCACGCCCACGTAGTTCAGGCCTTCGGCGATGGCGCGGGTCGCGGCCACGGCTTTGTCGGCCAACGCGGTGGGCACAGCGCCCTCGGTCACGGTAGTCACCGCCAAAATGCCTTCGCGGTGCAAATTCAGCTGCACCGGGAAATTAACCATCTGCCCATCGGCACCACGCGCCACCAGCACCGAGCACTCGGCCTTCAGTGGCAGCATTTTTTCGAGCACGCAGGGCACGTTCTTGAGCTGCGCCCAGGCATCGGCCAGCTCTTGCGCCGTCTTGACGCGGATCTGGCCCTTGCCGTCGTAGCCCATGCGGGCGGTCTTGAGGATGCCTGGCAACAATTCGTCCGAAACTGCGGCCAATTGCGCAGGCGTAGCGATCACGGCATGCGGCGCGACCGGCACGCCACAGCGCACGAAGTGGGCTTTTTCCAGCGCACGGTCTTGCGCGATGGCCACCGCGTCGGCCGAAGGGGCCACAGGGCGGTGCGCGCCCAAGGTCACCAGCGCAGGCGCGGGCACGTTCTCAAATTCGGTGGTGATGGCCGCGCAACGCTGGATCAATTGGGCCAGGCCTTGCTCGTCCAGGTAGTCGGTCTGCACATGGTGGTGGCTGACCAAACCCGCAGGGCTGGCGGTGTCGGGGTCGAGCACAGCGGTGAAGTAGCCCATGGCCTGCGCCGCGTGCACGAACATGCGGCCCAACTGGCCACCGCCCATCACGCCCAGGGTGGCGGGCTGGCCATTGACGAGGGCGCCGGGCAAGAGGGGTTTGTTCATGCGGCGCCCACCGGTGGCAAGGTCATGGCGCGGGCGGCAGCGGTCTGCTCGGCGCGGAAGGTCTCGAGCTTTTGGCGCAGGGCGGCGTCGTGGTTGGCCAGCATGGCCACGGCAAACAAGGCGGCGTTGGCCGCGCCCGCTTGGCCAATGGCAAAAGTGGCCACCGGCACGCCCTTGGGCATTTGCACGATGCTGTGCAGAGAATCCACACCCGACAGGGCCTTGGTCTGCACCGGCACACCCAGCACCGGCACCACGGTCTTGGCCGCGATCATGCCGGGCAGGTGGGCTGCGCCGCCCGCACCGGCGATGATGGCTTGCAGGCCACGGCCTGCGGCGCTTTGTGCGTAGTCGAACATGTCGTCGGGCATGCGGTGGGCGGAAACCACGCGGGCTTCGTGGGGGATGCCAAACTGTTGGAGAATCTGGACTGCGTGCTGCATGGTGTCCCAGTCAGAGCTGGAACCCATGACCACGCCGATGAGCGCTTGAGTCATTGGGTGCTTTTCGATGTCAATGTTGAATTTTAAGGTTTCGGCCCCAACGGGTCCGAAACACAACCCGGAACACTGCCCCCATGATGGACGTCACCCTGCAAAATTTTGAAACCGATGTGGTTGCCGCTTCGATGACCACGCCCGTGTTGGTGGACTTCTGGGCCCCTTGGTGCGGCCCTTGCAAATCGCTGGGCCCCATTCTGGAAAAGCTGGAGGAAAGCTACGAAGGCCGCTTCAAGCTGGTCAAAATCAACTCCGACGACGAGCAACAACTGTCGCAGGCCTTTGGCATCCGCAGCATTCCGACCTGCATTTTGATGATGGGCGGCAAACCTGTGGATGGCTTCATGGGCGCGCTGCCCGCAGGTCAGATCCAGCAGTTCTTGGACAAACACCTGCCCTCTGCCGACGCATTGGAGGCCCAAGCCGTGGCCGATGAAGCGCAACAGCATTTGGAATCGGGCGACGAACACAGCGCCCGCGCCGCGCTGGAACAAGCCTTGGCGACCGACCCCGGCAACGACGATGCGCGTTTTGATCTGGTCAAACTGCTGATTGGCCTGGGCGAGCTGGCCGAAGCCGCCGCCTTACTGGCACCGGCCATGAGCCGCATCCCGGTGCCGTTGCGCTTTGAGGCGCAGAGCCAGTGGCTCAATGCACTGGAGTTTGTGACCAACGACCCGCGCGGTGGCTGGAATTTGGACCAATTCGACGCGCTGATCGGCCAAAACAAACGCGACTTTGAAACCCGCTTTGCCAAAAGCCGCCTGCTGATCGCCGTGGGCGAGTGGGAAGCGGCCATGGACGAGCTGCTGGAAATCATCATGCGCGACAAGAAATGGGACGACGAAGCACCCCGCAAAACCTTTGTCGCCCTGCTGGAGCTGATGACACCGCAAAAGCCCAAGGCCCAAGACGCGACCGGCAAATCGGCCGGCGGCATCGAATTGACGGGCAAAGCGGCCGTGGAAGCAGACCCGCTGGTCGCCATGATCGCCAGCTACCGCCGCAAGTTGAGCATGGCGCTCAACTGATCTTTACGGGCAGGCTTTCAGCGCGAAGGGCCTGCCTGGCGCTCGATGGCCATGCGCAAGTTGGGCAGCAGCCCGATGGCCATCAGCACCTCGCCGACCACAAACATAGGGCCTACCAACAGGCCCACGATGTCGTCTACAAAAGCGGGTTTGCGGCCTTCCCAGTAGTGGCCGATGAACTGGATGATCCAGCCGATCACAAAGACGGCCAAACCCAATTGCCAGCCCTGCAGGCCCACTTGGCCTGCCATGGGTGCCAACACATGTGCCAAGGCGATCAGCGCCCCATTGACCAGCGATGTGGCCAAGCCCAGCAAGAAGTTGCCACGTGACAGGTACCACAGGCTGGTCAGCCCCCACATCAGCCAGGCGGGCGTGATGATGCGCTCGGCCAGCACCCATTCGGGCTGGGTCAGCAAGATGCCAATGGCCATGAAGATGAGGGGCACTCCCACCAAATGGGTGGCGATGTTGCGGCGGTCGCGGTGGTATTGCGCGTACTGAACCATCAGTGCGTTGGCGGGGCGGAAAAAACTCATCGTGTGTCTCTTTCTGTTGGCCATGGCGCCCGTTTCGGCCACGGGCCTGCCGATTGCACCGGTCAGCCGCCGCGCTGTCAAGCCATCAGGCGCTGCAAGGCTTCTTGGTATTTGGCGGCGGTTTTCTCGATCACCTCACGCGGCAAGCGGGGGGCGGGAGCGGTTTTGTCCCACAGCTGGCCGTTGACCTGGGCGGTCTCCAGCCAGTCACGCAAGAACTGCTTGTCGTAGCTGGGGGGGTTGGCACCTTCCACATAACTGTCTGCGGGCCAGTAGCGCGAAGAGTCTGGGGTCAGCACCTCGTCCATCAGCACCAAGGTGCCGTCGGTGTCCAGGCCAAATTCAAATTTGGTGTCGGCAATGATGATGCCCTTGGTGGCGGCGATGTCACGCGCCGCTTTGTACAGCGCGATGCTGATGTCGCGGATACGGCCGGCCAGATCGGCGCCGATCATGGCCACGGTTTGCTCGAAGGTGATGTTCTCGTCGTGCTCGCCCACAGCGGCTTTGGCAGCCGGGGTGTAGATGGGTTCGGGCAGCAAGCTGGCGTTTTGCAGGCCTTCGGGCAAGGGCACGCCGCAGACGGAGCGGGATTCCTGGTATTCCTTCCAGCCGCTGCCTGCGAGGTAGCCGCGCACCACGGCTTCGACCGGGATGGGCTTCAAACGCTTGACCAGCATGGAGCGGCCTTTGACCTGCGCCACTTCCGCTGCCGACACCACGCTCTCAGGGGCATCGCCGGTCAGGTGAATGGGGCAGATGTTCAAGCCCTTGGGGCCGAGCTTGTCGAACCAGAACAAGGCCATTTGCGTGAGCAACTCGCCCTTGCCGGGAATGGGCTCGCCCATGATCACGTCAAACGCGCTGATGCGGTCCGACGCCACCATCAAGATGCGGTCGTCACCCACGGCATAGTTGTCGCGCACCTTGCCACGCGCCAGCAGGGGCAAGGAGTTCAGGGCCGAGGTGTGGAGCGCAGAAGTCATGTCAATAGCCGTCAAAGCAGAAAAGAAAAAGGCCCGTTGAACAGTCAACGGGCCATTCGGGTCAATTATCGCAGGCTCTGGGCGCGATCAGTGGACCACCTGCGCCAGCTCGCCCTTGGCGTAGCGGGCGGCGACCACTTGAAGGGTTTCGCCTTTGATCTTGGGGGCCTGGCCTTCGCAGCCGAACTCCAGATAACGCTGCTTGCACAGCTGCTTGGCCGCTTCACGGGCGGGTTTGAGCCATTCGCGGGCATCGAACTTTTCGGGGTTCTCGAACAAGAACTTGCGGCAAGCGGCGGTCATGGCCAAGCGGATGTCGGTGTCGATGTTGATTTTGCGCACGCCGAACTTGATGGCTTCTTGGATTTCCTCGACGGGCACGCCGTAGGTTTCCTTCATCTTGCCGCCGTACTGGTTGATCAGGGCCAGCAGCTCTTGCGGCACGCTGGACGAGCCGTGCATCACCAAGTGGGTGTTGGGGATGCGGGCGTGGATTTCTTTGACGCGGCTGATCGCCAAAATGTCGCCCGTGGGCTTGCGGCTGAACTTGTAGGCGCCGTGGCTGGTGCCAATGGCGATGGCCAATGCGTCCAGACCGGTGGCTTTGACGAATTGGGCCGCTTCTTCGGGGTCGGTCAGCATCTGGCTGTGGTCCAGCTTGCCTTCGGCGCCGATGCCGTCTTCTTCACCGGCTTCGCCGGTCTCCAAATTGCCCAAGCAGCCGAGTTCGCCCTCGACCGACACGCCCATTCGGTGGGCCATGTCCACCACGCGGCGGGTCACGTCCACGTTGTACTCAAAGCTGGCCGGGGTCTTGCCGTCTTCCATCAAGGAGCCGTCCATCATCACCGACGAGAAACCCAAATCGATCGCGCCTTGGCAGATGGCGGGGCTTTGGCCGTGGTCTTGGTGCATGACCAGCGGGATGTGGGGCCACATCTCGGTGGCGGCCTGGATCAGGTGTTTGATGAAGGGCTCGCCGGCGTATTTGCGGGCACCGGCACTGGCTTGCAAGATGACCGGGGCACCGACTTCGTCGGCGGCGGTCATGACGGCCTGGACTTGCTCGAGGTTGTTGACGTTGAAAGCTGGAATGCCGTAGCCGTTGACGGCCGCATGGTCCAGCAGCTCGCGCATTGAAACGAGTGCCATGGTGGTGAATTCCCAGAGAGTTTAAAAATCGGGCAAAGCCGGGCATGTACCCGGCTTGTAACTGGGCTGAATTTTATAGGTTTCGGTCTGACAGGGGACTGAATCGCCCCAGACCCGGCTGGGCAGACCGCAGCCAGCAGATCAGCCGACGCGGCAGATCTTGAGCATGTTGGTGCCGCCTGGCGAGCCCATGGGCTCGCCGCAGGTGATGGCGTACACGTCGCCCGTGCTCACGATGTTGCGCTTTTTGAGGTAACCCTCGGTTTGCATCAAGGCGGTGTCGCGGTCAGCGCTGGTGTCCATCAACAAGGGACGCACGTTGCGGAACAAGGCCATCTTGCGCTGTGAGGACAGCTTGGTGGTCACCGCATAAATCGGGATGTGCACCCGGCGGCGGCTCATCCACAAGGCGGTCGATCCCGATTCGGTCAGCGCCACGATGGCTTTGGCACCCAGGTGGCTGGCCGTGAACAAGGCCCCCATGGCGATCGACTGGTCGATGCGGTTGAAGGTCTGGCCCTTGAAGTCGGCATCGATTTCCACGTCTTCGGCACCCTCGGCGGCTAGGCAGATCTTGGCCATCTCTTCCACGGTTTCCAGCGGGTATTTGCCCGCAGCCGTTTCGGCGCTCAGCATCACGGCGTCGGTGCCGTCCAGCACCGCGTTGGCCACGTCCGACACCTCCGCGCGGGTGGGCACCGGGTTGGTGATCATGCTTTCCATCATCTGGGTGGCGGTGATGACGACCTTGTCGTGGACCTTGGCCAGCTTGATCATGCGTTTTTGCAAGGCCGGGACAGCGGCGTTGCCCACTTCCACGGCCAAATCGCCCCGGGCGACCATGATGCCGTCGCTGGCCAGCAAGATGGCTTCCAGGTGTGGGATGGCTTCGGCGCGCTCGATCTTGGCGATCAGGCCGGGCTTGTGGCCGTATTCGGCACCGGCCACATTGCACAGCTGGCGGGCCATTTCCATGTCGGTGGCGTTTTTCGGGAAGCTCACGGCCACATAGTCCGCCTGCAGGCTCATGGCGGTCTTGATGTCGTCCATGTCCTTGGCCGTGAGGGCCGGCGCGGTCAAGCCGCCGCCTTGTTTGTTGATGCCCTTGTTGTTGGACAGCTCGCCGCCGAGTTTGACGGTGGTGTGCACCTGCTCGCCTTTGACAGCGACCACGTTGAGCACGATCAGGCCGTCGTTGAGCAAAAGCACATCGCCGGCTTTCACATCGCGGGGCAGCTCTTTGTAGTCGAGGCCCACGCCTTGGAGGTCACCGGGTTCGGTGCGGGACGCGTCCAGCACAAAGGGGGCGCCAGGCTCGAGCATGACTTTGCCTTCGGCAAATTTGCCCACGCGGATCTTGGGGCCTTGCAGGTCGGCCATGATGGCCACTTCGCGACCCGCGCGTTGCGAGGCTTCGCGCACCAGGCGGGCACGGTCCACATGGTCTTGGGCTTTGCCGTGGCTGAAGTTCAGACGCACCACGTTGACGCCGGCACGGATCATGGCTTCGAGCAGGGCGGGATCGCTGGAAGCAGGGCCTAAGGTGGCAACAATTTTGGTAGCGCGACGCGACATTCAGGGGTCTCCTTGTAACTTGGTTTCAATTTTCCCATGGAATCGGTTACATGCCCGGTTCTTTCGGACACGCTGAACAGGGCACAAGCCCTGATCGGCCAATTAGAGTCCGAAAACATTCACATTTCTCGCCATGGCCCTTTGCGGTTTGATCCTTGTCAGTCACGGGAAAACCCCGAGCGACTAAACTCGGGGCAGCGAAATCCACCGACAAAGCGTCATGACCGCAAGCCAAACACCGAATCCAAGCCAACCGATCCCTCTGGATCAGCCCCTGCCCCACCGCAAGATCATCCGCGAGTGGCTCATTCCCCTGTCCGAGCGCACCACCGTGCTGGCCTTTGTACTGCTGATCATGGACTACGCCCTGTTCTTTGCCCTGATCGCCGGCACCATCGCCTTTGACGCGGTCTGGGCCAAGCTGCTGAGCGGCTTGGCTGCCGGTTTCGTGATCGGTCGCCTGTTCATCATTGGCCACGACGCCTGCCACCAGAGCCTGACGCCGCACCGCGAACTCAACAAGGTGCTGGGCCGCATCGCTTTCTTGCCCTCGCTCACGCCTTACAGCCTGTGGGACACCGGTCACAACGTGGTGCACCACGGCTACACCAACCTCAAGGGCGTGGACTTTGTCTGGACACCGCTGACAGCCGCCGAATTCGACGCCCTGAACCCGATGCAAAAACTGCTGGAGCGCGCCTACCGCAGCGGCTGGGCCCCCGGTCTGTATTACATGATCGAGATCTGGTGGAAGCGCGAGTTCTTCCCGAACAAGACCCACATGCCCACACGCCGCCCGATCTTCTTCAAAGACAGCATGCTGGTCAGCGTCTTTGCTGTGATCTGGATGGCGGTGATCGCCGGCGCCGCCGTGGGCACCGGCCAATCGGTCTGGTTGTCGCTGCTCTTGGGTTTTGCCGTGCCCTTCTTCTTCTGGAACAGCATGATCGGCTTTGTGGTTTATGTGCACCACACCCATGTCAAAGTGTCCTGGCACGACAACAAGGCCGCCTGGACCAAGGCCGCACCCTTCGTGTCGACCACGGTGCACCTGACCTTTCCCTTCAACATTGGCGCTCTGATGCACCACATCATGGAGCACACCGCCCACCACGTGGACATGAGCGTGCCCCTGTACCGCCTGAAAAAGGCCCAGGCCAAGCTCGAAGAAATGCTGCCCGGCCGCATCATCGTGCAGCCCTTCTCTTGGAAGTGGTACTTCGAGACCGCCAAAAACTGCAAGATGTACGACTTCACACGCGAGTGCTGGACCGACTTCAAAGGCAACATGACCAGCCCGGTGCGCGGCAACCTGCCTCCAGCTGCTCAGGCCTGATCAGGGCTTAGGCTCAGACAACAAAAAACCCCGCGATGCGGGGTTTTTTGTTGGGCGAATCGGAGACCTGTGTCGGGGCTGAAGCCACCGACCTTGTATGATTTTCTCAATGCCTTTGGATGTGTTTTTCTTTTAAAACATGTCCAAGTCATGGCCGAGGGGCACCTCGG
>NKIO01000038.1 GCA_002255935.1 Comamonadaceae bacterium PBBC2
AAGAAGCCCTTGTCCTTGTACTCCAGCGTCGAGGTCATCTCATCCTTGTCGGGGGAAGTGTTGGCGAACATGCTCAGCATCATGCGGAAGCCCATCGCCTCATCCTCGGCGAACATGCCCATGGCCACCAGTTTGTCGAGCAACCCGTTCCCCCCGGTCAGCTTCAGGTCCAGCTTGCCGGTCGGCGCGGGAAAACCGCCAAAAGTCATCATGTCGGTGTTGTCAAAGGTGAAAGCCCCGGCCCCGGTCAACTCTGCCCCGGCCACTTTGGCGTGCAGTTCGGTGATGTCGAAGCTGTTCACCTCGCCGGGTGGGGTGGCCATCGCCTCCATCGCGGCGGGGTCAGTGATGTCCGCCGTGACGGTTGCAGTGCCCTTGGTATCGATAACCAGCGTCGCAGGATCGCGCGGCAGTTGGCCGGTCGGGTCGAACATGCCCCAAATCTCATCCGAAATGGTGAAGTCCACCAGTTTCGACAGCAAAACAAAATCCTGCGGCGTTTCGGATTTGACCATCGGCAATTGCAGGTCAAAGGCCGCCTCCGCATATGCCACGTCGATCTGCGGGAAGGGGATGTCATCGCCCTTCAGCATCATCTTCACATCCTTGGCGTTGGCCCCATAGCCAAAGCCATCTGCGCCAAGCCCAAAGCTCAGCCCGGTGGAGGCGCCGGTCATTTCCATATGCGTGGCCTTGCCCGCCTCAACGAGGTCAAACACCATGGTGGTCGCACCGGCGTTGATCTCACCATAGGAATTCGCGCCATCCGCCAGCGCCTTGGCAAAGTTTTCCACCATGGCGGCATTCACTGGCGTGCCTTCGCCCGACATCGCCAGATCGGCCATGCTGATGGCAAAATTCACATCCGACGGTCCGGCGGTGGTGCCATCCGGGGCAGGCGACGGATCAATGTCCTTGCCAGCCACGGTCACGTTCAGGCTGGCCGCCGTCACGTCATAGCCAAGGGTCGCATCGGCCCCGGAACCTGCGTTGCTGTAATTGCCGGTCAGATCGGTCAGCTTGGCCTCAACCACCAGATCGATGGCTTCGGCTTTGACCCCTTCGATCTTGTCCAGTTTCATCACCGTCTCGGCGCTGGAAAAGTCATAGCCCACGGCCCCCGCCTCACCGGATGCGGTCAAGGACAGGTCGGTCTGCGTGATGCTGGCCGTCACCGTGGTGGGCGAGGTTTCGCCCTCAGCCGCTGGAATGGTGACAGTCATGGGGATTTCGGCAGGCATCGCGACGTCAACCGTGCCGTCGCCGTTGTCGGTGAACACCAACTCCGGCATGGTCATTTCGGAAATCACGCCATCCTGTTCCTGCCGGATGGTCAGGCCGGTGACGGTCACGCTATCGCCTGCATCATCCACGCTTTCGCTGGTCAGGGTCTGGCCATAGCTGGTGGCCATGTCCTGCCAGGATTGCCACACCTCAGTCGGTGTGACCGCAAAGGCCGGAGACGACAAAAACAAAGCAGCAAGCGCCGTGGTGGCGCGCAGCGTGGAAATACCCATAGGAACGACCTTTCGAGCGGAATACCTTTGCCACAGCATCCGTCGGTCGGGGGGATGGGTCAAGGGTCTAACACCGGATTTGCCGATGTGGCACCACTCCAGCCACAGCTTCACGCGACAGGGGAACAGGGAATGCACGACAAGGTTGTCATCATCACCGGCGCAGGACGCGGCATCGGCGCAGCGGCGGTCGGGGCCTTTCTGACCGCAGGTGCGCGGGTGGCGGCGCTGACGCGGCAACCGTCCGACACCCTGCCCACCGACCGCCTGCTGCCGTTGGTCTGCGATGTGGCCGATTGGAGCGCGGTGCAAACCGCCATTGCTGCCGTTCTGGCGCGTTGGGGCCGGATTGATGTGCTGGTGAATAACGCGGGCGTCATCGACCCCATCGCCAGCATCGCCGAGGCCTGCCCCGCCGATTGGGGCCGCGCGCAGGATGTCAACCTCAAGGGCGTCTTTCACGGCATGAAGGCGGTCATCCCCACCCTGCGCGCCCAAGGCGGGGGCACGGTGATCACCGTCTCTTCCGGTGCCGCCACCCGCGCGATTGACGGGTGGAGCGCCTATTGCGCCAGCAAGGCCGGGGCGCTGATGCTGACGCAATCGCTGCATCTGGAAGAGGCGCAGCACGGCATCCGCGCGCTTGGCCTGTCACCGGGCACCGTGGCCACCGACATGCAGCGCCACATCAAGGCATCCGGCGTCAACGCCGTCAGCCGTTTGGACTGGTCCGACCACATCCCCCCGGATTGGCCCGCCCGCGCGCTGGTCTGGATGTGCGGCCCGGCGGCGGATGGCTATCTGGGCGGCGACATCTCCTTGCGGGATGAGGGCGTGCGCCGCGCCGTGGGGTTGGTCGCGTGATCAGGCAGGGGGCAGCCATGGATGCGCTGGTGATCGGGGCGGGGCCGGCGGGGTTGATGGCCGCCGAGACGATGGCCGCCCGTGGTCTGCGCGTGGTGGTGACCGAAGGCAAACCGTCCATCGGGCGCAAGTTCCTGATGGCGGGGAAATCGGGGCTGAACGTCACCAAGGACGAACCCCTGCCCGCCTTTGCCGCGCAGTATGACAGCGATTGGCTGGCCCCGATGCTGGCGAAGTTCGGCCCGGCGCAGGTGCAGGACTGGTGCCGCGCCTTGGGGGCTGAGGTGTTTACGGGAACCTCGGGCCGGGTGTTTCCGGTGGCGATGAAAGGCTCCCCCTTGTTGCGCGCATGGGCGACGCGGCTGGCGGCGCAGGGGGTGGTGATCCGAACGCGCTGGCGCTGGACGGGGTTTGACGGCGACGGCTTTGCCTTTGACACGCCGGATGGCGCGCAGGTGCTGCACGCGCCCAAGGTGGTGCTGGCCTTGGGCGGGGCGAGCTGGCCGCGCCTTGGGTCGGATGCCGCCTGGGTGCCGTGGCTGCGGGCGCGGGGGGTAGAGGTCGCGCCGTTCCGCCCCGCAAACATGGGCTTTGGCGTCGAGTGGTCGCCGCATATGCAGCGCCATTTCGGCAGCGCGGTCAAAGGCGTGGCGCTGCTGGCGGGGGGAAGGCGGGAACGGGGGGAGTTCGTGATCTCGGCCCGCGGGCTGGAGGGTGGGGGGATCTACGCCCTGTCGGCGCAGGTCCGCGACGGGGCCGCGCTGGTGCTGGACCTGATGCCGGATGTAGGGGTGGCAGAGGTCACCGCCCGCCTGTCGCGGATGCGCGCGGGGGAGAGTACGGCGAACCGGCTGCGCAAACTCGGCCTTTCGCCCGCCGCCGCCGCGCTGGTGCAGGAATGGGGACGCGGGCTGCCGCTGGAGGCGGCGCTGAAATCCCTGCCCACACACCTGACCGGCCCCCGCCCGCTGGAAGAAGCCATCTCCAGCGCCGGAGGCGTCACACGGGCGTCGGTCACCGAACGGCTGGAGTTGCACGCCCTGCCGGGCGTCTTCGTCTGCGGCGAGATGCTGGACTGGGAAGCCCCGACGGGGGGGTATCTGCTGACGGGGTGCTGGGCTACGGGAAGGTGGGTGGGGGGTTGACGCTGAGCTGCAACCAAAGCTTGTATGAAGGGATGTGACGTTCGAAGTGACGGGATGAGTGGTAAATTTATGTCTCTATTGGCTGAAAAGATTCTTGTTTCGTTTCTTTCGAAAGGTTACTTTCCGAAGGAACTTCCGGTGACTTTTGTCACACAGAGTTTTGCAAAAAATGCAAGAAACATAATTAAAGATTGGGAAGCGCAGAAGGTTTTCTCAAAGCGTTCAGCAAAGGATTTTAAAAGTAATAAAACGTTTCCCAGTGGAAAGAGTGGATACAAAGAATTAAATACCGAACCAGAAGTGCTCACTAAACCCAAAAGAACTTACGAACGTCGTACAATCCATTTAACACATCCAATTCCGCAATCTCTTCTTTGTTTCGAGATATCTCAAGATTGGCAAGCACTACAGAAAATATTGAGTCGACAGATTTACTCGCAAGATAAGATTATCTTTTCCGAGCACTATAGTCGTGGTATTAAAGATATCAATTTCCCGCTCCATCGGGCAAAAAAAGCGTATGTTTCTGCTACGTCGGATTGGCTCGTAAAGACCGATGTTTCAAGATTTTATCCAAGCATATATACCCACTCCATTGCATGGGCAGCTTATGGCAAAGAGAAGGTGAAGTCTGATCTAAAGAAATACAATGGAAGCTTTGCAGATCGACTCGACGTTCTAGTAAGAGGGTGTAACCGAAATCAGACAATTGGCATTCCGATTGGGCCCGAAACATCAAGAATAATTGCCGAGATAGTTTCGACCGGTGTTGATAGAGAGTTTGCTACACTTGAAAGCAAGATTCCACTAGCTACAATTGATCGACTTCAAGATGATTGGGTTATTGGCATGAACTCGCTAGACGAAGCTGAGCGTGCCTTATCCCACCTCGTAGCTGCTTACCGTAAGTATTCTTTAGACATAAACGGTAGCAAAACCTCAGTAACCCATATTTTGAAATCATCAACAGATGATTGGAAAACTGAAATCTCTTCTTTTCTTTCACATCGACCCGGTGCGCTTTTAGGAACGCGCCTAGCAACATTCCTACAATTGAGCTTAAAGCTCCAACTACAAAACCCTAGCGAACCAGTAGTAAATTATGTTCTAGCAGTTATTGAAGGCACCCGATTTTCAGACGATGATCTTCCTGAACTTGAGTCATTTTTGCTCGCATGTGCTGCAATCTCGCCAGGGTCAATGGATCAGATTTGCAGAATTATACTAAACATAGAACACTTCACAAGAAAACTTTCAAAGGAACGCATCACTTTACGTTTTTTAGATCTATTCAAGAAGAATCTTCAAAAAGGGGCAACCTTTGAGTGCATCTGGATACTTCATACTCTCAGGGGCATGAAGGTGAACATAGATGGGCGTAGCATTATAGATATGTGCAGCGATGTCCCGTCTAGCGTTTTGCGAATTCTACTTATGGATATTTCAAGCAGTGGAAAACTCGCCGGGAAACTGCCTCTAGATACATGGCGCGATGAGGCAACGGACGAAAGAACAAGAACTGATTGGACGTGGCTTTACGCGTACGAAGGCTTGAGGCGGGGCTGGCTAAGCGATAAATATGGGCTATTAAATAAATCGTTCTTCTTGCCAATGCATTCGCGAAATGTCTTTTTCTATGATCCAACGAGAAACGTCAAATCTTCTAAGGGTGTGAAGAAGGCTAAATCGGTACTACGCTTCAAACAATATGTTGAAGCAGCATTCGCGATGCGGCTACTTCGCGGCTTTGAGTCATCGTTGCAATTCTATGACTAACGAATCGGATTGCCCCTGCCGTTTCCGACAGGGGAACAGATCGAAAACCGGAGCCGATCAAATCAGGCGCGGACCAGCCGCTCATACTCCGTCGCCACGCGCTTGGTGATCTCGCCGACCTCGAAGGTGTAGTCGCCGATCTGGCCGACCGGGGTGACCTCGGCGGCGGTGCCGGTGAGCCAGCATTGCTCGAACCCGGCAAGCTCGGAGGCTTCGATGTGGCGTTCGTGGACCTTGATCTGCATGTCGCGCAGCATGCCGATGACGGTCTGGCGGGTGATGCCGTTCAGGATGCAGTCGGGGGCGGGGGTGTGCACTTCGCCGTCCTTGACGAAGAAGATGTTGGCCCCCGTCGCCTCGGCCACATAGCCGCGATAGTCAAACATCATGGCGTCCGAGCAGCCCTTGGCCTGCGCCGCGTGCTTGGCCATGGTGCAGATCATGTAAAGGCCGGATGCTTTCGCCTCGCACGGGATGGTTTCGGGCGAGGGGCGCTTCCACTTGGCGATGTCCAGCTTGGCGCCTTTCATCTTGGCGTCGCCGTAATATGCGCCCCAGGTCCAGCAGGCCACGGCCAGACGGACGGGGTTGTTCAGGGACGCGACCCCCATTTCTTCGCCCGCGCCGCGATAGGCGATGGCGCGGATATAGGCGTCGGTCAGGTTGTTGGCCTTGAGCACGGCTTCCTTGGCGGCGTTGATCTGCTCCACCGTGTAGGGGATCGGCATATCCAGCATTTCGCCCGATTTCAGCAGGCGGGCCGAATGCTCCGACGATTTGAAGATCTTGCCGTTGTAGCAGCGTTCGCCTTCGAACACCGACGAGGCGTAGTGCAGCGCATGGGTCAGGATATGGACATTGGCCTGACGCCATTCCACCAATTTGCCATCCATCCAGATGAACCCGTCGCGATCGTCATAGCCAGCCATAGCGCCGCCTCCCGTGCGGAAATTTGCGAAAGTTGCGTAGATGGGTCCGAAGCGGACTGAATCTTGCGCAAAACCGGGGTCTGGCTAACAGTTGGTTCTTGGAAAGTCAACAAGGCTGACGTAAATTCACGGGCAACAAGGGGGGTGGTCATGGTCGATAGCAACCAAGGCGGGGAAAGTCTGCTGTTCCTGACGGATGAGCAGTTGCGCAAGGGGATCGAGGCGATGTTCTTCGCCTATCGCGCCTTTACCGCCGACCCGGATCGGATTCTGGAAGGCATGGATTACGGCCGCGCCCATCACCGCGCGATCCACTTCATCCACCGCGCTCCGGGGCTGACGGTGACAAACCTGCTGACCATTCTGGGCGTGACGAAGCAAAGTTTGAACCGCGTTTTGCGGTCGCTGATCGACGATGGCTTGGTGGAGGCGCGGGTGGGGCGCAGTGACAAGCGCGAGCGGAACCTGTTCCTGACGGTCAAGGGGGCGGAGTTGGAACGCGCCCTGTCCGACGCCCAGCGTGCCCGGATGCGCGCCGCCTATCGCGCGGCGGGTCCGGTGGCGGTGCAGGGCTTCCGCACCGTGCTTGAGGCGATGATGGACCCAGAGATGCGGCGGCAGTATCAATCCCTGCGGGAGGGCGGGGTATGACCGAAACACAGGCGCATCTACTGGTCGTTGACGATGACGAACGCATCCGCGGGCTGTTGCAGAAGTTCCTGATCCGCAGCGGGTTCCTGTGTTCGGTCGCGCGCGATGCCGCACAGGCCCGGCGGCTGCTGGCGGGGCTGGAGTTTGATATGCTGGTCTTGGACGTGATGATGCCCGGCGAAAACGGCATCGCCCTGACCCGCGACCTGCGGCAACGCTCGCCCATGCCGATCCTCTTGTTGACGGCGAAGGGAGAGACGGCAAACCGGATTGAGGGGCTGGAGGCCGGGGCGGATGACTATCTGGTCAAGCCGTTCGAGCCGAAGGAATTGCTGCTCAGGATCAACGCCATCCTGCGCCGCATGCCGCAGCCCAAACCGGCGGAGTCTGCGCCCAAGGTGCTGCATATGGGCATGGTGCGCTATGACATGGAACGCGGCGAGTTGTGGCGCGGCACCGATCCGGTGCGCCTGACCGCGACAGAGGCCGCGCTGATGCGCCTGTTCGCCGCACAGCCGGGGGCACCGATCACGCGGGAGCGGTTGGTGGGTGACCTTGGCCGCTCTGCCGACGATACGGGGGCGGGTGCGCAGGAGCGGGCGGTGGATGTGCAGATTACCCGCCTGCGCCGCAAGCTGGAGGAAGACCCGCGTCAGCCGCGCTATCTGCAAACCGTGCGCGGCGAGGGGTACATGCTGCAACCGGATTGACCCTGCGTCAGATCGGTTGGCCTGTGGGTTGACCTGTACGGGCGGGCCGATACTTTCAGGTCATGCCCATGCGGGTGTGGGTTCAGGGAGGTGGTTGTGAAATCAATGTGGATTGCGGTGGCGTTGGCAACCTGTGCGGCCGTGCCCGCCTTTGCCCAGGGCCAGCTTGAGGACTATGCCGAGGCGGCGGGATGGTCCATCGCCATCGACCCCAGCCTGAACAATGGCTGCCTGATGATGAGCGAGTTTGAAGACAATTCTGTCGTGCGCATCGGCTTTGATATGACCACGGGTGGCGGCTATGTGCTGTCGGCAAATCCCGGCTGGGATGACATCGAAGAGGGCAAGACTTATCCGATCTCTATCCTGCTGGATGACAAGCCCTTCAACGGAGAGGCGACAGGAACGTCGATCGACGGCCTGCCCGCTGCGGATATTCTGTTCGACACCCCCGATTTCTTTCCGGCGATGATGGGGGCTTCGTCCCTGTCGCTGTCGCATGGCGAGAATGAGGTGATGTTGATCGACATCACGGGATCAACCGATGCGGTGGTGAAAATGATCGAATGTCAGGACGCACAAATCGCCAAGCAGGGCGGCTAAGGGGCGGGCGTGCCGGGCGCAACCAAGGAGGATCGTTTGGGCACGCTTGTCTATACCCACCCCGGTTTTGCGGGCCATGTCACCCCGCCGGGCCATCCTGAACAGGTGGCACGTTTGGCATCTGTCGCGCGCGCCATTGCAACGGCTGGGCTGACGCCGGTTGACGCGCCGATGGGGGACGTCGCCGATGTGCTGCGCTGCCATCCGCAAAGCTATTTTGACAAGGTCGCCAATACCGTCCCTGCACGCGGTTGGGCGGCACTGGATGGCGATACCCATCTGTCGCCCGGTTCCCTGACCGCTGCCCTGCGCGCAGTTGGCGGAATGGTGGCGGCGGTGGATGCCGTGATGGCGGGGACGGCGACGAATGCCTTTGTCGCAGGCCGCCCACCGGGGCATCACGCCGAAACTGCCACGGCGATGGGATTCTGTCTGTTCGGGACCGTGGCCATCGGGGCCAAGCGGTTGCTGGATCACCACGGCCTGTCCCGCGTTGCCATCGTGGATTTCGACGTCCACCACGGCAATGGCACGCAGGATTTGCTGTGGGACGAGTCTCGCGTTCTGTTCATTTCCAGCCATCAGATGCCGCTCTATCCCGGCTCTGGTGCGTCGCAGGAACGCGGGGCGCATGGGCAGATCATCAACATTCCCTTGCGCACGGGCTCTGGTGGCGCGGCGATGCGCGCGGCCTATGACGCGCAGGTGTTTCCGGCGCTTGCTGCGTGCAAGCCGGAATTCATCCTGATCTCTGCCGGTTTTGATGCGCATGAGGATGATCCGCTGGCAGGCCTGAACTGGCAGGATGAGGATTACGCTTGGATCACCCGCCGCCTGCTGGACATTGCCGATGCACATTGCGGCGGCAGGGTCGTCTCGACACTCGAAGGCGGATATGATCTTGAAGCGTTGCAATACAGCGTGGCCGCCCATCTGGGCGCGATGAAGGAGCGGGGCGAATGACCGACGCGAACGTGAAGAATGGTCCGATTACGGAACTCAGCTTCGAAGAGGCAATGGCCGCGCTGGAACAGGTCGTCGGTCGTCTGGAACGCGGCGAGGTTCCGCTTGAGGAATCCATCGCGCTGTACGAACGCGGGGCCGCCTTGCGCGCGCATTGCGAGGCCAAGTTGAAAGACGCCGAAGAAAAGGTCGAACTGATCCGCGCCCAAGAGGGCCGCGCCATCGGCACCACCCCGGTGGAGGGGCTGTGAGCTTTGCCGCAACTCTGACCCGGGATGCGGGTCTGGTGCAGGCGCGGCTGGATGCGGCGCTGTCAGGGATGGCGGATGAACCCGTGATCCACGCCATGCGCTATGCGGTGCAGGGCGGCAAACGCCTGCGCGGATTCATGGTGCTGGAAAGCGCGCGGATGCTGGGGATCGCGGAAAGCGCCTCTGTCAGTGCAGCAACTGCGGTTGAGGCGCTGCACGCCTATAGCCTGATCCATGACGATATGCCCTGCATGGACAATGACGACCTGCGCCGGGGTCTGCCCACCGTGCACAAGAAATGGGATGAGGCGACGGCGGTTCTGGCGGGCGATGCTTTGCAGACCCTGGCGTTTGAACTTCTCACCCCACAAGACGGTAGCGTGAGCCCTGCCGTGCAAGCCGCCTGTGTGGGTTTGCTCGCCCGTGCTTCGGGCTACCAAGGCATGGCCGGCGGCCAAGCGATCGACTTGGCCAGTGTGGGCCACCGCTTGACCGAGGCGCAGCTGCGCCAAATGCACCGCCTCAAAACCGGGGCCTTGCTGCTGTGCAGCGTGCAGATGGGTGCGGCCTGCGGCGCGGCGGTGTCGGCCACGGCGCATGCAGCGCTGCAGCAGTTTGGCGAGGCCATGGGCCTGGCGTTTCAGGTGGTGGACGACATCTTGGACGTGACGGCCGACTCGGCCACCCTGGGCAAGACGGCGGGCAAAGACGCCGCTGCCGACAAACCCACATATGTGGCGCTGATGGGCCTGGCGCCCGCGCAGCGCCTGGCCGACGAGCTGGCGGCGCAAGCCGCGCAAGCTTTGCAAGACACCGGTTTGCCCACCGAACGCCTGGCCGCTTTGCGCGCCCTGTGCGACATGGTGGTGCAACGCACCCATTGAAGCCATGAGCGAATTTCTCCACGCCATCCAGTCACCGGCCGATTTGCGCCAAATCCCGCGCAGCGATTTGCCCACCGTGGCCAACGAGTTGCGCGCATGCGTGCTCGACAACGTGTCCAAAACCGGTGGCCACCTGAGCTCGAACCTGGGCACGGTGGAGCTGACGCTGGCGCTGCATTACGTGTTCAACACGCCCGAAGACCGCATCGTGTGGGACGTGGGGCACCAGACCTATCCGCACAAGATCTTGACGGGCCGCCGCGAGCGCATGCCCACGCTGCGCCAGCTCAACGGTTTGTCGGGCTTTCCGCGCCGCGACGAGAGCGAGTACGACACCTTTGGTGTGGGGCATTCGTCCACCAGCATTTCGGCGGCGCTGGGCATGGCGCTGGCTGCGCGGCAAAAAGGCGAGTCGCGCCATTCGATCGCCGTGATCGGCGACGGCGCGATGACCGCCGGCATGGCTTTTGAAGCGCTCAACAACGCGGGCGTCGAAGAGTGCAAGCTGCTGGTGATCTTGAACGACAACGACATGTCGATCAGCCCGCCGGTGGGCGCTTTGAACCGCTACCTGGCGCAGCTGATGAGCGGCAAGTTTTATTCGGCCGCTAAAAATGTGGGCAAGAACGTGCTCAAAAACGCACCGCCCTTGTTCGAGCTGGCCAAACGCCTGGAAGAACACGCCAAGGGCATGGTGGTGCCGGCCACGTTGTTTGAGAAATTCGGCTTCAACTACATCGGTCCCATCGATGGGCACGATCTGGAGTCGCTGATCCCGACGCTGGAAAACATCAAGCACCTGGACGGCCCGCAGTTTTTGCATGTGGTCACCAAAAAAGGCCAGGGCTACAAGCTGGCCGAGGCCGATCCGGTGGCCTACCACGGGCCCGGCAAGTTCGACCCAGCGGTCGGTCTGGTGCCATCGACCACACCCGCCAAAACCACCTTCACCCAGGTGTTTGGCCAGTGGTTGTGCGACATGGCGCAGCAAGACCAGCGCCTGGTGGGCATCACGCCCGCCATGCGCGAGGGCTCGGGCATGGTGGAGTTCCACCGCCGCTTTCCCGATCGCTATTACGACGCGGGCATTGCCGAGCAGCATGCCGTCACGTTTGCGGCAGGCATGGCCTGCGAAGGCCTCAAGCCGGTGGTGGCGATTTACTCGACCTTCTTGCAGCGGGCCTATGACCAGCTGATCCACGATGTGGCTTTGCAAAACCTGCCGGTGGTGTTTGCCATCGACCGCGCAGGACTTGTGGGTGCCGATGGCGCGACACACGCAGGCGCTTACGACATCGCCTACATCCGCTGCATCCCCAACATGAGCCTGGCTTGCCCCGCCGACGAGCGCGAGTGCCGCCAGCTGCTGAGCACGGCTTATGCGCAAAACCACCCGGTGGCGGTGCGTTACCCACGCGGTGCGGGCGTGGGCACTGTGCCCGATGCCGACCTGAACCCTTTGCCTTTGGGCAAAGCCGAAATCCGCCGACAAGGCCAGGGCATCGCCATCTTGGCTTTTGGTTCTTTGCTGGCACCTGCTTTGAAGGCTGCCGAGGCCCTGAACGCCACGGTGGTCAACATGCGTTGGGTCAAACCGCTGGACACCGAGATGCTGGCGCAGGTGGCCCAAGACCACCCCCAACTGGTCACGCTGGAAGAAGGCAGCATCATGGGCGGCGCAGGCAGCGCCGTGACCGAGGTCTTGCAGCACATGGGCTTGGTGCGGCCGGTTTTGCAACTGGGCTTGCCCGATGTGTTCATCGAGCACGGCGACCACGCCCAACTGCTGGCCGCGCAGGGGCTGGACGCTGCGGGCATCGAAGCGTCCATCCGCCAGCGCTTTGCCTTGTGAAACGATTTCAAGCGCTTTGAATTCGTTTCAGCTTGCGCTGCAAGCGAGCACTGGTGGGGGTTTTGCCAATTTCGAGAGGGTAATCCCCAACGGGTTGGCCTGTTTGGAGTTCCTACAATAGCCGCTGACTCGAAAACCACCCGTGGGTTTCGGGGCTTGTTCGCAATCTTCAACAGGAGTTACTCCATGGATCGTCGTTCCATCATCAAAAACGCTGGCTTGGCCGGTATTTTGGCCGCTGGTGTTGCACCCGCAGTGCAGGCACAAACTGCCATTCGCTGGCGCCTGAGCTCCAGCTTCCCCAAGGCTTTGGACACCATTCATGGTGCAGCCGACGTGTTTGCCAAGAGCGTCAAAAACATGTCTGGCGGCAAGTTTGAAATTTCCGTCCACGCTGCTGGCGAAATCACACCGCCTTTCGGTGTGGTCGATGCCGTGCAACAAGGCTCGATCGAAATGGCCCACACGGCCCCTTACTACTTCTTTGGCAAGAACGAAGCCTTCGCATTGGGCTGCGCCATCCCATTTGGCCTGAACAGCCGCCAAATGACCGCCTGGATGTACGAAGGCAACGGCCTGAAACTCATGCGTGAGTTCTACGCCAAGTACAACATGATCAGCTTCCCAGGCGGCAACACAGGCGCTCAGATGGGCGGCTGGTACCGCAAGGAAATCAAGACCGTCAAGGACATCAAGGGCTTGAAGATGCGCATCGGCGGTTTCGCTGGCCGCGTGCTCGAGCGCATGGGCGGTGTGCCCCAAAACATTCCTGGCGGCGAGATTTACTCTGCCCTGGAAAAAGGCACCATCGACGCGGCCGAGTGGATCGGACCTTACGACGACCAGAAGCTGGGCTTCAACAAAGTGGCGCCTTACTACTACTACCCCGGCTGGTGGGAAGGCGGTCCTCAGCTGGACTTCTTCATCAACCAAAAAGCTTTCGACGCTCTGTCTGCCGAAAACAAAGCCATTGTGGAAGCCGCTGCTTCTGTGGCCCACGTGGAAATGCAGGCCCGCTACGATGCCAAGAACCCACCTGCCCTCAAAGAGCTGGTCGGCAAAGGCACCAAGCTGCGCGCTTTCTCGGACGAGATCATGAAAGAAGCCTTCAAGCAGTCCATGGCTGTGTACGAAGAACTCAATGAGAAGAACCCCGACTGGAAGAAGATCTACGCCGACTACCGCAAGTTCCAGGCCGATCAGAACCTGTGGTTCCGCTTCACCGAAATGACCTTCGACAAGTTCATGCAAGCCCAAAAGCTGTGATCTTGCGCAGTGCATGAAAAAACCGGCCTCGGCCGGTTTTTTTTCGTCTGCTCACTGCGCTTTCAGCGTGGCGGGATTCTGAATTGCTTGAGTTCCACGGACAGGCGTTTGAACTCGGCCAGCATGTGCGGGTCGCAGGCATAAATGACCACGAATTTGCCCATCAGGGTTCGGGCATACAAACGCGGCGCAATGACGCTGTCGAGCCCCGGAAACCGGATGAGCTTGGCATAGGCCAGCTCGCGCAGGTCCACACGCTTGTGCCAAATCCACGTTTGCTCCAAGGTCTGCCCGGTCAAGGTGGTTTGGCCTTTGATTACATGCATCACGGTGTAGGCCATGATGGCCCAGGCGCCCCAAAGCCAATAAAACGAGGCCTGCACCAGCACGCTGCCGTGCAGGCGGTAGGCCCAAAAGGCCGTGCCGGCCAGCAAGGCCAGGGCCAACAGCTTGAATGCCTTGCTGAAGGAGGGCGACACCATGGTCTCGCTTTGGGGGGTGAACCGAAAGGGCATGGGCCCCATGGCGGCGAGCAGGTCTGCGTTTTCAGGGGTGTTCATGAAGGGATCATAAAAAAACGCCTCGGGGTCGAGGCGTTGGAGGGTGGATTCAAAACGTCACTTCTTGAACAGGTCGTCGATCTTTTGTTGATCGCTGTCGTCTGACTTTTTCTGATCGGCTGGGGTCAGCGCTTCCTCAGGTTTGGGTGCTTCGCCTTCCTGGGGCATTTCAATCACCACCTTGTCCAGGTCCACAGCCACTTCCTTGTCGAGGAAGGCGGTGACCGATTCAGGCACAAAGATCACGATGACCACCAGCAGGATCTGCATGATCACCCAAGGGATGGAGCCCAGGTAAATGTCGTTGGATTTGACAGCGACCGGGATGCGTTTGTCCTTGAACAAGGTGTCGGCGATGCCGCGCAAATAGAACAAGGCAAAGCCAAACGGCGGGTGCATGAAGCTCGTTTGCAGGTTCACGCACAGCAAGACGCCGAACCAGATCAGGTCGATGCCCAGTTTGTCGGCCACAGGGGCCAGCATGGGCACGATGATGAAGGCGATCTCAAAGAAGTCGAGGAAGAAGGCCAGGAAGAACACAAAGATGTTCACCACGATCAAGAAGCCGACTTGACCGCCGGGCAGGCCGGTCAGCAAGTGTTCAACCCACTTGGCGCCATCCACACCTTGGAAGACCTGGCTGAACACGCGTGAGCCGATCAGGATGAACACCACCATCGCGGTCAGGCGCATGGTGCCGTGCATGGCTTCCCACATCAGGTTCCAGTTCAGGCGCTTGTGCATGGCCGCCAAGATCAAGGCGCCAACCACGCCCATGGCACCGGCTTCGGTGGGGGTGGCCAAGGCCGAGTCTTGGAAGGGCAAGCCGCCCATGGAGCCCAGCACGGTGAAGATCAACACGGCCGAGGGGATGATGCCTTTGAGGCACTTGCCCCACAGGGCCCAGCCGTTCAAGGTGCGGGCGTCGCGTGGCACGCCAGGCACGTAATGGGGTTTGATCAAGCCCAGACCGTAGGTGTAGAGCGCGAACATGGCGATCTGCATGAGCGAGGGGCCCCAAGCGCCTTTGTACATGTCGCCCACGGGTTTGCCCAGTTGGTCGGCCAGCACCACCAGCACCAGCGAGGGTGGTACCAGTTGGGTGATGGTGCCCGAGGCCGCCAGCACGCCTGTGGCGTAACGCATGTTGTAGCCGTAACGGATCATGACCGGCAGCGAGATCAGCGCCATGGCGATCACCTGGCCCGCCACGGTGCCGGTGATGGCGCCGAGGATGAAGCCCACGATGATGACCGAGTAACCCAAGCCGCCGCGCACGGGGCCAAACAACTGGCCCATCGAGTCGAGCATGTCTTCGGCCAGGCCGCACTTCTCGAGGATGGTGCCCATGAAGGTGAAGAAGGGGATCGCCAGCAGCAAGTCGTTGCTGAGGATCGAGAACAGTGAGATCGGCAGGTTGCTCATGAAGGCGGCGGGGAACCAGCCCATTTCAATCGCATAAAAACCACTGGCCAAACCGAGCGCAGCCAAAGAGAAGGCGACCGGGAAGCCCACCAACATCACGACCACAAGGCCCGCGAACATGATCGGGGCGAAATTTTCCATTTGCATTGGGGTGTCCTTGCTTTAGTTGTTGTGCGGAGAAGCGGATCCCGCTTTATTGCAGAGGTTTTTCATAGTGGGTGTCCATGGTGTAAGCCCCTTGCAGGTAGGCCACACGCTTGATCAACTCGGCCACGCCTTGCAGCCACACCATGCCAAAGCCCACAGGCAATGCCAAAGTGGCCGGCCAACGGATCAGACCGCCAGCGTTTTGGCTCATCTCGCCAGACACCAAGGTGTTGAGGAAGTAGGGGAAAGACAACCAGGTCAGGTAGCCCATGATGGGCAGCAAGAACACGATCAGGCCGAAGATGTCGACGTAGACCGGGGCGTTGCCTTTGAGCTTGCCGTAGATCAAGTCCACGCGCACGTGTTCGTTGACCTTGAGCACATAGGGCGAGCCCACCATGACCACCCAGGCGAACATGTACCACTGGATTTCGAGCATGCCGTTGGAGCTCCAGTCCAGGCCATATCGGATGAAGGCATTGAGGGCACAAATGCCTGCAGACAAAAGCACAGCCCAGGAAGCGACACGGCCAAAGCGTTCGCTCAACCAGTCCATGCCCAAGGCAAATTTGAGTAGGTTTGACAAATGGGTCTCCAGATGAAGCTTGAAAAAGGTGACACCTGCGGACGACCAGGGGGCGTGGGCAGGGTTAGCCGGTAATGGTAACCAAGGAAATTGGCGAACCGGCTCGGTCATGGCCTGATATTTACCCTGCTGCCTTGTAATTCTTCTCAAACGAGCCAGTTGGCAGCTTGTTTCTACGTGGTTTTACGTATGAGACTTCAGGACCACCAAGGCAGCCGCTGCTTGAGCGATTGGATGCGGCCGCAGTCGGCGGGCGTGGCGTAGCCGGCCAATTGCGTCACCTGCTCTTGCCAACCGTGCGACTGCAAAATCTGCCGCAGCTGCAAGATGGCCGGGGTGTCCAGCGCACTTTTCAGGCACACCAGCCAATAGTTTTCTGGCGCCAGGGGCACAAAGTCCAGGCCTTGGGCTTGCGCCGCCGAGGCGATGCCCAGACCGACATCGGCTTGGCCGGCGGCAATGCTGGCGGCCACGGCGGCGTGCGAGCTTTCTTCCAAGTCGTAGCCTTGGATCGAGGTGCCAGACAGCCCTGCGCTTTGCAGCCATTGGTCCAGCAAAAGCCGCGTGCCCGTGCCCAGCGCCCGGTTGACCAAGCGCACTCCGGGGCGGCTCAGGTCTTGTAAATGGAGCAAATTCAAAGGGTTGCCCGGGCGCACCATCAGGCCTTGTTCACGGCGTGCAAAGCTGATCAGCTTGTGCTGTCCGCGTTTGAGCAGCGGTCGGTAGGTGCGGGCCACCAGCGAGTCGGCGTCGGGCTCGACCGGGGCATGAAAGCCGGCCACCCGGCAGCGGCCTTCGTTCAAGGCTCGGATCGCGTCCACGCTGCCGCAAAAGCGCATGTCCAGGTGCAGGGCTTGGCGGGCGCAGTGGTTTTGCAGCCGAACCAATGCGTCGTCATGGCTGGCGTAGAGCGTCAGCAAATGGCTGTCCGGGTCAAAGGCCACGGCGAAGGTTTTTTCCAGCTCGGCTTGCAGGGCATTGATTTGTGGCGTCAGCCGCGCCTGGGCTTGCCGCTCGGCCCACAACAGCTTGTCGGCAAATTCGGTCAGTTGTGCAGCTTGGCCTTTTTCCCAAATGATCAAGGGCTGGCGCAGCGTTTCTTCCCAGCGCTTGAGTTCCCCCCACACATGCCGATACGACAGGCCCAAGGCCTTGGCGGCAGCCGAGATCGAGCCCGCGCTGCGCACGGCTTGCAGCAGATCCATCAAGGGGTTGCGCAGCGGCGAGGTCGAATCGCTGGCCTTGGCTTGAAGGGACTCGGGGCTCCAGTGGTAGGAAAGGTCAATGTGTCGCACGGCCCAAGTGTGCATCAAGAAATGATGACCCCTGACCTTGAGTTGAGGTGGGTGTGGCAGCGCCCTATGCACGGCGTTTCATAGCGGAGAACACGGAGGGTCAACAGCCCATGGCTCGGGTAGCATCCATCGCTTGTCATGAACACCCTCTACGACAGCGCCGCCACGGCGCTGAACCTCATCTTTCAAATGGACCCGGCCTTGTGGGCTGTGGTGTCACGGTCTTTGGCCGTGAGCGCCACCGCCTGCCTGCTGGCCTATGGCTTGGGCGTGGTGCTGGGGGCTTGGTTGGCGGTGGCCCGGTTTGCTGGGCGGGGCGCTGTGCTGGTGGTCCTGAACACCTCGCTGGCTTTGCCTTCGGTGGTGGTGGGTTTGTTGGTGTATTTGCTGCTCTCGCGCACCGGGCCTTTGGGCTTTTTGGGTTGGTTGTTCAGCTTCAAGGCGATGGTCATCGCGCAAGTGATTTTGGTGGTACCGGTGGTCACGGCCCTCACGCGGCAAGTGGTCGAAGATGTGGAAGTGCAGCACGGCGAGCAATGGGCCTCGCTGGGTGCGGGACCGGTTTTGCGCGGTCTGCTTTTGGCTTGGGACGAGCGCTACGCCTTGCTCACCATTGGGGTGGCGGCTTTTGGCCGCGCCATCTCCGAGGTGGGCGCCGTGATGATCGTGGGCGGCAACATCGATGGCTTCACCCGCGTGATGACCACCGCCATTGCCCTGGAGACCAGCAAGGGCGATTTGCCTTTGGCGCTGGGCTTGGGCTTGGTGCTGTTGGCCGTGGTGCTCTTGTTGAATTTGCTGGCGGCGGTTTTGCGCTATTGGGGGCAACGCCAAACCGGGCAAGCCGTGGCCGCCACCAAAGGGTGGGTCGCATGAACAGCCGCGCTGTGGTTCAGTTGCAAAACGCTGGCGTGAAGCTGGGGGCCGCCACCGTGCTGACGGGCATCGATCTGCGCATTGCACCGGGTGAGCGTGTGGCCCTGTTGGGCTCCAACGGCTCGGGCAAGAGCACCTTGCTGCGCTTGTTGCAGGGGCTGTTGCCGCTGGCTTCGGGGCAGGTGCACAGAGACCCGAACAGCCGTTTGGCCATGCTGTTTCAAAGGCCCCATTTGTTGCGCATCTCGGCCCTGAACAATGTGGCTTTGGGCATCTGGCTTGACCGCAGCTTGGGCTTGACTTGGCGCCAAGCCCGCAAGCGGGCGGTACAGGCTTTGCAGCGCGTGGGCCTGACGGCCGTGGCCCAGCAAGGTGGACGTCAACTCTCGGGCGGTCAACAGCAACGCCTGGCCTTGGCCAGGGCCTGGGCGCGTCAGCCCGATGTGCTCTTGCTCGACGAGCCCACCGCCAGCTTGGACCCGTATGCCAAGCGCGAGGTGGAAAACCTGATTGCTGAATTTGCGCAAGGTGAGGCATTGACCCTGATCTGGGCCAGCCACAACCTGGGCCAAGTCAAACGCTTGGCCTCTCGCGTGATTTACCTCGAGGCCGGTCGTGTCTTGGCCGACTTGCCGGTGGATGTTTTTTTCAATGCTTCGGCGCTGGCTGAGCACAGCCCCCAAGCCCATGCTTTTGTTCAAGGAGAACTCTCATGAAGATCCGTTCTGTTTTCCGCCGTGCTGTGTTGCTGGCGGCGCTGTCCTCGATTGCCGCCTGGTCGCAGGCCCAGTCGATCGTGATGTCGTCCACCACATCGACCGAACAATCCGGTCTGTTTGCGCATCTGCTGCCCGCCTTCAAAAAGGCCAGCGGCATCGACATCAAAGTCGTGGCGTTGGGCACGGGGCAAGCGCTGGACATGGCACGCCGGGGTGACGCCGATGTGGTGTTTGTGCACGACCAGGTGGCCGAAGAAAAGTTTGTGGCCGACGGCTTTGGCCTCAAGCGCCAGGCGGTCATGTACAACGACTTTGTGCTGATTGGGCCCAAGGCCGATCCGGCCGGCACCAAGGGCAAGGACATCGTGTCGGCTTTGGGCAAAGTGTCTGCCAGCAACGCGGCCTTTGTCTCGCGGGGCGACAAGAGCGGCACCCACGCGGCCGAGTTGCGTTATTGGAAACTGGCCAATCTGGACGCGGCCAAAGGCGGCGGCTACCGTGAATGCGGCTGCGGCATGGGGCCTGCGCTCAACATCGCGGCCTCACAAGGCGCGTATGTGTTGGCCGATCGCGGCACCTGGCTGAACTTCAAGAACCGCGCCGATCTGGCGGTCTTGGTGGAGGGCGATCAGCGCTTGTTCAACCAGTACGGTGTGATGGTGGTCAACCCCGCCAAGCATGCCCACGTCAAGCAAGCCGATGCGCAAAAATTTGTGGATTGGGTGACCTCGCCTGCAGGCCAAGCCCACATCGCCGACTACAAGATCGGTGGCGAGCAACTGTTCTTTCCGAACGCTGGCAAATAAGCCCTCAAAAGAGAGGGCGAGTCACTCGCCCTTGGGGTTGCCCAATTTGCGGTAAACCGTGGCGCGGCTGATGCCCAAGACCCGAGCGGCCTCGGCCACATTGCCACGCGCTTGGGTGACGGCCTCTCGGATCATGTCGGTCTGCACATCCTTGAGCGCTTTGCCATGCCCTGGCACGCCTGTGCTGTGCGAGGGGACTTGCGCGCCGGGGCGAAAGGCTTGGGTTTGCAAGCGCAGGCCTGACCACAGCGGCAATTCTTGGGGGCTGTCTTGGCGGCTGGCGGCATCGAACAAGCCTTGCCAAGCGGTGGCAAACACATCGCTGGCGTGCAGGGCCTGACCGGCCGTCTCGGAGGGCAAAGACAGCATTTGCCGCGCCGTGGGGTTGGCGCCCACGATGCGACCGTCTGGGTCCAGGGTCAGCAGGCCGTCGCTGTCGTCACCGGGCTGGTTGCCCGGCCAGTTCAGACGCAAGACCAGGGCGTGTGAGGAGGCCAAAAGCCAGCTGTTTTCGATGCTGCGTGCCGAGCGGCGCACCAGGTGTTTGAGAGCAGGGCGCTCGACGGGTTCCACGCCGGTCAAATCGAGCATGCCCGCGCAAACCCCATCGGGCCCGAACACCGGCGCACCCGCGCAGCTGTAGACGCTGGTGTCTTTGAAGAAATGCTCACCCCGGTGCAGCCACACCGGCTGCAGCTGCGACAGCGCCGCGCTGATGGACGTGGTGCCCACCGATTTTTCGGACAGATCCACCCCCACACGGGCGATCACATCGGCACGGCGGTCTTGCCGGTCCACGGGGCCGTGCACATCGACCACCACGCCCTCGGCGTTGGTCAAGATCGCAAAGTAACGGATGTCGGCAATGGCCCGGGCCAGCTCGGCCAGCACCGGCTGCGCTGCTTGCACCAAGGGCCAGCTGGCTTCTTGCACACGGCGCATCTGCTGGGCCGACACCGCATCGAAACCCACTTTGTGCTCAGGCGCCAAGCCCATCGTCAGGCAGCGTTGCCAAGACTGCGTGACCCACTGGGCGACCCCAGTGCCTTGGGCGGCTTGACCATGAAACACCAGGTCCCGCGCTTGGTCGATGCGCGAGAGGCGGTCGTTGGCAGGGTGGGTCAGTGACATGTCAGGGTGTGTATCAAGTTGAGAATTGTTGATGCAGACCCTTTGCAATCTAGGGTTTATACCCACGGTGTAGAGCAGCGCACGCATGAACAATGGCTATGCATTCTGATTCATAAGTGCGGCTTTGAAAAGGCTGCAACACCACCAGGAGATCCACATGCAGAAAGTCCTGCACATCAATCCGGACAAATGCACCGGCTGCTTGCAGTGCGAAATGGCCTGTTCTTTCGAGAACTACGGCACATACGCCACCTCCAAGTCGCGCATCAAGGTGTTTGATTTCCATCACACCGGCAAAAAAGTGCCCTACACCTGCACCCAGTGCGACGAAGCCTGGTGTTTGCACGCCTGCCCAGTGGAAGCCATCACCGTGGACAAGGCCACGGGCGCCAAGGTGGTCAACGAGTCCACCTGCGTGGGCTGCAAGGTCTGCACCATCGCCTGCCCGTTCGGCACCATCAACTATGTGCAGGAAACCGGCAAGGTGCAAAAGTGCGACCTGTGCGGCGGCGATCCGGCTTGTGCCGACGCCTGCCCGACCGGCGCCATTACCTTCGTCGATGCCAACTGGACCGGCATCGACAAAATGAAACAGTGGGCCGACAAGCTGGGCAATCAGCCCACCGCCGGTTAATCCCCCACCCACAAGGAGCATCAACATGTCTTGGGCTGGAAAAATCCTCCGCGTCAACCTCACGGCTGGCACCGTCACATCCGAACCGCTGAACATGGAGTGGGCCAAGGCCTACCTGGGTTCGCGCGGTCTGGGCAGCAAATACCTGATCAGCGAGATCGACCCCAAAGTCGATGCGCTGTCGGCCGACAACAAAATCATCTGGGCCACCGGCCCGCTGACCGGCACCATGGCCTCCACCGGCGGCCGTTACACCGTCATCACCAAAAGCCCTCTGACCGGCACCATCGCTTGCTCCAACTCGGGCGGCTATTGGGGCGCTGAGCTCAAGATGGCCGGCTGGGACATGGTCATTTTTGAAGGTGCATCGGCCACGCCGGTTTACCTCTACATCAACGACGATGTGGCTGAGCTGCGCGATGCTTCGCACCTGTGGGGTCAAAGCGTCTGGAAGACCGAAGAAGCCCTCAAGACCAGTTTGCAAGACCCATTGCTGCGCGTCTCGAGCATCGGCAAGGCCGGTGAAAACGGCGTGCTGTATGCGGCCGTGGTGAACG
Organism: Comamonadaceae bacterium PBBC2; assembly: GCA_002255935.1. GTDB lineage: Bacteria > Pseudomonadota > Gammaproteobacteria > Burkholderiales > Burkholderiaceae_C > Limnohabitans_A. The sequence goes on from NKIO01000038.1 coordinate 22,148, forward strand.
ACCTGCACCGTGCGGCGGGCCGCTCGGGTGTGGGCACTGTCATGGGCAGCAAGAACCTCAAGGCCATCGCGGTGCGCGGCACCAAGGGCGTGGGCAATGTGCAAAACCCCAAGGCTTTCATGGCTGCCGCCAAGGCCGCCAAAAAGGTGCTGGCCGACAACGCCGTTACCGGCCAGGGCTTGCCCACCTACGGCACCCAGGTGCTGATGAACGTAATCAACGAGATCGGCGGCTTGCCCACGCGCAACCACCGCGATGTGCAGTTCGAAAACGCCAAGGACATCTCGGCCGAAGCCATGGTTACGCCCCGCGAAACCGATGGCAAAAAGCACCTGGTGACCAACCAAGCTTGCTTTGGTTGCACCATCGCCTGCGGCCGCATCAGCAAGATCGACGAAGGCCACTTCTCGGTCAAGAACAAGCCTGAATACTGGGGCGCATCCGGCGGTCTCGAATACGAAGCCGCTTGGGCTTTGGGCGCGGCCAACGGTGTGAGCGATCTGGAAGCGCTGCAATACGCCAACCTGATTTGCAACGAAGAAGGCTTTGACCCCATCAGCTTTGGTGCCACCATCGGCGCCGTGATGGAGCTGTACGAAATGGGCGTGCTGACCAAAGAGCAGCTGGGCATTGAAGCGCCTTTCGGCTCGGCCCAAGCGCTGTGCGAGTTTGCCGACATGACCGCCAAGGGCATTGGCTTTGGCAAGGAAATCGGCCAGGGCTCCAAGCGCTTGACCGCCAAGTACGGTCACCCCGACCTGTCCATGAGCGTCAAGGGTCAAGAATTCCCCGCCTACGACGGCCGTGTGATCCAGGGCATTGGCCTGGCTTATGCCACCTCCAACCGCGGTGCTTGCCACCTGCGCGGCTACACCATCGCCTCCGAAGTGTTGGGCATTCCGGTCAAGACCGAGCCCACCGAGCACGAAGGCAAGCCAGAATTGGTCAAGGCCTTCCAAGACGCGACCGCAGCGTTTGACTCGGCCGGTATTTGCATCTTCACCAGCTTCGCTTGGACCTTGGCCGACGTGGCTCCCCAAGTGCAAGCCGCTTGCGGTGACGAGTTCTCGATGGAGCACTTGGCCCACATCGGCGAGCGCATCTGGAACATGGAGCGCGAGTTCAACAACGCCGCAGGCTTCACCAAAGCCGACGACAACCTGCCCAAGCGCCTGATGACCGAAGCCGCCAAAACCGGCCCCGGCAAAGGCATGGTCAGCAAGTTGAACGAGATGCTGCCCAAGTACTACGACGCACGCGGCTGGGACGGCGAAGGCCGCCCCACATCGGCCACCAAGGAACGCTTGGGCCTGTGACCTTGCCCCTGTAGGAGCGAGCCCCTGCTCGCGAAGCCTTCGCAGCAGGCGTGCGCTTCTACAGGAACCACAGCGGCCCCCAGGGGCCGCTGTCTGTTTCTGGAGAACACACCATGACCCACCACGTGATTTTGGGCGCAGGCCCCGCCGGCGTGATCGCCGCCGAAACCATCCGCAAACACGCGCCCGCCGACACCATCACCTTGATTGGCGACGAGCCCGATGCGCCTTACTCGCGCATGGCCATTCCTTACCTCTTGATTGGCAACATCGACGAGCGCGGCACGTATTTGCGCAAAAGCCCGACCCACTTTGACGATTTGCGGATCACGCAAATCAAGGCCAAGGTCAGCCAAGTCGATAGCCGCGGCCGCACGGTGCAGCTGGACAACGGCCAATCCATCGCGTTTGACAAACTCTTGATCGCCACCGGCTCACACCCGGTGCGCCCACCGATTGCCGGCATGGATTCGCCTGGCGTGCACCCTTGCTGGACGCTGGAAGACGCACGCGCCATCCAAGCCTTGGCCAAGCCCGGCGCACGGGTCTTGCAGATGGGCGCAGGCTTCATCGGTTGCATCATCATGGAGGCGTTGGCGTCTCGTGGTGTGAAGCTCAGCGTGGTGGAGATGGGCGACCGCATGGTGCCCCGCATGATGGGCCCGGTGGCGGGCGGCATGATCCGCGACTGGTGCGAGGCCAAAGGCGTGCAGGTGTTTACCGGCACCAAGGTCGAGGCGATCGAAAGCGGCTCGGGCAGCACCGGCTTGCTGGGCAAACTGGCCTCGGCCATCGGCTTGTCTTCGGGCACTGCAGACAGTGGTTTGAAAGTTCGCTTGTCCAATGGCCAAACCATTGAGGCCGATCTGGTCATCAGCGCCACCGGTGTGCGCCCAGCGATTGGCTTTTTAAAGGGCAGCGGCATCAGCTGCTTGCAAGGCGTTTTGACCGATGCCCACATGCAAACCAGCGTGCCCGGCATTTACGCCGCTGGCGACTGCGCAGAAGCCTTTGACAAAGTCAGCGGCAAAACCATTGTGAGCGCCATTCAGCCCAATGCGGCCGAGCAAGCCCGCGTGGCCGCACTCAACATGGTCGGTCAAAACGCAAACCTCAAAGGCGTCACCCAGATCAACGTGCTCGACACCTTGGGTTTGATCTCCACCAGCTTTGGCAACTGGGAAGGCTTGCCCGGCGGCGAACAAGCGGTCTTGACCGACAAGGCCGCAGGCCGCCACCTGAGCCTGCAGTTCAAAGACGATGTATTGGTCGGCTGCAACAGCGTGGGCTGGACCGAGCACGTGGGCGTGATGCGCGGCCTGGTCGAAGGCCAGGTGCGCTTGGGCGAGTGGAAAGACCGCTTGCTGCACGACCCCACCAAGCTGATGGATGCCTATCTGGCATGTGCGCAAGGTCAAGGCGGCTGGAGCGGTGCGCAAGATGCACGCCGCCGCTGAAGCGACAATCGCCGCATGCAGATCACATTCAAACTGTTCGCGACCCTGACCGATTACCTGCCGGTGGAAGTACGCCGCAGCAACCAGATGCCGCTGGAGGTGGACCCACAGGCCAGCATCAGCCAAATCATCGAACCCTTTGGCATGCCGCCCAAGCTGGTGCATCTGGTCTTGGTCAACGGCAAATACATCGCTCCCGAAGTGCGCGGCACCACCACCTTGGTGGAAGGCGATGTGCTCGCCATCTGGCCCCCTGTGGCCGGTGGGTGAGCACACGCCACGACCGCCCCCATGCAGGCCTACTACCCCGAGCGCTTTGAGCGCGACATGGGCACGACCGAAACCGAATGGTTAAGCGCCTTGCCCCGAGCGCTGGGCGAGCACGCCTTTGAGCTGGGCACCGGCCAAGCCCGTGTGCACATCGGTGGCGGGCATCTGCAACTGCAATGGCACAAACTGCCCCCACGCGTGATCGCGCTGCTGCGCCTGCAGCGGCTGGCGGTGTCTTTTGTGTTTGAGGGCGTGGAAGAGGATGCACGTCAGCGCTTCATGAAGCGCTTTGATTTGACGATGCAGCGGGGTGGGGGGTGAGTGGCTCTTGCTGGCTGGAAGCTGAACTTGGGTGTGTCGGGCTTGTAGGCATCACACGGCCAACAACCGCCCTTCAGTTTTAAACAAAAGACCGCTGCCTGCCTGCATCAAGCTGATCCAGGCATATTTATTGAAACTTTAGTATTGAATGCGTATATGCGCATTTAAGATTGTTGATGTTTTTGTCAATTTTCAATACATTACGAGGCTGATTTGAATTCTGCAATACCCTGAACCAATAGTCCTCTATGAATCGCATCGACCGCCTTGTATTCGTTAAAGCTTTATTGAAGTCAGTTGTTGTATTTGAAATCACTCAGGGCAAAGGTCAAGGTGACGGCAAATCTTATGCCTTAACAGGCTGCTGAAATACTGACGCACCGAAAGCACCAATTCAGCTGTGCAGTCGACAATTGAGGCATCACAAAAATCAAACAAACATGCGCGGCGCTGACACCTTTACCGAGAGCTTGTTTCTGATGAAACGGCTCGATGATTTCGTCCCAACGGGGCACCCTTTGCGAGCCATACGCGAGATGGTCAATAAGGCCTTGGTGGCCATGAACGGTTTGTTCGCCGACATGTACGAGGCCGACATCAAAGGCGGTCGTCCCAGCGTTGCACCCGAAAAGTTGTTGCGCGCCATGCTGTTGCAGGTGCTCTACAGCGTACGCTCCGAGCGCATGCTCATGGAACAAATTCAGTACAACATGCTTTTTCGCTGGTTTGTGGGCTTGGCCATGGACGATGCCGTCTGGGTACCCACGGTCTTCACCAAGAACCGCCAACGGCTCATTGAGCATGACGCGGTGGTCGAGCTGTTCAACCAGATCGTGGCTCAGGCCGATGAACGAAAGCTCTTGTCAGGCGAGCACTTCAGTGTGGATGGCACCTTGATCCAAGCGTGGGCGGGCCACAAAAGCTTTGTGTCCAAAGACCGCCAAGACGGTGACGACAGCGATGGTGGCAACTTCCGCAACCAGCGGCGCAGCAACGAAACTCATGAATCGAGCACGGACGGTGATGCCAGGCTGTACCGCAAAGGCAAGACTGCCAGCGAACTGCGCTTCATGGGCCACACACTGACTGACAACCGCAACGGTTTGGTGGTCAACGCCATGGTCACGCAAGCCGATGGGCACGCCGAACGCGAAGCGGCTAAGGCCATGATCAACGATGCGCGACAAGCGAATGAAGGCGAAACGACGCTCACATTGGGAGCGGACAAAGGCTATGACGCGAAGGAATTCATCGAGGCCTTGCAAGTGATGAACGTGCTGCCGCATGTGGCGCAAAACACCTCAGGGCGCAAATCGGCAGTACCAGATGCGGTGGCTGCCAGCGAGGGCTATGCCATCTCGCAACAAAAGCGCAAACGCATTGAGCAGGGCTTTGGCTGGGCCAAGACGGTAGGTCACATTCGCCAGGTGCTGGTGCGAGGTCTGGAGAAAGTGGACCAGATGTTTGTGCTGACGATGACGGCTTACAACCTGACGCGACTGCGCACGCTGGGACAGGTGCGTCTGCAAGGTGCCCGATGAGGGGAAAAGGCGGGGGAAAAGCCTGCGAAACAGCGTTTGGAAGGCCTCAGGGGGCTGAAATTTCGAAATGCGAAAAGAAAATCGGGCAAATGGCGAAGCGGGACAACAGGGCCCCTCTGACATCGTGAGTAATTCAGCAGCCTGTTAAGCCACAGACCTGCGAATCAAGCGCCCAGATTGCGCAGTGTCGCTTCAATCGCGGCGGCGGTGGCCAGGGGCTTTTCCATCGGGATCAGATGGGAGCCGTCGAGCATCATCACGCGGCCTTTGACCACTTGCTGGGTCAACTCCATGCCGGCTTGGCGCATCTCAGCCGAGTGCGTGCCGCCAATGAAGGCCGCTGGGCATTTGAGCGGGTGGCGTTTGAGCAGGCTGTCGAGTTTGTGCGGCAAGCTGTTGTAGATGGCGGTTTCCACCTCGCGCTCGAAGCTCAAGACGCGCTGACCACCCTCGTCGTGTGTGCCGTGCGCGATGTAGTCGAGCAGCACTTGCGGGTCCCACTTGGCGAAGGCTTTTTTGTGCTGAAAGCTCTCCAGCGCGGCGTCGGCACTGGGCCAGTGGTTGCGGCGTTTTTGGCTGATGCGGCCGGGCGAAAGTGAGCCAATCAACGGTGTGCGTTTGGCCAAGCCCAAGGTGGTGGCACGCCAGCCGCCAATGACGGGCGAGTCGATCAAGACCACGCCACGTGCCAGCTCCGGGTGACGGGCTGCGCACATCAAGCTCAAGATGCCGCCCAGCGAGTGGCCCACCAAAAAGGCGGGTGTGCCATCGGCTTGTTGCGCGCGTGCAAAGTCGGCCAACTGCTGCACCAAGTGCGGCCAGTTGTTGCTGACGGGGTATTGCGGGTCGTGGCCGAATTTCTCAATGGCGGCCACCTCAAACCCGCGCTGGCGCAGGTTGTCCAGCATCACGCCGTAGGTGCTGGCCGGGAAGCTGTTGCCGTGGGAAAAGACGATCCGAGCGCGCATCAGATCAATTTTTCATCCGGCGTGGTGATCTTCTTGAGCAGGGCGTTGCGCACGGGCGGCACCATCAGCGGCACGTCGGTCGCGCCGCCGTTCCACATCGGGTCTTCGATGCTGTCGAACATCTGGCGCAACTTGTCGCCCCAGCTGGAGCGCAGCATCTGGAAGTAGGGGTTGTGCTCGTCGATGCACATGATGCGGTCGGTCTGCAGGCTGCCCGCTTTGTAGACCACCATGTCCAGCGGCAAGCCGACCGACAGGTTGGATTTGAGCGTCGAGTCCATGGACACCAGCGCGCATTTGGCCGCTTCGTCCAGCGGGGTGTTGGGGGTGATGACGCGGTCCAGCACCGGCTTGCCGTACTTGGATTCGCCAATCTGGAAGTAGGGGGTTTCGTCGGTCGCTTCGATGAAGTTGCCGGGCGAATAGACCTGGAACAGGCGCATGCCTTCGCTGCCGATTTGGCCGCCGAAGATCATGGACACGTTGAACTCCACACCGGAGGCACGCAGCGCAGCGGCATCGCGCTCGTACACCCGGCGCACGGCCGCGCCCAGCACGCGGGTGGCGTCGAACATGCTCTTGGCGTTCCAGATGGTCAGCGGTTCGTCCTGGCCGGGCTCCACCAGTTTTTCGATCTGCAGCACTTCGCGCACCGATTGCGAAATGCTCAGGTTGCCTGCGGACAACAAGGCCATGAAGCGGTCGCCCGCTTTTTCATAGACGATCATTTTGCGGAAGGTGCTGATCTGGTCCAGGCCCGCATTGGTGCGGGAGTCGGACAGGAACACCAAACCGGCGCGGGTTTTGACGGCAACGCAATAAGTCATGAACCAACTCTTTAATTTTTGGGCAGCAAACGCTGCAAGGCATACAGGGCGTCGAGCGCTTCGCGGGGGCTCAAAGCGTCGGGGTTGATTTGGGCCAAGGCCGATTCCACGGCGGTGGGGCCTGTGGCTTCGGTTTCGGGCGGCGCGGCAAACAGGTCCACCTGTTGGCGGCTTTCGCTGGCTCCAGCTTCCAAGGCGCTCAGGGCATGGCGGGCGTGGTTGAGCACGGCTGTTGGCATGCCCGCCAAGCGGGCTACTTGCACGCCGTAGCTCTTGCTGGCCGGGCCGGGCTGCAGCTCGTGCAAAAACACGATGGACGCGCCCGATTCGGCCGCGCTCACGTGCATGTTGACGGCGGCGGTGTGCGTGGCCGGGAACTCGGTCAGCTCAAAGTAGTGCGTGGCAAACAGCGCAAATGCTTGCGTTTTGTTGTGCAGGTGCGTGGCGATGCCGCTGGCGAGAGCCAGGCCGTCAAACGTCGAGGTGCCGCGGCCGATCTCGTCCATCAGCACCAGGCTGTGGGGCGTGGCGCTGTGCAAGATTTGTGCGGCTTCGGTCATCTCCAGCATGAAGGTCGATTGGGCGTTGGCCAGGTCGTCGGCCGCACCGATCCGGGTGTGGATGGCGTCGATGGGGCCGAGTCGGCAGCGGCTGGCGGGCACGTGGCTGCCGATGCTGGCCAGAAGCACGATCAGTGCCACCTGGCGCATGTAGGTCGATTTACCGCCCATGTTGGGGCCGGTGATGATCTGCAAACGCTGGCGGGGGCCGAGCACCGTGTCGTTGGCAATGAAGCTGGCGCCGGACATTTCGGCCAGGCGGGCTTCGACCACTGGGTGGCGGCCTTGGCGGATTTCGATGCAGGGTTCTTTGGTGAACTCAGGCGTGCACCAGTTCAGGGTGAGCGAGCGCTCGGTCAGTGCGCACAACACGTCCAAGCTGGCCATGGCCTGCGCCAAAGCAGTCAGCGCGGGCACATAGGGCTGCAGTTGGTCGAGCAGGCCTTCGTAAAGCCACTTCTCGCGGGCCAAGGCGCGTTCTTGCGCTGACAGGGCCTTGTCTTCAAAGGTTTTCAGCTCGGGCGTGATGAAGCGCTCGGCGTTTTTCAGGGTCTGGCGGCGGCGGTAGTCGTCCGGCACTTTGTCGAGCTGGCCTTGCGTGACCTCGATGTAAAAGCCGTGCACTTTGTTGAACTGCACGCGCAGGTTGGCGATGCCGGTGCGTTCTTTCTCGCGGGTTTCCAGGTCGAGCAAAAACGCATCGCAGTTGGTCTGGATGCCCCGCAGCTCGTCCAGCTCGGCGTCCAGGCCGTCGGCGATCACGCCGCCGTCGCGCACCAGCGCGGCGGGCTCTTCGAGCAGGGCCATTTGCAGCAGTTCGGCGCAGTTCGTGGGCGGCGTGAGCCAGCGGGCCATGCCGGCCAACAAAGTGCCGGGCTCGGGGCTCAAGGCTTGAAGTTGCGTGGACAGCGACGCCGCACGCACCAGCGCATGGCGCAGGGCCACCAGCTCGCGCGGGCGCACTTGGCGCAGCGCCGTGCGGGCGGTGATGCGCTCCACATCGCTCGCACCTTTGAGCTGTTCGCGCAGGCTGCTCCAGGGGCCTGCGCCACTCTCGCCGCGCAACACGGCTTGGGCTTGCAGGCGGTCCATCGCGGCTTGGCGGTCGCGTGGTGGGCTCAGCAGCCAGCTTTTGAGCAAGCGGCTGCCCATGCCGGTCATGCAGGTGTCGAGCAGCGAAAACAGGGTGGGCGAATCCTCACCACGCAGGGTTTGCGTCAGCTCCAGGTTGCGGCGCGTGCTGGCGGGCAGGTCAATCAGCGCGTCCGAGCGCTGCACCTGCACCCGCTGCACATGCGGCAGGCTGCGGCCTTGGGTGTGTTCGGCATAGGTCAGCAGGGCAGCGGCAGCGGCATGCGCGTCGGCCAGCGCATCGGCGCTCCATGCGGCCAGCGACGCGGCTTGCAGTTGCTCGAGCAGCTTGCGCTGGCCCAAGCCCGCGTCAAACTGAAAGTCGGGCCGCAAGGCCAAAGCCCAGCTGCCGCGCCCACTGGTTTTGAGGCTGCGCAGTTTTTGCTCAAAGGTGGGCGTCATGCCCGCGCTGGCCAGCAGCTCGCTGGGCGCGATGCGGTCCACCCAATCGGCCAGCTCGTCTTGCGCACATTCGGCCAGGTGCACCACGCCTTGCGTGACGCTCAGCCAAGCGAGGCCGCAGCGGTTTTTGGCGGCTTGGTGCACGGCCAGCAAAATCGCTTCGCTTTTGTCGGACAGCAGCTCGGTGTCGGTCAGGGTGCCGGGGGTGACCACGCGCACCACTTTGCGCTCGACCGGGCCTTTGGACGTGGCGACATCGCCCACTTGCTCGCAAATGGCGACCGACTCGCCCAGCTTGATGAGCCGGGCCAAATACGTCTCGACCGAGTGAAAGGGCACGCCCGCCATGAGCACGGGCTGGCCAGCGGACTGGCCACGGCGGGTGAGGGTGATGTCGAGCAGGCCAGCGGCTTTTTCGGCGTCGGCAAAGAACAACTCGTAAAAGTCGCCCATGCGGTAGAACACCAGCGTGTCAGGAAACTCCGCCTTGATGCCCAGGTACTGGGCCATCATGGGGGTGTGGGCACTCAGGTTGAGCGCGGTCATGGCTTAAAACGGTGCGTCTTTGGGTTCGTCGCCTTCGGCCGCAGCGTCTTGGGCTTCGGCTTCCGGGTCATGGCTGTCCGAAGTGCGTTCGCGGCTCAGTGTGTCGACAGCGCTGCGCACAGCCGCTTTGTCGCCAGCGCTGGCGAACTTGCTGAACTTGCCCAGGATGCTGACCAACTGGCCGTAAATGCGGGGCGCACCGGCCAGGCATTCTTTTTGTTCCAGAAATTCGGATTCGCCGGTGAAGTTGCCGATCAGGCCACCGGCCTCGGTCACCAGCAGCGATCCTGCAGCCACGTCCCAAGGCGAGAGGCCTGTTTCAAAGAAGCCGTCGGTGAAACCTGCGGCCACATAGGCCAAGTCGAGAGCGGCCGAACCTGGGCGGCGCAGGCCGGCGGTGCGTTGCATCACGTCGCCCATCATGCGCAGGTATTGGTTGAAGTTGTCGCCCTTGCGGAAGGGAAAACCGGTGGAGATGATGCATTCCTGCAGGCGGATGCGCTTGCTCACGCGCAGGCGGCGGTCGTTCATGAACGCACCACGGCCTTTGGTGGCGGTGAACAGGTCGTTGCGGGTGGGGTCGTAAATGACGGCTTGCTCGATCTTGCCGCGCACTTGCAGCGCGATGCTCACGCAATAAACGGGGAAGCCGTGGATGAAGTTGGTCGTGCCGTCCAAGGGGTCGATGATCCAGATGTGGTCAGCGGCCGGGTTACCGTGCTGGCTGCCCGATTCCTCGGCCAAGATGCCGTGGTCAGGGTAGGCGGTCAGCAGGGTGTCGATGATGACTTTTTCACTCGCATGGTCGATCTCGGTGACGAAGTCGTTGACTTGCTTTTGCGAGATGCGAACAGCCTCAACGTCGAGCGCGGCACGGTTGATGATGGCGCCAGCGGCGCGCGCAGCCTTGATGGCCACGTTGAGCATGGGGTGGAGATTGGACGACATAAATTGTGTGAAGAACCAGAACTGGCCAAGGCACGATCGCTTTGACGAAGGCTGGATTTTCCCACGAAATTGCCCCTTTCGGGTCACTTTTGCGCCAAGGTTGCCCTTTGTCTCAGTGTCTGCGGGTCTTGCATGGACAATCGGGGCATGAAAACGCGATTCATCCTGATAGAAACCAGCCATGCCGGCAACGTGGGTGCAGCAGCCCGGGCCATGAAGGTCATGGGCTTTGACGAGTTGGTGTTGGTCAAACCCCGCTGGGCCAATGTGCTGCGCAAGGAAGAGACCATCCAACGCGCCAGCGGTGCCAACGATGTGCTGGACAAAGCCCGCGTGGTGGAGACGTTGGACGAAGCCCTGGACGGCGTGACCCACCTGTGCGCCACGGCCATGACGCCCCGCGACTTTGGCCCGCCGACCCGGTCGCCCCGTGAGCACTTTGCGCAGTTGACCCAACCCGGCGCGCCCGAGCAGAGCGTGGCCTTTTTGTTTGGCTCCGAGCGCTTTGGCATGAAAAACGAAGACGTTTACCGCTGCCATGTGGCGCTGTCGATCCCGACCAACCCCAAGTTTGGCTCGCTCAATTTAGGCTCGGCCATTCAGGTGATTGCCTATGACTGGCGCGAGGCCTTGGGTGGCTTTCCGGTGCAGGACGTGATCGCCCCGGCCGACAAGGCCGATGCCCAGCAGGTGGCGGGCATGCTCACGCATTGGGAACAGGCGCTGACCGACATGGGTTTTTTGGACCCGGCTGCGCCCAAAAAACTCATGCCGCGCTTGAACCAACTCTTCAACCGGGCTGACTTGAGCCCCGAAGAAATCCACATCCTGCGAGGGGTGGCCAAAGCGATGATCCAGACGGCGCAAAGCAAGCGATAGACTACCCGCATGTTTTCACGCCTTCGCTCCGACATCCAGTGCATTCTTGACCGGGACCCTGCGGCCCGCACCGCCTGGGAGGTCTTGACCTGCTACCCAGGTTTGCATGCCTTGGTGCTGCACCGCCGGGCGCATTGGTGCTGGAACCACGGCTTCAAGTGGCTGGGGCGCTTCATCTCGCACATCTCGCGTGGTCTCACGGGCATCGAGATCCACCCCGGCGCCAAGATTGGCGAGCGGGTGTTTTTTGACCACGCCATGGGCGTGGTGGTGGGCGAGACGGCCGAGATTGGCGACGGCTGCACGATTTACCAAGGCGTGACCTTGGGCGGTACATCGCTCTACAAAGGCACCAAACGCCACCCGACCCTGGGCAAAGACGTGGTGGTGAGTGCCGGGGCCAAAGTGCTGGGCGGCTTCGAAGTGGGCGACGGCGCCAAGATTGGCAGCAACGCGGTGGTGATCAAGCCGGTGCCAGCCCGGGCCACGGCAGTGGGCATTCCCGCTCGGATCATCCCGTCCAAGACGGGCGAGAGCGCCGATGTGTCGAGTGCACAGCCGAAGTTCAATGCCTATGGCATCACCCAAGATGACGACCCGCTGAGCCAGGCCATGCGCGGCCTGATCGACAACGCCGCCGGGCAAGAAAACCAGATCGCCATGATCTGGAAAGCGCTGGAACAGTTGTGCGCCCACCAGCAAGTGCACCTGCCCCGCGACGCAACCACCCACGAAAGCTTTGAGGCCGACAAGCTCAACCAGTTGATCGGTAAGTGATCTGAAAAGCCCAGCCATGGGCCAGTGAGCAGCCATAAACCCTGGAAATGGCACAGTCAGCCAAGCACTGCCTTGTAGGAGCTGAACTGTGTTCGGCGATGGTTCGGGTAAGCGCTCAAGCACCCATCGCCCAACACAGTTGGGCTCCCACGAGCCCTGGCCATGAACAAGATAAGCACCCACAAAAACTTGGCCAGGGCCCAGTCTGCCGCCAAGCACTGCCTTGTAGGAGCTGAACTGTGTTCGGCGATTTTCAAAACTGGCACTCAATCACCTATTGCCCAACACTTTGAGCGCCCACAAACCCCACGCGCAACTAAGAGACGGTTGTGATGGCGGCTGCGGCCATGAGCTCTTTGCGGCGCTCGTGCAGGCTGCGCCAGCGTTGCTGGGCTTCGGGGTCTTGGCCTGTGCTGGCCTGGGTCAGGGCTTCGGTTTCGAGTTGCTTGAGGCGGTCGATCAACATCATGTTGAGCAGCCTGCGCAGCTCTTGCCGGGCCTCTTGCGGCTCAGGCGGGGTGGCGTCTTCTTGGCCAGGGGTGGTGCCCAGATTGTCCTGGGCCATCCAACGTTTGGCATCCTCGGCAAAGGCTTGGGCTTGCATCTCGCTTTGCAGTGCTGACCAGCCCAATGCGCCGTGTTCGTGGAACTGCGATTCGAGCCATGCAAACAGGGGGCCGTGGGGTTCGGGCAGGGCGCAGAGCATGGCGTGGTCTTCGCCAGCCAACGTTTCCCACAGCGCCATATTGCCCAGCAGCAGGCGTGCGGCATGGTCCGCGCGGCTGGCCGGGATGGTGCGCGGGCCGGTGTAGGGGGGCGGCTGGTCGCGTTTGAAGCGGCTGTTGCCTTTGAAACCGGGTGTCCAGTTCGGGTTCTTGCTTTTCCAGTTGTTGCCATTGGGCGGCGTGAAACTGGTGTGGCCAGACCATGCCGGTGGCTCGCCGTAGTGCGGCTCGAAGTGCGGGTAATCGTCGTGCCCGGTGCTGGCGGCCTGACTGAAGGCGGCGTTGGCCGAAGCAGGCGTAGCAGGCGAAAGGGCAGCAGCATTTCGGGCAGCGGGCGCAAAGCGCTGGTCGGTGGCCGCTTGCTGGCCCCACAGGCGTTCAAGTTCGGCCGTTTCCAACTGGATCAGTTGCGCCAGCTCGGACAGCATTTGCCGCTTGAGCGCACCTTCGGGCAGCAGTTGCCACAAGGGGCGGGCCTGGCTGGACAACCGAGCGCGGCCTTCGGCGCTTTGCAAATCGCAGTCGGCGCTGGCCGCTTCGATCAAAAAGCGCGACAGTGGCATGGCCTGCTTGATCTGCTCGGCAAAGGCGTCTTGGCCAAACTCGCGCACATAGCTGTCGGGGTCGTGCTCGGCGGGCAAGAACAAAAACTTGATGCTGCGCACATCGGTGGCATAGGGCAGGGCTCCGTCGAGCGCCTTGCGAGCGGCTCGGCGACCGGCGCTGTCGCCGTCAAAGCTGAAGACCACCGCATCGGTGAAGCGAAACAACTTTTGCACATGGTCGGGCGTGCAGGCTGTGCCCAGGGTGGCCACGGCGTTGGCAAAGCCCAGCTGAGCCAGGGCCACCACGTCCATATAGCCTTCGGTGACCAGCACATAGCCTGCGCTGTGCAGGGCCTCGCGGGCTTCGTACAGGCCGTAAAGCTCGCGGCCTTTGTGAAAGACGGGAGTTTCGGGCGAGTTCAAATATTTGGGTGTGCCGCTGCCAATGACCCGCCCACCAAAGCCGATGCACTCGCCCTTGATGTTGCGGATCGGGAACATGATCCGGTCGCGAAAACGGTCGTAGCGCTTGTCGTCTTCTTCGTTGACGATCACCAGGCCCGATTCGGCCAGCAGCGGGTCGTCGTATTTGGGGAAGATGCTGGCCAAAGAGCGCCAGCCTTCCGGCGCATAACCCAGGCCAAAACGCTTGGCAATTTGTCCGGACAGGCCCCGGCCTTTCAGGTACTCGACCGCGCGGGGGGTGATGCGCAGTTGATCGCGGTAGGCTTGTCCGGCTTTTTCCAGCACATCGCTCAGGCTGTCTTGTTTGGCTTTTTGGGCGGCCGCTTTGGCGCGGTCTTCGGGCGACTGTTGTTCTTCGGGCACTTGCATGCCGGTTTGCTGGGCCAGGTCCTTGACCGCTTCGATGAAGGTCATGCCCGCGTGG